>NZ_JBIDCA010000005.1:0-182581 GCF_043204345.1 Streptomyces sp. NPDC047917
GACTCTATCAGACTCTTTCGTGTCCGATTCCCGGTCGAAGCGGGATCCTGCTTTTCGCTTTCCAGTTCTTCGCTTTCGCGTTTCCCTTTCCGGCGGTTCCAACCTTACCAGACTCTTTTTCGTTCCGTTTCCGGTCCGAATTTGAATTCCGGTGGCCTTTGGAGTGGCCTTGCCTTTCGGCGTGTCCACTACATTAGCCGATTTCCTTGGCGACTCATAATCGAGCCGAGGGGATTGAATTACGGCATGCCGAATTCGCACCCGCCAGGGTGATTCGTAGGTAGTGGTTGGCCGCTCAGGGATGCTTCGGATGCGGTCCGGTGGACCTCATCGAAAACAGCACCCGTCTCAAGCGGCTCGGACTACATTAGGCGCCCCTCAAGGGCGAGTCAAGTTGCGCGTCGACGTGGCACATGGGCCCGGTAGGGGCTCACCGTGGGGTCACCGTCGATCCAGAATCGCCAGGGATGTGTGGCGCCGTCGCCGCCCACTCCGGTGCGGGGACCGTTGCGTACCTGGTCGCATGGGGGCGGGGTGCCGTGCAGTACGGACAGCGAGGCGCCGGGGTGGGCGATGGCGTCGGTGCCGTTCAGTGCGCGGTCGACGTCGAGGGCGGTGGCCAGTCGGGCCGGGCCTTTGGCCAGTTCCCTGTCGTTGCGGGCCGAGTTCCGACGGTCGCGGGTGAGTTCGGCGCCGACCTGGATGTCGCCGGCGCGGAGCAGGACCCCGCTCGCCCAGCCCTCGGGGCCGCACACCAGGTTGAGGCAGTGCCACATGCCGTAGGTGAAGTAGACGTACGCGTGGCCGGGCGGTCCGAACATGACGCTGTTGCGTGCGGTGCGGCCTCTGAAGGCGTGCGAGCCGGGGTCGATCTCGCCGGCGTACGCCTCCACCTCGGTGAGGCGGAGCTCGATGGGTCCGTCCGGTGTGGCTCGCACCAGGGTCCGGCCCAGGAGGTCGGGTGCCACGTCCAGTACGGGGCGGTCGAAGAAGTCACGTGTCAGCGGCGTACGGTCCAAGCCCTCGATCATGGCGGTCGAGGGTACCGGGAACCGACTACGGTCGTGGCGCGTATCTAGGGGTCAGGACCAAGGAGGAGTAAACATGGGCTTCAAGCGGCTGCTCGCGAGCATGGGTGCCGGTGGCGCTTCGGTGGAGACCGAGCTTTCCGAGCTCAACGTCGTACCGGGTGGGGTCGTCCAGGGCGAGGTGCGGGTCCAGGGCGGTTCCGTGGATCAGCAGATCGAGGGACTCTCCGTGGGCCTCCAGGCCCGGGTCGAGGTCGAGGGCAACGACACGGAGACCAAGCAGGACATCGAGTTCACCAAGCTGCGCCTCGGCGGCGCGTTCGAGGTGCGGGCCGGTGCCGTGCACGTCGTACCCTTCGGGCTCGAAATTCCGTGGGAGACGCCGATCACGATGTTCGCCGGTCAGCACCTGCACGGCATGAACATCGGCGTGACCACGGAGCTGGAGATCGCGCGGGCGCTGGACTCAGGCGACCTGGACCCGATCAACGTGCACCCGCTGCCGGCCCAGCAGGCCATCCTCGACGCCTTCGGCCGGCTCGGCTTCGGCTTCCGCAGCGCGGACATGGAGCGCGGTCACATTCGCGGTACGCGTCAGCGGCTGCCCTTCTACCAGGAGATCGAGTTCTTCCCGCCGCAGCAGTACCGCGGGCTGAACCAGGTGGAGCTGACGTTCGTCGCGGACGACCGTGAGATGGACGTCGTCCTGGAGATGGACAAGAAGTCGGGCCTCTTCAGCGAGGGCAGCGACTCCTACCGCTCGTTCAAGGTCGGGCTGCACGACTACCAGGGGACTGACTGGGCGGCGTACCTCAATCAGTGGCTGGCGCAGGTCGGCGGTCAGCGCAACTGGCTCTAGGGTCGGTGGGAGACCTGCTGACAGCAGGAGAGCGATCAGGAGAGGTGCTGACGTGACCGAGCCGAAGAGGGCGCCGCTGCCGCACGACTTCCATCCGGAGGTGCCGTCGTTCACCGTGGCGAGCGAGGATCTCGCCCCCGGTGCCGTGCTGGCGGACGCTCAGGTGTTCGCTGCCGGGAACACCTCGCCGCAGCTGCGGTGGGAGGGATTCCCCGCGCAGACCAAGAGTTTCGCCGTGACCTGCTTCGACCCCGATGCCCCCACCGGCAGCGGGTTCTGGCACTGGGTGCTCTTCGACATCCCGGCGTCGGTCACGGAACTGCCGGCCGGTGCGGGCGGCGGGAAGTCCGAGGGGCTGCCTGCCGGCGCCGTCCAGGCCCGTAACGACTACGGCTCGAAGGACTTCGGCGGTGCCGCTCCGCCCGCCGGGGAGAACCACCGCTACGTGTTCACGGTGTACGCGGTGGACACCGAGAAGCTGGGTGTCGACAGTGACGCGTCGCCCGCGGTCGTCGGTTTCAACCTGCGGTTCCACACGCTGGGCCGTGCTCAGCTGATCGGCGAGTACACCGGTCCCGCCTAGTACCCGGTGAGCCGAGAGTTCCCCTGCTGTTTGCCCTGCCCTGGTCCTGGAGAGATCAGGGCAGGGCATTTTTTATTGCGTTGTCCATCACGGCTCGCCCGGCCAGAGTTGATCCGGGCCTGCCAGGGGGCGGCCGGCACACGGGAGGTGGGCGAGATGCGGGACACGCTGGTACTGAATGCGAGCTTCGAGCCGCTGTCGACGGTGACGCTGAATCGTGCGGTGGTGCTGATTCTTCAGGACAAGGCCGTCGTCGAGCAGTCGCATCCCGATCTCCGCATGCGTGGTGCCGCCGTGGACATTCCGGTGCCCCGGGTGATCAGGCTCTGCCGGTACGTACGGGTGCCGTTCCGAAGACATGCCCCCTGGTCCCGGAGGGGTGTGCTGATACGGGACCAGCACCGGTGCGCGTACTGCGGGCGGCGGGCGAGCACCGTCGACCACGTGGTGCCGCGTGCCCAGGGGGGTCAGGACGCCTGGCTCAACACGGTGGCGTCCTGTGCCGAGGACAATCACCGCAAGGCGGCCCGGACGCCGGAGCAGGCGGGAATGCCGCTGCTGCGCCAGCCGTTCGTGCCGTCTCCCGCGCAGGCGATGCTGCTGGCGATGGGGTCCGGTGACCGGTCGGCGCTGCCGGAGTGGCTGGAGGGCACCGCAGCGTAGGCGGTGTACGCATTTCGTCGGGGTGAAGCCCGTCTCCGTGGGGAGGCGGGCTTCGCCGTGTCAGCGGAGCAGCAGCTGGACGATGGCGGCCGTGCCGACCGCGACGATGAGGACGCGCAGCACGGTGGGGCTGAGGCGGCGGCCGATCCTGGCACCGATCTGGCCACCCAGCGCGGATCCGACCGCGATCAGTACGACGGCCGTCCAGTCGAAGTGCGCGACGAAGAGGAAGAAGAGCGCGGCGATGCTGTTGACGACGGCGGCCAGGACGTTCTTGACGGCGTTGAGGCGCTGCATGGTGTCGTCGAGCAGCATGCCCATCAGGGAGAGGTAGATGATCCCCTGGGCGGCGGTGAAGTAGCCGCCGTAGACGCTGGCGAGCATCAGGCCGACGAACAGCAGCGGTCCGCCGTCGGGACGGGCGGGGGTGCCGGTGTGCTCGCGCCGGCGCTGGACCGCTTTGCTGATGCGTGGTTGCAGGATGACCAGGACCAGAGCCAGGGCCACCAGGATCGGCACGATGGTCTCGAAGGCCGTCGAGGGCAGGGCCAGCAGGAGGGTGGCACCGGTGAGGCCGCCCATGAGGGCGCCGACGGCGAGCTTGAGTACGCGGCGGCCCTGTCCCTTGAGTTCCTCGCGGTAGCCGATGGCGCCGCTGACGGAACCGGGTATCAGGCCGAGGGCGTTGGAGACGGTCGCCGTGACCGGGGGAAGGCCGGTGGCGAGCAGCACGGGGAAGGTGATCAGCGTTCCCGAGCCGACGATCGTGTTGATCGTGCCTGCACTGATGCCCGCGACGAAGACGGCGAGCATCTCCCAGGTGTTCATTGCGTACCCCCCGTGCATGATCGGTGCTTGGTGCATTGATCATGCACGGGGCGTGTACGCGTCAGTCGACCGGGGGCTGTTCCCGGCGTTCCTTGCTGGTGTCGAAGCCGGGGACGCCGTTGCCGAGGTTGCCGAAGGCACCGCTGAGGCCCTTGAGGGCGTCGCCGATCTCGCTGGGCACGATCCAGAGCTTGTTGGCGTCTCCCTCGGCGATCTTCGGGAGCATCTGGAGGTACTGGTACGAGAGGAGCTTCTGGTCCGGGTCGCCGGCGTGGATCGACTCGAAGACCGTACGGATCGCCTGGGCCTCGCCCTCGGCGCGCAGGGCCGATGCCTTGGCCTCACCCTCGGCGCGCAGGATCGCGGACTGCTTCTCGCCCTCCGCGGTGAGGATCGCGGACTGTCGCGTTCCTTCGGCCTGGAGGATCGCGGCGCGCTTGTCACGGTCGGCGCGCATCTGCTTCTCCATCGAGTCCTGGATGGAGGTGGGCGGCTCGATCGCCTTGAGCTCGACGCGGTTGACGCGGATGCCCCACTTGCCGGTGGCCTCGTCGAGGACGCCGCGCAGGGCCGCGTTGATCTCCTCGCGGGAGGTCAGGGTCCGCTCCAGGTCCATGCCACCGATGATGTTGCGGAGGGTGGTGACGGTGAGCTGCTCGATCGCCTGGATGTAGCTGGCGACTTCGTAGGTCGCGGCCCGCGCGTCGGTCACCTGGTAGTAGATGACGGTGTCGATGTTGACGACCAGGTTGTCCTGGGTGATCACCGGCTGGGGCGGGAACGGCACGACCTGTTCACGGAGGTCGATGCGGTTGCGGATGGAGTCGATGAATGGAACGACGATGTTCAGGCCCGCGTTGAGCGTGCGGGTGTAGCGGCCGAAGCGCTCCACGATGGCGGCGCTGGCCTGCGGGATGACCTGGATCGTCTTGATCAGGGCGATGAAGACGAGCACCACCAGAATGATCAGAACGATGATGATCGGTTGCATCGTGTTCCTCGTTGCCCTTCGGTTGCCGACGGATCGCGATGATCGAGGTCGAGTTCGCGGGAGGGGCCGGAAGCTGTACCGGCCCCGATCTCATGATGATCGACATCGAGTCTGACAGAACGCGCTCTGCCTTGTGGGTGGTTCGGTCACATGACGACTGCCGTGGCTCCGTCGATGTCGACGACATCGACCTGTTGGCCGGGATCGAAGCTCTGGCCCTCGTCGAGTGCGCGGGCGGACCAGATCTCGCCGGCCAGCTTGATCCGGCCGCCGCCGCTGTCGACCCGCTCCAGGACGACCGCCTGACGGCCTTTCAGCGCGTCGATACCGGTGGCGAGTCGGGGCCGGTCGGTACGGTGTCTGGCGGCGATCGGACGGACCACCGCGACGAGTGCCACGGAGACCACGACGAACACCAGCACCTGGGCCACGATGCCGCCGCCGAGTGCCGCGACGACAGCCGCTGCGACCGCTCCGACGGCGAACATGCCGAACTCGGGCATCGCAGTCATGACGAGTGGGATGCCCAGTCCCACCGCGCCGATCAGCCACCACACCCACGCATCGATGTCCACGGGGCCATGGTAGAACCGCGAACGCCCTCGCGGACAGGGCGCAAGCCGGTCGCTGCGCCCGTTACGGCCGGGAGTCCGTGCCGGCGGCGGTTACGAGAGCGGCAGTCCGTGGGCCGTGTAGCGGTCGCCGGTGTGCTCGACGACGAGCGGCAGTCCGAAGCAGAGGGAGAGGTTGCGGGAGCTGAGTTCGGTCTCCATGGGGCCCGCGGCGAGCACCTTGCCCTGGCGGATCATCAGGACGTGGGTGAACCCGGGGGCGATCTCCTCGACATGGTGGGTGACCATGATCATGGAGGGGGCGTACGGGTCGCGGGCCAGCCGGCCGAGGCGCCGGACCAGGTCCTCGCGGCCGCCGAGGTCGAGTCCTGCCGCAGGCTCGTCGAGGAGCAGCAGTTCGGGGTCGGTCATCATGGCGCGGGCGATCAGGGTGCGCTTGCGCTCGCCCTCGGACAGGGTGCCGAACTTGCGGTCGAGGTACTCGGTCATGCCGAGCCGGTCGAGGAAGGCGCGGGCGCGCTCCTCGTCGACGGCCTCGTAGTTCTCGTGCCAGGTGGCGGTCATGCCGTACGCGGCGGTGAGCACCGTCTGCAGGACGGTCTGGCGCCGGGGCAGCTTCTCGGCCATGGCGACGCCCGCGATGCCGATGCGGGGGCGAAGCTCGAAGACGTCGGTGCCGACGCCGCCGAGCTGCTCGCCGAGGACCTTGGCGGTACCGGTGCTCGGGAAGAGGTAGCTGGACGCGATGTTGAGGAGGGTGGTCTTGCCGGCGCCGTTGGGGCCGAGGATGACCCAGCGCTCCCCCTCCTTGACCGACCAGGAGACGTCGTCCACCAGAGCGCGTCCGTCGCGGACCACGGATACGTCCACCAGCTCCAGTACATCGCTCATGGCGCGTTGTCTCCCCATGCAGTGTCGAGATCGTCGGTACCTGTGGGCACAGCTCCCAGGGAAATCTACGCCACCGCGCGAGTGCTCCCGGCGCTGGGCCCGAGTGACGACAGCCCCCGGGTCCGTTCCCTAGGGTGTTCCCATGCTTTCGGAACCACGCTCAGGGCTGTTGGCCGCTTGGGGAAACGCGCTTCTGGCGGGACTGGTGTCGCCGGACGAGGCGGCGCTCGCCATTGTCGGGGAGGACGCGGTGCACCGCGTCGAGGGGCTGCCGGGCGAGGCGGGGCCGGTCGGGCTCACGCTGGCGCTCGGCCGGCTGCGGGGTCTGGGGGTGACGGGTTTCCGGGTGGCGCTGCCGGCGCCGGGCCATCCGCTGGGGCTGAGCGGTCCGCCGGACTTCAACGCGCGGGCGCTGGAGGCCGAGGAGGCGGTGGTGGCCTTCGGTGCGCCGTACGGGCTGGTTCCCGAGGTGCGTGAGGTGGGGCCGGCCGGGGATCTGCACATCGAGGTGGTGTGGCGTTGTCTGGCGGTGCGGGAGGCGCCGCCGGCCGATGTGCCGTCGCTGGGCGAGGCGGAGCGGGAGCTCGCCGAGGCGTTGCGGGACGCGACGGCGGTGCTGTCGCGGTTGGACGTGGCCGGTTCGGGGCCGGTGGCGGATGCGGCGGTGGACGCGTACCGGGCGCGGGCGGAGCGGGGGCGCGAGGTGCTGGCTCCGGGTTATCCGCCGCGGGCGGTGCGGGTGCTGGAGCTGGCGCAGCGGGTGGGGCTGCTGATCTCGGTGGCGTACGAGAACGGGCACGGTGGGGCGGTGAGCGCCTCGGAGATCGCGGCCAGGGGCGAGGCGCTGAGACCGGTGGAGCGGGTGGCCCGGCGGGCGCAGGTCGCCGCGTACAACGCGTATGTGGAGGAGCGCGAGCGGGAGCGGTGAGCGGGAGCGGTCGGGCGGGCGGCGGGGTCGCCGGACGGGCTCGATGCGCCCGTCCGGCGAGGTGTGACCGTGGCGCCGGTCAGCCGGCCGCGGGTCGGTCAGCCGTTCAGGCCGAGGTTGCCGAAGGCCGGGTTGAGCAGGCCGATCACGTTGACCGTGTTGCCGACCACGTTGACCGGGACGTCCACCGGGACCTGGATCACATTGCCGCTGACCACGCCCGGGGAGTGGGCCGCGACACCGCCGGCACCCGCGCCGTGTCCGGTGGCGGAGGCGGCGCCCGCGCCGGCGGCGATGATCCCGCCGGCGATCATGGTGACGGCAGCGGCCTTCTTCAGGTTCTTCACTTCAGGATCCTCCTAGCGTGGCTGCGGCCGACCGCCGCAGCACCCTGGAGAACGCCCCGGGGCCGAGCAGGTTGCGCCGTCCGGGTGACATACACCCGACAGTATGAATCTCAGCCCGGAGAGAGACGGTCCACTTCGGCGCAGGTCAGCCCGCCGCCCCGTGTCGCACCGCCCACAGGGCCGCCTGGGTCCGGTCCGAGAGGTCGAGCTTCATCAGGATGTTCGATACGTGCGTCTTGACGGTCTTCTCGGAGAGGACCAGCGCTCGCGCGATCTCCCGGTTGGAGCGGCCGTCGGCGATCAGCCCGAGCACCTCCCGCTCCCGCTCGGTGAGGGTGCTCCCCCGGCCCGTGCCACTGCCCGAGTCCTCCTGGGCGAGCAGGGCCCCCGCGACCTCCGGCTGGAGCAGGACGTGGCCCGCGTACACCGAGCGGATCGCGCCGGCCAGCGCGTCCGGGTCGACGTCCTTGTACACGTAACCGGAGGCTCCGGCGCGCAGCGCGGGGACCACCGTGCGCTGCTCGGTGAAGCTGGTGACGATGAGGACCTTGGCCGGGCTCTCCAGCTCGCGCAGCCTGCGCAGCGCCTCGATGCCGTCGGTGCCGGGCATCTTGATGTCCATCAGGACGACGTCGGGGTGGAGCTCCTCGGTCCTGGCCACTCCTTCCGCGCCGTCGGCCGCCTCGCCGACCACCTCTATGTCGTCCTGGATCTCCAGGAACGTACGCAGACCGCGGCGGACCACCTGGTGGTCGTCGACCAGCAGCACCCTGATGATCTTGTCAGCCACCGGGTACCTCCATCTCGATCGTGGTGCCCTTGCCGGGCGCCGATTCAACGATGAGCTTTCCGCCGACGCCGTTCGCACGGTCCCGCATGGACACCAGGCCCAGGTGCCGGCCCGCCTGCCGGGTCGCCGCGGGTTCGAAGCCGCTGCCGTCGTCGGTGATCCGCAGCAGTGTGCCGCTGCCGTGCCGGGCGAGTGTGACCTCGACGTGTTCCGCCCCGGAGTGGCGCAGTGCGTTGTGCAGGGCCTCCTGGGAGACCCTCAGCAGCGCCTCCTCGTGGGCGGCCGGCAGAGCCCGTGTGCCCAGGCTCTCGAAGGTGACCCGGGCGGTGTGGGCCCGGTCCAGGACCTGGATCTGGGTACGGAGGGTGGCGACCAGGCCGTCCTCGTCGAGCGCGGCGGGGCGCAGCTCGACGACGGCGGCGCGCAGTTCGTCCACGGCTTCCGCGGCGAGTGCGGCGACCTGCTGGAGCTCGCCCTTGGCGCGGGCCGGGTCGCGGTCCACCAGGGCGGCGGCGGCCTGGGCCGTCAGCCGCAGCGAGAAGAGCTTCTGGCTCACCGCGTCGTGCAGCTCGTGGGCGAGCCGGGACCGCTCCTCGGCGATGGTGAGCTCGCGGCTGCGTTCGTAGAGCCGGGCGTTGGTGAGGGCGATCGCCGCGTGCTGGGCGAGGATGGCCAGCAGTTCCTCGTCCTCGGCGGTGAAGCCGCAGCTGCCCTCGGGCTTGGGGCAGCGTTTGTTGGCGAGGAAGAGGGCGCCGATGACCTCCTCGCCGTCCCTGATGGGCAGGCCGAGGAAGTCGGACATGTCGGGGTGGGCGGCGGGCCAGCCCTCGAAGCGGGGGTCCTTGCGGACATCGGCGAGCCGCTCGGGCTTCGCCTCGTGGAGCATCGACGCGAGGATGCCGTGCTGTCTGGGCAGCGGGCCGATGGCCTTCCACTGCTCGTCGCTGACACCGTCGACGACGAACTGGGCGAAGCCGCCGTGGTCGTCGGGGACGCCCAGGGCGGCGTACTCGGCGTCCAGCAGCTCGCGGGCCGAGACGACGATCTTCTTCAGGACGTCGCGCACTTCGAGATGCCGGCTCATGGCGAGCAGCGCGGCGCTCACGGCGGCGAGACCCGACGACGGGCGATGGCTCATGGCCTCACCGTACCGGCGGGGTTCGAACGCCGTATCGGCCTGTGGACGGCCGCCGGTTAGGGCGCAGGGACTAGGTCCCTGCGCCTGTTCGCGAGAACGGCCTCCCCTCAGGGACGGCCTTCTCTCAGGGCCGTCCTCCTTCAGGGACGGCCTTCCTTCAGGACCGGCTGCCTGTACGGGAGCGGCCTGTACGTACGGGAGCGGCCCCGTACACGCGCGAGCGGCCGCGCAGACAGGGGGTGGCGGCCCCGTCGGATACGCACACGCACCCCGGAATCTCACACTCCGGATTGCTGGAGCAACGGTTGGTGAGGTTTCCGCCCGCCCGGTGTGAGGCCGCGCATAGGACCCACATCACTTACGAAGGCTGCTAGTGGACACATAAGCGCCACATCAATGGTTATGAGCGCGGGCCGACACGTTCGAGCGGAGCCCCGGTCCACTACCCGGGTTCGTACGTCACACCTTTGCCACCAGATTTTGCGGGCGCTAAGAATTGCTCTCGTCCCCGACGGAGATGCGCGAACGCTTCCCGTCTTCGTCCTCCGTGAGGACTCCCGCTATTCGAAGAGGTACGTCTGCATGTCCGTGTCCAGCATCCCCGGCCGTCGTCGTCGCCTGAACAAGACCCAGAAGCTCTCCGTCGCGGGAATCTCCGCCATGGCCGTCGCCGCACTCTCGTTCTCGCTCGTCCCCGCCAACGCCGACCCCAAGCCCGAGGCCGAGACCCCCGTGTCCGCCGCCCCCGTGGTCCTCGCGTCGGCCGCCGGTACTCCGCAGGCCAAGGCCGTGCAGGCCAGCATCATCGAGCAGCACTCCACCGCCGAGAAGCTGGTGAAGGCGGCCGACCTCGCCAAGGCCAAGAAGGCCGCCGCCGCGAAGGCCAAGGCCGCCGAGGCCGCCGAGGTCAAGGCCCGGGCCGAGGCGAAGGCCAAGGCCGAGGCCGCCGCCAAGGTGAGGGCGAAGGCCGTCGCCGCCGAGCGCACCGCGCCGCAGGCCGCCAGCCGCTCCGAGGCCCGTACCCCGGTGTACGCGAACAACCTGGACGGCTGGATCAACCAGGCCCTGGACATCATGCGGGCCAATGGCATCCCCGGCTCGTACAACGGTCTGCACCGCAACATCATGCGCGAGTCGACCGGCAACCCGAACGCGGTCAACGGCTGGGACGTCAACGCCCAGAACGGCACCCCGTCCTGCGGCCTGCTCCAGGTCATCCAGCCGACGTTCAACGCGTACCACGTCCCGGGCACCTCGTGGAACATCTACGACCCGGTCGCCAACATCACGGCCGCGGCCAACTACGCGGCCGACAAGTACGGCTCCATGGACAACGTCAACAGCGCGTACTGACCGGCACCGAGCGTCGCCGGACGGCATCCGCATACGCCGAAGGGCGGCACCCCGCGTGGGGTGCCGCCCTTCGGCGGTCGTGCGCCGGACCCGCGCTACTTGCGCATGACCTCCGGCTCGTGGCGGCGCAGCAGTCGCGCGACCACGACGCCGCAGATGATGCCGAGCAGCAGCAGCACCGAGATGTTGATCCCCCACTGAGTGGCCGAGTGCTCCCACAGCGGGTCGAGATCGGTCGGGTTCTTCGGATCCCACGGCGCCATGAGGTGCGAGAGGTCGAGCGTCGTGCCCGCGCCGGCGATGGCCCAGCGGGACGGCATCAGCCAGGCGAACTGCTCCAGGCCCGGCGAGCCGAACACCTGGAAGAGGATGCCGGTGAAGACGACCTGGACGATCGCGAACATGACCAGCAGGGGCATGGTCTTCTCGGCGGTCTTCACCAGCGAGGAGATCACCAGGCCGAACATCATCGAGGTGAAGCCGAGCACGATGATCGTCAGGCAGAGCTCGACGGCCGGCGGCATGATCAGGCCCTCGGCCGGCAGCTCGCGGGTGGCGAAGCCGATGCCGCAGATGATGACGCCCTGGAAGGCGGTGATCACGCCGAGAACGATCACCTTCGACATCAGATAGGCGGAGCGGGACAGGCCGGTGGCCCGTTCCCGTTCGTAGATGACGCGTTCCTTGATCAGTTCTCGTACGGAGTTGGCCGCGCCGGAGAAGCACATGCCGACCGCGAGGATCAGCATGATCGTTCCGGCGGCTCCGTTGAACCGGGACGGCGGCTTCGGCGGGGCCAGGCCGAAGTCGGCCGGGATGACCACGCTGACGACGCCGAGCACCGCGGGCAGGATCACCATCAGACCCATGAAGCCCTTGTCGGACGCGATCACCGAGACGTAGCGGCGCATCAGCGTCCACAGCTGGGCCGACCAGCTCTGCGGCTTCGGCGGCCGCATCTGCTGCGGGGGCGGCATGTGTACGGACTGTGCGGCGACGGCGTCGATGTCCGCGGCGTACATCTGGTAGTGCTGCGATCCGCGCCAGCGGCCCGACCAGTCGTAGTCGCGGTAGTTCTCGAACGCGGAGAAGACGTCGGCCCAGGTGGTGTAACCGAAGAAATTGAGCGCTTCCTCCGGCGGGCCGAAGTAGGCGACGGACCCGCCCGGCGCCATGACCAGCAGCTTGTCGCAGATCGCCAGCTCGGCGACGGAGTGCGTGACGACCAGGACGGTGCGGCCGTCGTCGGCCAGACCGCGCAGCAGCTGCATGACATCGCGGTCCATGCCCGGGTCGAGGCCGGAGGTCGGCTCGTCCAGGAATATCAGCGACGGCTTGGTGAGCAGCTCCAGGGCGACGGAGACGCGCTTGCGCTGACCGCCGGAGAGCGAGGTGACCTTCTTGTCCTTGTGGATGTCGAGCTTGAGCTCGGCGAGGACTTCGAGGATCCGGGCCTGGCGCTCGGCCTCGGTGGTGTCCGCGGGGAAGCGGAGCTTGGCCGCGTACTTGAGCGCCTTGGTGACGGTGAGTTCCTTGTGCAGGATGTCGTCCTGCGGGACCAGACCGATGCGCTGGCGCAGTTCGGCGAACTGCTTGTACAGGTTCCGGTTGTCGTAGAGCACGTCGCCCTGGTTGGCGGGCCGGTAGCCGGTGAGCGCCTTGAGCAGGGTGGACTTGCCGGAGCCGGACGGGCCGATGACCGCGACGAGCGACTTCTCCGGGACGCCGAAGGAGACGTCCTTGAGGATCTGCTTCCCGCCGTCGACCGTCACCGTGAGGTGGCGGGCGGAGAAGGAGACCTCACCGGTGTCGACGAACTCTTCGAGCCGGTCGCCGACCAGGCGGAAGGTCGAGTGGCCGACACCGACGATGTCGTTCGGCCCGATCAGCGCGGAGCCCGACTTGTGCAGCGGCTGACCGTTGACGTACGTGCCGTTGTGGGATCCGAGGTCACGGATCTCGAAGCGGCCGTCGGGGGTCGCGTGGAATTCGGCGTGGTGGCGGGAGACCTGGAGGTCGGAGACGACCAGTTCGTTCTCCAGCGCACGACCGATGCGCATGACGCGACCGAGGTCCAGCTGGTGGAACGTGGTCGGGCTGCGGTCTCCGTACACCGGCGGAGCCCCCGCGGCTCCGCCCGTGCCGGGCGGCTTCGCCGCGCCCTGCTGCTGCGGGACCTGCGGTTGCACGGGCTGCTGCGGCGGCACTCCCTGGGGCGCCTGCTGCGGCCAGCCCTGCTGCGGCTGGTGCGGGGCGGGGGCCTGCTGGCCGGGCCAGCCGGCGCCACCCTGCTGGGGCTGCTGGACCGGTGCCTGCTGGGCACCCGCGCCCTGTCCGCTGTACGCGTCGGCACCTGCCGCGGCGGTGAGGCTCAGCCGCGGGCCGTCAGTGGCATTGCCCAGGTGCACGACCGAGCCGGGGCCGATCTCCAGTTGCTGGATCCGGTTGCCCTGTGCATAGGTTCCGTTGGTGCTGCCGTGGTCCTCGATGAACCAATTCCGGCCTCCCCAGCTGATCGTGGCGTGCCGCCACGACACTCTGGCGTCGTCGATCGTCAGGTCGCCCTGCGGATCGCGCCCCAGCGTGTACGACCTGGACGGATCGAGCGTCCAGGTCCTGCCATTCAATTCCAGTACGAGTTCCGGCACTCCGCGCCCCACTAGTTGTCCCCCGAGTTACCCCCATCGCAGGGAGTCTAGGGATGCTGAACATCGTGGGGAACTATTCCAGGAGCAGTCCCCGATACGAAAGTCGAGCAGGCCGAAGACCCTGCCTGGACCTGCATCGTTACGGTGCCGACACGAACCGCGGAAGCGGCGCGCGACCAAAGGGAACAGGGCACGGCAAGCGACCCGAGTACGTATGAATCACTGGTTACCGGAACATCCCGGTCACCCCGCGTCCGTGGTCCCATCGCCCCGCCGGACACCGGCCGGATCCGGACGCGCGCGATCCGTCACCACGCACGGGCGCCCGGCGGGTGTGGGTGTCCGACGCGCTGTCCGGTCCTCGGGACGGGCCACCGGAGCGCCGGGGCGGACCGATACGGTGGAAGCACCATGAGCGCATCTCAGCCACCTCGGTCCTCCTCGTCTCCTGAGTCCCCTGAGTCCCGTTCCGAGCCCCCCGGGTCCTCTCGGGGCGCCGGCACTCCCACCCTTCTCGTGAAGATCTTCGGGAAGGACCGCCCCGGTATCACCGCCGGGCTCTTCGACACCCTCGCCGCCTACTCGGTCGACGTCGTCGACATCGAGCAGGTCGTCACCCGTGGCCGCATCGTCCTGTGCGCGCTGGTCACCGCCCCGACCGCGGGCGGCACCACCGAGGGCGACCTGCGGGCGACCGTGCACAGCTGGGCCGATTCGCTGAAGCTCCAGGCCGAGATCATCTCCGGTACCGGTGACAACCGGCCGCGTGGTGACGGGCGTTCCCATGTGACGGTGCTCGGGCACCCGCTGACCGCGGAGTCGACCGCCGCCATAGCGGCCACGATCACCTCCACCGGCGGCAACATCGACCGCATCTTCCGGCTCGCGAAGTATCCGGTCACGGCAGTCGAGTTCGCGGTGTCCGGCACCGCTACCGAGGAACTGCGCACCGCACTGGCGACGGAGTCCGCCGGCATCGGCGTCGACGTCGCGGTGGTGTCGGCCGGTCTGAGCCGCCGGGCACAGCGCCTGGTCGTCATGGATGTCGACTCGACGCTCATCCAGGACGAGGTCATCGAGCTCTTCGCCGCCCACGCGGGCTGCGAGGACAAGGTCGCCGAGGTGACCGAGCAGGCGATGCGCGGCGAGCTCGATTTCGAGCAGTCGCTGCACGCGCGGGTGGCGCTGCTGGCCGGGCTCGACGTGTCGGTGGTGGACAAGGTGCGCGCCGAGGTGCGACTGACGCCGGGCGCTCGCACCCTGATCCGTACGCTGAAGCGGCTCGGCTATCAAGTCGGTGTGGTCTCGGGCGGGTTCACCCAGGTCACCGACGATCTGAAGGAACGGCTCGGGCTCGACTTCGCCTCTGCCAACACGCTGGAAGTGGTCGACGGAAAGCTCACCGGCCGGGTCGTCGGCGACATCGTCGACCGGGCCGGCAAGGCCCGGCTGCTGCGCAGCTTCGCCGAGCAGGCCGGGGTGCCGCTGGCGCAGACCGTCGCGATCGGTGACGGTGCCAACGACCTGGACATGCTGAACACCGCCGGGCTCGGGGTGGCCTTCAACGCCAAGCCGGTGGTCCGCGAGGCCGCGCACACCGCGGTGAACGTGCCGTTCCTGGACACCGTGCTGTATCTGCTCGGCATCACCCGCGAGGAGGTCGAGGCCGCCGACGGCCTCGTCGACTGACGCGTTCACACAGAGTCGGCCTCATCGACTGACGCGTTCACACAGAGTCGACCGACGCGACTCACGCGTTGACAGGAGTCGACCGACGCGACTCACGCGTTCGTACAGATGTGTCGCAGGGCCCCGGTGCTTCTCCCACCGGGGCCCTGCGACGTACGGGAACGATGTCAGTCGTTGGGCGTCCAGTACTCGACCAGCTTGCCCACTCCGTGTTCCACGCCCTTCCAGGAGCCGGTGAACTCGACGACGGCGAACGCCGCGGTGGGGAAGCCACCGCGGGTCATCCGGGACAGTGCGTCGCCCTCGGACGACTCCGCGAGGGCGTCGGCGACCGCGTGCATACCGGGGTTGTGGCCGATGACCAGGAGGTTGTGCACATCGTCGGGAGTCTCGTTGATCAGCGCGATCAGCTCACCGAGGGATGCCTCGTACAGCCGGTCCTCGTACACGGTCCTGGGGCGCTGCGGCATCTCGTGGACGGCCAGCTTCCACGTCTCGCGGGTCCTGGCCGCGGTGGAGCAGAGGGCCAGATCGAGGGCGATCCCGGAGTCGACGAGTTTGCGGCCCGCGACGGGGGCATCCTTGCGGCCGCGCTCCGCGAGCGGTCGCTCGTGGTCGGAGTCCTGCGACCATTCCGCCTTTGCGTGCCTGAGAAGGACGATCCTGCGAGGTGTATCGACGCTCATACACCTCAGCTTCGCATGAAATGTGCCGCCCGGCGCAGGGTGTTGGCGGGCTTCCGCGGGGTGTGCGGACGACGTCAGCCGGTCACCAGGGCCGTGATTCGCGCGAGCAACCGGCTGATCGCCGGGTCGGCGGTCGCGGCCTGCGCCTCGCCGGATCCCATGATCAGCAGCAGAAGTGCGGCGAACGCGATCGCGGGCAGCGCGATGGCCCACCATGGCAGCCGGACCTCGACGCTTCCGGTGGCCGGGTGGGTGGTCGGGGTGTGCGTTCGGGCCGGCATGTCCGCCTCCGCGGGTCTTCGGTGCTGATACCGAAAACCTACGGACCCGGGGCGGCCGGTCCCATCCGGCGGCCCACCCACTTCACCCTGACCCTGGCCCCCTAAGGGATACGGGGGCCAGCCCCACCATCGGCGGCCGTACGGCTCGAAGGACGCGTACGGCTGGGGGCGCGTACGGCTGGGGGCCGTACGGATCAAGGAGATGCGTACGGCTCAGGGGGCACGTACGGCTCAGGGAGACGCGATCGAAGCGATCACTGCGACGATCACGGTGATCAGCAGCATCGCCCCGAGCACCATGAGGAGCTT
Source organism: Streptomyces sp. NPDC047917 (assembly GCF_043204345.1). Classification (NCBI taxonomy): domain Bacteria; kingdom Bacillati; phylum Actinomycetota; class Actinomycetes; order Kitasatosporales; family Streptomycetaceae; genus Streptomyces; species Streptomyces sp. NPDC047917. The sequence continues at coordinate 16,585 of NZ_JBIDCA010000005.1, forward strand.
CTTCTGACCGTTCTGGGGATTCGGGTCGAGCACAGGAGACATGGGCTCAGTCTCGCACTTCAGCATTCGTCCTCGATGGTCCGGTCCCGCCCGGCGAGGATTCCGACCGCCATCTGCGGCACCATGAGGCCCGCCATCAGCGCGATCGGCAGTTCCCAGCCGCCGCTGTGCTGGTAGAGCACACCGATCAGCAGCGGCCCCGGGATCGAGATCAGATAGCCGACGGACTGCGCGAACGCGGACAGCCGGACCACTCCGGCGCCACTGCGGGACCGCATGCCGATCATGGTCAGGGCGAGCGGGAAGGAGCAGTTCGAGATGCCCAGCAGCAGCGCCCAGGCCCAGGCGCCGCCGGCCGGTGCGAGGTAGAGGCCCGCGTAGCCGAGGAGGCCGCAGCTGCCGAGGAAGACGACGATCGCGCCCTGGTTCTTCATCCGGGTCGCGACCCGGGGGATGACGAACGCGAGCGGCACGCCCATCGCCATGGTCACGGCGAGCAGCACACCCGCCGTGCCGGCCGAGACCCCGGCGTCGCGGAAGATCTGCGGCATCCATCCCATGGTGATGTACGCGGCGGTGGCCTGCAGCCCGAAGAAGCAGGCGAGGGCCCAGGCGGTACGGCTGCGGGTGATCCGCAGGGCGGGGGCGTCCGGCTGCTGGGCGGCCTGCTTCCCCGGGGCGCCGCTGCGGTCCCGTACCAGCGGGATCCAGGGCAGGATCGCGGCGGCGGCGAGCACGGCCCAGACCCCGAGCCCGAGCCGCCAGCTGCCGCCCATCGCGCTGGTCATGGGCACGGTCACGGCGGCGGCCAGCGAGGTGCCGAGGGCCAGGGCCATCGAGTAGAGCCCGGTCATGGAGCCGACCCGGTCCGGGAACCAGCGCTTGACGATCACCGGCATCAGGACGTTGCTGACGGCGATGCCCATGAGGGCGAGGGCGCTCGCGGCGAGGAAACCGGCCGTCCCGCCGACGAGCGGCCGGATCACCAGACCGGCGGTGATGGCGGTCATACCGGCGCAGACGACCGCGCCCGGGCCGAAGCGGCGGGCGAGGCGCGGCGCCATGATGCCGAAGACCGCGAAGCAGAGCGGCGGTACGGAGGTCAGGACACCGGCGACGCTGCCGCTCATGTGCAGCCCGTCGCGCACCTCTTCGAGGAGGGCGCCGAGGCTGGTGATGGCGGGGCGGAGGTTGAGCGCGGTGAGGACCAGCCCGACGACGACCAGCCGGAGCATCCAGGGGGCGGCCCCGTCGGCGGCCGGTGCCGTCCGGGAGGCCGGCGGGGTCCGCACGGCCGTGGTTGTCCGCGCGGCCGTGGATTTCGTGGGGTCGTCCACCGTGGTGGCGGGGGTCAGGGTCCGGGTCTGGGGCCGGGTCTCGTCGTCGGGCATGAGGCCCATCATAGAATCATGGGATGATTGATTGTCCAATCGTTCTGGAGCCGCCCCGGTAACGGGCTGCTCTGAGACGATTCGCGGCAGGCGGGGCAACGTCCCCGCCGTCCCCGCAGCCCCGTCCGTCACCCAAGCAACCCGACCAAGGAGCACCATGACGCTGACGTCTCCGCGGCGTTCGGCCCTCGCCGACCAGGTGATCGCCCAGTTGAGGAACCAGATCACCTCGGGCGAGTGGCCCGTGGGTTCGCGCATTCCCACCGAGCCCGAGCTGGTGGAGCAGCTGGGGGTGGCCCGCAACACCGTGCGCGAGGCCGTGCGCGCCCTCGCGCACAACGGTCTGCTCGACATCCGGCAGGGTTCGGGCACCTATGTCGTGGCCACCAGCGAACTGGCCGGGGTGATGCACCGCCGTTTCGCCTCCGCCGATCCGCGCCATATCGCCGAGCTGCGCTCCACCCTGGAGTCCTCGGCGGCGAGGCTGGCGGCCGCCCGGCGCACCGAGCGGGATCTGAAGCAGCTGGACGCGCTGATGGCGCGCCGGGAGGAGACCTGGGCCGAGGGTGACGCCGAGGCGTTCGTCGCGGCGGACGCGACGCTGCACCTGGCCGTGGTCGCCGCCTCGCACAACGACGTACTGACCGGTCTCTACGCCGACCTGGGCGATCTGCTGCGCGACTATCTCCGCGGCGACATCGGTCATGAGCTGCGGCCGGAGAACCACATGGACCACGGCAGGCTGGTCGAGGCGATCCGGGCGGGGGACGGGGAGGCGGCGGCGGCCGAGGCCGCGAGCCATGCGCTGAGCTGTCTGGTGGACCGGGTCTAGGGCCTCCCGTCCGGATCACGCCGGACTCGCGTGCCCCCGTGCCGGGCCGCCGCGAGGTCTCAGGCCGTCGAAGGGTCACGCACCTGGTGCGTGACCCAGACGGCGCCGACTTCCTTCCAGCAGCGGTCGTCGATCCGTACGGTCCGGCCGGGGGCCACCTCGACCGGGGCGGCGTCGGCGTCTATGTCCCACCAGCGCCGGCACTCGGTGTGCAGCTGTACGCGGTCGGTGGAGGGGTACGGGTTGTGGCAGTACGTGACGACCCGGGAGCCCCGGACCGACGTACGGCATTCGGCTCCGGCGGGGTCGGGAGGAGCGGCGGGGGCGGACGCCCCGGCTCCCATCCGCCCCGCCACGGATATCCCCACCGGGGCGGCGAGTCCGGCGACGGCTATGGAGGCCGCCAGCAGGGCGCAGGTCCGGCGACGTGTGGCGCGCACGGCGACCTCCTCCCCGCTGCCTGACCCGAAGTCGGGTTCACCACATTCTGCGGTGGATCGACCGTATTTTCGACTTGAGCGGGCCGGAGCCGGGCCCGGATACGCCGGAGCCGCGCACCGCCTGCTCGGAGGTGGTACGCGGCCCGGTCCGTGCCTGTCCCGCGGGGTCAGGCACCCATCATGTGCACGCCACCGTCGACGTGGATGATCTCGCCCGTGGTCTTCGGGAAGAAGTCCGAGAGCAGCGCGACGATGCCGCGGCCGGCCGGCTCCGGGTCCGTCATGTCCCAGGAGAGCGGGGAGCGGGTGTTCCACACGTCCGCGAGCTCGGTGAAGCCGGGGATGGACTTCGCGGCCATGGACTTGAGCGGTCCGGCCGAGACCAGGTTGCAGCGGATGTCGTCCTTGCCCAGGTCACGGGCGAGGTAGCGGGAGGTGGCCTCCAGCGCGGCCTTGGCCGGGCCCATCCAGTCGTACTGCGGCCAGGCGAACTGCGCGTCGAAGGTGAGGCCGACGATCGAACCGCCGTCGTTCATCAGCGGCTTGCAGGCCATGGCGAGCGACTTCAGCGAGAACGCCGAGACGTGCATCGCGGTGGCGACGGACTCGAACGGGGTGTTGAGGAAGTTGCCGCCGAGCGCGTCCTGCGGCGCGAAGCCGATGGAGTGGACGACGCCGTCGAGCGAACCGAGCTCGTCCCGGACCAGGCCCTCCAGCCGGTCCAGGTGCTCGGTGTTGGTCACGTCCAGCTCGATGACCTTGGCCGGCTTCGGCAGCTTCCTGGCGATGCGCTCCGTCAGCGTGGGGCGGGGGAAGGCGGTCAGGATGACTTCGGCACCCTGCTCCTGGGCCACCTTGGCGGCGTGGAAAGCGATGGAGGACTCCATCAGCACACCCGTGATGAGGATGCGCTTGCCGTCGAGAATTCCGCTCATGGTGATCAGTGACCCATGCCCAATCCGCCGTCAACGGGGATGACGGCTCCAGTGATGTACGACGCGTCGTCGGAGGCGAGGAAGCGCACCGCGGCAGCGATCTCCCCGGGCTGCGCGTAGCGGCCGAGCGGCACCTGGGACACGATGCCCTTGCGCTGCTCCTCGGTGAGCACCTGTGTCATGTCGGTGTCGACAAAACCGGGCGCGACGACGTTGAAAGTGATGTTCCGCGAACCGAGTTCACGGGCCAGCGACCGGGCGAAGCCGACCAGACCCGCCTTGGACGCGGCGTAGTTCGCCTGCCCGGCCGAGCCGAGCAGGCCGACGACGGAGGAGATGAGGACGACGCGGCCCTTCTTGGCGCGCAGCATGCCGCGGTTGGCGCGCTTGACGACCCGGAAGGTGCCGGTGAGGTTGGTGTCGAGCACGGACGTGAAGTCGTCCTCGGACATCCGCATCAGCAACTGGTCCTTGGTGATACCGGCGTTGGCGACCAGCACCTCGACGGGACCGTGCTTCTCCTCGATCTCCTTGTAGGCCTGCTCCACCTGTTCGGCGTCCGTGATGTCGCAACGGACCGCCAGGCAGCCCGCCTCGGTGAGTTCCCGGGGCGGCTCGCCGGAGCGGTAGGTGATCGCGACCTTGTCGCCGTTGTCGGCGAAAGCGCGGGCGATGGCGAGGCCGATGCCCCGGTTTCCTCCGGTGACGAGAACCGAGCGGCTCAACGGATCACCCTTTCCCTAGCGGTCTGGTACATCGAAAACCTATCGGTACCCGGTGCTCCACGAGGAATCGGCCCCTGACAGCGCCTTCCCCCGGGCACTGTGGGGTTCCTACAGAGGGACGCCGGCCGGGCCGCGCCGTGTCCAGGCCGGCGGCGGACGGCCTCCGGGATCCCCGGTGGGGGCACCGTCCGGCGTGATTCACTTCCGTGGTGCATCGAGAAGGGAATTTCCTGTGCCCCACGAGGTAGATCAGTCATTCCTGGCCCTGCCGCTGCGGGCCCTCGCCGACGCGGCGCTCGCCCGCGCGCGTGCGCTGGGTGCCGCGCACGCGGATTTCCGTCTGGAGCGGGTGCGCAGCGCGTCCTGGCGGCTGCGCGACGCCCGGCCCTCCGGGTCCTCGGACACCACCGATCTGGGCTACGCGGTACGGGTGGTGCACGGCGGGGCGTGGGGGTTCGCGTCCGGCGTGGACCTGACGATGGACGCCGCGGCGAAGGTGGCCTCGCAGGCCGTCGCCATGGCGAAGCTGTCGGCGAAGGTGACCGCGGCGGCCGGTCCGGACGAGGGGGGCGCGCGAAGCGCTTCCTCCGGGCGGTGGCCGGAGACGGGCGGGCGGGTCGAGCTGGCGGACGAGCCGGTGCACGGCGAGCGGACCTGGGTCTCGGCGTACGAGATCGACCCGTTCGGCGTACCGGACGAGGAGAAGACCGGACTGCTCGCCGAGTGGAGCGGCCGGCTGCTGGGCGCCGAGGGCGTCGCGCATGTGGACGCCTCGCTGATGACCGTCCACGAGAACAAGTTCTACGCGGACACGGCGGGCACCGTCACCACCCAGCAGCGGGTGCGACTGCATCCGCAGCTCACCGCGGTGGCCGTGGACGGGACGACCGGTGAGTTCGACTCGATGCGCACGACCGCCCCGCCGGTGGGCCGCGGCTGGGAGTACCTGACCGGGACCGGCTGGGACTGGGACGACGAACTGGCCCGGATCCCCGTGCTGCTGGCCGAGAAGATGCGGGCGCCGAGCGTCGAGGCGGGCACGTACGACCTGGTCGTCGACCCGTCCAACCTCTGGCTGACCATCCACGAGTCGATCGGGCACGCCACCGAGCTGGACCGGGCGCTGGGCTACGAGGCGGCGTACGCCGGGACCTCGTTCGCCACCTTCGACCAGTTGGGGAAGCTGACGTACGGCTCCCCCGTGATGAACGTGACCGGTGACCGCACGGCCGAGCACGGGCTCGCGACCATCGGGTACGACGACGAGGGCGTCGAGGCGCAGTCCTGGGACCTGGTCAAGGACGGGACGCTGGTCGGGTACCAGCTGGACCGGCGGATGGCGAAGCTGACCGGGCTGGGCCGTTCCAACGGCTGCGCGTACGCGGACTCGCCCGGCCATGTCCCCGTCCAGCGGATGGCCAACGTGTCGCTGCGGCCGGATCCGGGCGGGCTGTCCACGGAGGACCTGATCGGCGGGGTGGAGCGCGGGATCTACGTGGTCGGCGACCGGTCCTGGTCGATCGACATGCAGCGCTACAACTTCCAGTTCACCGGTCAGAGGGCATACAGGATCCGGAACGGCCGTCTCGCTGAGCAGGTCCGCGACTTCGCGTACCAAGGGGTCACGCCCGAGTTCTGGGGCTCCATGGAGGCCGTGGGCGGACCCTCCACCTATGTACTGGGAGGGGCCTTCAACTGCGGCAAGGCCCAGCCGGGACAGGTCGCCGCCGTCTCCCACGGGTGCCCCACGGCACTGTTCCGGGGCGTGAACATCCTGAACACGACGAACGAGTCGGGGCGCGACTGACGACGCGGCCGCCGGGGCCGGGAGTTGCCGACCGGGTCGCGCCGGGGCTCGCGGGCCCCGCACGGCCGCTCCCCCGCAGCCGCCCGCCGCGACCTCGGAAACACCGGGTTCCGGCGGCCTGTCACGGCGTATCGTCGGGGACGAAAATTTCCGTGGTGACCGTTCGGGGGGACGTCGATGAGTGCTGGACCTGATCCATGGGGACCGTACGGCGGCGGACCACAGCCGGCGGGAGGATCATCGCGATCGTGCTGGTCCGGGAGCTCGCGGTCGCGGACCTGTTCTCGGACACCTTCGACGGCGTTCCCGCACTGGTGCGGGGCGCGGCGGTCTTCGGCGGTCCGCTGTCGGTCACCGCGGTGAGCCTCTGGGAACTGCGGCGCCTCAGGACCCGGCACGGGCTCACCCTGCGTCGGGCGCTGGGCCGCTGACCCGGTCGGCAACCGGGTGGCGGGGCCGGACCGCTGGATAGTGTGTGTGATCTCAATACGACGCAGGAGGCCGGACGATGAGCCGCGACAGCAAGCCGCACGAGATCGTCGAGCGGGCGCTCGAACTGTCCACCGCCGACGGCTGTGTGGTCATCGCCGACGAGGAGTCGTCCGCGAACCTGCGCTGGGCCGGCAACGCGCTCACGACGAACGGGGTGACGCGGGGGCGGACCCTGACCGTCATCGCGACCGTCGACGGTGCGCGGGGCACCGCGTCCGGTGTGGTGTCCCGGTCCGCGGTCACCGCCGACGACCTGGAGCCGCTGGTGCGGGCCGCCGAGGCCGCCGCGCGGGGGGCCGGTCCGGCGGAGGACGCGCAGCCCCTGGTCACCGGGGTGCCCGCGTCGCCGGACTTCACGGACGCACCGGCCGAGACGGACTCGGACGTCTTCGCGGAGTTCGCCCCGGCGCTCGGCGACGCCTTCGCCCGCGCGCGCTCCGGCGGCCGTGAGCTGTACGGCTTCGCCCACCACGAGCTGACCTCGACGTACCTCGGTACGTCGACGGGACTGCGGCTGCGCCACGACCAGCCGACCGGGAAGCTGGAGCTCAACGCGAAGTCCCCCGACCGCACCCGTTCGTCCTGGGCGGGCCGCTCGACGCGCGACTTCAAGGACGTCGACCCGGCCGGGCTGGACGCCGAACTGGCGCAGCGGCTGCGCTGGGCCGAGCGCCGCATCGCGCTGCCCGCCGGGCGGTACGAGACGCTGCTGCCGCCTTCCTCCGTCGCCGACCTGCTGATCTACCAGTTGTGGTCGTCGGCCGCGCGGGACGCCGCGGAGGGCCGGACGGTGTTCTCCGCGCCGGGCGGCGGCACCAGGCTCGGGGAGTCGCTCTCCGCACTGCCGCTGACGCTGAGCAGCGATCCGTACGCGTCCGGCCTGGAGGCCGCGCCGTTCGTGATCGCCCACGCGTCCGGGGACAGCTCCTCGGTCTTCGACAACGGACTGCCGCTGGCCCGGACCGACTGGATCCGGGACGGCCGGCTGGAGCATCTGACGACCACCCGGCACACGGCGGGGCTGACCGGGCAGCCGGTCGCACCGGCCGTCGACAACTTGGTGCTGGAGGCCGGCGGTGAGCGGTCCCTGGACGAGATGGTGGCCGCGACGACCGGGCGCGGGCTGCTGCTGACCTGCATGTGGTACATCCGGGAGGTCGACCCGGCGACGCTGCTGCTGACCGGGCTGACCCGCGACGGGGTGTATCTCGTCGAGGGCGGCGAGGTCGTCGGCGAGGTGAACAACTTCCGGTTCAACGAGTCGCCGGTGGACCTGCTGTCGCGGGCCACGGAGGCGGGCCGTACGGAGAAGACGCTGCCGCGCGAGTGGAGCGACTGGTTCACCCGGGCCGCGATGCCCGCGCTGCGCGTCCCCGACTTCAACATGAGCTCGGTGAGCCCGGGCGTCTGACCCGCCTAGACTGGGCGGGAAACTTCTTTCCCCATTCACCTTTCCCCATTCACCACGAGGAGCACCGGAACCGTGACGGACATCGTCGACGAGCTGAAGTGGCGCGGGCTGTTCGCCCAGTCCACTGACGAGGACGCACTGCGCAAGGCTCTCGCGGACGGTCCCGTCACCTTCTATTGCGGCTACGACCCCACCGCGGCCAGTCTGCACGTCGGCCATCTGGTGCAGGTGCTCACCATGCGCCGGCTCCAGCAGGCCGGTCTGCGGCCGCTCGCCCTGGTGGGCGGGGCCACCGGTCAGATCGGGGACCCGCGGCCGACCGCGGAGCGCACGCTGAACGATCCGGAGACGATCGCCGGCTGGGTGACGCGGCTGCGGTCCCAGATCGAGCCGTTCCTGTCCTTCGAGGGCGAGAACGCGGCGGTCATGGTGAACAACCTGGACTGGACCTCGGGCATGTCCGCGATCGAGTTCCTCCGGGACATCGGCAAGCACTTCCGGGTCAACAAGATGCTGACCAAGGAGTCCATCGCCCGGCGGCTGGAGTCCGACGAGGGCATCAGCTACACGGAGTTCAGCTACCAGCTGCTCCAGAGCATGGACTTCCTGGAGCTGTACCGGCGCTACGGCTGCACCCTCCAGCAGGGCGGCAGTGACCAGTGGGGCAACCTCACCGCGGGTCTCGACCTGATCCACCGTCTGGAGCCGGGTGCCGAGGTGCACGCGCTGGCGACGCCGCTGATGACGAAGGCGGACGGGACCAAGTTCGGCAAGTCGGAGAGCGGGGCCGTCTGGCTGGACCCGACGATGACGACGCCGTACGCGTTCTACCAGTTCTGGCTGAACGTGGACGACCGGGACATCTCGCGGTACATGCGCGTCCTCAGCTTCCTCAGCCCCGCGGAGCTGGAGGAGCTGGAGAAGGTCACCGAGGAGCGTCCGCAGGCCCGGACGGCGCAGCGCGCGCTGGCCGAGGAGCTGACGACGCTGGTGCACGGTGCGGATCAGTGCGCCGCGGTCATCGCCGCGTCGAAGGCGCTCTTCGGTCAGGGTGAGCTCGGCGAGCTGGACGAGGCGACGCTGAGCGCCGCTCTGTCCGAGGTGCCGCACGCGCGGGTCACCGAGCTGGGCCCGCTGGTGGACCTCCTGGTGGAGGTCGGGCTGGCGCCGAGCAAGTCGGGCGCCCGCCGCACGGTGAAGGAGGGCGGTGCGTACGTGAACAACGTCAAGGTCACGGACGGTGAGAGCGCGCCGGCCCGCGAGGAACTGCTGCACGGGCGCTGGCTGGTGCTGCGCCGGGGCAAGAAGAACCTGGCCGCCGTCGAGGTCACCGGCTGATCCCGGACCGCGTCGACACCGCGGCCGGACACGCGTGACGCGTGTCCGGCCGCGGTTCTCTGTGTGCCCGGTGTTTCAGGTGTCCCGGTCTTTCGGGTCTCCCGGTGGTTCAGGTCCTCTGTTTGGTGCCGCGGATCGAGGCCCACAGCATGTCGCCGACACCGACGACCACCACCGCGCCGATCAGCTGGAGCAGATGGCGGATCCAGTCGATGCCCTTGGTGTCGTTGACTCCGATCCAGGTGGCGACGGCATTGCCGAGGACGCTGCCGATGATGCCGAAAATGATCGTCAGCCAGAGTGGGATGTTCTGTTTGCCGGGCAGGATCGCCTTCGCGATCAGACCGAGCACCAGGCCCACGATGATTGCCCACAACCAGCCCATGTCGCCTCCTCGTGCGACGCGATGTCGCGCATGTGCGCCCAGTCTCGGCCCGGGGGCCGTGCCCCGCATGCCGGAGGGGCCGTACGTGGGACGCGGATACCGATATGTACGAACAGAGTGCGCCCCGGTCTCGAAGCCCCGGGCCGCCGGGCGTACCGTGGTTCGCGGTCCGGTCCGGGGAGCGTCCGGCACGGGAACGATGTGTCCCCCGGCCCGCGAGGTGCTGGGGGAAGGGTGATGGAGACGTGATGCGGAAGCAGAGCGGCGGTGAGGTCTTCCGGATCACGGGGGCCCGGCAGGGGCTCGCGGACGATGTGCGCGGCAGACAGCGGCGCTATGTGATCTCGATGTCCGTACGGACGGTCGCGGTGATCCTGGCCGCGGTGCTGTGGAACGTGGAGCGGTACGTCGCGATCGTGGCGCTCGCGCTCGGGGTGCTGCTTCCGTACGTGGCGGTGGTCATCGCCAACGCGGGCCGGGAGAACGCCCCTTCGCTGCCCTCCACCTTCGTCCCGGCGCCGATGCGGCCGGTGCTCGACGCGGCGCCGGTGGCCGGTGCCGCGGACCCGGGTCCGGAGGGCGACGGGGTGCGGCGCGGCGGGGAATCGGCCTGAGCCCGGTTGGGTGCGCACTGCACGGTAGGCTCAAGAAAACCTCAGATCAATCATGAAGTTACGGTGCACTGGACCCCGGTCTGCGTGACATACTTCGTAGGCGCTCCGCATCCCCCGTCGGAGCGACGGACCGACGCCGGGCAGCTCCCCCCGTGGCTGCTCGGCGTCGTTTTTTCTCCGCCCGGGAAGTGCCCGGGCCGTCCGGTGAGCCCGGCCGGGCCGAGAGCCCGTATCCGCGCTGACCTAGGGTTGAGTCCGTGAACTCCCCTGAAACCGCGGCCGGGAACACCGCCGCCGCACCGATCTGTTCCGCCAAGGGCTGCCGGGCCGACGCCGTGTGGGTGCTCGCCTGGAACAACCCGAAGCTGCACACCCCGGAGCGCCGCAAGACCTGGCTGGCCTGTGAGGAGCACCGGGAGCACCTCTCCTCGTTCCTGGACGTCAGGAGTTTCCTCAAGGAAGTCGTGACCCTGACGGAGTGGGAGTCCCGCGGACCGGGACCGGACGCGCCCTAGGGTCGGCCCGGCATGGTCTAAACGAGAGGCCCCGGCCCCGGTCCCCGAGCTCAAGAAAAGCTCAGATCAATCATGGGGTTACGGTGCACCCCTCCCCGTTGCTCGTGACAGACTTCGTGCGCGCTCCGCATCGTTCCTCGGGGCAGGCCCGCTGACGGACAGGCCGTCAGCGGGGCTGCTGGACGAACGAGGAGGAGCTGTGAGTGATCAAAGCGATGTGAAGCCTCGCCGGCGAAGGTGGACCGATGCCGAGAGGTGGCAGGTCTGTCTGGCGATGGCAGGTCTGTTCGTGGCGATCATTGCCGCTGTGGGGCAGTTCATGCAGTAGCGGTCCCCACACACGAGACGGTCGCGACCGGAGCTGCATACGCAGAAGCCCGGTCGGCAGTTGGGCGACCGGGCTTGTGAACTGCGCCGGAGGGTCTGGCTCGGGGTGCATCCCGGGCCGGGCCCTTCGTGCCGCTCAGCATCGGATGAAAGCTGACACCCGCTGATCCGGCACGGAGAAATATATCGCAGGCCCTGAGCCATGTCGCAGGCCCTGAGCCGTGGCCGTGAAGTCCTGCCTGGATCGCGACGCTCTCCGGGCGTACGACGGGACAGCCCTTAGCCGCCGATCGCCGACATCGGCCGGTCCGGTTGCAGGAAGGACGGGTCGTCCAGGCCGGATCCGGCCTTCTTCCCCCACATCGCGAGCGTCCAGATCCGGGCGATCTCCTCGTCCGGCGCGCCCGAACGCAGGGCGCCGCGCAGGTCGGTCTCCTCGCGGGCGAAGAGGCAGGTGCGCACCTGGCCGTCGGCGGTGAGCCTGGTGCGGTCGCAGGCCCGGCAGAACGGGCGGGTGACGGAGGCGATGACGCCGACCCGGTGGGGGCCGCCGTCGACGAGCCAGCGCTCGGCGGGGGCGGAGCCGCGCTCCCCGGCGCCCTCCTCGGTGAGGGTGAAGCGGGTGCGCAGCGAGCGCAGTATGTCGCCTGCCGTGATCATGCCGTCGCGCTTCCAGCCGTGCTGGGCGTCGAGCGGCATCTGCTCGATGAAGCGGAGCTCGTACCCGTGCTCGACGGCCCAGGCGAGCAGCTCGGGGGCCTCGTCGTCGTTGAGCCCCGGCATCAGGACGGTGTTGACCTTGACGGGGGTGAGCCCGGCTTCGCGGGCGGCTTCGAGGCCGGCCAGCACGTCGTGATGGCGGTCGCGCCGGGTGAGGGTCTTGAAGACGTCGGGGCGCAGGGTGTCCAGCGAGACGTTGACCCGGTCGAGCCCGGCGGCCTTGAGGGCGGCGGCGGTGCGCCCCAGGCCGATGCCGTTGGTGGTGAGCGACATCCGTGGGCGCGGGGCGAGGGCGGCGCACCGCTCGACGATGGAGACGAGCCCGGGGCGCAGCAGCGGTTCGCCGCCGGTGAAGCGGACCTCCGTGATGCCGAGCCGGGTGACGGCGACGCCGATCAGCCGGACGATCTCGTCGTCGGTGAGCAGATCGGGCTTGGCCAGCCATTGCAGGCCCTCTTCCGGCATGCAGTAGGTGCACCGCAGATTGCACCGGTCGGTCAGCGAGACGCGCAGGTCGGTGGCTACCCGGTCGTACGTGTCGATGAGCATGTGGGCCCCCTCCCCCGATTGCTTCCCGGTGCCGATTGCGCTCTTCGTCCGGCCCTTCCGGCTGACTCCTTCGAGACTACGCGAGAGCGGTGACATCGGCGGGGCCCGTTTGGCACGAGGTGCGGCGCGGCCGTGTCGTAGGGTCCTACGACACGGCCGCGGTGCGGGAGGGCGCCCGGGCGCCGCTCGCTCAGTGTGCTCCGACGCCGGTGAGGGACTTGACCTCCAGCTCGGCGTACTTGCCCTTGTCCGGCTCCTCCTTCGAGAGGAGGGAGCCGATCCAGCCGAGCAGGAAGCCCAGCGGGATCGAGATCAGGCCGGGGTTCTCCAGCGGGAACCAGGCGAAGTCGACGCCCTTGAACATCGATGTCTTCGGGTTGCCGGAGACGACCGGCGAGAACAGCACCAGGATCACCGAGCTCGCCAGCCCGCCGTAGATCGACCAGAGGGCGCCCTGGGTGGTGAACCGCTTCCAGAAGAGGCTGAAGAGGATGGTCGGCAGGTTGGCGGAGGCGGCGACGGCGAACGCCAGTGCCACCAGTCCGGCGACGTTCATGTCGCGGGCGAAGGCGCCCAGGACGATCGCGACCGCGCCGATGAGGACGGTGGCCCAGCGGGCCGCCCGCATCTCCTCCTTCTCGGTGGCCTTTCCCCTGCGGATGACGTTGGCGTAGATGTCGTGCGCGAAGGAGGACGAGGAGGCGAGGGTGAGTCCCGCGACGACGGCGAGGATGGTGGCGAAGGCGACGGCCGAGATCACGGCGAGGAGCACGGCGCCGCCGGTGGTGCCGACCCCGCCGAGGTATTCGGCGAGCTGCGGGGCGGCCGCGTTGCCGGCCGGGTTCTTCGCCTTGATCTCGTCGGGGCCGATAAGGGCCGCGGCGCCGAAGCCCAGGGCGATCGTCATCAGGTAGAAGGCGCCGATGATGCCGATGGCCCAGTTGACCGACTTGCGGGCGGCCTTGGCGGTCGGGACCGTGTAGAAGCGGATCAGGATGTGCGGCAGACCGGCGGTACCGAGGACCAGGGCGATGCCGAGCGAGAGGAAGTCCAGCTTCGAGGTGCCGGTGGCACCGTACTTGAGGCCGGGCTCCAGGAACGCCGCTCCGTGGCCGCTCTTCTCGGCGGCCGTGCCCAGCAGGTCGGAGATGTTGAAGTCGAACTTCAGCAGCACCAGGAAGGTCATCAGCAGGGCACCGGCGATGAGCAGCACGGCCTTGACCATCTGCACCCAGGTGGTGCCCTTCATGCCGCCGATGGTGACGTACACGATCATCAGTACGCCGACGAGGGCGACGATGAGGATCTTGCCCGCGTCACTGGTGATGCCGAGCAGCAGGGAGACCAGGACGCCCGCGCCCGCCATCTGGGCCAGCAGGTAGAAGATCGAGACGATGATGGTGGAGACGCCGGAGGCGGTACGGACCGGGCGCTGGCGCATCCGGTAGGCGAGGACGTCACCCATGGTGTAGCGGCCCGAGTTGCGCAGCGGTTCGGCGACCAGCAGCAGGGCGACGAGCCAGGCGACGAGGAAGCCGATGGAGTAGAGGAAGCCGTCGTAGCCGAAGAGGGCGATGGCCCCGGCGATGCCGAGGAAGGACGCGGCGGACATGTAGTCGCCGGAGACCGCGAGTCCGTTCTGGAAGGCGGTGAACTGGCGGCCGCCCGCGTAGAAGTCGGACGCGCTCCTGGTCTGCCGGCCGGCCCAGACGGTGATGCCCAGGGTCGCGGCGACGAACACGGCGAAGAGCGTGATGATCAGCGGCCGGTGCTCGGTGGTCGAGGAGCCGGCGGCCAGCTGGACGACGGTGTGCGAGTGGTACGCGGCGCTCATGCGTCGGCCTCCATGCGGGACTTGATGGCCTCGGCCTTCGGGTCGAGCTTCGCGGCGGCGTGCCGGGAGTAGAACCAGGCGATGAGGAAGGTGGTGACGAACTGGGCGAGGCCGAACACGAAGGCCACGTTGATGTTGCTGTACACCTTGGTGCCCATGAAGCCGCCCGCGTAGTTGGACAGCAGCACGTAGAGCAGGTACCAGAGGACGAACGCGATGGTCAGCGGAAAGGCGAACGAGCGGTACGAACGGCGCAGTTCACCGAACTCCCCGCTCTCCTGCATCTCGACGAAGTCCTCGGTGGTGGGCTGGGCAGGGCGGGTGTCCGTACGGGCCTCGGGCGGGGGTGCATCGGTAGCCACGGAATCTCCTCGCGACGCGGGTGCGGTGGTGTCGGGGACGGTGGATCTCACTGGGAACGCGGGGTGTCGGGGGGTGTCGGTGCACCTCCCCCGACAACGGCACGGAGGGCACGGCGAAGCGGTTCACGGCGCGGCCGTACTTCTCCCACGCGCCGTTTCCCGCCCGTCCGGCCGAACCCGGCCCCGCGAACTCATTGAAGAGCGGGGCTGATCAGCGATAACTTCACTCGTCATGTACGCGACTGGACACGCCCGGTGTCCGGTCGACCGGCACGGATGATGTGGAGACCCCATGGCTCATCTGGGATCCAGACGGACGCGCGCGCTGTCGCTGCCCGTCGGATTGGCACTCACGGCTTCGCTCGGCTTCCTGCCGACGGCGGCCGCCTCTGCCGAACCCATGGACGCGCAGCCCACGGCTGCGGTGTCGACGGACGGCCCGAAGCTCTCGTACGTGGTCAACACGCGGGGCGGTCACGGGACCGTCAAGCAGGTGAAGAAGGCGATAGCCGCGGCCGGCGGCACGGTGGTGATCGCGTACGAGCAGATCGGCGTCATCGTCGTCCACTCGCAGAACCCGGACTTCGCGCAGTCGATCCGCCGGGTCCGCGGCGTCGACTCGGCGGGGGCCACCCGCACCAGCCCCATCGTTCCGCAGGCCACCACGGACACCGGGGTCGAGCAGCCGCTCACCGCCGCGCAGGCGAAGGCCGCGTCGGCGCGGGCGACCGGTGACCAGGACCCGATGGAGCCCCTGCAGTGGGACCTGCCCGCCATCAAGGCGGACCAGGCGCACAAGCGGACGCTGGGCAGCAGCAAGGTCACGGTCGCGGTCATCGACACGGGCGTCGACGACACCCATCCGGACCTGGCACCGAACTTCGACCGCCGGGCATCGGCGAACTGCGTCTCCGGGGCGCCGGACACCACGGACGGCGCCTGGCGTTCGAAGCCCGGTGAGAGCAACCACGGCACCCACGTCGCGGGGACCATCGCCGCCGCGAAGAACGGCATCGGGGTCACGGGGGTCGCTCCGGGCGTCAAGGTCGCCGGAATCAAGGTGGCCAACCCGGACGGCTTCTTCTACACCGAGTCGATCGTCTGCGGCTTCGTCTGGGCCGCCGAGCACGGTGTCGATGTCACCAACAACAGCTACTTCACCGACCCGTGGATGTTCAACTGCAAGAACGACCCGGACCAGGGCGCCCTGGTCGACGCGGTCGCCCGTGCCACCCGGTACGCGGAGCGCAGGGGCACGGTCAACATCGCCTCGTCCGGCAACAGCAGCTTCGACCTCGCCTCCGACGCCATCGAGGACACGGGGAGCCCGAACGACAGCACGACCGTCACCCGGACCATCAATCCTCGCGAGTGCCTCGACATCCCGGTGCAGCTGCCGGGCGTCGTGACGGTCTCCGCGACCGGTGCCAAGGGCCTGAAGGCCTCCTACTCGAACTACGGGAACGGCGTCATCGACGTGGCGGCCCCGGGCGGCGACTCGACGGCGTACCAGACGCCCGCCCCGCCGGCCACGAGCGGTCTGATCCTGTCCACGCTGCCGAACGGCGAGTACGGCTACAAGGCCGGTACGTCGATGGCCTCCCCGCATGTCGCGGGTGTCGCGGCCCTGATCAAGTCGACGCACCCGCACGCCTCGGCGGCCGCGGTGAAGGCGCTGCTGAGCGCCGAGGCCGACGCCACCGCGTGCGGAGCCCCGTACGACATCGACGGTGACGGCACGATCGACGCCGTCTGCGAGGGCGGCAAGAACCGCAACGGCTTCTACGGCGCCGGTGTGGTGAACGCGCTGAACGCGGTCCGCTGGTAGTCGGAACGCGGCGCGGCGGGAGGACCGGTCCGAAGTCTTCGGCCGGCCCCTCCCGCCGCCTGGTCGTGCCCGCCCGGCCCGCTGGGGGCGGACGCGGCCGTCCGGCTCACGGCTTGATGAGCACCTTCAGCGCCGTGCGCTCGTCCATCGCCTTGTAGCCGACCGGGACGTCGTCGAGGCCGACGGTCAGGTCGAAGACGGGCGACGGGTCGATCGTGCCGGCCAGGACGTCGGGGAGCAGCTCCGGGATGTACGTGCGCACGGGGGCCACGCCGCCGCGCAGGGCGATGTTCCGGTCGAACATGACGCCGAGGTCCAGGCCGGTGCCGCTGCCGTGCGGCACACCGACGTAGCCGATGGAGCCGCCGTCGCGGGTGATCCCGACGGCGGTGCGCATCGACTGTTCGGTGCCGACGGCCTCGATCACGGCGTGCGCGCCCTCGCCGCCGAGCAGTTCCCGTACGGCTTCGACGGCCGCCTCGCCGCGGTCGGCGACGACGTCCGTGGCGCCGAAGTCGCGGGCGATGTCGGTGCGCGCCCGGTGGCGGCCGAGCGCGATGATCCGCTCGGCGCCGAGCCGCTTGGCGGCCATGACGCCGCAGAGTCCGACCGCTCCGTCGCCGACGACCGCGACCGTGGAGCCGGGCTTCACGCCCGCGCCGACAGCGGCGTGGTGTCCGGTGCCGAGCACGTCGGACAGGGCGAGGAGCGCGGTGAGCAGGTGGTCGTCGGCGGCCGCGGCGGCGGGGAGCTTGATCAGCGTGCCGTCGGCGAACGGGACGCGCACGGCCTCGCCCTGTCCGCCGTCGGATCCGGCCGAGCCCCAGAACCCGCCCTGCGGGCAGGAGGTCGTCAGCCCCTCGGCGCAGTAGGCGCAGGTGCCGTCGGACCAGACGAACGGGGCGACCACGAGATCACCGACGGCGAAGCCGGCCACCTCGGAACCCGCCTCCTCCACGATCCCGAGAAACTCGTGCCCGATGCGCTGGCCCGGCTGCCGGGCCGATTCGCCCCGGTACGCCCACAGGTCGCTGCCGCAGATGCAGGCCCGCAGGACCCGCAGCACCACATCGGTGGGCTGCTGGATCGCGGGGTCGGGCACCTCCTGCACGCGTATGTCGTGGGGGGCGTGGATGACGGTGGCGCGCATGCGTGGGGGTCCTTGCCGTTCTCAGCTGCTGGTACTCCGTTCACGGTACGCCCCGGGAGCGGCACCGCCCCATTTCGGCCCTGGTGCGAGGGCTCCGGCGGTCAGCAGGAACTGCGCCGCGATGTAGGTGAGCATGACCCAGAAGTTGGGTGCCGGCAGCTGCGGCCAGTCCGCGACGCCGGTGGCGATCAGCGCGTCGGAGAGCAGGAAGAGCGCCCCGCCGGCGGCCGCGTACCGGCCGAGCGTGCCGGCCCGGAACGCCATCGCCGTGAGCAGCAGGCTGTAGCCGGTCATCGGGATCCGCATGTCGGCGGGCAGCCCGGGCCAGAGCAGCGCGACGAAGGCGGTCAGGACGACGGCGTACGCGACCCCGGCGGGCAGCGAGCCGCGGGCCCGTCCGAAGAGCCACAGGTAGCAGACGTGCCCGACGGCGAAGGAGCCCATCCCGACGAGGAAGGCGGCATCGGCGTCGGCCAGCAGGAACGTGTCACCACCCCAGCCGAACAGCAGCGCCGCGATGAGCAGCCGGGGTCCGCGCCGGGCGGCCGCGTACCCCGCCAGCAGCGGCATCAACAGCGGCTTGGCGACCAGGTGGGCGGCCGGGACGCCGGCGAGCAGCCCGGCGAGGTCGACGGCCGAGGCCACCAGGAAGGCGATGAACAGCGGTCGTACGAGGCGCTCCCGCCGGTCCGGTACGGCGTCCGCGCTCATCCGGTGCGCTCCTTGGCCAAGGCGGCCGTACGGGCGGCCGTTCCGCCCGGCTGCCAGCCGGGCCCGCGGAAGATCCGCCCGGCCCGCTCGCCCCAGCTGTCCGCCTTCCGCACGTCGCGGGCGATGGCGGCGTACTCGTGGGTGGCGACGCGGAGCGGGTTGAAGGTGTCGATGTTCTTGGTGAGCCCGAACACCGGCCGCTCGGTCTCGGCGGTGAACGACCCGAAGAGCCGGTCCCACACGATCAGGATGCCGCCGAAGTTCCGGTCCAGGTATCCGCCCTGCGACGCGTGGTGCACCCGGTGGTGGGAGGGCGTGTTCAGTACGTACTCGAAGGGCCTGGGGAGCTTGTCGACGCGTTCCGTGTGCACCCAGAACTGGTAGACGAGGTTGGCCGACGAGCAGAAGGCGAGCGCCGCCGGATGGACCCCGCACGCGATCATCGGCAGGTAGAACGGCCAGACGGTCAGCGAGGTCCAGGGCTGGCGCAGCGCGGTGGAGAGGTTGAACTTCCGGCTGGAGTGGTGGACCACGTGGCAGGCCCAGAGGATCCGGATGACGTGGTGGCCGCGGTGGGACCAGTAGTAGAAGAAGTCCTGTGCGAGCAGCATCAGCAGGACGGTCCACCACAGCACGGGGACGCGGAGCGGGGTCAGTTCGTAGACCGCGGTGTAGATCGCGACGATGGGCACTTTCCACAGCAGGTCGAAGACCAGGCTGCCCAGCCCCATGGTGATGCTGGTGACGGCGTCCTTCGTCTCGTATCCGGCGGCGTCCTCGTCCGGGTGGAAGTGGTGGAGGGCCATCTCCAGAACAGTGAGCAGGACGAAGGCCGGTATGGACCAGAGCACTACATCGGGCAGGTTCGGCGGCATGCGAGCACCGTAGAGCCGCAGGTCGGCCGGGGACTAGACGTTGTTACCAACAAGTATGCGAGACACGGTGTCAGCAGTCTTTGGTGACTTCTGCCAACAGCCGCGTCGTACGATCCCTGCACCGAGCTTTCCCGGGGGAAGGAACTGCCGTGCAGGGGCTGGAAGTTGCGCTGGTCCGACTGGCGACGACGGTGATCGGCACGGTGACCAGGTCGCTGGTCACGCCGAAGCCCGGCGCGGGCCTCGTCCCTGATCCGGTACGCCCTCTTCCCCGACCGGCGAAGCCGGACCGGCTGGCGAAGGTGCTCGCCGGCCGGCTGGCCCAGTCGTACGCCGGGCTGCCGGAGTACGAGCGACTGGCCGCCGTGGACGCAGTACGGGACACCTTCGTAGCGGCGGGCGAGCTGACGGCGGACCGGCTGTTCGCCGTGGAGCTGGATCCGGGGCGGCTGGCCGCCGAGCTGCCGCCGCCCGCCGCGGGGCTGTCGGAGCGTGCGGCCGGGCTGTACGGGGAGCTGCTCGGCCGGTGCTGCGCGCATGTCGTGGAGCAGCTGACCGCTCAGCCGTCCTTCGTGGCGCGCGCGGCGGTGGAGCAGACCCGTGCGGCGGAGCGGACGCGGGAGCTGGTGGAGGACGTACGGGAACGGGTCGGCCCGCGCCCTGGCGCGGCCGCCCTGGACTTCGAGCGGCGGTACGCGGAGTTCATGGCCGCGACGCACTGCCGGATGGGCCTGTTCGGGCTGACGCTCGGGCGGTCGGCGGCCGAGTGGCCGCTGGAGACGGCCTACATCAGCCTGTCGGTGAGCGGAAACGGTGCCCGGCAGGACTGGCTGGAGCACTCCGCCACGGTGGCGGTCTCCATCGAGCAGGCGCTGTCCGGGACGGACCGGCTGCTGCTGCGGGGCCCGGCCGGTTCCGGCAAGAGCACGCTGGCGCAGTGGCTCGCGGTGAACGCCGCCCGCCGTACGTTCGAAACCGACCTGATGGACTGGAACCGCTGTGTGCCGTTCGTCCTGCGGCTGCGCGCCTTCACCACGCACGAAACTCTGCCCACGCCCGAGGAGTTCCTGCGCGCGGCCGGTGTCCCCCTGCACGGGGCGGCACCGGCCGGCTGGGTGGACGGCCTGCTGGCGTCGGGGCGGGGCCTGGTGCTGGTGGACGGAGTCGACGAGGTCCCTGCGCGGCTGCGCCGGCGTACCGAGAAGTGGCTGAGGGACCTGATCACGGCGTACCCGGAGTCCCGGTACGTGGTGACGACCAGGCCGTCCGCGGTTCCGGAGGGCTGGCTGTCCGGCTCCGGTTTCGAGGCGCACTCGCTGCTGCCGATGAACCAGAAGGACATCCGTTCGTTCATCGGCCACTGGCACACCGCCGCCCGGTCCGAGTGCCTCTCCGCCGAGCAGCGCGAGCAGCTCGACGGGTACGAGGCCTCGCTGCGGCGCGCCGTGGGAACCCGCCGCGACCTGGGACGGCTCGCGACGAACCCGCTGATGTGCGCCCTGCTGTGCGCACTGAACCGGGACCGGCGGATGCAGCTGCCCCGGGCCCGCAAGGAGCTGTACGACGCCGCGCTGGACATGCTGCTCGTGCGGCGCGACACGGAGCGCGAGATCGTCGGGGTCGAGGGCGTCGACCTGACGCGGGAGGAACAGACGGCGCTGCTGCAACGGCTGGCGTACTGGCTGATCCGCAACGGCCAGGCGGAGGCGGACCGCGAAGAGGCGCTGGCCATGGTGGCCGAGTGGCTCACGGCGATGCCTCAGGTGCGTGGGACCCCCGAGGAGGTCTTCTCCCACCTCCTCATCAGGAGCGGCCTGCTGCGCGAACCGGCGCCTGGGGCGGTGGGGTTCGTGCACCGGACGTTCCAGGACTACCTGGGGGCCAAGGCCGCGGTGGAGGCCCGCGACTTCGGCGTCCTGGTCAAACACGCGCACGACGACCAGTGGCACGACGTGGTGCAGATGGCGGTGGGGCACGCCCGCGCCGACGAACGCGCCCGACTGCTGCGCCAGTTGCTGAAGCGCGCGGGCCAGACCCGTAGGCATCGGAACCGGCTGGTGCTGCTGGCGGCGGCGAGCCTGGAGCACGCGCCGGAGCTGGACCCCACGGTACGCGCCGAAGTCCAGCGGCAGACTGCCGAGCTGCTGCCGCCGCGCACCCGGGCGGAGGCGGAGGCGCTGGCCGAGGTCGGCGAGCTGGTCCTCGAACTGCTGCCGGGGCCGGGGGAGGTGGAGGGCGTGTACGCGGCGGGCTACGTGGTGATGACGGCTGCCTTGGTGGGCGGTGAAGCGGCGTACGAAGTGGTCAAGGGCTACCGGGACGACGAGCGGGGATGGGTGGCATTCCAGTTGTCCCACGCTTGGGGCTCGTTCAACACCGATGACTATGCCCGCGAGGTGCTCGCGGCGGGATCCTGGGGCGAGGCCAGCGTGTCTGCGGCGGATGCCGACCAGATGGTGGCCCTGCGGTACGTGCCCGAAGCCCGGGGGATCCGATTGCAGGGCGACCACCCGGACCTCTCCCCGCTGACCTCCCGACGCGGGCTGGAAAGACTCTTCGTCTTCGACAACAAGGCTCTCACCGACATCGCCCCGATGGCCTCGATGCGCTCACTCACGGAAGTGGGTCTCAGCATGTGCCCCGAGGTCCGTGATCTGAGCCCGCTGTCGGATCTTCCGCTGACCTGGCTCTCCCTGCACCGGCTGCATCCCGACGTGCCGGCGGAACAGCTGGAGCCGCTCACGGAGATCCTCGATCTGAGCCTGGGGCACCGCTTCGCTGTCGACAGCATCGGAGAGCTGCGGTTGAGCAGCCGACTCAGGTCTCTCTTCCTGACCAGGGAGGTGGGCGAACTGAGCCTGGAGGGGATCGAACAGTGGACCGAACTGGAAGATCTCCGCATCGAGAGCTCGTCACAGCTTCGGTACGTGTCCCAGATCCCGTTCTTCCGTCGCCTCGATCGGCTCGACCTCGCACGGCTGGACCGCCTGGACCTGTCCGAACTTGCCGGCCTGACCGCTCTGCGCACGCTGGTACTCACCCGTTGCCACCTGCCGTACGGACTGGAGCCACTGCGGGAGCTGCCCATGCTGACAGCGCTCAATCTGTACGCCGAACCCGATGATGCCCCGTACGACCTGACCCCCCTCGCCGGTCTCGACGGACTCACGATCGCCCTCGGCAGCGAGACGCCGGCCACCGGCACCGACCTCTTCCCGCCCGAACGGATCGTACGGCTCGCATAGCGCCCTCAGACCCCCGCCGCCCCCAGCAACTCCCCCACCCCATAGGTCACCGCCATCGCCAGCGCTCCCCCGGCCATGTTCCGCAGCACCGCCGGCCCCGCCGCCGCCTCGCCCAGCCGGGCGCTCCACCAGCCGGTGAGGGCCAGCGCGGCCAGTACCGACAGCACCGTCACCAGGAGCCGCAGCGACGCCGGGGGCAGCACGATCGCCAGCAGCGGCAGCAGCGCGCCGACCGTGAACGCCAGGAAGCTCGCGCCCGCCGCGTGCCACGGGTTCGTCAGCTCGTCCGGGTCGATGCCCAGCTCCACCACCGCGTGGGCGCGCAGCGCATCGCGTTCGGTGAGCTGGACGGCGGCCTCGCGGGCGACCTCACGGCTCAGGCCCTTGCCCTCCAACAGGCCGGTCAGCTCGACCAGTTCCGCCTCGGGTGCCTCCTTGAGCTCCTGCTTCTCCGTCGCCAGCGCGGCCATCTCCGAATCGCGCTGGGTGGAGACGGAGACGTACTCGCCCGCCGCCATCGACATGGACCCGGCCAGCAGTCCCGCCAGGCCGGCGGTGAGCAGGGTGCCCCGGTCGGCCGTGGCGCCGGCCACGCCGACGACCAGTCCGGCGGTGGAGACCACCCCGTCGTTGGCGCCGAGGACCGCGGCACGCAGCCAGTTCAGCCGCGTGCCGAGCCCATTGCCGTGCGGTTCGTCGTGCGCCCGGATATCCGTCACCCGGGGATGGTCTCACCCTGCCCGGTCACCAGACGCGCACCGACCCGCCCGGAGCGAAGGCGGGGCTGGTCGCGCCGGCCGGGACCTCCTTCAGCGGCTCGGCGATCTCCTCGACCGTCGGGCCGGCCTCCGCCGCGACGCGGTCGAGCGCGGCCAGGTCGAAGCCGTAGACGCGGGCCGCGTTGCCGCCGGTCATCGCCGCGACCTCCTCGGGCGGCACTCCCGCGTACGCGATCCGCAGGGCTTCCCTCGTGTACGGGGCGGTGCCCTCGTCGTGCGGGTAGTCGCTGCCCCACATGATCTTGTCGAGGCCGATCCGGTCGCGCAGCGGCACCTCGTGGGGGCGCATGAAGCTGGCACCGACGTAGCAGTTGTCGCGCCAGACCTCGCCGGGGCTCGCGCCCATCGAGGCGGCCAGGCCCGCGCCGAACCTGGATTCGGCGGTGGTCGCCCTGGCCGTCGCCGCGACCAGGCGGCCGTGGTAGTAGTCCAGCATCTCCACCACGCCCGGGATCCAGCCGGAGCCCTGCTCGGTGAGGACCAGTTTCAGTCCGGGGTGGCGGCGGAAGGCCCCGCCGAAGATCAGGTGCCACAGCGCCCGGTGGGAGAACCAGGTCGTCTCCACCATGAAGACGGCGCGGGCCGCCGGTTCGTCGCCGAGCGGCGGGGAGGCCGAGCCGCCGTGGTGGTTCACCGGTACGTCCAGCTCCTCGCATACGGCCCACAGCGGGTCGTACGTCTGCGAGTACAGCTCCGGGACGCCCGAGCCGGGCGGGGCGCCGGGCAGCAGGATGCCGCCGGTGAGTCCCGCCTCCTTGGTGCGGCGGATCTCGCGGACCGCCTCGGCCGGATCGTTGAGGAGGATCTGCGCGACGCCCGCCCGCCGGCCCGGCGCCCGCGCGCAGAAGTCGGCGAGCCAGCGGTTGTGGGCGCGCAGTCCGGCCCAGCGCTGTTCGTACTCCTGCCGGGAGGGTGCGGGGGCCATCAGGGAGGCGGAGGGGAAGAAGGGCGGGATGGTGTTGGGGAAGACGACCTCCGCGACGATGCCGTCGGCCTCCAGTTCGGCGAGGCGGCGCTCCGAATTCCAGTTGCGGTCGGCGGTGTCGGCGAGGAGGTCCTCGTACGGATTGACGTACGCGGCCGCCCACGCGTCGAAGTCGTCGTGGTGCTTCGACTCCAGGTAGGGCCGGTAGTCCAGGAGGTCGGCGCCTGCGTGGCAGTCGGCGGAGATGACGGTGTAGCGCTCGCGGGGCATCAGCCGGCTCCCAGGACCGGGAAGTCATGGCCGGTCAGCCAGTGTCGGCCGGTCTCGCGCGAGCGTGCCCAGGACGTCTCCACCGCTGTCTGGTCGGGGCTCTGGCCCAGGTCGGCGGGGGTGGGGCCGATGCGTTCGGCGATCGGGGCGAGCTTCGCCGTGTCGAAGCCGAACACCTCGGCGGCGGCGAGGCCGAGCATGCGGCGGGTCTCGGCGACGGGGATGTCGTGGAAGGTGTCGCGCAGCCACTGGGCGGTGTTCGGCCAGGTGCCTTCGGGGTGCGGGAAGTCGCTGCCCCACAGGATGTTGTCGACGCCGATCTCGTACCGCTGGGCGAGTTCGCGGCGCTTGGTGTTCGTGGCGCAGATGAAGACCTGGCGGTCCAGGTACTCGTGCGGGGGCCGCTTCAGTTCGGCGAACGGGGAGAGCTTCTTGCCGCCGTGGGCGCCGAGGTAGAGCCGGTCCATGAACCAGAGGAGGTTCGGCAGCCACCAGCAGCCGGACTCGGCGACGCCGAACCGCAGCCCGGGGTGGCGTTCGAAGGCGCCCGACCACAGCAGGAACCAGAGCGGGCGGGACGGCCACCAGGTGACCTCGGAGACGTAGATCCCTAGGTGGTCGCCGTACTCGTGGCGCGGGGCCGCGCCGGAGTGGGTGACGACGGGCATGCCCGTCTCGGCGGCGGCCGCCCAGACGGGGTCGTAACGCCGGTCGTGGTAGGGCGCCTTGTCCACCCACATGGAGGGGATCATCAGCGCGCCGAGGCCGGAGTCCTTCGCCCGGTGGATCTCCGCGACGACCCGGTCGACCTCGCCGGTGACGGGCAGCAGGGCGACTCCGCAGTGGCGTTCGGGGTTCTGCGCGACGAAGTCGGCGAGCCAGCGGTTGTGGGCCTGCGCGCCCGCCATGCCCAGCTCCGGGTCCTGGTCGCCGGAGAGGCCGAGGCCGACGCCGAACGGGGCGGCGGTCCGGCTGTCGACGGCGTCCGCGTCGGGGAAGACCACCTCGGCGGCCACCCCGTCGCCGTCCAGTTCCTTCAGGCGCCGGGCGGCGTCCCAACCGCCCTTCAGACCCTCCTCGTTGTCGTGGAACCACTTGTCGGCGAAGGCCTCGTTGCGTACGCCGAGGCGGGTCATCTCCTCGCGGCGGCGGTCGCGGCCGGCGAGGAAGTCGTCGAATTCCCGGTGGAAGCGGGGGTCGAGATAGGGCCGGTACTCCTCGGTGGGCAGCCCGGCGTGGCAGTCGGAGGAGATGATCAGGTACGGGTCGTCGTCGGACATCGCTCGCTCCTCAGTCGAGAATGAAGTTCTCCAGGTACGACGGGTTGGCCCGGTCCAGCATCGACTGCGACCTGGCGCGGATCTGCCGGTCGCTGTGCTCGCTGTCCGGCAGCATCCAGAAGCGGCCGGCGCGGATCCCGTCCACGACGGTCGCCGCGACGTCCTCCACCGGGGTGAACTCCACCTCGTGGCCCGCCTCCCGCATGGCGGACTCCCACTGGCCGAGGCTGCGGTACGGGGTCCTGCGCGGGCGTTCCTTGGCGTACCGCTCCGGCCGGTTGCGGTGCGACTCCCACAGTCCGGTGCGGAGCATGTGCGGGCCGGGGAAGAGCACCGAGGCGCCGACCTCGACGCCCTCCGCCCTCAGGTGCGCGTACAGCGACTCGGTCATCGTGACGACGGCGGACTTGGTGACCGCGTACACGGAGGCGGTCGGCAGCGGGGCGATCCCGCCGTCCCCGGACGAGGTGTTGACGACGTGTCCGGGGGCGCCGCCCGCGATCATGCGGGGCACGAACGCCTGGATGCCGTGGAAGACACCCCAGACGTTGACGGCGAACGCCCACTTCCAGTCGTTCGGCTCGTGCTCCCACATCCGGCCCTCGGCCCCGGAGCCGACCCCGGCGTTGTTGCACAGCACGTGCACGGCACCGAAGGTGTCGTACGCGGCCTCGGCCAGCGCCTGCACGGATTCGCGTTCGCCGACGTCGACGACCCTGGCCAGTACCCGCGCACCGTCCCGGCGCAGTTCGCCCGCCGCCTCGCCGAGCGCGCCCTCCTCCACGTCGGCGAGGACCACCTTCAGCCCCTCGGCGGCGAACCTGCGTGCCATCGCGAGGCCGATGCCGCTCGCGGCGCCGGTGACGACGGCGACCTGGCCCTCCTCCAGCCTCATCGGACGCTCCCTTCCGGCGGTCCGTCGTGGATCTGCTGCGGGTCGTCGTAGCGCTGGTGGATGTACGGCAGCAGCGCCTCGGCGCTCACCCGGGCCACGGCCCTGCCCTGCTGGTCGCTGGTCTTCTCGCCGATGGTGAGCTCGACCAGCCGGCGTACGGGGAGGTCGGCGACCGGGTCGTACACCGACTCGCGCAGCACCACGTCGCCCGAGATCCGTTCCAGCCTGCGGACCTTCTCGTGGCGGGTGCAGTGGACCAGGACGGGGTCGGAGTCGAAGCCCTCGCCGTCCACGGCGGGCAGGTACTTGAAGTAGAAGTCGAGCTTGCCGGCCGGTTCGGGTAGAGGGAGCGGTCCGCTCACCGCGCCGCGCACCTCGACGAACGCGATGCCGTGCCGGGCGAGCGCGGCGCGGACGACGAGGCCGTCGCGTTCGACGGTCACCTCGCCGAGCTTCTTCGGTTCGCCGAACACCTCACGGCCGCCGATCAGCGCCCGTTCATGGGTCATCGGCATGACGAGCGGATACCAGCCCTCGTGACCGTCGTGGACGGCGGCGACGGCGACCGAGCCCGCGCCGAGCGGGTAGCCGGGCAGTTCGACCGTGCTGATGTTCGCCCGGACGAGCGGGCGTCCGGCGGGTTCCAGCGGCGGCGGGAGGACGGCCGCCACCGCGTCGGGGTCGCTCTCCCAGAGGGCCACCACGCCGGTGGACCAGATGTCGGGGAGCCGGGAGCGGGCCGCGCGGGCCGCCGCGATCTCGGCCCCGGTGCGCGCGCCGTACCGTACGCGTGCCATGTCGTACCACCCTTCTCGGTCGTCCGTGTCTCGTGTTCTCCGTGTCTCGCGTTCTCCGTGCCGGGTTCTGTAACACAGTTACACCGATGCCGATGAAGGGTAAATAGGCATGCGTGTAACGGAGTCCGAGAACCAAGGAGCGCTGTGGCGCGATCGTCGCTGACCCGCGAAGAGGTCCTGGACACGGCCGCCGCCCTGCTGAAGCGGCACGGCCCGCAGGCCCTCACCATGCGCGCCCTCGCCGCGGAGCTGGGCACCGCGGTCACCTCGATCTACTGGCACGTCGGCAACCGTGAGTCGCTGCTGGACGCCCTCGTCGAGCGCACCGTGCGGGAGATGGGCACCCTGCGCCCGGCCGGCCGGACCCCGGCGGCCCGCATCGTCTCCGTCGCCCGCGCCCTGCGCCGCGAGCTGCGGGCCAGACCGCATCTGATCGCGATGGTCCACGAACGGGGGCTCACCGAGCGGATGTTCCTCCCCGCGCAACAGGCCCTCGTCCACGAGGTGCACGCCGCGGGGCTGCGCGGGGCACGGGCGGCCGCGGCGGTGCGGGCGGTGCAGTTCCAGACCGTCGGTTTCCTGCTCGTCGAGCGCAACCGGGAGCGGTCCCCCGTCCAGTCCCCCGGCGAGGGCGACCTGTGGACCGTCTCCGCCGCGGACGACGACCCGGCGCTGGCCCGCGCCCTGGCCCGGCCCGCCGACCCGGACCGGCTGTTCGCCGATTCCGTACGGGCTCTGGTGGAAGGGCTGCTGGCCGGCCCCGTACGGCGGCGGCCGGGCGGCGGAACCGGGACGCGGGGGCGGGGGACGGCCGAATAGGAGACTGTCAGTCGCGGCCCGTATTCTCTGTGACCATGCTCGACGACCGCCAGACCGCAGCACCGTGGCCGACCGCCTACCCGCAGGGGTACGCGGTCGTCGACGTGGAGACCACCGGACTCGCACGGGACGACCGGATAGTGTCCGCCGCCGTCTACCGCCTGGACGCACAGGGCAACGTCGAGGACCACTGGTACACCCTCGTCAACCCCGAGCGCGATCCCGGCCCGGTCTGGATCCACGGCCTGACCAGTGAGGTGCTCGAAGGCGCCCCGCTCTTCCCGGAGGTCGCCGCACAGCTCTCCGAGCGACTCGCGGACCGTGTCCTCGTCGCGCACAACGCGGCCTTCGACTGGTCGATGCTGGCCCGGGAGTACGCCCGGGCCTCGGTCGTCGCCCCCGTCGAGCAGCGGCTGTGCACCATCGCGCTGGCCAAGGAGCTGCGGCTGCCGCTGCCCAACCACAAGCTGGCGTCGCTGGCCGCGCACTTCGGCGTCGTGCAGCAGCACGCCCACCACGCGCTGGACGACGCCCGGGTGCTGGCCGAGGCGTTCCGGCCGAGTCTGCACGCGGCGGCGCGGGGCGGGGTGCGGCTGCCGTTGCTGGAGTGCCGGCCGCTGACCGAGTGGTCGGACTCCCCGGTCACTCCGCGGATCGGCCATCAGCCTTCGCACGGCCAGAACAGCTGGCGCGCCTCGCGCAAGCTCCCGCCGTGCCCGTATCCGAACCCCGGGCGGTACGAGAAGGACAAGCCCCTGATGCAGGGCATGCGGGTGGCCTTCTCCGGGGACACCTCGGTGGACCGCGAGCTGCTGGAGGACCGGGCCGTGGAGGCGGGGCTGCACGTGGCGACCAGCGTCTCCCGGCTGACCAGCCTGCTGGTCACCAACGACCCGGACGCGGCGACGTCGAAGACGGTCAAGGCGAAGTCGTTCGGCACCCCGATCCTGGACGAGAGCGCCTTCACCCATCTGCTGCGCGACGTGGCACCCGCCTCCGGCCGGGTGCCCGCGCCGTCATCGGAGTGAATAGGCGGCGACTCGCCCGCCCACCGCTCGCCCGCCCCGGCCCCGGCGTCCCACCCTGTGGCGCATGGCACGTTGTGAGGTTTGCGGAAACGACTACGGGATGTCCTTCGAGGTGCACGCACAGGGCGCGGTGCACGTCTTCGACTGCTTCTCCTGCGCCATCCACCGCATGGCACCCATCTGTGAGCACTGCCGGGTCCAGATCATCGGCCAGGGCGTCGAGGTGGACGGGCACTGGTTCTGCGGCGGCCACTGCGCCCGCGCCGAGGGGAAGGTGGGCATCATCGACAAAGTCTGAGCAGCGGCCGCCGCGCCCGCTTCCCCGACCCCTGCGCGATGCGCCCCACGGCACAGTTGTACCGTCGTGGGGTGTACCGCTTCCTGTTGACCCGGCAGTGGCTGATCCTCGCCCTCCTCGCCCTCATCCTGATTCCCACCATGGTCGAGCTGGGCTTCTGGCAGCTGCACCGGCATGAGCACAAGGTCGCGCAGAACGCCCTGATCTCCCGCAATCTCAAAGCCGCGCCGGTGCCGGTCGGCTCGCTCACCGCCCCGGGCCACACGGTCCCGCGCTCCGACTACTGGCGGACGGTGACGGCCACCGGCACGTACGACACCGCGCATCAGGTGGTCGTGCGCCGCAGGACCGCCACCGACGGCCGGATCGGCGTCCACGTACTGACCCCGTTCGACCTCAAGGGCGGAGGCACGGTCCTGGTCAACCGCGGCTGGGTGCCCTCCGCCGCGAGCCAGCAGGCCTTCCCCGACGTGCCGGCCGTGCCCCGGGGCGAGGTGACCGTCACCGGGCGGCTCAAGGCCGACGAGACGACGAGCGCCAGCGGCATCAAGGACATCTCGGACCTGCCGGACCGCCAGGTGATGCTGATCAGCAGCGTCCAGGAGGCCAGGAGGCTCGCCCGGCCGGTGCTCGGCGGCTACATCGAGCAGACCGCGCCCGAGTCCATCGGCGACTCCCCGGAGCTGATCGAGGCCCCCGACGACGGCTCGATCGGCCCGCACATGGCGTACGCCGTGCAGTGGTGGCTCTTCGCCGCCGGTGTTCCCGTCGGGTACGTGGTGCTGGCGCGCCGGGAGAAGCGCGACCGGGCAGAGGCTGCGAAGGCCGCTGCCGGGGAGCAGCAGCCCGCCGGGCCGGAGAAGCCGGAACCCGTCACGGCCTGACGCCGTGTCCGCCGGATGCGGGCCGGGACGTGCCCGGCCGGGTGACCCGCGTGGGCCGGGATTGCTTAACGGGGCCCGGGTTCGGGAACACGCCAGAACGTGACCCCACGCATCGAGGACTACGCCCTCATCGGCGATCTCCAGACGGCCGCCCTGGTCGGCAGAAACGGTTCTGTCGACTGGCTCTGTCTGCCCCGCTTCGACTCGGGCGCCTGTTTCGCGGCCCTGCTCGGCGACGAGGACAACGGCCACTGGCGCATCGCCCCGAAGGGCGCGGAGACCTGCACCCGGCGCGGCTACGTGGGTGAGTCCCTCGTCCTGGAGACGTTCTGGGAGACCCGCACCGGCACGGTCAAGGTCATCGACTTCATGCCGCAGCGCGACCGGGAACCCGACGTCATGCGGATCATCGAGGGCGCCAGCGGCACCGTCGAGATGAGCTCCGTGATCCGGCTGCGCTTCGACTTCGGCTCGGTCGTGCCATGGGTGCGCCGCTCGCAGGGGCACCGGGTGGCGGTCGCGGGGCCGGACTCGGCCTGGCTGCGCAGCGAGCCGCCGGTCAAGACCTGGGGCCAGCAGTTCTCCACCTGCTCGTCGTTCAGCGTCTCGGCGGGCCAGAAGGTGGCGTTCGTACTGACCTGGCACCCCTCGCACTCGCCCCGCCCCGATCTGGTCGACCCGCACGAGGCGCTGGAGAACACCCTGTCCGACTGGGCCGAGTGGTCCGCCCGGTGCAAGTACCGGGGGCCCTACCGGGAAGCGGTGATCCGCTCGCTGATCACGCTGAAGGCGCTGACCTTCGGCCCGACCGGCGGCATCGTGGCGGCGCCCACCACCTCGCTGCCGGAGGAGATCGGGGGCGTACGGAACTGGGACTACCGCTTCTGCTGGCTGCGGGACTCCACGCTGACCCTGGGCTCTCTCGTCTCGGCCGGTTACCTGGAGGAGGCCGCCGCCTGGCGGGACTGGCTGCTGCGGGCGGTCGCCGGGGACCCGGCCGACCTCCAGATCATGTACGGGCTCGCGGGCGAACGCAGACTGCCCGAGGCGGAGCTGCCGTGGCTGCGCGGATACGAGAACTCCACCCCGGTCCGGATCGGCAACGCCGCGGTCCGCCAGCGTCAGCTCGATGTGTACGGGGAGGTCATCGACTCCCTGCGGCTCGCCCGTGAGGCGGGCCTCGGCGACAAGCCGCACGCCTGGAATCTGCAGCTCAGCCTGCTCGGCTTCCTGGAGTCCACCTGGCGCGAGCCGGACGAGGGGCTGTGGGAGATCCGCGGCCAGCGCCGTCACTTCGTGCACTCCAAGGTGATGGCCTGGGTCGCCGCCGACCGTGCCGTACGCACCCTGGAGAACGATCCCTCGCTGACCGGCGACGCCGACCGGTGGCGGGCGATGCGGGACGCCGTGCACCGGGAGGTGTGCGAGAAGGGGTACGACCCGGAACGGAACACCTTCACCCAGTCCTACGGGTCACGGAACCTGGACGCCGCGACCCTGCTGATCCCCCGGACCGGTTTTCTGCCGCCGGACGATCCCCGGGTGATCGGTACGGTCGACGCGGTCCGGGCCGAGCTGGGCCGGGACTGCCTTGTCCGCCGCTACAGCACGGACGGCGCGTCGATCGACGGGCTGCCCGGCAGCGAAGGGGCCTTCCTGGCGTGCTCGTTCTGGCTGGCCGACGCGCTGCGCCTGACCGGACGCGCCGACGAGGCGAGGGAACTCTTCGAACGGCTCCTGGCGCTCCGTAACGACGTGGGGCTGCTGGCCGAGGAGTACGACACCGTCGGCCGCCGCCAGGTGGGCAACTTCCCGCAGGCGTTCAGCCACATCGGCCTCGTGGGCACCGCCATGGCACTGAGCGGGGAGGACACGCTGGAGCCCGACGCGGCAGGATAGGGCCATGGATCTTGGACTGAAGGACCGTGTGTACATCGTCACCGGAGCGACCCGGGGGCTGGGCAACGCCACGGCGCGGGCGCTCGCCGACGACGGGGCGAGGGTGATCATCACCGGCCGGGAGGAGAAGCGCGCCGAGGCGGCCGCCGCCGGACTGGGGCCGGGCGCGGTCGGCCTGGGCGCCGACAACGCCGACCCGGCGTCCGCGCGGCGTCTGGTGGACGCGGCGCACGAACGGTTCGGCCGGCTGGACGGCATTCTCATCAGCGTCGGCGGGCCGGCCCCCGGTTTCCTCGCCGACAACACCGACGAGCAGTGGCAGTCGGCCTTCGAGTCGGTGTTCCTGGGTGCGGTGCGGCTCGCCAGGGCCGCGGCGGACGTGCTCGGCGAGGGCGGCGTCATCGGCTTCGTGCTCTCCGGCTCCGTGTACGAGCCGATCCCCGGGCTGACCATCTCCAACGGGCTCCGCCCCGGCCTGGCCGGTTTCGCCAAGTCCCTGGCGGACGAGCTCGGTCCGCGCGGGATCCGGGTGGTGGGCGTGCTGCCGGCCCGGATCGACACGGACCGGGTGCGTGAGCTGGACGCCCTCTCGGGCGACGCGGAGGCCGCCCGGACGGCCAACGAGGCGCAGATCCCGCTGCGGCGCTACGGCACCCCGGAGGAGTTCGGCCGGACCGCGGCGTTCCTGCTCTCGCCCGCGGCCTCGTATCTGACGGGCATCATGGTCCCGGTCGACGGCGGTTCCCGGCACGGCTTCTGAGCCGGAGCCCGGGCCCGGTGGCCGGCCGGAACCGTCCGGCGGCCGGGAAGGCCACGGCAGCGGCGGTCAGCTCACCCGCTCCGCGCGGTGTCTGACCGCCCTCAGCCGCACCTCGGCCGGCAACTCGGCCAGCCCCGCCGAATCCCGCGCATGGGCCAGCGCCTCGTCGCCGAGGCGGCCGAGCGTCTCGTCCGGCGCCGCGTGCGGCTCCATCAGCAGGCGGATCCTGGCGTGCGGCGAGCTGCGCCGGCCGGTCAGCGCGACCTGGGCGCGGGCCACCCCGTCCAGCGTTCCCGCCTCGTCGGCGAGCACCCCTTCCAGGGCCCGGCCCCGCAACAGCGCCCCCTCGCCGTCCCCGCTGTCCACCAGGATCTCGGAGAGGCGGGCCCGGCGCAGCTGGGCCAGCAGCCACCACAGGGCGAGCACGACCACGACGGCGAGGACCGCGATGACCGTCGGCCACCACCAGCCCTGACCCCGCCAGCGGTACCGGTCGGCCGCGCTGACGAGCACATCGTCCTTGCCGTACCAGGGCCACCAGGACGGCACGGCGAGGCCGAGGCCGGCGGCGAGCACCGCGCCGCCGCCGCAGATCAGTACCAGCCCGGCGAGGCCGAGCAGTGCCCGGTTGACGGTCCTGAGCAACGGATTCACCCCTTCTTCGCGGGACGGCGGACATGTACGGACAGGCTCGGCGGCCGGGCCAGTCCCAGCTCCCTGATACCGGTCCCGAGCACGGTGTCCAGGTCGGCCCGTACGTCGTCGAGTTCACGGAAGTGCGACACGGCACGCACCACCGCCCTGCGCCGGCCCATCCGGACCCGCACCGACTGCACCCCGGACACCTCGACGGCCCGGTCGCGCAGCACCAGTGCGGCCGCGGACCGGTCGAGTGCGGCGCGTACGCCGGGGCGTTCACGGCGCATGGGCAGCAGGGCGCGGAGGCCGGGGGTGGCGGCGAGCACCAGCAGCCACAGACCGATCGCCACGGCCGCCGCGGCGGCGCCGAGCAGCCAGGCGCTGTGCAGGGGGCGCTCGGCGAGCTGGCCGGCCAGCGACCGGCGCCAGCGCATCGCCGGGTGGCCGGCCCGTACCGCCGCCACGTCGTAGAGCAGCAGCCCGGTGCCGCCGAGGACCAGCAGGGCGAGGACCGCCGCGGGGATCCGGCGCGCCGACCAGAAGCGGCCCGCCCCGAAGGCGCCCGCCTGCCGGGCGGGCACCGGGTCGTACGCGGCGGAGGAGGCGGACTGGTCGAGTTCGAGCACGTCCCCCTCTTCGACGGGGCCGGTGGCGGGCGGCGCCTGGGCCGGCCGCTTTGGTCCGTGGGGCTCGGTCACTGGATCCTCCCCTGTGCCGCGGCGCTTGCTCCCGTCGGGTGCAAGCGCTCTACCTGTACGGCCACCTCGGGCACTTCCATTCCCGCCAACGCCCTTACCCGCTCGGCGACATGCCGACGCACACGGCCGCACCGGCGGCCGATGTCGCAGGGGTAGCCGAGCTCCAGGGTCACCCGTACCCGGGCGGTGTCCCGGTGCACCGTGACGGTGGCGCGCGGCGGGGCACCCTGCTCCGGCGGCTCGTCGATCGCCTCCTTCGCCGCCTGCGCGGCGATCTTCGCGACCACCCGGTCGGCGATCCGGGTCTCCCCGCGCTCACCTGCGGCGATCCGGTCCTTCACCCCCGACAACGCCGTCACCGCCGTCGGTCGCCGCGCTCGCGACTCCGGAAGAAGTCGCCGAGCTCCAGGTCACCCTCCAGGAGGCGACCGACGACGAAGCCGACCGCCCCGAGTGCGGCCACCAGCAGGAAGGCCCCGAAGCCGCCGAAGTACCCGGCGAATGCGAGCGCCATGCCGGCCACCATGCCGACCACAGCCATGCTCATCGTGTGCTCCTCAACTGCCTCTCGCCGGACGCCTACTGGAGGCGTGGCTCCGGCTGGTCCTCGTCGTCGGCCTCGTCGGGCAGCTTCACGTCGCTCACCGCGATATTGACCTCGACGACCTCCAGCCCGGTCATCCGCTCGACCGCCGCGACCACGTTCTCCCGCACATCACGGGCCACGTCGGAGATCGACACGCCGTAGTCGACGACGATCTCCAGGTCGAGCGCGGTCTGCGACTCGCCGACCTCCGCCTTCACTCCGCGGGTGACGGACTTGCCGCCACCGGGTACCCGGTCGCGCACCGCTCCGAAGGTGCGCGAGAAGCCGCTGCCCATCGCATGGACGCCGACCACGTCGCGGGTCGCCATTCCCGCGATCTTCTCGACCACGCCGTCGGCGATGGTCGTACGGCCGCGGGTGGCGGGCGCTCCCCCGCCGCGTTTGACCAGCGGGCTCGATTCCTTGTCGGGGCTCTCGGGGCGGTTCCGGTGCGTGGTGTCGGTCATCGCCATCTTTCCCTTCTGGGCATTTTGAACCTCTTTGCCCACATTAGGTGTGCTTGCTCCGTGGCGCGCCGTGGATGCGGCAGGCTGGGGCAATGACGACTGCTGACGACCCACGCAGGGCGGACGGATGGACAGCGGCGGTCCGGCAACGGCTCGGCCTCGGCCGGATCCTTCCGCTGGGCGGTCCGGCGGACGGGGCGTGGATCTCCGAGCGGGCCGCGGTCGCGGTGCTGCGCCGCGCGGTGGCGGGGCCCGGCCCCGTGCTCGGGGAGCTGAGGATCTCGGTGGCCGATCCGGACGGGGCGCCAAAGGCCGCGGTGGAGCCGCCGCCGAGCGCGCTGCGGCCGGGCCCGCTGCGGATCGAGGCAACCATGTCGGCGGTGTCCGGTCAGCCGCTGCCCGCCGCGGCCGAGGCGCTGCGCTCGGCACTGCTGACGGCAGCCGACCGGCGACTGGGCCTGGTGGTCGCGGCGGTGGACGTCCGGGTGACGGAACTGCTGGACGCGGCGCCCGAGCCACCGGCCGCCGTCCCGGCCGAGGTGCGCGGGGCGGCGGCGGAGGGGGCCGCGGCGTCCGCGGCGGCGGGTGTCGCGGGTGTGGTGACGCTGACCCGGGTACTGGGGCACGCGGTGCACGCGCGTCCGGACCATGTGCGGGTCGAGCTGGCGACGGCCCCGGACCACCGGGCGCTCGACGTGACCCGTGCGGTGCGGGCCGCCGTGGCGGCCGCGGTGGAGGGCAGTCCCTCGGTCGCGGTGCTGGTCACGGCGGTGGTGGAGCAGGACTGAGCGCGGGGCGGGTCCGGGGTCCGGCCCGCCCCGCGATCCGGCGGGGGGCCCGTGCCCGCGCCGCGATCGGGCAGGTCCGGGGTCCGGGCCCGTCCGCGAATCGTCGGCCGGTCTCAGTCGGTGATGCCCGCCAGATCGCGCAGCCGACGGCCCTGCGCGGCCCGTTCGGCGACGCGCTGCTCCTCGTAACCGCGCGAGACGGCACCGCTCAACAGCGCCTTGGTCTCCACGACGGCGTCGCGCGGTGCGGCCAGCAGCGCGCCGGCCAGATCGCGGGCCGCCGCGTCCAGCTCACCGGCGGGGACGACGAGATTGGCCAGGCCGGTGCGCCCGGCCTCCTCGGCGTGCACGAAGCGGCCCGTGGCGCAGATTTCGAGCGCGCGGGCGTACCCCACCAGGTTGACCAGGGGGTGCGTACCGGTGAGGTCGGGCACCAGACCGAGGCTGGTCTCGCGCATGGCGAACTGCACGTCCTCGGCGACGATCCGCAGATCACAGGCGAGGGCGAGCTGGAAGCCGGCACCGATCGCATGCCCCTGGACGGCCGCGATCGACACGATGTCGTTGCGGCGCCACCAGGTGAACGCCTCCTGGTACTCGGCGATGGTCGCGTCGAGCTCGGCCTCCGGGCCACGCGCCATGTCGAGGAAGGACGGCTCACCGTCGAACCCCTCGGGGGTGAACGCCTGCCGGTCGAGTCCCGCGGAGAAGGATTTGCCCTCGCCACGGAGCACGACGACCCGCACACTGCCGGGCAGTGCCCGGCCGGCCTCCGTCAACGCCCGCCACAGAGCGGGGGACTGAGCGTTGCGCTTGGCCGGATTGGTGAGGGTCACCGTGGCGACCGCGTCGTCGACGGTGAGTCGTACGCCGTCCTTGTCGAGCACAGAGTCGAGCGAGGTCATGGGGCGCCTCCGGTTGCGTTCAGTCAGCATGCAGAGCTAAGTGACTGAACAGTAACCACCCGGTCGACATCGCTGCCGACCGGGTGGTCACCGCCGAAATCCGGTGAACCCCGGGGCGGGCCTGACGGCCTGCCCCGACCGCGCGGACCGTCAGGCCGTGGCGGCCTTCTTGCCCCGTGTCGCTCCGCCGCGTCCCCGCAGCGTGACTCCGGACTCACTGAGCATCCGGTGGACGAATCCGTAGGAGCGGCCGGTCTCTTCGGCCAACGCCCGGATGCTCGCACCGGAGTCGTACTTCTTCTTCAGGTCTGCCGCGAGCTTGTCGCGCGCGGCGCCGGTCACCCGGCTGCCCTTCTTCAGAGTCTCGGCCACCCGTGCCTCCTCATGGGAAGTGCGCTCTGGACTCTCATGATCACCCCTCGGGGGCTTCCTGGCCACCCATTCGGCAAGGTCCGTGCGACCCGGTTCCCGGCCGGAGAACGGGCCGACACGACCGGAATCCCGCATTCCGTGGGGCTGTGGCGGCGGATGGAACAGGGCCCGGGGCGAATCGGCAGGTCAGGGCCACACGAGGAACAGGACCCCCGTACGGGTGCGCCCGGCAGGTATCCGCCGGGCGCCGCACCGGGGTACGAGACGTACTCACGCAGATGATGGATCACGCGTAGGCCGAATGATCCAGACGGAGTGGATCAGACGGGGCGGGCCGGGATCAGGCCAGGGCGACCAGGTCCCGGTAGTCCGCTCCCCACAGGTCCTCGACGCCGTCGGGCAGCAGGATGATGCGCTCCGGCTGGAGTGCCTCGACCGCTCCCTCGTCGTGGGTGACGAGGACGACGGCGCCCTTGTACGTGCGCAGCGCGCCGAGGATCTCCGCGCGGCTGGCCAGGTCGAGGTTGTTGGTCGGCTCGTCCAGCAGCAGCACATTGGCGGAGGAGACCACCAGGGTCGCCAGGGCGAGACGGGTCTTCTCACCGCCGGAGAGAACGCCGGCGGGCTTGTCGACGTCGTCGCCGGAGAAGAGGAAGGAGCCCAGCGTCTTGCGGACCTCGACGAGGTCGAGATCGGGCGCCGCGGAGCGCATGTTCTCCAGGACGGTGCGGTCCGGGTCGAGGGTCTCGTGCTCCTGTGCGTAGTAGCCGAGCTTGAGACCGTGGCCCGCGATCACCTCGCCGGTGTCGGGCTTCTCGGCGCCGCCGAGGAGCCGCAGCAGCGTGGTCTTGCCCGCGCCGTTGAGGCCGAGGATGACGACCCGGGAGCCCTTGTCGATGGCCAGGTCCACATCGGTGAAGATTTCCAGCGAGCCGTACGACTTGGACAGGCCCTCCGCCATCAGCGGGGTCTTGCCGCACGGTGCGGGCTCGGGGAATCGGAGCTTGGCGACCTTGTCGGAGACCCGGACGGCCTCCAGGCCGGAGAGCAGCCGCTCGGCGCGCTTGGCCATGTTCTGCGCGGCGACGGTCTTGGTGGCCTTCGCGCGCATCTTGTCGGCCTGCGAGTTGAGGGCCGCGGCCTTCTTCTCGGCGTTCTGCCGCTCGCGCTTACGGCGCTTCTCGTCGGCCTCGCGCTGCTGCTGGTAGAGCTTCCAGCCCATGTTGTAGATGTCGATCTGCGAGCGGTTGGCGTCGAGGTAGAAGACCTTGTTGACGACCGTCTCGACGAGCTCGGCATCGTGGGAGATCACGATGAAGCCGCCGCGGTAGGTCTTGAGGTAGTCGCGCAGCCAGACGATCGAGTCGGCGTCGAGGTGGTTGGTCGGCTCGTCGAGCAGCAGGATGTCGGCGTCCGAGAAGAGGATGCGGGCCAGCTCGACGCGGCGGCGCTGACCGCCGGAGAGCGTATGGAGCGGCTGCCCGAGCACCCGGTCGGGCAGGCTGAGCGCGGCGGCGATGGTGGCGGCCTCGGCCTCGGCGGCGTACCCGCCCTTGGTGAGGAACTCCGTCTCCAGGCGCTCGTACTTCTTCATCGCCTTCTCGCGGGTGGCGCCCTTGCCGGTCGCCATCCGCTCCTCGTTCTCCCGCATCTTGCGCAGGATCTCGTCGAGGCCGCGGGCGGAGAGGATCCGGTCGCGGGCCAGCACGTCGAGGTCGCCGGTGCGGGGGTCCTGCGGGAGGTAGCCCACCTCTCCGGAGCGGGTGATGGTGCCTCCGACGGGGTTGCCCTCGCCCGCGAGGCACTTGGTGAGGGTGGTCTTGCCCGCTCCGTTGCGGCCGACGAGACCGATGCGGTCGCCCTTGGCGATGCGGAAGGAGGCGGACTCGATGAGGATGCGGGCGCCGGCACGCAGCTCGATGCCGGAAGCGGTGATCACGGTGAAACTCCAGGGCGGTTGGACGGCGGACGGGACGAGGGCGGAGGTCTCTCGACGCCGTCTAATGCACAAGGAGAATTGCCATACGGGCCATTCTACTGGCGGTGTGCAACTGCTTTTCCGCATGCGTCCACGACACCTGCCGGACGATCGCCCCGCGTCGCCGCCCCACTCCACCGCGCGACCAAAAAGGGCATAGCGGTGTGAATTATCCGATACTCGGCGGAGGTGCCGAGGCAGTGGGAGCACCGCGGCCGTAGCGGAGGGTGGTGCCCATGCAGTTCGACGACGACGCCGACCTGGACACGTCCGAGGTCCAGGATGTGCGCGGCAGCCGGATCCCGGGCGGCAGGGCCACCGTGGGCGGCGGCATCGCCGGTCTCGTCGCACTGATCCTGGGGCTTCTCTTCGGCGTCGGTCCGGAGCAGCTCGGCCTGTCGGACGGCGGCCCGGCCACGGCGCCGACCGCGTCGACGGCGGCGCAGGTGGAGCAGTCCTGCCGCACCGGGAAGGACGCGAACACCAGGGACGACTGCCGGACCGTGGCGGTGGTCAACAGCGTGCAGGACTTCTGGCGGCAGGAGTTCCAGCGCCGCCGGGGCACGTACACGCCGTCG
Source organism: Streptomyces sp. NPDC047917 (assembly GCF_043204345.1). Classification (NCBI taxonomy): domain Bacteria; kingdom Bacillati; phylum Actinomycetota; class Actinomycetes; order Kitasatosporales; family Streptomycetaceae; genus Streptomyces; species Streptomyces sp. NPDC047917. The sequence goes on from NZ_JBIDCA010000005.1 coordinate 56,716, forward strand.
CGCACGGTCCTGTTCAGCGACCGGATCGGCACCGCGTGCGGCTCCGCGACCTCGGCGGTCGGGCCGTTCTACTGCCCGGGCGACCGGCAGGTCTATCTGGACCTGGGGTTCTTCGACGAGCTGCGGACGAAGTTCGGCTCCAGCGGCGGCCCGTTCGCCCAGGCCTATGTCGTCGCCCATGAGTACGGACACCATGTGCAGGACCTGATGGGGACGCTGAACCGGTCCCAGGACGGCCGGACCGGTTCGGACAGCAACGCGGTCCGGGTGGAGCTCCAGGCGGACTGCTACGCCGGGGTCTGGGCGCACCACGCGACGACCACGCCGGACGAGTCGACCGGCCGGCCGCTGATCACCTCGCTGACGCGGGCGGACATCCGGGACGGGCTCGACGCGGCGGCCGCGGTCGGCGACGACCGGATCCAGGAGAAGTTCCAGGGCCGGGTCACTCCGGAGTCCTGGACGCACGGCTCGGCCGCGCAGCGCCAGCAGTGGTTCACCACGGGTTTCCGCAGCGGCGACATGGCCGACTGCAACACCTTCCGCTGAGGTCCGCGGCCGTGCCGGGCCGCTGTCGGTGGCGGATGGAAGACTGAGACGCGGATCACAGAACCGGGTCACGGGAGTACGAAGGTCACGGAAGTGCGAAAGGGGTGAGCGTCATGGCAGGCGCACCGGCCGGCGTTCCGACGGTCTATCCGACGATTCTGTACGACGACGCGAAGGCCGCGATCAGGACGCTGACGGAGGGCCTCGGCTTCACCGAGGAAGCGGTGTACGAGGGCGAGGGCGGGCAGGTGCTCCACGCCGAGCTGTCCTGCGGCAACGGCAGGGTGATGCTGGGCTCCAGGGGCCGCGAGGGCGTGTTCGCCGAGGCGATGCGGGGCGCGGGCCCGGCCGGTGTCTACGTCGTGGTCGACGAGGTGGACGAGCACCATGCCCGGGCGGTGGAGCACGGGGTGGAGATCCTGATGCCGCCCACCGATCAGGACTACGGCTCGCGCGACTACATGGCGCGGGACGCCGAGGGCAATGTGTGGAGCTTCGGTACGTACGCGCCGGGGGCGGCGGACCGGGCCGACGGGGCCTGAGCGCGAGCGGGCCCGATCCGCCGGACGGGCCGGGGCCCGTCCGGCGCGGGGGTGTCAGGCGCCGCCGGTGTGGACCTGGAACGCGGCCCGGCGCACCGCCTTGGCCAGCGCCGGGTCCGGGTGCGCGGCGGCCAGCGCCACCAGCACCTGCACGGTGCGCGGGTGGCCGACGGCTCGTACCTCGTCCAGCAGGGCCGGCACCGTGCCCTGGACGGCCGAGTCGAGGTGGCGGACCAGCAGCCCGGTCTCGCCGTGGTCGGCGACGGCCGCCGCCGTGTCGACCCAGAGCCAGGTGGCCTCCTCCCGGCTGAGCACGTCCTGGGCGTCCTCGGGGTCGGCTCCGTCGTACTCGGCCAGCCAGAGCAGCGCGTAGGGGCGCAGCGAGGGGTCGGCGACGACGGAGCGCACCTCGGGCTCGGCCGGGGCGCCGACGACCCGGAGCGCCTCGAAGGCGAGCCCGCGCAGGAGCGCGTCCTCGCCGCGGGCGACGGCGAGGAGCTCCGCGACGGCGCTGCCGACGGGGCGGGCGGCCAGCCAGGCGCGGTATTCGTCGCGGGCCGGGCCGGGGGTGAGCCGGGCGCAGCCGAGCAGCATGTCGGCGGCGGACTGCTCGATGTTCCCGGCCGGGCTCTGGGCCGCGACGCAGATCTGTTCCAGCTTGACCCAGACCGCCCAGTTGCCGAGCGGGGTGAGGGTGGCGTGGCCGGAGCCGAGGGTGAGTGCTCCGACGGCGGCCAGGCCCTCCAGGGCCCAGTCCAGCAGGAGCGCCACCAGGGCGGCGGGGTGTGCGGGGGGCGTGGTCTCGGCCGGTACGGGCAGCGGCTGGGGGCCGTAGGGCACCTCGCAGCGCTCCTCGCGCAGTTCCGCGACACGCTGGCCCAGCAGGTCCAGCAGGGCGGGCACGGTGACCGGGCCGGCCGAGAGCTGGAGCAGGGAGAGGACCTGCGGCACGGCCTCGACGGCCTCGGCGACCGCGGTGGACTCGATGTCCGCGGGCGCCGGGTGGACCAGCGACCAGGCGTCGAAGAGCGCCACCCAGCCGCGGAGCACGGCGGAGTCGTCGCGGTCCCAGGCGCGCAGCCGCCAGCCGGGGCGTGCGGTCTCGCCGTGCAGTTCGACGAGGCCGGCGAGCCGGGCCCGGTCCCAGCCGGAGCGCACCTGGGCCGGGGACAATTCCAGGGCTGTCGCGGCCCGTTGGAGCGCCTGGGAGGCGAGCGGTGGTGCGCCGGGGATCGCGCCGTCGGCCGCCCAGCGGGCGATCCGTACGGCGTCGGCGAGGGCCGTCCTGGCCTGCCGGGCCAGTTCCGACCGGGGTGGGGTGCCCTCCGGTGGGCGGGGGGCCGGCCTGGTGCGCCGGGTGGTCACGGCCTTGCGAGCGGTGGCAAGGGGTCGCGGGCGGACAAGTCGCAGCCTGGAGTCGCGCGGGTTACGGGACGTCACGGGGAGCAGTCTTGCTCCTGACGGCCCGAAAGCCCAAACGGAACCCGAATTCCCGGTGGGGACCGGTGGGACGGGGCCCGGGACCAACCGCCCGATCCCTCGCATCAGGTCACATCAGGGGCGTGAGGAAGCGGCGCAGGGTCTCTTCGTAGTGCGCCGGGTCGGCGTTCCACATCGCCGCATGCGGAGCCTGCTCCACGGCGTGCAGGGCGATCAGGTCCGGGCGGCGGGCGGCGAGGTCGCGGGAGGGCTGCCAGGGGGCTATCCGGTCGTCGGGCCCGTGGAAGATCAGGGTCGGCACGTGCAGCGCCGGGGCGAGGGAGCCGTCCAGCAGCCGGGCGCCATGCAGTCCGGTCTGCCCCTCGGCGGCGCGGACGGCGAGCGGCAGCAGGGCGGACGGTACGCCGCGGGCGAGGGCCAGGGCGCGCAGCGTGGTGGCCCAGTCCAGCACCGGGGAGTCCAGGACGAGGCCGCAGATCCGGTCGCGGAGCGCGGAGTTGACGGTCGCGAGCAGCGCCATGGAGGCGCCGGTGGACCAGCCGTGCAGGACGACCTTCTCGGCTCCGTACCGCACGGCGAAGCGGATCGCGGCGTCCAGGTCGCGCCACTCGGATTCGCCGAGATGGGCGAGGCCGTCGGGGGGCCTCGGGGCTCCGGCGTCGCCGCGGTAGGCCAGGTCGAGCACGGGCAGCCGCAGGGCGTGCAGGAACCTCATGATGTTCATGGGGTGTTCCCGGGTGGTGCCGATGCCGTGCACGGTGATGACCCAGGTGTCGCGGGGGCCGGGCAGGAACCAGGCGGGCAGGGTGCCGAGCTCGCCGGGGATCTCGACGTCCCGGTGGCCCAGGCCCAGGGCCGAGGACGGATCGCCGCTGTGCAGCTGCGGAGTGACGCGGACCTTGGCGCCGGTCTCCAGGCTGCCGCGGTCGACGCGTTCCAGCCGGCGGACGACGGTGTCGGGGGCGTGGTGGGCGTGCTCGATCACCGGGCCGACCACGGCGTGGACGTCCTTGCCCGTCAGTCCGTACGTGCCGGGCCGCAGGGCGGTGAGGGAGCGGGTCAGGGTGACCTGCCCGGCCGCCGTGGCGTGCACGGTGAGTCTGCGGTCGGCGGGGAGGGGCCGTCCGGACGGCGCCCTGAGGGCGGCGTCGCTGGCGTACCGGCCGGCCGCGACCGCTGCCGCACCGACGCCGAGGATCGTGGTGACGGCTGCTGCCGTAACTGTTGCCGGGCGCACCGCTTCAGTGTCGTGGCGGCTGCGGAACCCCGCCAGCGGGCGGGGGCCGTCCGGCGGACCGGGGAGGACAGCGCCGGGGCGGCCCGGCGGACCGCAGGCGGACGGGGCCCCGGGGACGGGCGGGTGGACCGGGGACGGGCCTCCCCGGGCGGACCAGCCGGGACGGTCAGTCGGGTCGGCCGGGCTGGCCGTATCCCTTGAGGGCCTCCTGCACGTCGTCGAGCTGCTCCGGGGAGAGGAGGCTCGGGCTGCGTCCGGGGACGGAGCTCGCGGCGAGCCAGAGCCGGCAGAGCCATTCCAGCTGGGCGGTCCGGTCGTACGCCTGGTCCAGGGTGGCTCCGTAGGTGACGGTTCCGTGGTTCTGGAGCAGGCAGCCCGTGCGGTCGCGCAGGGCGGCGAGCATGTTCGCGGCCAGTTCCTCGGTGCCGTAGCGCGCGTAGCCGGCGACGCGGACGGGGCCGCCCAGCATGGCGGCGGCGTAGTGGACCGACGGGATCTCGGGGACCAGCGTGGAGACGGCGGTGGCGTGCACCGCGTGGGTGTGCACGACGGCGGCCGCGTCGGTGTTCCGGTAGACGGCGAGGTGGAGCGGGAGTTCGCTGGTGGGGGCGAGTTCGCCGAGTACGCGGTTGCCCTCCGGATCGACGCCGACGACGTCCTTCGGGCCCAGCCGGTCGTACGGCACTCCGCTCGGCGTGACCAGGATGGTGTCGCCGACCCGTGCCGACACGTTTCCCGAGGTCCCGACGACGAGGCCCTCGGCCGCCGTCCGCCGGGCGGTGGCGACGACACCGTCCCAGGCGCGTCCGATCGCGTCCCGCTGCTGATCGCTCATGCGCCGATCCTGTCAGCCGCGGAGGCGGACGGGTATGGGGTCGGACACAGCCCCGCACCGCGGGAGAGCCGGGCCACGCCTGCCCCCAGGACAAGCGGAATGCCTGAGCTCCGCTTTGGAACACCCCAGCGCCCTACCCAGTTCATCTTCCGTTCATCCAGGTTGCCTACGGTCCACGTGCCAATGACGTCGAACGATTGCCTGGGTAAATGGAACACATCACGCTGCTACTCGCGATTGTGATCGTGACAGCTCTAGTGTTCGATTTCACGAACGGTTTCCACGACACCGCGAACGCGATGGCGACCACCATCTCGACCGGTGCACTCAGACCGAAGACCGCGGTGGCCATGTCCGCCGTTCTCAATCTCGTCGGCGCGTTCCTGTCGGTGGAGGTCGCCAAGACGATCTCCGGCGGGATCATCAACGAGGACGGGCTGCGGACAGAAGTCATCTTCGCGGCACTCGTCGGCGCCATTCTGTGGAATCTGCTGACATGGCTGGTCGGGCTGCCGTCCAGCTCGTCGCACGCCCTGTTCGGCGGCCTGATCGGCGCGGCCGTGATGTCGGCCGGCTGGTCCTCCGTCAACGGCGGCACCGTCGTCACCAAGGTGCTGCTTCCCGCGGTCGCCGCCCCGATCGTCGCCGGTCTGGCCGCGCTGCTGGCCACCCGGCTGACGTACCGGATCGGCGGCAGGGTGCGCGACGAAGCCCAGCAGAAGGCCACCGCCAAGGGCTACCGGGCCGGCCAGATCGCCTCGGCCGGACTGGTCTCGCTCGCCCACGGCACCAACGACGCGCAGAAGACCATGGGCATCATCACCCTGGCCCTGGTCACCGGCGGCGTCCTGCACCCGGGCGCCAACCCGCCGGTCTGGGTCATCGTCGCCGCCGGCACGGCCATCGCGCTCGGCACCTACCTGGGCGGCTGGCGCATCATCCGCACCATGGGCAGCGGCCTCACCGACCTCAAGCCGCCGCAGGGCTTCGCCGCCCAGACCAGTGCGGCCACGGTCATCCTGGCCTCCTCGCACCTCGGCTTCTCCCTCTCCACCACCCAGTCCTGCTCCGGAGCCGTGATGGGCGCGGGCCTCGGCCGGCAGGGCGGTGTGGTCCGCTGGTCCACCGCCACCCGGATGTTCGTCGCCTGGGGTCTGACCCTGCCCGCCGCCGGTCTGGTCGGCGCGGGCGCGGAGCTCCTCACCAAGCAGGGCACCTGGGGTGTCGTCGTCGTGGCGGCGCTGCTGGTCCTGGGCTCCGGTGCGATCTGGCTCCTGTCGCGCCGCAAGCCGGTCGGCCACGACGACGTCGCGCCCTCGGCCGCCGGCGTCGAACCGGCGGGCGTCGTCACCACGGCCATCGCCGCCGTCAGCCCGCCGCCCACGGCGGCCGCGGTGCAGGCACCGTCCCAGAACCTCATGACCACCATTCCGGCCCCGGCCGGAACCACCCAGGACCCGGCGCGACCCGCCACCGTCTGAGCCGGCCGCCAGGCCGGCCGTCCAAGGCCGTCTAAGGATTCAGCATGAACATCGACTGGGCAGCCCTCGGCTCCGTATTCGGCGTCTCCCTCGTTGTCACCGTCGCGCTGGTGGGCCTCTTCACCCTGGGCATCGTCGGCCTCTCCAAGCAGCCGGAACCGGCGGCGCAGGGCGGCTCCGGCGGCTCGCTGCTGCTGGCCCGCGCCGGCGCGTACGTCTGCTTCGGGCTGTGCGCGGCGGCCGTCGCGTACGGGATCTATCTGATCGTCGCCTGAGCCGCTCCCGCGCACGCTCCCCCGTCGGGCCGGACACCTCGGTGTCCGGCCCGATGTGGGTATCAGCACACTGCACCGTCGCAGGTCAACGGCAGGTTGACGGGCGTTCGCGGAGCGTGGTGGACTGCCGGAGCCAATTACGGCGACAGCAGAGGAAGCCGGTGCGAATCCGGCGCGGTCCCGCCACTGTCACCGGGGAGCGGTCCCCCAACACCGGAAGTCACGGCTCGCACGAGCGGGCTGGAAGGCCGGGGGTACCGCGGATCCGGGAGCCAGGAGACTCTCGTCGCCGGTCACGTCGAACCAGGGCGCGGACCCTGAGTGAGGACATATCGCCATGCCTGGCTGCCGTGCGTCCGCTGTTTCGGCGCTCTCGACGAGAGCCGCCTGTACGAAGGTCCGCCGAGGCGCGACGGCCGGCTGAACCGTGCGAGCCGACCGCATCTTCGCGTACGGCGCCACGGCCGGCCTGATCGGCGATCTGCTGCTCGGTGACCCCCGCAGGGGACACCCGGTCGCCGCGTTCGGGCGGGCCGCGGCGGACGTCGAGCGCCTGCTGTGGCGCGACCACCGTGGCCGGGGCGCGCTGCACACTCTCGTCTGCGCCGGAGGCGCCGCGGGTGGTGCCGCGCTGATCACCCGCGCCGTGCGCCGCAGCCCCGCCGCCTCCGTGGCGCTGACCGCCGCCGTCACCTGGTCCGTCGTCGGCGGCACGTCCCTGGGGCGTGAGGCGCGGGCCATCGGCGGAGCCCTGGCCGCCGGTGACATCGAACTGGCCCGCGAGCGGCTGCCGCATCTGTGCGGCCGCGACCCGCACTCCCTGGACGGCCCGCAGATCGCCCGCGCCGTGGTGGAGTCCGTGGCGGAGAACACCTCGGACGCCGTCGTCGGCGCGCTGGTGTGGGGCGCGCTGGCCGGGGTTCCCGGGCTGGCCGGGTTCCGGGCCGTCAACACCCTGGACGCGATGGTCGGGCACCGTTCGCCCCGGCATCTGCGCTACGGCTGGGCCTCGGCCCGCCTCGACGACCTCGCCGGCTGGCCGGGGGCCCGGCTCACGGCGCTGCTCGCCGTGGCGGCCGGGGGGCGGCCGCGCGGCGCGGTCCGGGCCTGGCGGGCCGACGCCGCCGAGCACCCGAGCCCCAACGCAGGCCCGGTGGAGGCCTCGTTCGCGGGTGCGCTCGGCGTACGGCTCGGCGGCACCCTCGCGTACGGCGGCCGGGTCGAGCACCGCCCGGTGCTCAACGGGGAGACGGGCCGGGCCGTGGAGAGCGCGGACATCGAGCGCGCGGTGCGGCTGTCGCGCCGGGTGAGCGCGCTGGCGCTGGGCGTCTGCGTGGCGGGGCGGCTCGGCGCGGCCCTCGCCGCACGTCGGCTCGCCGGGCGCCGGACCACCGGGACGAACGTGGCGGGGCCTCGCACCGCAGGACGGAGAGACGCATGAGCGGCGGGCTGCTGGTCGCCGGTACCACTTCCGACGCGGGCAAGAGCGTCGTCACGGCAGGCATCTGCCGCTGGCTCGTGCGCCGGGGCGTGAAGGTGGCGCCCTTCAAGGCGCAGAACATGTCGCTCAACTCGTTCGTCACCCGCGAGGGCGCCGAGATCGGGCGCGCCCAGGCCATGCAGGCCCAGGCGGCCCGCGTGGAGCCGTCGGCCCTGATGAACCCGGTCCTGCTCAAGCCGGGCAGCGACCGCTCCAGCCAGGTCGTCCTGATGGGTAAACCGGTCGGCGAGATGAGCGCCCGCGGCTACCACGGGGGCAGGCAGGAGGCGCTGCTCTCCACAGTCGTGGACTGCCTGGAACAGCTCCGGTCCACGTACGACGCGGTGATCTGCGAGGGCGCGGGCAGCCCCGCCGAGATCAATCTGCGGCGCACGGACATCGTCAACATGGGCATCGCGCGGGCGGCGCGCTTCCCGGTGGTGGTCGTCGGCGACATCGACCGCGGCGGGGTCTTCGCCTCGTTCTTCGGCACGACGGCGCTGCTCGCCGCCGAGGACCAGTCGCTGATCGCCGGCTATCTCGTCAACAAGTTCCGCGGCGACGTCTCGCTGCTGGAGCCGGGCCTGGAGATGCTGCGGGACCTCACCGGCAGGCCGACGTACGGGGTGCTGCCCTTCGCCCACGGCCTCGGCATCGACGAGGAGGACGGGCTGCGGGTCTCGCTGCGGGGAGCCGTGCGCGAGTCGGTCGTCGCCCCGCCGCACGGCGAGGACGTGCTGCGGGTCGCGGTGTGCGCGGTGCCGCTGATGTCGAACTTCACCGATGTGGACGCGCTGGCCGCCGAGCCCGGTGTCGTCGTCAGGTTCGTGGACCGGGCCGAGGAGCTGTCCGACGCCGACCTGGTCGTGGTGCCGGGAACCCGGGGCACCGTGCGGGCGCTGGCCTGGCTGCGCGAACGGGGCCTCGCCGACGCGCTGGTGCGGCGGGTGGCGGAGGGCCGGCCGGTCCTCGGCATCTGCGGCGGATTCCAGCTCCTGGGCGAGCACATCGAGGACGAGGTCGAGTCCCGGGCCGGTCACGTCGACGGCCTGGGGCTGCTGCCCGTACGTATCCGCTTCGCCCGCGAGAAGACCCTGGCCCGGCCCGTCGGCGAGGCGCTCGGCGCGCCGGTCGAGGGGTACGAGATCCACCACGGCGTGGCGGAGGTGCTCGGCGGAGAACCGTTCCTCGACGGCTGCCGGGTCGGCGCCGTATGGGGCACCCACTGGCACGGCTCGCTGGAGAGCGACGAGTTCCGCCGCCGCTTCCTGACCGAGGTGGCACGGGGCGCCGGCCGGCGTTTCGTCCCCGCTCCGGACACCTGTTTCGCGGCGCTGCGCGAGGAGCAGCTCGACCGCCTCGGCGATCTCGTCGAGGAACACGCGGACACCGACGCGTTGCTGCGGCTCGTCGAGTCGGGCGCGCCACCGGGGCTGCCCTTCATCGCTCCCGGAGCCCCGGGAGCACCCGGAGCCCCGGGGGGACGCCGGTGAACGGCGCGGGCCGAGGCCGCCTTTTCCATGACCATTCATTCGCAGGAGGGATCGCCCCGTGAGCACGCATTTCCCGTTCACCGCCGTCGTCGGGCAGCAGGACCTGCAACTCGCCCTGCTCCTCAACTCCGTCGCCCCGAACATCGGTGGCGTCCTCGTACGGGGTGAGAAGGGCACCGCGAAGAGCACTGCCGTGCGCGCGCTCTCGGCGCTGCTGCCGGAGGTGGACGTCGTCTCCGGATGCCGTTTCTCCTGCGCCCCCGAGTCGCCCGACCCGGCGTGTCCGGACGGCCCCCACGAGCCGGGTACCGGCGTGGCGCGGGACGCCCGCATGGTGGAGCTGCCGGTCGGCGCGTCCGAGGACCGGCTGGTCGGGGCACTCGACATCGAGCGGGCGCTCGCGGAGGGCGTGAAGGCCTTCGAGCCGGGCCTGCTGGCCGACGCGCATCGCGGGATCCTCTACGTCGACGAGGTCAACCTCCTCCACGACCACCTCGTGGACCTGCTGCTGGACGCGGCCGCCATGGGTGCCTCGTACGTGGAGCGCGAGGGCGTCTCCGTACGGCATGCCGCCCGCTTCCTGCTCGTGGGGACGATGAACCCCGAGGAGGGCGAGCTGCGGCCCCAGTTGCTCGACCGGTTCGGGCTGACCGTCGAGGTCGCCGCGTCCCGGGAGACCGATCAGCGGGTCGAGGTGGTGCGGCGGCGGCTCGCGTACGACGACGACCCGGCGGGCTTCGCGGCCGGATGGGCCGACGAGGAGGACGCGTTGCGGGCGAGGATCGTCGCCGCGCGGGCCCTGCTGCCCGAAGTGCTGCTCGGGGACTCGGCGTTGCGGCAGATCGCGGCCACCTGTGCGGCCTTCGAGGTCGACGGGATGCGCGCGGACATCGTGATGGCCCGGACGGCCACCGCGCTGGCCGCCTGGGCGGGCCGTACGGATGTGCTCGCCGAGGACGTGCGTCGGGCGGCCCTGCTCGCGCTCCCCCACCGGCGCCGGCGCAATCCGTTCGACGCGCCGGGGCTCGACGAGGACAAGCTCGACGACACGCTGGAGCAGAACGGCGGCGGGGACGACGACCCGGACCCGGACGGCCCCGGTGGCGGCGGCCGCCCCCCGCAGGGCGACGGCCCCGACACGCCGCCGGCGCCCGAGGGCGGGGCCGACGACGCGCCCGCGCCGTCCGTGCCCGAGCAGGGCCGGGAACAAGGGCAGGAACAGGGCCAGGGGCAGCCGTCCGGGGGCGGTGAGCGGCAACCGGTGGGCGCCACCGAGCCGTTCCGCACGAAGATGCTGAGCGTCCCCGGGCTGGGCGAGGGCGCGGCCGGGCGGCGCTCCCGGGCCCGTACCGAGCACGGGCGTACGACCGGCGCGCGGCGTCCGCAGGGCGCCCTGACCAAGCTGCATCTGGCGGCCACCGTGCAGGCCGCCGCCCCGCACCAGCGGTCGCGGGGCCGGTCCGGGCGCGGTCTCGTGGTCCGGCGGGACGATCTGCGGCAGGCGACGCGGGAGGGGCGCGAGGGGAATCTGGTGCTCTTCGTGGTGGACGCCTCCGGGTCGATGGCCGCCCGGCAGCGGATGGCCGCGGTCAAGGGCGCGGTCCTCTCGCTGCTGCTGGACGCGTACCAGCGGCGGGACAAGGTCGGGCTGATCACCTTCCGGGGCAGGGACGCCGAGGTGGCGCTGCCGCCGACGTCGTCGGTGGACGCCGCCGCCGCGCGCCTTGAACTGCTGCCGACCGGCGGTCGCACCCCGCTCGCGGCCGGACTGCTCAAGGCCCATGAGGTGCTGCGGGTGGAGCGGTTGCGTGATCCGTCGCGCCGGCCGCTGCTGGTCGTGGTGACCGACGGGCGGGCGACCGGCGGCCCCGATCCGGTGGCGCTGGCCTCCCGGGCGGCGCGGCTGCACGAGGCGCAGGGCACCGCGTCCGTCGTCGTGGACTGCGAGTCGGGGCCGGTACGGCTCGGCCTCGCGGGAAGTCTCGCCCGCGATCTCGGGGGCGGCGCCGTCACGCTGGAGGAGCTGCGGGCCGACTCGATCGCCGGGCTCGTCAAGGACGTTCAGGAAACCAACAGGAGGGCCGCGTAATGCCGCAGGGACAGCCGACCACCGTGCCCGACGACGGGCTCACGACCCGTCAGCGCCGCAACCGTCCGCTGCTGATGGTGCACACCGGCATCGGCAAGGGCAAGTCGACGGCGGCCTTCGGGCTGGCGCTGCGCGCCTGGAATCAGGGGTGGCCGATCGGCGTCTTCCAGTTCGTCAAGTCGGCGAAGTGGAAGGTCGGCGAGGAGAACGCGCTGAAGGTCCTCGGGGCGAGCGGCGAGGGCGGCTCCGTCGTCTGGAACAAGATGGGCGAGGGCTGGTCGTGGGTGCAGCGCGACGGCCAGCTGGACAACGAGGAGGCGGCGCGCGAGGGCTGGGAGCAGGTCAAGCGCGACCTGGCGGCCGAGACGTACCGGCTGTACGTCCTCGACGAGTTCGCGTACCCGATGCACTGGGGGTGGGTCGACACCGACGAGGTGGTCGAGGTGCTGCGCGAGCGCCCCGGTGCGCAGCATGTGGTCATCACCGGGCGCAACGCGCCGCAGAAGCTGCTGGACGCCGCCGATCTGGTGACCGAGATGTCGAAGGTCAAGCACCCGATGGACGCCGGTCAGAAGGGCCAGCGGGGCATCGAATGGTGAGGGACCGGCAGTTGGTCAGGGACGGACAGCCGGCTGGGGACGGGCAGTGAACACTCCTCGTCTGGTGATCGCCGCGCCCTCGTCGGGCAGCGGCAAGACCACCGTCGCCACGGGGCTGATGGCGGCCTTCGCGGCGCGGGGCCTCGCCGTGTCCCCGCACAAGGTCGGGCCCGACTACATCGATCCCGGCTACCACACGCTGGCCACCGGCCGGCCGGGGCGCAACCTCGACGCGTACATGTGCGGCCCCGACCGGGTCGCCCCGCTGTTCGCGCACGGGGCGGCCGGCTGCGACCTCGCGGTGGTCGAGGGTGTGATGGGACTGTACGACGGTGCGTCGGGCCAGGGCGAGCTGGCGTCGACCGCGCAGGTCGCGAAGTTGCTGCGGGCGCCCGTGGTACTGGTCGTCGACGCGTCGTCGCAGTCGCGTTCCGTGGCCGCGCTGGTGCACGGTTTCGCCTCGTGGGATCCGCAGGTGCGGCTCGGCGGGGTGATCCTGAACAAGGTCGGCTCCCAGCGGCACGAGGCGCTGCTGCGGGACGCGCTGGAGGAGTCCGGTCTGCCGGTGCTGGGGGTGCTGCACCGGGCCGAGCAGGTGGCCGTTCCGTCGCGTCATCTGGGTCTGGTGCCGGTCGCCGAGCGGCGGGGCGACGCGGTGGGCGCGGTCGCGGCGATGCGGGAGCAGGTCGTGGCGGGGTGCGATCTTCAGGCGCTGATGGCGCTGGCCCGTTCCGCGCCGCCGCTGCCGGGCGAGGTGTGGGACGCGGCGGAGGCGATCGCCGGCTGCGGCGGGCCCGTGCCGCTGTCCGCCCCGGCCGGGGCCCCGGTCGTCGCAGTGGCCTCCGGTGCCGCGTTCACCTTCTCGTACGCCGAGCACACCGAGCTGCTCACCGCGGCCGGGGCCGAGGTCGTGCCGTTCGACCCGTTGCGGGACGAGGGGCTGCCCGAGGGCACCCGGGGGCTGGTCGTCGGCGGGGGGTTCCCGGAGGTGTACGCCGGTGAGCTGTCCGCCAACGCGGCGCTGCGCAAGGCCGTGGCCGGGCTGGCGGAGTCCGGGGCCCCGCTGTCCGCCGAGTGTGCCGGGCTGCTGTACCTGGCGCGTTCGCTCGACGGGCTGCCGATGTGCGGGGTCCTCGACGCGGAGGCCCGGATGTCGAAGCGGCTGACGCTCGGCTACCGGGAGGCCGTGGCGATCTCCGACAGTGTGCTGGCGGCCCCCGGCACCCGGGTGCGCGGCCACGAGTTCCACCGCACCGTGCTGGAGCCGGGCGCCGGCGCCGATCCGGCGTGGGGCATGCACCAGCCGGAGCGGCGGGTCGAGGGGTACGTACAGCGGGGCGTGCACGCGAGCTACCTGCACACGCACTGGGCGTCGGCGCCCGGCATGGCCCGCCGGTTCGTCGAGCGGTGCGCGGAATGAGCCGGTGCGGGAACCGGTGTCGGTACGGGGACCGGTGTCGGAAGCGATGAGGCGCCCGGGGGCGCTGCGCTGCTCAGTCCGCGATGCCCACCACGAGCCAGATGAAGCCCACCCCGGCCACGGTGCACAGCAGCGTGGAGCGGGCCGGGTGTTCGTGGTGTGCCTCGGGGAGGATCTCGGCGGCCGCCAGGTAGAGCAGCGCGCCGCCGAAGAAGCCGAGATAGCAGCCGAGGAGTTCCGCCGGAAGGGTGAACAGGAGCGTCGTCGCGGCGCCCACGATCGGTGCCAGCGCGTCCGCGAACAGCATGATCAGGGCCTTGCGGCGGGCGTTGCCGTACAGGCTGGTGATCGTGTACGTGTTGAAGCCGTCGGCGAAGTCGTGCGTGATGACGGCGAGCGCGACGGCGGCTCCCATGCCCGCGCCCACCTGGAAGGCCGCGCCGAGGGCGACGCCGTCCATCAGGCTGTGGCCGACCATCGCCGCCGCCGCCGTGAGCCCGACCTGCGGCACCCGTTCCCCGCCCGCGCCGTGTGCGGCCTGGCGCACCGCGAGCAGCCGCTCCACCAGGTGGGCGACGAGGAAGCCGCCGACGAACAGCAGCAGGGCGGCCGGGACGCCGAACACGGCCTCGCCCGCGGCGTCGACCGCCTCGGGCAGCAGGTCCAGGCCGACCACACCGAGCATCAGCCCGCCGGCGAAGCCGAGCACCAGGTGGCGGCGGTCGGTGACGCGCTGGGCGACCCAGCCGCCTGCCAGGGTCATCAGGAACGCGCCGAGCGCGACGAACACCGCCATGCGCTCTTGCTAGCCGATCGACCCCGGTGCGCGCATCTCAGCGCGCCTCCGTTCCCGCACTCCTCGTGAAAGGCCGCTCCATGTCCGAAGCCGACGCGCCCGCCGCGTCGCTCGCCGTCGGGGTCGGCGCGTCCAGGGGCGCGCCGGTCGAGGAGGTCCTCGGGCTGGTCCGGGACACCCTGCGCGCGGCCGGGCTCTCGCCGATGGGCGTCGCCGAGCTGGTGACCGTGGACGCCAAGGCGGACGAGCCGGGCATCGTCGCCGCCGCCGAGGCGCTCGGCGTACCACTGCGGACCTATCCGGCCGGGGAGTTGGCCCGGATCGAGGTGCCCAATCCGTCCGGCGCGCCGCTCGCCGCGCTCGGAGCGCCGTCGGTCGCGGAGGCCGCCGCGCTCGCGGCGGGCGGTGAGCTGCTGGTACCCAAACGGAAGTCGGCCCCGACGGGGCGGGCACCGATGGTGACGTGTGCGGTGGCGCGCCGCGGTCCGCCCTGAGGGCCGTCCGTGACGCCCGCGGCAGCGGACGCGCCTCTTCCCGACCGTTGCGTGAAGCCCGGTGCCGGGCGCATAGTCGTTCTGCCGTACTCAGAGGATCGACCGGGACGGCCGCGGCAGCCGGCCTCCCGTACCCACGACGACGGCCATCACCACCATCCCCCCACGGCGGACATGCACACTCCCACTGAGAATCCCGACGCGACAGGCGCGGGCACGCACGATCTGCGGCATCACGGTGACGCGGAAGTACGGGGACGGGACCGGGATCTGACCGATCTCGCCGTCAACGTACGGGCCGGTACTCCCCCGGCCTGGCTGAGGGAGCGGATAGCCGGGTCGCTGGGCTCGCTCGCCGCCTACCCGGACGGCCGGTCCGCGCGGGCCGCGGTCGCGGACCGGCACGGGCTGCCGGTGGAGCGGGTGCTGCTGACGGCGGGTGCGGCGGAGGCGTTCGTGCTGATCGCGCGGGCGCTGCCGGTCCGCCGCCCGGTCGTGGTCCATCCGCAGTTCACCGAGCCGGAGGCGGCGCTGCGCGCGGCCGGGCACGAGGTGGGGCGGGTGCTGCTGCGGGCCGAGGACGGATTCCTGCTGGACCCGTCGGCGGTGCCCGAGGACGCGGATCTGGTGGTGGTCGGCAATCCGACCAACCCCACGTCGGTGCTGCATCCGGCGGCGCTGGTGGAGCGGCTGGCCCGTCCCGGCCGGACGCTGGTGGTCGACGAGGCGTTCATGGACGCGGTGCCGGGCGAGCGCGAGACCCTGTGCGGGCGTACGGACGTTCCCGGCCTCGTCGTGCTGCGGAGCCTCACCAAGACCTGGGGGCTCGCGGGGCTGCGGATCGGCTATGTGCTGGCCGATCCGGGGACCGTCCGCGCGCTGGAGGAGACGCAGCCGCTGTGGCCGGTGTCGGCCCCGGCGCTGACCGCCGCCGAGGCGTGCATGGAGCCGCGGGCGCTGGCCGAGGCGGCCGCCGCCGCGGAGCGGATCGCGGTGGACCGGGCCCATCTGGTGGCGGGGCTGCGGGAGTTCACCGAGGTGCGGGTGGCGGAGCCGGCCGAGGCGCCGTTCGTCCTGGTGCGGCTGGAGCGGGCCGCGGAGGTGCGGGAGCGGTTGCGGATGCTGGGGTTCGCGGCGCGGCGAGGAGATACGTTTCCCGGGCTCGGTCCGGAGTGGCTGCGGCTGGCCGTGCGCGACCGCGCCACGACCAACCGCTTCCTCCAGGCGTTCGACCAGGCGCTGCAGACGCTGGGCGCGGCCGTGCGCTGACGGCCTGCGGCCGCTGGGCCCGCGCGCCGGCGGCCGGTCGCTGCCGGCGCTCCGTCGCGCGCGGCTGCGGGGAGCGGCGCCCCGTCACACGTACGCCGCTCCCCGCCCCCTACAGCTCCTCCGCCCCCCCTCGGGCCTCCGGGCGGGATCAGCCCTGGGCGCGCCGCCTGGCCACGATCACGGCCCCGGCGCCCGCCGCCAGCAGTACGGCCGCGCCACCCGCGATGATCGGAGTGGCGGAGCTGCTGCCGGTCTCCGCGAGGTTCGAGTCGACGGCCGGTTCGTTGCCGGTGCCGGTCTGGGGCTTCACCCCGCCGTCGCTGTTGCCACCGTTTGCGCCGTTGCCGCCGTCACCGGAACCACCGTTGGTCGAACCGCCGTCGGTGGAGCCCCCGCCGGTGGACCCACCGCTGCTCGGACCACCGTTGCCGGACCCGCCGTTGCCGGACCCGCCGTCGCTGGATCCTCCGTTGCTCGTGCCGCCGTTGCTCGTGCCGCCATTGCTCGTGCCGCCGTTGTCGCCGCTGCCCGGCCCGGTCGACTTCGGTGTCTCGCAGGTCGCCTCGGCGAGCGTGATCTCGCCGCGCACATCGGCGACGTTCAGCTTGAGCGGGTTGACGGAGACCCTCAGCTGCAACGCGGTCGCCGCGGCGGTGCGCGAGGTGGTGCGCGTCTTCGAGAGGTCCAGGGTCACCTCGCCGACGGCCGGGACCTTGACCTGCGTGGTGCCGCCCGCGGTGAGGTCGATGCGCTTGCCGAGGACCGTTACGTGCCCCAGCACGTTCGACTCGGCGACCGGCTTACGGCCCACCTCGCAGACCGCCCTGGACGTGACCTTCTCCACCTCGATCAGCGAGAGCACCGGCAGTCCGGGCACATGGACCCGGGCCCTGGCCACATTGCTGTAGCCCTCGGCCCGGTGCTTGTCCGCGGTCGCGTTCGCGGTGGCCACATCGGCGGCGAGCACGCTGACCGGCCGGCCGCCGTCCACACCGTCGAGCCGCACACTGAGCGCGGTCTCCTTGGCGTCGGCGGGCGCGTGCACCTCGTTGAGCGTGGCCCTGAGCGGCACGTCGACCGTCTTGTTCAGGAGCGAGACGTCGAGTGCGGTACGGAGCACGACCGCGCTCGCCCTGCCGCCACCCGTGGTCGTGGTGGTCGCGGTGGCGGCCTGCGCCGGGGCGGCGACCAGCAGCGCGACGGGAGCGGCGGCGACCGCCAGGGCGGCCAGGCGGAAGGTGTTGCTGTTCAAAGTGGTGGAACCCCCACAAGAGACATGGAGCCACCGGTGCCGTCCAATGGGGGACATCGAGAGCTCCGGTGGCCTCGACCCCGAAAGCTTTACGCACGGAGGGTGAACTGGCGGACACCTGACGTGAGTTCACCCCAAAGGGTGGTTTCCGTGCCTGTATTCGAATATCTCGGTACGTTCGTTCCTCCGGGTCACCCGATCCGCTGAGCGCGCACCGCACCGGATCCGACTGCGCCGGGGTGCGCGCGAAAGTGTTCCAACGACGGGGCAGGGGTTCGGTAACTGCCTGTCAACACGACGCACCCCGGTCACATGACGCCGGACTCAGCCGACCACCCGCCCGTTCAGAACCACCCGCCGGGGTGCCGCGAGCACCCGTACGTCCGCCCGCGGGTCCTCGTCGTACACCACCAGGTCCGCCGGGGCGCCCTCCTCCAGCGCCGGCCGCCCCAGCCACTGCCGTGCGCCCCAGGTCGTCGCGGACAGCGCGTCCAGCGCCGGAATGCCCGCCTTCACCAGCTCGGCGACCTCGTCCGCCACCAGCCCGTGGGCGAGCACCCCGCCCGCGTCGGTGCCGACGAAGACCGGCACCCCGGCGTCGTACGCCGAGCGCACCGTGTCGTAGCGCCGCTCGTGCAGCCGCCGCATATGCGCCGACCAGCGGGGGAACTTGGCGTCGCCGCCCTCCGCGAGCGAGGGGAACGTGGCGATGTTGACCAGGGTGGGGACGATCGCGACCCCTCGCTCGGCGAAGAGCGGAATGGTGTCCTCGGTGAGCCCGGTGGCGTGCTCGATGCAGTCGATCCCGGCCTCCACGAGATCGCGCAGCGATTCCTCGGCGAAGCAGTGCGCGGTGACCCGGGCGCCGAGCCGGTGCGCCTCGGCGATGGCCGCTTCGACCGCCCCGCGCGGCCAGCAGGCGGTCAGATCGCCCACCTCCCGGTCGATCCAGTCGCCGACCAGCTTCACCCAGCCGTCACCGCGGCGCGCCTCCTGCGCGACGTAGGCGACCAGCTCGTCCGGCTCGATCTCATGGGCGTAGTTGCGGGTGTACCTGCGGGGCCTGGCGATGTGCCAGCCGGCCCGGATGATCTTCGGCAGGTCCTCGCGGTCGTCGATCCACCGGGTGTCGGCCGGCGACCCCGCGTCCCGCAGCAGCAGCGCACCCACCTCCCGGTCGGCGAGGGCCTGCTTCTCACTGGTCGCCGCGTCCACGGCGCCGTGGTGGTCGAGCCCGACGTGGCAGTGGGCGTCCACCAGACCCGGCAGCACCCAGCCGGTGACGGTCACCGCCCCGTCCGCGCCGGCCGGCCTCCCGTACGAGATCCGCCCGTCGACCACCCAGAGCTCGTCCCGGACGTCGTCGGGGCCGACGAGCACCCGTCCCTTCACGTGCAGCACCTGCGATGCCTTGTGATCACTCATGGGCAGCACTGTACGAGGCGGCGTACGGGGCCCCGGCTACCCGTACGGCCCTGGGTACGCTTCGACGGAAACACCTCCCGTACGCGACAACGCGCACCGGCCCGACCCGGCCCGACCCGACCCGAAGAGAGCACCACCGTGACGCACCCCTTCCTCGACCTCGCCCCGCTCACCGCCGCGCACTTCGCGGCCATCGAGAAGCGGGTGGCCGGCCTCCTCGCCACCGAGCAGGACGTCGTCATCATGCAGGGCGAGGCGCTGCTCCCCCTCGAAGGCTGCATCCGGGGCGGTGCCCGGCCCGGCTCGACCGCGCTGAACGTCGTCACCGGTCCGTACGGGCAGACCTTCGGCAACTGGCTGCGGGACTGCGGCGCCGATGTCGTCGACCTGGCGGTTCCGTTCCACACCGCGGTCACCGCCGACCAGGTCGCGCGGGCGCTGGCCGAGCACCCGGAGATCGACTTCGTCTCCCTGGTCCACGCGGAGGCGGCCACCGGGAACACCAATCCGGTCGCCGAGATCGGTGAGGTGGTCCGTTCGCACGGGGCGCTGTTCATGCTGGACGCCGTCGCCTCGGTGGGTGCCGAGCCGCTGCTGCCGGACGCGTGGGGCGTCGACCTCTGCGTGATCGGCGCGCAGAAGGCGATGGGCGGCCCGGCCGGGGTGTCCGCGGTGTCGGTGAGCGAGCGCGCCTGGGAGCGGATCGCCGCCAACCCCCAGGCTCCGCGCCGCTCCTACCTCTCGCTGCTGGACTGGAAGGAACGCTGGATCGACGGCGGCCGCAAGGCCCTGCTGCACGCGCCGGCCCAGCTGGAGATGCTGGCGCTGGAGGCCTGTGTGGAGCGGATCGAGACCGAGGGACCGGCCGCGCTGATGGCCCGTCACGCCTCGGCCGCCGCAGCGACCCGGGCCGGCGCGGTGGCGCTCGGCGGCGGCCTCTCGCCGTACGTCCACGAGGCCGCGGAGGCGGCGCCGGTCGCGACCACGCTGCGCGCTCCGGAGGGGGTCGACGCCGCAGGGCTGGTCGCGCGGGCGCTCGCGGCCGACCCCTCGCTGCCGCTGATCGCGGGCGGGGGTGCGCTGTCCGGGGAGATGATCAGGGTCAATCACTACGGTGTGGATGCGACGCGGGGCGCGGTGCTGTCCTCGCTCGCGGCTCTGGGGGCGGCGCTGGCCGATACGGGCCGGCAGGTCGACTTCGAAGCTGCCCGCAAGGCCGTTTCGGAAACCTGGCCGAGCGAATAAATCCGGGCCGGGCGCCAATATTTCACGAATGCGGGGAGCTGCTTTATTCAGAGCAGCTCCCCGCATTCTTCTGCCCGGTTTCCCGAGCCCTAAACACCCGAGTTTCCAAAGTCTCCGAGCGGACCCGAACCACACAATTCCGTTGCGCCGCCCGAGAGTTACAACTATGTGACCGACTCCACACCGCGACCGTTATGCCGGATAAATAGCCATCAAAACGTAGGAAATCGCGGCCCGGTCGCGCCGGGGCACGCGCCCGCGTGATAACACAGGACGCCTTCCCGCCCAACCCTTCTCCTCGATGCGATTTGGAAATTTGCTGGGTAAATTCAATTTGCATGACCGCCGCACCAGCAGATTTTGCAAGTGCCCAAAACGAATTCATCACCATCGACACCCCACGAGTGGAGGACGGGGCCGCGATCTGGCGCATCGCCCGCGACTCCGAGGTCCTGGACCTCAACTCCTCGTACAGCTACCTGCTGTGGTGCCGTGACTTCGCGGCGACCTCCGTGGTCGCCCGGGGCGAGGCCGGTGAGCCCGTCGCCTTCGTGACGGGGTACGTCCGGCCGGACCGTCCCGGGACGCTCGTCGTCTGGCAGGTGGCCGTCGACCACGCCCACCGCGGGGCGGGGCTCGCCGGAAAGCTGCTGGACGCGCTGACCTCCCGGGTCGCCGCCGCACAGGGCCTGGCCTCGGTCGAGACGACCATCACCCCGGACAACACCGCGTCGGACCGGCTGTTCACCTCCTACGCGCAGCGCCACGACGTGGCCCTGGACCGCGAGGTGCTCTTCGACGGCGGGCTGTTTCCCGAGGGCGACCACCTTCCCGAAGTCCTGTACCGCATCGGCCCGTTCCACGCCTGAGCCCGCCCGGCCACCGCCACACCCGTACGCCCCGGCCCGGCCCGGCGGGGCTCCGCCACGCCCGAGCGCGCCCGCACCGCCGGCCCCACCCCCCTCTTGAGCAGGAGAGCCCCTGTGACCATCACCCCGCCCGCGCTGAGTGTCTTCGAGACCCTGGAGTCGGAGGTACGGAGCTACTGTCGCGGCTGGCCCGCCGTGTTCGACCGTGCGCAGGGCGCCCGGCTGACCGACGAGGACGGCCACAGCTACCTCGACTTCTTCGCCGGCGCGGGGTCGCTCAACTACGGCCACAACAACCCGGTGCTGAAACGGGCGCTGATCGACTACATCGAGCGCGACGGCATCACCCACGGCCTGGACATGGCCACCACGGC
Source organism: Streptomyces sp. NPDC047917 (assembly GCF_043204345.1). Taxonomy (NCBI): domain Bacteria; kingdom Bacillati; phylum Actinomycetota; class Actinomycetes; order Kitasatosporales; family Streptomycetaceae; genus Streptomyces; species Streptomyces sp. NPDC047917. The sequence continues at coordinate 77,880 of NZ_JBIDCA010000005.1, forward strand.
CAAGCGCACCTTCCTGGAGTCCTTCCAGAACAACGTGCTGCGCCCGCGCGATCTCCCGTACAAGGTGATGTTCCCCGGCCCGACCGGCACCAACGCGGTCGAGGCGGCGCTGAAGCTGGCCCGCAAGGTGAAGGGGCGCGAGTCCATCGTGTCGTTCACCAACGCCTTCCACGGCATGTCGCTCGGCTCGCTCGCCGTCACCGGCAACGCCTTCAAGCGGGCCGGCGCCGGCATCCCGCTCGTGCACGGCACGCCGATGCCGTTCGACAACTACCTCGACGGCCAGGTGCCCGACTTCCTCTGGTTCGAACGGCTCCTGGAGGACCAGGGCTCCGGGCTCAACAAGCCCGCCGCCGTGATCGTCGAGACCGTCCAGGGCGAGGGCGGCATCAACGTGGCGCGCCCCGAGTGGCTGCGGGCGCTGGCCGATCTGTGCCACCGCCGCGACATGCTCCTGATCGTCGACGACATCCAGATGGGCTGCGGACGCACCGGGTCGTTCTTCTCGTTCGAGGAGGCCGGCATCGTCCCCGACATCGTGACCCTGTCGAAGTCCATCAGCGGCTACGGACTGCCCATGTCCCTCTGCCTGTTCAACCCGGAGCTGGACATCTGGGGGCCGGGCGAGCACAACGGCACCTTCCGCGGCAACAACCCGGCGTTCGTCACGGCCGCCGCCGCGCTGGACGCCTACTGGGCGGACGGCCAGATGGAGAAGCAGACCCTGGCCCGGGGCGAGCAGGTCGAGCAGGCGCTGCTCGCGATCTGCGACGAGCACACCGCTCTCGGCGCGCGGTACCGGGGCCGGGGCCTGGTCTGGGGAGTGGAGTTCACGGACGAGGCACGCGCCGCCGCGATCTGCGCCCGCGCCTTCGAGCTGGGGCTGCTGGTGGAGACCTCCGGCCCGCGCAGCGAGGTCGTGAAGCTGCTGCCGCCGCTGATCGCCACCCCCGACGAACTGGACGAGGGCCTGCGCACGCTGGCCCGCGCGGTCCGCGACACCGTCTGACCACCCGGCCCGCCCGCCGGGGCGGGCCCCGACGAGAAACCGCACAGCGGAAGTCGCCGCGGTGGAGCACACCACGGCAGAGGACACCGCAGAGAGAAAGGCACCGACCCACCGTGATCGTCCGATCGTTCAGTGACATCGAGAACACCGACCGGCATGTGAAGGCCGCTTCCGGCACCTGGGAGAGCAAGCGCATCGTGCTCGCCCGGGAGAAGGTGGGCTTCTCGCTCCACGAGACCACGATGTACGCGGGCACCGAGACCTCGATGTGGTACGCGAACCACATCGAGGCCGTCCTGTGCGTCGAGGGCGAGGCCGAGCTCACGGACGACGAGACCGGCGAGAAGTACCGGATCACCCCGGGCACGATGTACCTGCTGGACGGACACGAGCGGCACACCATGCGCCCGAAGACCGACTTCCGCTGCGTCTGTGTCTTCAACCCGCCGGTCACCGGGCGGGAGGAACACGACGAGAGCGGCGTCTACCCGCTGCTGACCGAGGAGGGCTGAACCATGACCACCGATGTACGCACCGACCTGTATCCCACGCGCGGCACAGCCGAGATGACCACCCCCCGCCAGGACCCGGTGATCTGGTCCACGCCCGGCACCCCCGGCCCGGTGGCGGTGCGCGACCTCCAGGGCTTCGAGCGCGACGGTTTCCTCACCGTCGACCAGCTCATCACCCCCGACGAGGTCGCCGTCTACCACCGCGAACTGGACCGGCTGATCGCCGATCCGGCGGTGCGGGCCGACGAGCGCTCGATCATCGAGCCGAAGTCGCAGAAGGTGCGGTCGGTCTTCGAGGTCCACCGGATCAGTGAGGTCTTCGCCCGGCTGGTCGCCGACGAACGGGTGGTGGGCCGGGCCCGGCAGATCCTCGGTTCGGACGTGTACGTCCACCAGTCCCGGATCAACGTCAAGCCCGGCTTCGGCGCCTCGGGGTTCTACTGGCACTCGGACTTCGAGACCTGGCACGCCGAGGACGGGCTGCCGAACATGCGGGCGGTGTCCGTGTCGATCGCGCTGACCGAGAACCACGACACCAACGGCGGGCTGATGATCATGCCCGGTTCGCACAAGTCGTTCCTCGGGTGCGCGGGCGAGACGCCCAGGGACAACTACAAGAAGTCGCTGAAGATGCAGGACGCCGGAACCCCGTCCGACGAGGCCCTGACGAAGATGGCCGACCGGCACGGCATCAAGCTCTTCACGGGCAGGGCGGGTTCGGCGACCTGGTTCGACTGCAACTGCATGCACGGCTCGGGCGACAACATCACCCCGTACCCGCGCAGCAATGTCTTCATCGTCTTCAACAGCGTGGACAACGCCGCCGGGGAACCGTTCGCGGCACCGGCGCGGCGCCCGGAGTTCATCGGGGCGAGGGACTTCACCCCGGTGCGCTGAGGTGATCCGCCCGCGGGTCGGAGCGGTGTTCGCCGCTCCGCCCCGCGGGCCCCGAAATCGCTGGACCGGCACGGCGGCCGACGGCGAAGGTAGGGCCCATGACCTCACTCGTACGGCACATCACCATCGACTGCTCCGACCCCTACGGGCTCGCCCGCTTCTGGTCCGGGGTACTCGACACCCCGATCTCCGACCAGGACGCCCCCGGCGATCCCGAGGCACTCCTCGAAACCCCCGGTGCGGCGCTGCTCTTCATCCGGGTGCCGGAGCGCAAGGGCGGCAAGAACCGTATCCACCTGGACATCCAGCCGCAGGACCGGAGCCGGGACGAGGAGGTCGAGCGGTTGCTCGGTCTGGGCGCCACTCTCGTCGCCGACCACCGCAGGCCGGACGGGCGGGGCTGGGCGACGCTCGGCGACCCCGAGGGCAACGAGTTCTGCGTCGAGTGCGGTGCGGCGGAGCGGGCGGCCCTGACCGGGGCCCGGCTGCCGGTCACGGCGGACGACGTGACCACCGCGGTACGTCTCGCGATCGACGCGCTCCGGGAGTGCCCGCAGGACGGCTGGCACGCCCCGGCGGGGACGCTGGAGTGGACCCGCTGGGAGACCGCGGAGCACCTGAGCGACGATCTCTTCTCCTACGCGGCCCAGCTGGGCCTGCGGCAGCCGCCGCTGGACGCGTACGTCCCGTTCCGCTGGAGCGCCGACCGCGAGGGCGGTCCGGCGAACGCGGTCTTCGCGGACCGGTCGGCCGGAACCGCGGGGCTCCTGCGGACGTTGGAGGCGTGCGGCGCGCTGCTCGCCTCGATGGTGCGGACGGCCCCGCCCGGGCTCCGCGCGTACCACTCCTACGGGGTGTCCGACCCGGAGGGCTTCGCCGCGATGGGGGTCGTGGAGACCCTGCTGCACGCGCACGACATCACCGCGGGCCCGGGCGGCGACTGGACCCCGCCCGCCGGTATCTGCGACCGGGTGCTGGCCCGGCTGTTCCCGGACGCCCCGAAGGACGCCGACCGGTGGACCGTACTGCTCTGGGCCACCGGCCGCGCCGAGCTGCCCGGCCACCCGCGCGTCACCTCGTGGAAGTGGCGCAGCGCCCCGCTGGACGAGTCCGGACAGGAATAGCCCCGGGCCGCGGGCCCGGCGGGCCGGCCCGCGGCCGCCGAGCGGGGCCGGGCCCGCTTCGGCGTCGTCGGCCTGAGCCATCTGCCCGACCCGGCCCACCAGGTGCCGGCCGTCGAGGCACAGGATCCGCACCCCCCGCACGGCGCGGATCCCCGGCCGGGCGAGGGGCTCTGTCTCTTCGTCGGTCCACACAACTCACGATGATCGACGGTGGCCGTACCCATGCCCGTGCCAGCCCCCACCAGCAGGATCACGAACCCTGGTTGGAGGTCTTCGTTCTGAGCCGGTGACGGAGCGCGCGGACGTGGACGGCAACGCCCTGCCACTATCGGGTGATGAACCGACCCGACCTGCGGATCAGTCTGGACGACGCGACATGGCGCGGATTGCTCGCACTCGCCGAGCTCTACCGCACAACCCCGGAAAGAATGGTCAAGAGCTGGGCAGAAGGCGAGGTGACCTGTCGGCTCGGCCAGATGCTCGCCGGTATGCCCGCAGAACTCATCGTCCCCAAGGTGGGCACGTTCGTCGAGGTCCCGGCTCCGGAGCAGTGCCGTTGTTGGACGATCAACGGCTATCGACCGACCGGGGCCGACGAATCGTTGACCGTCAGTTTGATGGTGGCCTCGGGTGAGTTGCCGCCCGACTTCTACTTTGTTGCCCGAATACTGCGACGCTGGGCCGAGCTCGGCGTGGTGGCGCGCGGCACCGTCATGGACAGGTTTGCATGGCCCGCCCACACGGCGCTGGGCGGGCCGGAGCTGACCTTCGGCGGTGGCCGGCGTTGGACGCTCCGCTTCGCCGAATGCGACGCCTCCGGCCTGAGCGAACTCGGCGTCCTGGTGGAGTTCAACGGCACGGAGGTCACCGGGATCGACGCCCTCACGGACGCCACGGAATGCTGACCAGCCCATCGGCCCGCCGGAACAAGAGGGGTGAGAACGGGCCGCGACTGTGCCGGCCCCTCTCCCGCCTGCTTGGCACGCTCGACCGGGTCCGTCTCCGGCGGTTCTCGGTAAGGACCGGGCGACAAGCCGCTCAGGCATGAAGATCACGGACTACGGCTGAGTACCAGTACTCCAGCCGGAGTTCTTCATCAGCGCTGGTCAACGGCGTGGGCGTGGAGCGCGCAGCGGGCTGGAACGGGGGTGGGCGGTCTTTGCCCGGGCATCTGGCGAACACGTGGGCGCGCTGCTTGTAGTGGCAACGGCGGGCGCGTACTCGGTGGCGGCGACGCCGGTGGGACCACGCCGTCGCATGCGGCCAACGGCAGTTGTGTGATGTCGGGCGGGAACACCGGGGGACAGAATCTCGGTGGCGAGGACGCCGCGCCCGAGCCCACGGCGACGGACGAACCCACTCGTCTCCTGCGGGTAATCAAGCCCGTGGCCCAGGAGTTGGGTTGTGGAATGATCCGGGCCAGGCTCGCACGTCTCGACAGTCGCGGGCCGTCGTCGAGCAGAGGCTTGGAGAGTCATGATCCGCTGCACCGCATCCACCGAAGCGCTCGCGGGATGACGGGGAGGCCAGACCCGGCCGGTGACATACCGGCGGAGATCGGTCCGTACCGGCTGGAAAGGCTGCTGGGCGAGGGCGGGATGGGCCGCGTGTACCTGGGACGCACGCCCGCCGGAAGTGCCGTGGCCGTCAAGGTCGTCCACCGTGCGTATGCCGCGGACCCGGAATTCCGCAAGCGGTTCGCGCTGGAGGTCGCGGCGGCCCGGCGCGTCCAGGGGCTCTACACCGTGCCCGTCGTCTCGGCGGACCTGGACGCCGGGGAACCCTGGCTCGCCACGGCCTACGCCCCCGGGCCCTCCCTCCAGCAGGCCGTCGGTGAACGGGGGCCGCTGCCCGCCGAGGAGGTCCTCGCGCTGACGGCCGGGGTCGCCGAGGCGCTGGAGACCATCCACGCCGCCGGAGTGATCCATCGCGACCTGAAACCCTCCAACATCGTCCTCACCGCCGACGGACCCAAGGTCATCGACTTCGGCATCGCCCGCGCCGCGGACGTCACCGCCGTCACCGCCACGGGCATGCGCGCCGGAACGCCGGCCTACATGGCTCCCGAGTACATCCGGGGGCAGCAGGTCACCGAGGCCGGTGACGTCTTCGCACTCGGCCTCGTCGCCCATTTCGCCGTCACCGGACGGCTCGCCTTCGGCGGCGGCAGCGACCACGGAGTGGCGTACCGGATCCTCGAAGCGGCGCCCGACCTCGACGGCTGCCCCGAGTCCGTGCGCCGCGTCGTGGCCCGCTGCCTGGAGAAGGACCCGGCACGGCGGCCGACGCCCGCCGAGGTCGTCCGGCTCTGCGGCGGGGCGGAGACAGCGGGCACCGGTGACGGCCGCACGCCCACCGTCGTGTCCGCGCCCCCGGTGACCGGCCCGGACGCGCCCACCGCCACCGCGCCGGCGCGCACCCCCGCACCGGACGCCGACCCCGCCACCCCGTCCAATCCGTCGTACGCCGCCCTGCTCGGCGTCGTCGGTGTCATCGCCCTGGCCGCCGTTCTGGTCGCGGTGCTGCTTCCCTCGTCGGAGGAACCCCCGAAGAGCAAGCGGCCGTACCCCGTGGTCGCGGCGACCGCGATCTTCGCCAAGAGGACCAGCGGCATCGCGTTCAGCCGGGACGGCAGGACGCTCGCCACCGGCGGCGAGGACGGCAAGGTCAGACTGTGGGACGTCGCCACCCGCAAGGTGCGCACCACGCTCACCGAGAAGGACTATTCGGGGGAGCCGCTGAACGTCCTCAACGTGGTGTTCAGCGCCGACGGGAAGACCCTGGCCACGAGGACCCACAGCGTCCTGGTCGGTGTCTGGGACGTGGCGGGGCGACGGGAGATCCGCCGCATCAAGGACCATGCCTATTCCATCGCCCTCAGCCCCGACGGGGGGCGGATCACCCTCGGCAACATCACCGGGGCCAACCTGTGGGACGTCAACAGCCGCAGTGAGCGCCCGCGCGCCCACTTCACGCAGGAGGTGCGCGTGACGGACATGGCGTTCAGCCCCGACGGCAGGACCCTCGCCTCCGTCGGCGACGCCTCCGACAAGCGCAACTACCCGGACAACGAGCCGGCCAAGCTGTGGGATCTCACCCGGATCGATCCGAGGCCCTACGGCCAGGGCGACCCCCGCCGCAACCTCGCCCTTGAGGACGTCACCTACGCCGTCGCGTTCAGCCCCGACGGCAAGACCCTCGCCACCGGCGGGCCGGGCGGCGACGTGCGGCTGTGGGACGTGGCCACCGGCCGCCTCAAGGCCACCCTCGCCAACCGCCTCCTTGAGGCCCGGGACCTGGCGTTCAGCCCCGACGGCCGCAGCCTCGCCGTCACCGCCGACGGCGGGGTGCTGCTGTGGAACCTGGCCGCCCGCAGACCGAGCGCCATCCTGACCGACGACGACACCGGCTACGGCGACGACGAGATCCGGGAGCTGGCCTTCAGCCCGGACGGACGGTTCCTCGCGGGCAGCACCGCCGGGGGCGTCGACGAACCCGACGAAGATTCCGACACCCCGGACGAGTACGGCCCCCCGGACGACGCCGAGGCGAACAACGGCGTACGGCTGTGGAAGGTCCCGTCGGGGTCCGCTCCTTGAGCGTTCCCGCCCTGACCGGGAGTCAGGACGGTTGCGGGTTCGGCCGGCTCGCGACCCTGCCGTGGTGGGACATCACCGTTCAGCGCACCGCCTCCGGCACCGGGCCGGGGGACCTCCGCCCGGACACGGAATCGACGGCGCGGCCGAAGGGGAAGCCGTACGGGCGGGAGCCGTGCTCCTCGCGCCCCGGCGGCTTCCCCCTCGTTCCCGCCCCGACGGCCGTCGACCTCACCTCAGCCGACGCCACCGCCCTGTTCCCGAACGGCCTGGACCCGGACGTCGTCCAGCGCCGGGTAGTCGACGTACCCCTTCGCACTCCCGCCGAAGAACGTGGACGGGTCCGGGGTGTTGAACGGGCCGCCGGCCTTCAGCCGGGCCGGCAGGTCCGGGTTGGCTATGAACAGGGCGCCGTACGCGATGATGTCGGCGAGTCCGTCGTCGACCACCGAGTGGTCGTCCGGTCCGGTCGGGCCGTCCGTCAGCGCGCTGAGGACGAAGGTGCCGGAGAACTGCTTGCGCAGCGCGAGGGTCAGTTCGCGGATCTGCACCGCCTCCAGGACATGCAGATAGGCGAGGCCGAGCGGCTCCGTCTCCCGTACCAGCGCGGTGTACACGGCGTCCGGCGCGGGCTCGTCGATGTCGTTGTACGGGTTCCCGGGCGAGATCCGCAGCCCGGTCCGCTCCGCGCCGATCTCGGCGGCGACCGCCTTGACCACCTCGACGGCGAACCGGATGCGGGCCTCGTCCGAGCCGCCCCACTCGTCGTCGCGCAGGTTGGTGTTGGGGGCGAGGAACTGGTGGATGAGATAGCCGTTGGCGCCGTGCAGTTCGACTCCGTCGAAGCCGGCGTCGATCGCGTTGCGGGCGGCCGCCGCGAAGTCGGCGACGGTCTGCCGGACCTCGTCGCCGGTCAACTCGCGCGGGGTGGTGAAGTCCGCCATGCCGGTGCCGGTGAAGAGCTGTCCGGCGGGCCTGACCGCTGACGCGCTGACCGGGGTCAGGCCGTCCGGCAGCAGGTCCGGGTGGCCGATCCGGCCGGCGTGCATCAGCTGGGCGAAGATCCGGCCGCCCGCCGCGTGCACCGCGTCGGTGACCTTGCGCCAGGACGTGACCTGCTCCGCACTGTGCAGCCCGGGGGTGGAGGGGTAGCCCTGGCCCACCGCCGACGGCTGGACGCCCTCCGTGATGATGAGGCCCGCCGAGGCGCGCTGTGCGTAGTACTGGGCGACGAGATCCGTGGCGGTGCCGCCCTCACCGGCCCGGCTGCGGGTCATCGGAGCCATCGCGATGCGGTTGGCGAGCCGGGTGCCGGAAAGGTCGATCGGGTCGAATGCGGTGGTCATGAGGACTCCCGGACTATTCATGTGGTTGGCCGGACTATTTATGTGGTCGGCCAATTATCTGCGCCGACGTCACTGTAGCCCATTACTTGGCCGACCAATGTAAAGTGGACGGAAAGCCGCCGGAGCCCGGCATCCGAGCCGGGGCCGTAGCGTCGTCCCGAGGAGTCACCCCATGAAGGCCGAACCCGCCGGACCCGCAGACCCCGCCTGTCCGGGCCTGCCGAGCGCGGCCCTCGGCGGCCCCGTCAGCCATGCGCTGGCCCGGGTAGCCCGGCTGCACCGGATCGCCGCGGGCAAGCTGCTCAAGGGGCTCGGGCTCTATCCGGGTCAGGAGTTCCTGATGATGTGCCTGTGGGATGCCGGTGCGGTGCGCCAGGCCGAGCTGATCAAGGCCGTCGACCTCGACCCCTCCACCGTCACCAAGATGCTCCAGCGCCTCGAACAGACCGGGCACGTGCGCCGCCGCCCCGACCCGGACGACCGCAGGGCCGTCCTGGTCGAGGCCACCGACGACAGCTGCGCGCTGCACTCCGACGTGCAGCGGGCCTGGACGGACCTGGAGGACCACACCCTCGCCGGTCTCGAACCCGCCGAACGCGAGGAGCTGACCCGGCTGCTCGCCAAGGTCGAGGCGAACCTCTGCCGGGAGGCCGGAGCAGGGGCCGGGGACTGCCCCGGCCCCTGCTGAACCGTTCCGGCGGGCGCGGTCAGCGGGCGAGTACGTCCAGCACCCGGTCCACGTCCGCCTGCGTGTTGTACAGGTGGAAGGCGGCGCGCAGACTTCCCGCCCGGTTCGCGACCACCACCCCGGCCCGCGCGAGCTCCGGCTCCCGCGCGCCCAGTCCGGGCACGGCCACGATCGCCGACTCCCCCGGCACCGCCTCGTGCCCGAGCCCGGCCAGCCCGGCCCGCATGCGGGCGGCGAGCCCGGTCGCGTGGGTGTGGACGGCGTCCACACCGACCTCGTTCAGCAGCGCGAGGGACTGTTCGGCGCCGTGGTACGAGAGGAAGGCGGGCGGTTCGTCGTAGCGGCGCGCGGTCCCGGAGAGCTGCCCGACCGGACCGTACGTGCTGTTCCAGGGGTCGGCGGCGGCGTACATGCCGGCGAAGAGCGGCGGCAGGGTCCACTGTGCCTCCTCGGTGACGGTGAGGAACGACGCACCGCGCGGTGAGAGCAGGAACTTGAACCCGCCGGTGACGGTGTAGTCGTACTCCCCGGCGTCCAGCGGCAGCCAGCCGGCCGACTGGGTGGTGTCGAGCAGCGTCCGGGCACCATGGGCACCGGCCGCCGCCCGCACCGCCTTCAGATCGGCGATCCGCCCGTTGGACGACTGAACGGAGGACAGGGCGACGAGCGCGGTGTCCGGCCCCACCGCGTCGGCCAGCCGGTCCAGCGGGGCGTACCGCATCCTCAGGTCGCCGCGGACCGCGAAGGGACTGACGACAGAGCTGAACTCGCCCTCGGGCGCCAGGACTTCGGCCCCCGGCGGCAGCGCGGCGGCGACCAGCCCGACATGCACGGAGACCGAGCTGCCGACGGCGACCCGGTCGGCGTCGACCCCGGACAACCGGGCGAAGCCGGACCGGGCCGCCTCCACCGCCTCGAAGTCGCCGGAATCGGCCCGGCTTCCCGAGCCGATCGCCTCGGCGAGCGCCCGTACGGCCGCCACGGTCCGCCGGGGCAGCAGCCCGCAGGTGGAGGTGTTGAGATAGGTCGTCCCCGGCGCGAACTCGGCGTCCACCGCACTGCTGAGCGAAGTAGTCTCCATGCGCCCAGCCTGGGGCCCCCTCACCTCCCGGTCAATCACGAAAAGTTGAGGGGAACACCCAAGCACCGCTTGTACCTGCCCCCGGGACAGCACCGTTCCACGCCGGGCACCGTTCTGCGCCGGGCACCGTTCTGCGCAGGGTGCCGTTCCACGCCGGGCGCCGTTCCACGCCGGGCACCGTTCCACGCCGGGCGCCGTTCCACGCCGGGCGCCGGACAGCGCCGTTCGCGCACGGCCCGGGGACGGGCCTCAGGCGTTGCCGCCGGCCTGCGGGACCTCGCAGGCGCCGTCGGCGTCGCACGCCGCCGCGTCGCCGCCGATCGCGGTGAGCGGGCGGTCCTTCCACGCCTGCTCCAGCGCCTGGGCGAAGACCTCGGCGGGCTGGCCGCCGGAGATGCCGTAACGCCGGTCGAGCACGAAGAACGGCACCGCGTTGGCACCCAGCTCGGACGCCTCCCGCTCGTCGGCCCGCACCTCGGCCGCGTACGCCTCCGGGTCGGCGAGAACGGCGCGCGCCTCGTCGGCGTCGAGCCCGGCCTCGACGGCCAGCTCGACCAGCACGCCGCTGTCGTAGACGGACCGCTCCTCGGCGAAGTTCGCCCGGTAGGCGAGGCTCAGCAGCTCGTCCTGGCGGCCACGGGCCTTGGCCAGGTGGAGCAGCCGGTGGATGTCGAAGGTGTTGCCGTGGTCACGGCCCTCGGTGAGGTAGCCGAGCCCCTCGGCCTGCGCGTTGGCCGCGACGTTCGCCTCCATGGACTGCGCCTCTTCACGGGTGCGCCCGTACTTCTGCGCCAGCATGTCGATGACCTGCGCGGTGTCCCCCTTGGCCCGGCCGGGGTCGAGCTCGAAGGACCGGTGCACGACCTCGACCTGGTCGCGGTGGGCGAATCCCGCCAGGCCCTTCTCAAAGCGGGCCTTCCCGATGTAGCACCAGGGGCAGGCTATGTCGCTCCAGATCTCGACGCGCATGTCTCTTCTTCTCTCCGTGTCCTCGTACGTACCGCTGTTGTCGTACGCAACGCTGTTCTCGTACGTACCGCTCAGGGCGCGGAGCCACCCTCCGCTCCCGTCGACAACGCGGGAGCGGACCTCCACATTCCCGGCCCTGCGGACATCCCTCCGAGCAGCGTGGATCATCTCGACCGGCCGGTCCGCACACGGTCCGGATGCGCACGATGTCGTCCTCGGCGGCATCGGCCGGTCCCGTGGCGGGCTGAGTACCGAGGTCCACTCGGCGATCACCTGCGGCTACGGCACATCCACGCGGTCGTCCCGCAGCCCGTTGACCGGATCCGCAACCGGCGACGGCGTGGTCGGCGAGGCGGCCGGCCACCCGGCTTCGGCCCGCGTGCCCGAGCTGGGCCGGGACACGGCCCTCAGTCTCCAGGCGTCGCTGCGGCGAGCCTGGAGATCTCCGCGGCGACGGCCTCCGGGTCGGGGGCGGTGGTGACGTGGGCGACGTCGTCCAGACCGGGGTGGGTGCCGACGCGGACGGAGTGCTGTGCGTTTCGCAGCAGGTCGAGGTCGTTGATGTCGTTGCCGAAGGCTTTGTACTGGTCGATGCCGAGCGAGGTGAGGGCCTGCCACTTGTTCGTGGCGCCCGGGGCGAAGTCGATGATCGCCTCGTCGAGGTGGTGGTTGACCGTCATCCCGAGTACGCGACCGGCCTCGGCGAGGGCTGCCATGTCGGTCGCGTCGACCACGAGGAACTTCACGACGGCGGGGAGGTCGGCGAGGTCGACCCGGCGCGCGAGGCGGCCCTGGTCGACGCGGCCGAGGATCGGGTGGTCGGCCGGCCCGGTGTAGGCGTAGTCCCAGGGGCCGTCCGCGAGGTAGCCCGCCCGGAACCGGTCGGCCTCGACCAGCAGCTTGCCGAGGTCGCCCGCGTCGAACGCGGCCCGCGCCCGGACCCGGCCGTCGACCGAGACAAGACTGCCGTTCCCGCCGATCAGGGTGGCGCCGGGGAAGGCTCCGTCGAGGACGGGCAGGAGGTCGCGAACCGGCCGGGCGGAGGCGAATACCAGCTGGTGACCAGCGTGCTCGCAGTCCTCGATGGCAGCCAGGATCCGGCGGTCGATGGTCCGGCCGTCGAAGCAGAGTGTGCCGTCGATGTCGAAGACCATGGTGCGGGCAGTCGAAGTGATCACGACCAGATCGTATCGGGCGGTGCCGACCGATACGTTCGCCGGACTTGATGCCTGGCCGCGCGCTGCGCGCGACGAGCCCGCGCTTGCAGCCCTCCTTGCCGCGATCGACCGGGTTCGGCCCGGTCAGCGAACCCCCTTCCGGCGCGAACGGGGCCGCGTCGACGATCGCCGAGGTCCGGTCCACCTCGCCCCGGGCCCCGGGGGGCCGTCCGGCACCGCCCGGTGCAGCCGACGCCGCCCGGCCCGCGGCCCGCCCCGTCGTCACTCCCCGTCGTCGAGCTCGACGATCGGCCGGTCGGCGACCACCGCGGCCAGGACCATCGGCGCGTCACCGTCGCACTGGTTGAGGGAGACCGCGACCCACCGGCCGTCCACCGGCCCCCAGACCCTCAGGTCCCCGAGGCAGTCCGTGTCGCACAGCGCCCGGTACAGCGGGGGCAGGGGCTCGCCCGCGAGATCGCGGAAGATCGGCACCCGCATGCCCGCCGTCCGGTGGGCGCCCCACCTGCGGTCCAGCTCGCCCACGAGATCGGCGAGATGTCCGGTGGCGGCCTCCTCGGCCTCCTCCCACTCGCGCTCGTACACACCCACGAGATCGTCGCTCTCCCAGAGCGGCACGATCCGGAAGCCCTCACCGGCGGTCGCGGACCACTCCCCGGTGTCCGGCTCCCCCTCGTCGACCGTCGGGCCCGTGGCGGGCACCGGACCGGTGAGCAGCGCCTCGATGTCGGACACCGCGCGGCCGGTCCCGAACGTCTCCCCCGCCCGGGCGGTCATCAGCTTCCGTCCCGCAGGTCGTCCGGAGCCGTCGCGCGGAACTCGATCCGGTCGAAGGATGCCTCGCAGCCGTCACCCGTCGGCGACTGGACCAGGAAGCCCACCGAGGCGTCGGCCGCGTGCTCCGGGTCGCCCAGGGCGAAGACGCGGACGAAGGTCCACTTCTCGCCGTCGGCGGAGGCGTGGAAGGCGAACGCGTCGCCCGTGCGGCTCAGGCGCAGCCAGCAGCTGTCGGCGTCCACGGTGAAGGAGTTGACGTCGTCGGAGCGGCCCCGGGTGACGACCGTGCAGACGGTGGGGCGGTCCGGGGAGAGCTCCAGGCAGAGCTTGGCCCACTCCCGTTCCCCGACGTGCAGGTAGAGCACCCCGGCGTCGAAGGCGGCCGCGAAGCCGACCCGGACCCGGGCGATCAGCTGGAAGTCGCCCCGGGGCGCGGCACCGAGCAGGCGGGGGGCGTCGCTCGCGGGGTCTGGAGAGGCTCCGCCCGGCGGTACGAACCGGTCCTGGCGGGCGCCCGCCCTGCCGGTCAGTACGCCGTCCTCGTACATCCAGCTGCCCTCGGGCCCGAACGGACTGAGCTCGAAGGGGAGTTCGGGCAGGTGCGGGGTCATGCGCGGCGTCCGTCCACCCGGCGGGGAAGGCCCTGGGGGTTGTCCTCGCGCAGCTCCGGCGGGAGCAGGGCCTCGGGGGTGGTCTGGTAGGTGACCGGGCGCAGCCAGCGTTCGACCGCGGTGGCGCCGACCGAGGTGGAGGTGGAGGTGGCGGCCGGGTAGGGGCCGCCGTGGTGCTGGGCGGGGGCGACGGCGACGCCGGTCGGCCAGCCGTTGACGAGGACCCGGCCGGCCAGCGGGGTGAGGGCCGCGAGGAGTCCGGGGGCGTCGGCGTCGGCGCCGTCCGTGGCGGTCTGGAGGGTGGCGGTGAGGTTGCCGGGGAGCCGGGAGAGCACGGCGGTGACCTCGTCGTGCGAGGTGTAGCGGGCGACCACGGTGACCGGGCCGAAGCACTCCTCCAGGAGCTCGTCGTGCGGGCCCTCGGCGGTGAGCAGCCGCGCCGGTACGGTGAGGAAGCCGGCCGAGACGGTGTGGTCGCCGCCCGCGCCGGGAGTGACCGGGGCCTGGACGCCGGGGAGTTCGGCCCGGGTCCGGATGCCCGCGAGGAAGGCGTCGCGCATCCGGTGGTCGAGCAGGACCGCGGCCTCGGTGTCGCTGACCGCGGCGGTCAGCGACTCCAGCAGCCGGTCGCCGGTCTCACCGGCCGGGGCCAGGACGAAGCCGGGCTTGGTGCAGAACTGGCCCGCGCCCATGGTCATCGAGCCGCCGAGCCCGGCGCCGATCTCCTCGGCGCGCTCGGCGGCGGCCGCCGAGGTGACGACGACGGGGTTGAGGGAGCCCAGCTCGCCGTGGAACGGGATGGGGCGGGGGCGGGCCGCCGCGGCGTCGAACAGGGCGCGGCCGCCGCGCACCGAGCCGGTGAAGCCGGCGGCGGCGACCAGCGGGTGCCGGATCAGCTCGATGCCGGCGTCGAAGCCGTGCACCAGGGTCAGGACGTCCTCGGGCAGGCCGGCCTTGGCCGCCGCCCTGCGCAGCACGGAGGCGCAGAGTTCGGAGGTGGCGGGGTGGTCGGGGTGCGCCTTGACGACGACGGGGCAGCCGGCCGCCAGCGCGCTCGCGGTGTCGCCGCCGGGGACGGAGAAGGCGAGCGGGAAGTTGCTGGCCGCGTAGACGGCGACGACGCCGAGCGGGATCTTGTAGCGGCGCAGGTCGGGCCAGGGCGGGGTGCGGGTGGCGTCCGCGTGGTCGATGTGGATGTCGAGGTAGGCCCCCTCGTCGACGACCTCCGCGAAGGCCCGCAACTGGGCGGCGGTGCGGGCGAGTTCACCGGTCAGCCGGGCCGGTCCGAGTGCGGTCTCGGCGTCGGCGGCCTCGATGACGTGTTCCCCGGCCTCGGTGAGCAGATCGGCCGCGATGCGCAGGAAGGCGGCACGCACGGTGCGGTCGGCGAGCGATTCACGTACCGCGTGGGCGGCCCGGACCGCGCGGTCGACCTCCTCCGCTGTAGCCTCCACCGCAACCTGCTCGCGCGGGTTCCCGGTGCGGGGGTCGACGCTCCAGACTGGTGCTGCTGCCACCGTGATTCCTTCCGCTCCACTGCCGCACATCAGAGTTTGTTCGGTATTCTGAACAGAGTTCCTGATCGTGAATATGAAGCGACTCTATTTCCGGGCGTTCGATGTTGGCAAGGAGCCGCCGGATTCCGGAAGTCGCCCGCTTCGAGAAGTCGTCGGGTGCAGGAAGTCTCAGGGTTTCGCAAGTGGGCTGGAAGGGCGTGGGGCGATGTCGGTTGCCGAATCCGGTGGAGGACAGGTCAAGTCCGCCGTGCGGACGGTGGAACTGCTCGAATACTTCGCGGGGCGGCCGGGCATGCACTCGCTCGCCGCGGTGCAGGAGGCCGTCGGCTATCCCAAGTCCAGCCTGTACATGCTGCTGCGCACGCTGGTGGAGCTGGGCTGGGTGGAGACCGACGCGACGGGCACGCGGTACGGGATCGGCGTACGGGCCCTGCTGGTGGGCACCTCGTACATCGACGGCGACGAGGTGGTCGCGGCGGCCCGTCCCACCCTGGACCGGCTCTCCGACGACACCACGGAGACCATTCACCTGGCCCGTCTCGACGGGACGAACGTGGTGTACCTCGCCACCCGGCAGTCCCAGCACTATCTGCGCCCGTTCACCCGTGTCGGACGCCGGCTGCCCGCGCACTCCACCTCGCTCGGCAAGGCGCTGCTGGCCACCCACAGCGACGAGCAGGTCCGCAAGCTGCTCCCCGAGACGCTGCCCGCGCTGACCGAACACACCATCACCGACCGCGAGAAGCTCATCGAGGAGCTGCACATCGTCCGCGAGCAGGGGTACGCGGTGGACCGCGAGGAGAACACCCTCGGGCTGCGCTGCTTCGGCGTCGCGATCCCGTACCGCACCCCCGCCCGCGACGCCATCAGCTGCTCGGTGCCGGTCGCCCGGCTCACGCCCGCGCACGAGCAGATGGTGAAGGACGCGCTGTTCGACGCCCGGGACCGGCTGACGCTCGCCACCCGGAGGCTCTGACACCGCCGCCCGGACGACGGGCCCGGCGGCGGTGCCCGCGGGGCCTGTGCCCTGGCCCGCACCTGTGCCCTGGCCCGCACCCGGGCCCGTCATGAGAAACCGGTGAGAATCACCGCATTCGGGAACGGTGCGCGGCGCCCCGCTCGTCGTCCGGGCGGGATGAACAGAACGATCAGGCGAGCCTCGGTCTTCTGCCTGCTGCTGGTTCTCGCCCTGCTGGGGCGGGCGACCTGGGTGCAGGCGTACCAGACACGGGCGCTCGCAGACGACGAACACAACCGGCGGAACACCATCGCGCAGTACGCGCGGCCGCTCGGCGACATCATCGTGGCCGGGAACCCGGTCACCGGATCGAAGAGGACGGTGGGCAGCGACCTCGCGTACAAGCGCACCTACACACAGGGCGAGCTGTACTCGGCCGTCACCGGCTACAGCTCGCAGGCGTACGGCGCCACCCAGCTCGAAGGGATCTACAGCCATGTGCTGGACGGCACCGACGACCGGCTGAGGAACCCGCTGAGCGCGGTGACGCGCAAGCAGGCCGCGCCGGGCAACGTCCTGACGACGATCGACCCGGACGTGCAGAGGGCCGCGTACGAGGCGCTCGGCGACGACAAGGGGGCGGCGGTCGCGATCGACCCGAGGACCGGCCGGATCCTGGGCATGGTCTCCACCCCCTCCTACGACCCGTCGAGGATCAGCGGGACCACGGACGGCGAGGACTGGCAGCGGCTGCTCGACGACGAGGACAAGCCGATGGTCAACCGCGCGCTGCGGCAGCCGCTGGCGCCCGGTTCGACGTTCAAGCTGGTGGTGGCGGCCGCGGCGCTGGAGGACGGGCTGTACGGCTCGGTCGACGAGCGCACGGACAGCCCCAATCCGTACACGCTGCCCGGCACCAGCACCGTCCTGAGCAACGAGAATCCCTCGGCGCCCTGCGAGAACGCCACGTTGCGCACCGCACTCCAGTACTCCTGCAACAACGTCTTCGCGAAGGCCGCCGTCGACCTCGGTCAGGACAAGGTCAGGGCGATGGCGGAGAAGTTCGGCTTCAACACCGACAGGCTCGACGTGCCGGTACGGGCGTCGAAAAGCGTCTACCCGACCGGCATGGACCGCCCGCAGACGGCGCTCACCGGCATCGGTCAGTTCGAGGTCACCGCGACGCCGTTGCAGATGGCCATGGTCTCGGCCGCCCTCGCCAACGGCGGCGAACTCGCCGCTCCGCACATGGTGTCCGCCGTGACCGACTCCAAGGACAACCCGCTCCAGGAGTTCGCGGACGGTGACACCGAGCGGGTCGTCTCCGAGTCCACCGCCGAGCAGCTGCGCAGCGCCATGGTGACCGTCGTCGAGGAGGGCACCGGCACCAACGCCCGGATCGCCGGGGCCGAGGTGGGCGGGAAGACGGGCACCGCGCAGAACGGCGTGGGCAACAGCAAGAGCCCGTACGCCTGGTTCACCTCGTACGCGAAGGACGCCGCCGGCGGCAAGGAGGTCGCGGTCGCCGTGGTCGTCGAGGACTCGGGGGCGGCACGCTCCGAGATCAGCGGCAACGGCCTGGCGGCGCCGATCGCCCAGAAGATGATGAAGGCGGCGCTGGCGGACTGATATCCGGCATGCGGGACACCCCTTAGGGCCCGGTGGGGGAGGCGCTCCCCCACCGGGCGCGCGATAGGGCATTCTCCCGATGCCGCCGGGCCTCCTCGGTCGGCAGCCTTGCCCCATGACGAAGTCGCTGGTCGGGAGGGTGCGGTGGGTGTCGTGGGTGCGTTGAGCGGGTCGGCGACGGTGCGGGTGCTGCGGGACCGTACGGCGGGACTGTTCCTGGCGGCGGTCGTCGTCTCGGGTTTCGGGACCTCCGCGATGTGGCTCGCGGCCGGGGTCTGGGTCAAGTCCCTGACCGGATCGGACAGTCTGGCGGCGCTCGCCGTGTTCGCCATGTGGCTGCCGGTGCTGGTCGGGCCGGCGCTCGGGACGATCGCCGACCGGATCCCGGGCAGGCGGCTGCTCGTCCGGGTGAATCTCGTGATGGCGGGGCTGCTGGCCTCGCTGACGACGGTCGGCCCGGCGGGCCGGGTCTGGCTCCTGTTCGCCGTGCTCGTCCTGTACGGGGCGAGCTTCGTACTGATGGAGGCGGCCGAGTCGACGCTGGTCGCCGGGGCCGTGGACAAGCGGTTGCTGGGCGATTTCAACGGGCTGCGGATGATGGCCGGCGAGGGCATGAAGCTGCTGGCGCCGCTGGCCGGTGCCGGGCTGTACGCGAGGTTCGGGGGCGGGGCGGTGGCGTTGCTGGACGCGGCGTCGTTCGTGCTGGCGGCCGGCGTCTACGCGCTGCTGCCGGCCCCGCTGCCGCACCCGGCCGGGGCGGCCCGGGCCGGCCGGCGGGGCGAACTGACCGCGGGTGTACGGCAGGTGTGGGGTTCACCGGTGCTGCGGCCGCTGGTGCTCGCCGGGTCGGTGACGATGCTGTGCGCGGGGCTCAACGGGGCCGCGATCTACGCCGTGGTGGACGAGGGGCTGGGGCACTCCCCCACGTACGCGGGTGTGCTGTACGCGGTGCAGGGCGCCGGGTCCGTCGCGGTCGGGCTGCTGGCCGGTCCGCTGCTGCGGCGGCTTCCGGAGCGGGTGTTCACGGCGGCCGGGATCGCGCTGTTCGCGGTGGCGGTGGGGGCGCGGGCGCTGCCGTACGACGCGGTGGCGCTGGCGGCGAGCGCGGCCGTCGGGATCGGGCTGCCGTGTGTGCTGATCGCCGCGATGACGGCGGTGCAGCGGGAGGCCCCGGCGGCCGTGCTGGGCCGCACCGCCGCGAGTGCCAACACCCTGCTGATGGTGCCGAACGCGGTGGCGCTGGCGCTCGGCGCGGGCCTGATCGCGCTGGTGGACATCAGGGTGCTGCTGCCGCTGGTCGGCGCGGCCGCGCTGCTGACGGCGCTCCTGCTGGTGAAGGGCCGGCGGGGAAGGCTGACGGACTCCCCCACCGGCCCGGCTCCTTCACCGGCCGAGGCGTGAGAGCGCCTCGGTGACGGCCCGCAGGTCGGGCGACGAGGCCAGCCCCGCGTGGTACAGCCGCAGTTGGTCCGCGCCGAGCGATGCGGCGTGCGCCGCGTCCCGCTCCAGCGTGGCGGGGCTGCCGCCCATCCCCGTGACCACGCCGAAGTTGGCCGCGAGCACGCCGCCGCGCCCGGCGAACGGGCCGAGCACGGCCTCGCGCGCCGCGTCGCCGCCGGTGCAGGGCAGCACCACACCGTCCGCCACGGAGAGGATGTGTTCCGGGTCGACGCCGACGTTCGCGCCGGTGCGGTGGGGCTCGGGGTCGGCGTGCAGCAGCACCTGGAACCCCGGCTCCGCCGCCGCCCGCACGGCGGCGACCACGGATTCCTGGAGCGTGCGGGCGACCGTGCCGCGCCACCGGAGGGTGGCTTCGGCGAGGTCGGCGCCCAGGAGCTTCCCGATGCCCGCCAGGCCGGTCTCCGGTGAGCCGGCACCGGCCCAGGCCGGTTCCAGCGCGCCGCGCACCGCCGCGGCCAGCTCGTCGGCGTCCAGCCCCTGTCCGGCATAGCCGGTCCGGCAGGCGGGGCAGAAGCAGAGCGACATCAGGTACTGCGCCGCGTCCCCCAGCCCCACGCCCGCGATCTTGTCGTGGGCGTGCAGATGGGCGAAGCCGTACCAGCCGCAGGACTCCAGCTCGGTGCCGCGCGCACCGGCACGGACCGCCGCCTCCGCCGCCAGATCGATCAGGTACTCGCGGACCGCCGCCCCGGCGATGCACGGCGCCCAGGGGTAGCGGTCACCGTACGCGTTGACCACGGAGGTGTCCGGGTGTTCGGCGCCCAGCCGGGAGTTGTGCGCCAGGACCACCCAGGTGTGGACCTCCAGACCGGCTCCGGCGAGGGCCTCTGCGGCCTCGGCGAACGCGTCGTCCGAGGCCACCCAGGACTGCTCGTGCGGTCGCAGCCCGCGCCCCGCCCACCGGGCGGCGTCCGGCGGGTAGAGCACCGCGGCGTGCCCGGCGGTGACGATGCGGTGCCCGGGGTGGCGCGGGGTCAGCGCCCGGGTGGAGTGGTAGGCGGCGGCGAGCGTCACCTGCCCGACGCCCAGGTCCGCGACGCGGGCGGCCGCGTCCGGGTCGCCGACGACGTCCCAGGGGTAGAGGAAGGCCGAGGTCTTCACCCGCGCCGCTCCTGCCCGTACTTCTCCAGCAGGGCACGGCCGCGGGCGATGATCGCGGTGAGCTCCTCGATGTGGGCGGCGGGCGGCTCGGTGAGCGGGGTGCGGACCCCGCCGACGTCCAGGCCGCCGAGCCGGACCCCGGCCTTGACGAGCGAGACGGCGTAGCCGCGGCCCTTGGCGCGCAGCTCGACGAGCGGCCGGTAGAAGTGGTCGAGGAGCGCGCCGGTCAGTTCGTCGTCGCCGGAGTCCAGCGCCCGGTAGAAGGCCAGCGCGATGTCGGGCGCGAAGGCGAAGACGGCGGAGGAGTAGAGGTCGACGCCGATGCCCCGGTAGGCCGGGCCGGTCAGCTCGGCGGTGGGCAGTCCGTTGAAGTACAGGAAGTCCCCGCCCGGCAGCTCGGTGCGCACGGCGCTGACGATGCGCTGCATCAGGTCGAGGTCGCCGTAGCCGTCCTTGAGACCGATGATGCCCGGCGTGGTGGCCAGTGCGACGACCGTGGCGGGGGTGAAGACGGCGTTGTCGCGCTGGTAGACGATCGTCTCCAGCGAGGTGGCCGCGGCGAGCGCGGTGTAGTGGCCGAGCAGCCCCTCCTGGTCGGCGACGACGAGGTACGGGGGCATGGCGAGAAGCCCGTCCGCGCCCGCCTCCTCGGCGAGCTTCGCGTACTGGATCGCGAGCGCCGTGCCGTATCCGGCCCCCGCGACCACGGGTACCTCTCCGGCGGTCTCCTCCACGGCCGCGGCGACGACGCGGTGGAACTCCTGGGGCGTGAGCGCGTGGAACTCACCGGTGCCGCAGCAGGCGAAGACCGCCGCCGCACCGGCGTCGACGCCGGTGCGCACATGGGCGCGGAAGGCATCGAGGTCGACGTCGCCGTCCGGTCCGTACGCGGTGACGGGGAAGAAGAGCGGCCCGGCGACACGGCCGAGTCGGGCGGCAAGAGGGGCTGATGTCACTGGCGCTCCCTGAGCGGTTCAGGCGTGCACAATTCTGATCGGCGTCCATATTCATGAACGCCCACACGCTAAGGCAGCCGCCAGCCGCAGGTCAAGGAGAGGAACGGCCGAGGTGGCCGGTGCCAACCGCGGAGCGATCGGCACCGGGTGAGCGGCACCCCACCCCGGCCGCACACTTGACTCCGCACTCCAGGACTTCTTAGCTTGTCCACACATATGAATGCCGTCCGTGGAGGAGATCCGCGCATGCCCGCTCCCCGCACCGTCCTGCT
This sequence comes from Streptomyces sp. NPDC047917, assembly GCF_043204345.1. NCBI lineage: Bacteria > Bacillati > Actinomycetota > Actinomycetes > Kitasatosporales > Streptomycetaceae > Streptomyces > Streptomyces sp. NPDC047917. The sequence goes on from NZ_JBIDCA010000005.1 coordinate 99,562, forward strand.
CACCGGCGCAGCCGGCGGCCTCGGCACCCTGATGCGCGGACTCCTGCCCGCGTACGGCTACGACCTCCGCCTCCTGGACGTCGTCCCCGTGGACGGCGAGCCGGACGCGATCGCCGCCGACCTCGGCGACCGGGAGGCACTGCGCGAGGCCGTGCGGGGCGTCGACGCGATCGTCCACCTCGCGGGCATCTCCCTGGAAGCCACGTTCGACAAGATCCTCAGGGCGAACATCGAGGGCACGTACAACCTCTACGAGGCCGCCCGCGAGGAGGGCGTGCCGCGCGTCGTGTTCGCCTCCTCCAACCACGTCCTCGGTTACACCCCCCGCCCGCTCCCCGGCGACCCGCTGATCCCCGTCGGCGCCCCGCGCCGCCCCGACACCTTCTACGGCCTGTCCAAGTCGTTCGGCGAGGACCTCGCCCAGCTGTACTGGGACCGGCACGGCATCGAGACCGTCTCGGTGCGCATCGGCTCCTGCTTCCCCGAGCCGACCTCGGTACGGATGCTCTCGGTCTGGATGAGCCCCGCGGACGGCGCCCGGCTCTTCCACGCCGCGCTCACCGCCGAGGACGTGCGGCACACCGTCGTGCACGGCTCCTCCGACAACACCCGGCTGTGGTGGGACCTGACGACGGCACGCTCACTGGGGTACGAGCCGCAGGACGACTCCGAGCCGTACGCGGCCGGGCTCATCGCCGAGCAGGGCGAACTGGACCCGGACAACCCCGACCACGCGCACCTCGGCGGCCACTTCTGCACCGACCCGCCGATCTGGCCGCGCTGACCGCGGCCCGGGGCCACCGAAAACCGCGCGACAGGGCGCCGCACTGCGGGCAGGATGCGGAGCCATGCCGAGACCTTCCGGATTCCTGTACGAGCAGCACGGCGACGCGAGCGTCACCATCACCCACCACGGCCGCCCCGCGGGCACCCTGCGCGGCGGCCGGGCGGAGAAGTTCCTGGCGGAGGTGGGATCCGGGGACGCGCAACTGGTGATGGCCCGCTGGACGGGGGCGTACAAGCACGGCAACGAGCGCACCGCCCGCAACCATCCGCGCAACCGCTGACGGGTCCCGGCGGAGCCGGCCGGCCGGGCCGGAAAAGTAAGGGAACGGCAAAGCGGGGTCGTTCGTTACCCCGAGCATGACCGCTATGACCCCCGGCTCGAACATCCCTCTCTCCGCCGCCCGCGTGGCAGTGGACGTCTCCGCACCCGTGCGGCTCGACGTTTCGGGCCTGCTGCTCACCGCAGACGGCAAGGTGCGCTCCGACGACGACTTCATCTTCTACAACCAGCCCAGCGGCCCCGGTGTGACCTACCGCTCCGGCGGCGGCACCGCACCGGACGCGATCGTGGTGGACACCACCGCGGTCCCGCCGGGCATCGAGAAGATCGTCGTCACCGCGAGCCCGGACGCGGCGGGCCAGACCTTCCAGGGCATCGAGCCCACCGCGACCGTGCGCAACGCCGACGACGGCAGCGTGCTCGCCACGTTCACCCCGCCCCGGCTGGGCGCCGAGACGGCGCTCGTGGTCATCGAGGTCTATCTCCGCAACGGCGCCTGGAAGGCCCGCGCGGTCGGCCAGGGCTATGCCAACGGGCTGGCCGGCATCGCCACCGACTTCGGCGTCTCGGTCGAGGAGGAGCCCGCCGCCGCCCCGGCGCCCGCGCCGGTGGCGCCCCCGATGCCCGCCGCCGCCCCGGTCGACCCCCGGATCGCCGCGCCCCCGGCACCCGCCGCCCCGCCGGCCCCGCCCGCACCCGCGTCCGCGCCCGGCAAGATCAACCTGGACAAGGGGCGGGTCAGCCTCCAGAAGAACCAGACGGTGTCCCTGGTCAAGGGCGGCCGGCCGCTGCTCTCCCAGGTCAAGATGGGTCTCGGCTGGGAGCCCGCGTTCCGGGGCAAGGACATCGACCTCGATGCCTCCGTGATCGCCTACGGTCCCAACCGCAACCACCTGGACAGCTGCTACTTCGGCAAGCTCTCCATCCTGAACGGCGCGATCAAGCACTCCGGCGACAACCTCACGGGCGAGGGCGCGGGTGACGACGAGGTGATCGTCGTGGACCTGGGCCGGATCCCGGCGGAGGCGACCGGTCTGGTCTTCACGGTCAACTCGTTCACCGGCCAGAAGTTCACCGAGGTCGCCAAGGCCTACTGCCGGCTGCTCGACGCGACCACCGGCGAGGAGCTGGTCCGCTTCGACCTGACCGGCGCCGAGCCGCAGACCGGCGTGATGATGGCCAAGCTGATCAAGCAGTTCTCCGGCGAGTGGGAGATGACGGCGATGGGCGACTTCGTGAAGTCGCGCACCGTCCGCGGCATGGTGAAGCCCGCCGCCCAGTCGCTGTAGCGCGGCAGCGGGCTCCGGATACGCATTCAGGGGCACCTGTCGGCTGCAGGTGCCCCTGAATCCGGAGAGCGTGACGGGAAAACGCCGCGCGTGCTCGCCGCCGCTCTCAGAGCTTGGTCAGCTTGGAGTACGGGCTCAGGATCCTCCCCTGCCGCCCCGAGAAGTCGATGAGCACCGCGTCGTTGTCGCCCTCGACGGCGAGGACGCGGCCGAGTCCGAACTGATCATGCGACACCCTGTCGCCCACATCGAACAATTCGACCGGTGGGGCCGCCTGGGCCGGGCGGTTGAAGGGACTGGAAGGCAGGTGGCGCCGGGATCCGGCTGACTGTTTCATTACCTTGAGTATGCGCCCTGGGAACGCCCGACGCCATGCCCGTTCATCTCAGGGGGCGCACTGATACCGGATTCGTGATCAGCGGATCCAGGGCCAGTCCGCGTCACGGCCCGCTTCCAGCAGCGGCACCAGACGGAACGCCGCGTCCGAAAGACCCCCGAAGGTGTGGCGCATCCCGTCCCCCGAGGGGGCGTGTCCCACCCGGTATCCGGCCAGGTTCCAGGTGTAGACGGGCACCGTGGCGGGCACCGCCGCGACGGCGTCGGCGGCGTACGAGAACGACGCCTGCTCGTCGGTGACGATCAGCACCCGGTCGTGGCCCCGGAAGTGCCGGCGCACCGCCTCCTCGGTGTTGGTGCCGCCGAGCTCACCGAAGCGCCCCAGGACCTTCAGCACGGACTCGCTCCGGCGAAATGTCACCGGTGAGCTGTTCGTACCGAACTGCACCAGATCGGCATCGGCCGCCCGCAGTGCCAGAGCCGTGCCGAAGATCGCGGCGGCGTCGGCCCGGTTGAGCTGCGAGCGGTCCGAGAGCGGCGACCACATCGAGCCCGAGCGGTCGACCAGGACCAGCGTCCGCCCCGGCAGGGCGGGCACGTTGTCCAGCGAGTGGCCGAGCGCCTGCTCCAGCGGGTGGGCCCAGCGCAGCGAGGGCGCGTGCTGGTAGGCGGCGAGGTAGCGGAACGGGAACTGCTGGGACGCGGCGACCGCGGCCGGGTCGCAGATCCGCTCCGCCACCCGCGCGGCGACCTCGTCCGAGACACCCGCCTCGTCGAAGTTGCGCAGATTGCGGATGAGCGCCATCGCGCCCATCGACGGGATCATCGCTTCCCAGGCGGTGGCGTCCATCGGCCCCTGCAACCAGCCCGCCAGGGCCTCCCAGGTCATGCCCGCGGCGGCCAGCCGGTCCGCCCCGTCGGCGCTCTCGACCACGGCCCGGCGCTCCTCCACGGGCAGCTCCATCAGCGCGCGGTGGGCGTTCAGGACCCGGTCCGAGACCGGCACCACGGCCGCCTCGGGGTGGTGGCGGCGGTCGAGGGCGTACCGGAACAGCTCGCCCTGCCACGGCTTCTGCGGGTCGGGCGAGGCATGCACCAGGTTCAGGATGTCGCCGAAGCGGTAGCCCTTGGACGCGGTGTCGTACTTCAGCAGCGACCTGCCGTTGTAGAGCCGGCGCACGGCATCGGCGATGCCTCGCTTGACCGGCTTGGGCACGGCCCGGCCGTAGCGGGAGGTCCAGTACCCGAGGAGTTCACCGGGCTCGTCGGCGCGCAGCAGGACGGAGTCGACGACCTGGCGGTTGGCCGGTCCGTCCTCGGCGCCCGCGTCCAGCCGCGCCTTCACGTACTCGGCGGCGCCGACGATCGAGGCGGTGCGCATCCGGCCGTCGCGGCGCAGCCAGTGCAGCAGGCCGGCGGTCCACTCGGGATCACCGACGGCGAGCACCCGCACCAGTTCGGCGAAGCGCTCGTCGCGCTGCTCGCCGTCCTCGTAGAAGGTCTGCTGCGAAACGAAATTGGCGACCGCGAGCAAGAAGAGTTCGGAGCGGTTGTCGCGCAGATGTCCCCGGCCGCCCTGATGGGTCGGCGCGGTGCGCCCGGTCGTCCGCACGGGCGAGGCGACGTGGGGCCTGGTGGTGCGGGTGTTGAAGCGTGCCATGAGAATTCCCCCGAATTCGTTGGGGAAAGGCACAGCGGAAGAGGGTGCCCGAGATCAGGAGTCGGCGACGGGCTTACTGATGCTCTACCCGATTGAGCTACCGGCCGTGGCCGGGCGGGACTCGAACCCGCAACCGTCAGTTCAATGGAAGTATCCGTCGCCTGCGCACCGGGCACCCCCCGGCGTCTGTGCCTCCCGAGATCAGAGTCGGCGGCGGCGGGTTCGTGAGAGGAAGTAGCCGCAGCCTGCGCACCGGGAGGTGCGATGCAGTCGTGCTGATGAAGTTGTGGTGCCCAGAGTTCAAGGTCGGCGGAACCGACGAAGGTGCTCTGCCGACTGAGCTACACCGGAACGGATCCGGTGGCGGGACTCGAACCCGCGACATCCCCATTAACAGTGGAAGTAGGTCCTGCCTGCGCACCTGGGCACGGACAGGACTCTAGAGGGATGCCCGTCCGGCGCGCGAGGGAATTACGCGCGCCGGCCGGAGAGGACGCCATTGCCGGACATCCGGCGACGGCCCGTCAGCGACGGTTCGGCCGGTGCTTGGCGACGGCCCGTCAGCGACGGTTCGGCTGACGCTTCCACGGGCCGGTGATCGCGAGCATGATGCCCGGCGTCTGGATGTTGGCGTACAGCGTCCTGCCGTCGGGCGAGAACGTGACCCCGGTGAACTCGCTGTACTCCGGGTCCTCCTCGCTGCCGATGTTCAGCTCGTTGCGCGCGATGGGGTAGGTGCGGCCGCTCTCGGTCGCGCCGAAGAGGTGCTGGACGCCGTCGCCGTCCTCGGCGATGACCAGGCCGCCGTACGGCGAGACGGTGATGTTGTCCGGACCGTCGAAGGCGCCGTCCTTCGACGGGTCGGCGTTCACGCCGAGGAGCACCTTCAGCGTGAGCGTGCGGCGCTTGGGGTCGTAGAACCAGACCTGGCCGTCGTGCTGGACGGGGCTCTCGGAGCGGGCGAACGAGGAGACGATGTAGGCGCCGCCGTCGCCCCACCACATGCCTTCGAGCTTGCGGGCGCGGGTGACCTCGCCCTCGGCGAACTGCTTGCGCACCGAGACCGACCTGGCGTCACGGTCGGGGACGTCGACCCAGTCCACGCCGTACACCGTGCCGATCTTCGTGGCGCGGGACAGGTCGTCGACGAACTTGCCGGTGCTGTCGAAGCACTTGGTGGCCTGGAGGACGCCGGCGTCGTCGGCGAGCGTGCGCAGCTTGCCGCGGCCGTGCCGGAAGCCGTGCGGCGGAACCCAGCGGTAGAGCAGTCCGTTGGGGCCCGAGGCGTCCTCGGTCAGGTAGGCGTGCCCCTGCTTGGGGTCGATGACGACGGCCTCGTGGGCGTACCGGCCGAACGCCTTGATCGGGCGCGGGGCGCGGTTGGCGCGCTTGTCGTACGGGTCGACCTCGAAGACGTAGCCGTGGTCCTTGAGCAGACCGTTCCTGCCGGCCTTGTCCTCGGTCTCCTCGCAGGTGAGCCAGGTGCCCCACGGGGTGGCGCCACCGGCACAGTTGGTGGACGTGCCGGCGATGCCGACCCACTCGGCGGTACGGCCGTCCCGGCGGGTCTCCACGACGGTGCAGCCGCCGGCCGCGACCGGGTCGTAGACGAGGCCGTCGGTGAGCGGCACGGGGTGCTCCCAGTCGGCCCGGACGCCGCTGAGCTCGTGGTTGTTGACGAGCAGGGTGACGCCGCGCGGGCCCTCGAAGCTGGCCGTGCCGTCGTGGTTGGAGGGGGTGAACTCGCCGCTCTCCAGCTTGGTGACCCCGCAGTGGGTGATGACCCGGTACGAGAAGCCGGCGGGGAGCGCGAGCAGTCCCTCGGGGTCGGCGACCAGCGGCCCGTAGCCGGGCTCACGGCCGTGCCCGTGACCGTGGTCGTGATCGTGATCGTGGTCATGACCGTGACCGTCGTGGCCGTGCTTCGAGTCCCCGGCGGCCAGGGCGCCCGGCGCGGTGGCGAGGGCCGCGACGGTACCGGTCAGCGCGATGCCGGCACCGGTGAGGGCGGACTGTTTGGTGAATTCCCTGCGCGTGAAGGACATCACGTACTCCTGGGACAGCTGGGCGGGTGGTTGGCGCGCCCACATTCGCGCCTCCGCGCCAACACCAGTTGAACTACGGGCGACGCCGGGGGGCATCCTTCCTGTGCAGTTGGCCGGAAGGTGTGTCCCGAAGTCGCCGTTCACCATGGGACGGCCCGCTCACGCCGACCGCCCCGTACCCGGCCCTGTGGCGGTCAGGCCCCCTGGCGCGAACGGGCCTTGAACGCCGCCTTGCGGGCCTCCTTGGCCTTCTTCTTGTCGCTGTGCAGCCGCCCCATCGCTTCGAGGACATCGGCGGTCGCCGGGTGCGCCACCCGCCACGCCTCGTCGAAGAAGCCGCTGTGCTGGCCCGCCAGGCCCTCGACCAGGTCCTGCAGTTCGTCCAGATCGCCGTCGGTCTCCAGCTGGGCCGCGATCGTGTCGATGGCCAGCCAGAAGATCATCGACTCCGGCGGCGCGGGGACGTCCGCGGCGCCCAGCTCCGCGAGCCAGACCCGGGCGAGGCCGCCCAGCTCGGGGTCGTCCAGCACCGCGCGCACCGCGGGTTCCGCCGTCGCGCCGACCAGGGCGAGCGCCTGCTGGCAGTGGAGCCTGCGCAGCGGTGCCTGCCGGTCCATGCCCCGGGACGCGTCCAGGAGTTCGGCCGCCGCGCCGTCCGCACCGCCGCGCCGGTCGAGCCACAGCTCGACCTCGCCGCGGGCGGCCGCCTCGGGGTAGTACGCGATCCCGCCGAGCAGCGCGTCGGCGCCCTTGTCCGCGAAGTCGCCGATGGCCGGGGCGTCCACCCCGGCCTCCAGCATCCGGCTGCGCAGCCCGTAGAGGCCGAGGGGGGTCAGCTTCACCATGCCGTACCGGGTGACGTCCTCGTCGTCGGCCGGCGGGGTGGCGTCCTCGCCCTCCTCGACCAGCAACGCCTCGTCCACCGGGCGGTACTCGACGATCCCGATGGGTTCGAGGACCCGGAACTGGTCGTCCAGCCGCATCATCGCCTCGGACACCTGCTCAAGGATGTCGTCGGTGGGTTCGCCCATGTCGTCGGGGACGATCACCGACGCGGCGAGGGCGGGCAGCGGTACGGGAGCGGGGTCCGTGCCGCCGTGGCCGTCGCCGACGGTGAGCAGGTACAGGTTGCCGAGCACCCCGTCGAGGAATTCCGCCTCGACCTCCGGGTCCCAGTCCAGGGACTCGAAGTCGATCGAGCCGTCCTCGCCGACGAGCTCGGCGAGGTCGTCGAAGACGGGCGCGGTGGCGTCGGCGTGGACGGCCTCCAGGCCGTCGAGCCAGATCGACAGGACGTCCTTCGGCGAACCACCGGTGACCAGCGCCAGGTTCGCACCGGCGCGGGCGGTCCCCTCCGCGTCCGGTCCGGCGTCCTGGCCGGGGTCCTCGACGTCGACGAGCCCCGTGTCCACCGCGAGCCGCCATGCCTCGCTGGCCTCCGCGGCCCCGTCCTCGTCCGCCGCCAGGCCGATATGCTCGGCCGCCGCGGGCAGTTGGGCGTCGACGAGCTCGCCGCCGGCGCCGACCCGGGTCTCCGGGCCCGCCCAGCGGGCGAGCCGGACGGCGCGGGCGAGCAGCGGCGCGGCGAGCGCGTCCCGTGCCAGCTCGGCCTCGGTGCGCAGCCGTACGGGCGGCAGGGTGGGGGGCTCTGCGGACATCAGGCGGTTCTCCTCGGGACGTACCGGGCGTACGGATCGGACGTACCGGACGCGCGTGCCGGGTGTACCGGACGTACGGTCCGGGCATGCTGGGCGTACGGTTCGGGCGGCCCAAGCGTAGACGCATTTCGCCCCATGCCGCCCGGTTCATGAAACGGACAGCGGCAGTCCACCCGGCAGACCTTGACAACCCCCTTGCGCACACAAGAGATTGACGCGCGTAGATCTCCGTTCCGACCCTCGATACCCCCGGAGCCCGTGATGCCTGCCGCATCGTCCAGAACCACCGCCGTCTCCGCCGTAGTCACCGCCGCGCTCGCCGCCGGTCTGCTCACCGGCGCCGCGACCACCTCCGCCTCCGCCTCCACCACCGCCCTGCCCGTGGACGGCCAGGTCCGGATCCACGACATCCAGGGCTCCACCCGGATATCCCCGCTCGTCGGCCAGCAGGTCGGCGACGTGGCGGGCATCGTCACGGGCGTGCGGACGTACGGCTCGAAGGGCTTCTGGTTCCAGGACCCGAACCCCGACGCCGACCCCGCGACCAGCGAGGGCGTCTTCGTCTACACCGGCTCCGCGCCCACCGTCGCGGTCGGTGACGCGGTCACCGTCTCCGGCACGGTCACCGAGTACGTCCCTGGCGGCCTCGACTCCGGCAACCAGTCGCTGACCCAGATCAGCAAGCCCACCGTCACCGTGGTCTCCTCCGGCAACGCCCTGCCCGCGCCGGTGCGGGTCTCGGAGCGCTCGGTGCCCTCCCGGTACACCCCCGCGGGTGACCCCGCCGCGGGCGGCTCCGTCAACGCGCTGCCCCTCGCGCCGTCCCGCTACGCCCTCGACTACTACGAGTCGATCGAAGGGATGAACATCAGCGTCGGCACCTCGCGGGTGGTCGGCGCCACCGACGCGCACGCCGAGCTGTGGGTGACGGTGAAGCCGCGCGAGAACGACGCCCGCCGCGGCGGCACCGTCTATGGTTCGTACCGCTCCCAGAACACCGGACGGCTCCAGATCCAGTCCCTGGTGCCGCTCGCCCAGCAGCCGTTCCCGAAGGCGGACGTGGGCGATGTGCTCTCCGGTACGACCGAGGGCCCGCTCGACTTCAACCAGTACGGCGGCTACACGCTGACCGCCCGCACCATGGGCACGGTCACCGACAAGGGCCTGCGGCGGGAGACCACCCGCAAGCAGCGCGGCGGCGAGCTGGCCGTGGCGACGTACAACGTCGAGAACCTCGACCCGAGCGACCCGCAGGAGAAGTTCGACGCGCTCGCGGCGGCGGTCGTCGACAACCTCGCCTCGCCCGACATCGTGGCGCTGGAGGAGATCCAGGACAACAACGGCGCGAAGAGCGACGGCACGGTCGCCGCCGATGTGACGGTGAAGAAGTTCACCGACGCGATCGTGGCGGCGGGCGGCCCGGCGTACGACTGGCGCTCCATCGACCCGGAGGACAAGAAGGACGGCGGCGAGCCCGGCGGCAACATCCGTCAGGTCTTCCTCTTCAACCCGGAGCGGGTCTCGTTCACCGACCGGGCCGGCGGCGACGCGACGACGGCGACCGACGTCGCCCGGGTGCGGGGCCGCGCCGCCCTCACCCTCTCGCCCGGCCGGATCGACCCGGCGAACCCGGCGTGGGAGAACAGCCGCAAGCCGCTCGCCGGGGAGTTCAGCTTCCGCGGCCGTACGGTCTTCGTCGTCGCCAACCACTTCGCGTCCAAGGGCGGCGACGAGTCCATCTTCTCGGAGCACCAGCCGCCGTCGCGTTCCTCCGAGGTCCAGCGGCACGCGCAGGGCCGGGCGGTCAACACCTTCGTCAAGAAGCTGCTGAGCGTCCAGAAGAACGCGGACGTGCTGGTCGTCGGTGACATCAACGACTTCGAGTTCTCCGGCACGGCCGAGGCCCTGACCGCCGGGCGGGCACTGTACCCGGCGATCAAGTCCCTGCCGCGCTCGGAGCGTTACAGCTACGTCTACCAGGGCAACAGCCAGGTTCTCGACCAGATCCTGACCAGCCCGTCGATCGACGATTTCCACTACGACAGCGTGCACATCAACGCCGAGTTCGCCGATCAGAACAGCGACCACGACCCGCAGGTGATCCGCTTCCGCCCGTAGCGGTGCCCCGCACCCTCAGCGGTGCTGCGCGCCCGCGCCCGGCCGGATGCTGAGCGCGGGCGTGTACCGGTGCACCCCGCCGCCGGTCACCCCCGGGTAGGACCGCACCCGCTCCCACTGCGGGGTGGCCGAGCCGATCCCGGCACCGGGCGCGGCCAGTGCGGCGGCGTGGGCCCCGGCGCTCTCCCATTCGGCGTAGTTCAGCACGCGCGTCCCGTCGGTGCTCACGTGGAAGTGCGCGGAGATTCCGCCGGGAGGGAGCGCCGGGTCGGTGCCCAGCGCCTCGAACACGGTGTCCACCCAGTCCCGTTGCCGCGCCTTGTCCGCACCGTCGAACTCGACGTCGACGATCACCACGCAGCCGGGCTCCCGCCCGTCGCCCGCCGGCGGGAGCGTGGAACGGTAGAGCTCCAGGGTGTGCAGCCCGAGCCGCCGGATGCCCGGCACCGCGGCGTCGATGTCCGCGTTGCGCTCGTCCCTGCCGTTCCGGTAGAAGTCCTGGTACGCCTGCTCACCACTCCACTGGCTGTAGTGGAACAGGGTCTTCCCGTCCTCACCGGCATGGACGGTGTACGAAAGAAGTCCCGGATGCGGCCAGTCCCGGCTGTCCCACGCCTCTCGAACGGCCTCGACCGTCCGCCGCATGCGCTCCGGGGTGGAGACGTCCCAGGTGCTCGCCTTGGCGAGTCCGGCGTCGTTACGGGCAAGATCGGGACGGGATGCGAACTGCACGCTCATGACGGGTCCTCCCTGGCGGGCGCACCGGGGCGGCGCGCCGTCGCCGACCACCCTGATACGTCAAGTCCGCTTGAGGTCAACAGCGCGCCCCGTCGGCACCGCCGGACCCACCGGCAACACAACGAACGGAGTACCGCATGGCACCGCACCTCAGGACGATCAGCCGCGAGGAGCATCTGGCGTTCGTCGCGAGCCGTCCGGCCGTGAGCCATCTGCAGGTTCCCTCGTGGGGCGATGTGAAGCCCGACTGGCGTGCGGAGAGCATCGGCTGGTTCGACCGGGACGGTGCGGGCCGGGAGCGGATCGTCGGGGCCGGGCTGGTGCTGTACCGGCCGATCCCCCGGGTGAAGCGCTCTCTGGCCTATCTGCCGGAGGGCCCGGTCATCGACTGGCACGACGGTGGTCTGCGTGAGTGGCTGGATCCGATGCTGGCGCACCTGAAGGCTCAGGGCGCGTTCTCGGTGCGGATGGGTCCGCCGGTCGTCGCCCGGCGCTGGGACGCCGGGACGGTGAAGGCCGCCATCGCCGACCCGGCCGCCGGACGGCTGCGCGACGTACCGCCGGACTCGCGGGAGCCGGGGGCCGACGAGGTCGTGGAGCTGCTGCGCGGGCTGGGCTGGCGGCGCGGCGAGGCGGAGAGCGAGGACGGTTTCAGCGCGGGGCAGCCCCGGTACGTCTTCCAGGTGCCGTTCGCCGGGCTGTCGCTGGAGGAGGTCCGGGGCAATCTGAACCAGCAGTGGCGGCGCAACATCAAGAAGGCGGAGAAGGCGGGCGTCAAGGTCGTCGAGGGCGACTACGAGGACCTTCCGGCCTTCTACGAGCTGTATCGCGAGACGGCCGAGCGCGACCGGTTCATCCCCCGTCCACTCGGCTACTTCCAGCGGATGTGGACCGCGCTGCGGGCCGAGGACCCCGAACGGATGCGGTTGTACCTGGCCCAGCACGAGGGCGAGACGCTCTCCGCCGCGACGATGCTGACCGTCGGGAACCACGTCTGGTACTCCTACGGCGCCTCGACCGGCCGCAGGCGCGAGGTCCAGCCCAGCAACGCCGTCCAGTGGCGGATGATGAGTGACGCGCACGAACGGGGCGCCGCCGTCTACGACCTGCGCGGCATCACCGACACCCTGGACGAGGGCAACCATCTGGTGGGCCTGCTGCGCTTCAAGGTCGGCACCGGCGGCCGGGCCGCCGAGTACATCGGCGAGTGGGACTACCCGATCAACAAGGTGCTCCACAAGGCCTTCGGCCTCTACATGGCGCGCCGCTGACCGTGCCGCGCGGGCGGGCCGCGGGCCGGGCACCGGGCGCTCCGGTGCCCGTGCCAGACTCCGGGGCATGAACCTCCGCACCGCCACCCGTGCCGATCTGCCCGCCGTGCTCGCCCTCCTCGCCGACGAGGAGCGGGTCGTCGATCCGGCCTCGGTCGTGGTCGACGAGGCGTACGAGAGGGCCTTCGCGGCCATCGGGAGCGACCCGCGCAACGAGATGCTGGTGCTGGTGGACGGCGACACCGTGCTGGGCTGTGCGCAGGCCACGTACATACCGGGGCTCGGCAGGAACGGCGAGGAGCGGGCGCTGATCGAGGCGGTGCGGATCAGGGCCGACCGGCGGGGTGGCGGTCTGGGCCGGGAGCTGATGAGGCAGGCGGTCGACCGGGCCCGGCAGCGGGGGTGCGGGCTGGTGCAGCTGACCAGCGGCAAGCGGCGTACGGACGCGCACCGGTTCTACGAGTCGCTGGGCTTCGCCCGCAGCCACGAGGGCTTCAGGCTCGCCCTCTGACCCGGCCCCGGCGCCGCTGGGGGCTGTCCCGCACTTCCTGGTGGAACAGCGCGCGGCGTCGGACGCGGTGCGTCGCCGGGCGGAGGGACGCCCGAATACTGGAGGTATCAGGGCGTTCCGACAACGCGGCGAGGTGCCGTGGCTGTCGTCGTGCGCCCGCCGGGAACCGCGGGACAGCCCTCAGGCGGGGCCGGTCCGCCACGCGGTCATGTTGAGCTCGTCGAGCATCCGTACGTCGCTGCCCTTGAGCGGGAAGGTGCGCCCCTCCAGGCCGGGCGCGGCCGCGATCTCCAGGGCGTCGCCCTCGATGAGGTCGCCGCCGGTGGGGGTGGAGACCCAGGCCAGGAGCGAGCGCGCGGTCTCCCCCGGCTTCAGCATGACCTCCTTCGGCCCGCGGTCGGTGCCCATGTAGGAGGAGCCCGGGTTGACCGGGACGGGCAGCGGGTCACCGGCCTCGTCCAGGGCCCGGACGGACGGGTAGCCGGTGACCCGGTAGGGCTTGCTGCCGCAGTTGGTGAGGCTGAGTCCGACGGCGCGGTGGCCGAGCGCCGCCTCCACCTCGCCCATGTCGACGACGACGCCGGAGGACGGGCAGCCGGCCGGGAGGGTGGGTGTGGGGGCGGGCCCCTGCGCGCCAGGCCGGTCGGAGACCCCGCCGGAGACGCTGGGGAACGGCGTCGGCAGCTTGTCGGCGTGCACCCGGTACGGATCGCTGGGTGCCGGCTCCGGCTCGCCCTCGCCCGCCGGCACGAGGAACCCGGCGCATCCGGAGAGCGTCAGGCCCAGCACCCCGGCCAGCACCCCGGCCGCCAGTGGCCTCCGTCTCCCGGTCCCCGCCCCTGCCAGTCCTCGCATGCTCACGCACCCACCCCGGTCTCGGCCTGCCGCATAGGCGTTCGATCATGCCAGACCCCGTGCGCCCGACCCGGCGACTGTTCAGTGCTCCTTGCCGCTCACCCCAAGCAGATCTAAGTGGACCTTCACGGTCCGGTCCGCCGACACTTCGGGGATGACCGCACCAGTGATGACCGCGCCAGTGACACCCTTCGGCCGCACGCTCTGCGCCATGATCACGCCGTTCACCGGATCGGGGGAGCTGGACCCGGACGCCGCCGGGAGGCATGCCGCCGCCCTGGTCGCCGACGGCTGCGACGGGCTGGTGCTCAGCGGCACCACCGGCGAGTCCCCGACCACCACCGACGCCGAGAAGACCGCGCTGCTGCGGGCGGTCCGGGCCGCGGTGGGCGACGGCGTGCCGATCGTCGCCGGGGTCGGCAGCGCGGACACCCGGCACACGATCGACCTCGCCCGGCAGGCCGAACAGGCAGGAGCGGACGGCCTGTTGGTGGTGACGCCGTACTACAGCCGGCCGCCGCAGCCCGCCGTCGAGGCGCACTTCGTGCGCGTGGCCGACGCGACCGGCCTCCCGGTGATGCTGTACGACATCCCCGGCCGCACCGGCACCCGCATCGAGCCGGAGACCATGCTGCGGCTCGCGGAGCACCCGGGCATCGTGGCGGTGAAGGACTGCGCGTACGACCTGCTGGGCTCCACGGAGGTGATCGGCGCGACCTCGCTGGCGTACTACTCGGGCTGCGAGGAGCTGAATCTGCCGTTGTACGCGGTGGGCGCGGCGGGCTGTGTGAGCACCGTCGCCAATGTGGCGCCCCGTGCGGTGCGGGCGGTCCTGGACGCGTTCGACGCCCGGGACACCGCGGAGGCCGTCCGGCTCAACCGGCTCCTGGTTCCGCTGACCCGGCTGATGATGGCGTCCGGGCTGCCCGGCACCGTCACGGCGAAGGCCCTGCTCGACGCCGGACCGGTCCGCGAACCGCTGCAGCCCGCCGGGCGCGAGGCGACCGACGGGCTGCGGCGGGCGTACGAGGAACTCCTCGCCGCCATGGACCAGGGTCGGCAGGCCCCTTAGTTGTGGCTGTGCAGGACGTCGTTGAGGCCGTCCCAGACCGCGTTGTTCGGGCGGGCCTCGACGGCGCCGGAGACCGAGTTCCGGCGGAAGAGGATGTTCGAGGCGCCGGAGAGCTCACGGGCCTTGACGATCTGGCCGTCGGGCAGCGTGATCCGGGTGCCGGCCGTGACGTAGAGCCCGGCCTCGACGACGCACTCGTCGCCGAGCGCGATCCCGACGCCGGCCTCGGCGCCGATCAGGCAGCGCTCGCCGATCACGATGCGCTCCTTGCCGCCGCCGGAGAGGGTGCCCATGGTGGAGGCGCCGCCGCCGATGTCGGAGCCGTCGCCGACGACGACGCCCGCCGAGATGCGGCCCTCGACCATCGAGGTGCCGAGGGTGCCCGCGTTGAAGTTGACGAAGCCCTCGTGCATGACGGTCGTGCCGGCGGCGAGGTGCGCACCGAGCCTGACCCGGTCGGCGTCGGCGATCCGGACGCCCTTCGGCGCGACGTAGTCCGTCATCCGGGGGAACTTGTCGACCGAGGTGACCTGGAGGTGCAGGCCCTCGGCGCGGGCGTTCAGCCGCACCTTCTCCACGTCGTCGACGGCGACCGGGCCGAGCGAGGTCCAGGCGACGTTGGAGAGGAGGCCGAAGAGCCCGTCCAGGTTCTGGCCGTGCGGCCGGACGAGGCGGTGCGAGAGGAGGTGCAGGCGCAGGTACGCGTCGTGCGCGTCCAGCGGCTTGTCGTCGAGCGAGGCGATGACCGTACGTACGGCGACGGTCTCGACACCGCGGCGGGCGTCCACGCCGATGGCCTTGGCGGCGCCCTCACCGAGGAGGTTGACGGCCTGGTCGGGGGTGAGCCGCTCGGTTCCGGCCGGGCCCGGCTCGGCGGTGAGCTCGGGGGCGGGGAACCAGGTGTCGAGAACGGAACCGTCGCCGGCGATGGTGGCGAGGCCGGCGGCGACGGCGCCGGTGGTGCGAGCAGGAGTCGTGTCGGTCATGACACGAAACCTAACCGGCGAGGCACCACCGGGGCCAACCGGTCTCGCCGGATGGTCGCGGCCGGCCCAGGGGCCCGGACCCACCAGGTCAGCCGGGCTGCGCCTGCCGTCCGGGCACCGGTACGGCGGCCTCCCCGCACACCGGTCCAGGCACCGGTACGGCGGCCTCCCCGCACACCGGTCCCGGCACCGCTCCGGGCCCCCGCAGCCGCCGCGCCGCGAGTACCGCCGCCCCCGCGCCGCAGGCCAGCACCGCGCAGGCGGGCCAGAGCAGTCCGGGCGCGTGGGCGTAGAGCGCGCCGCCGAGCGGCGGCGCCAGCACCTGGCCGCTGATGGAGGCGCCCGCGTACAGGCTCTGGAAGCGGCCCTGCGCATGCGCGGGGGCCTGATCGGCGACATGGGCCGTCGCGGTGGTCTTGTAGAGGATCTCGCCCGCGGTCAGTGCCGCCATCATCGTGACGGCGGCGGGCGCCCCGGCGCCGGGGATCAGTACCGCGTAGCCCAGTCCCACCAGCAGCAGCCCGGTGCCGACGATGCCCAGTGGCGCCCGGCGGCGCAGTACGTGTGCGGCGGGGAGTTCCAGCAGCAGGATGAGCCCGCCGTTGACGGCCAGCAGCCAGCCGTAGAACCGGGTGCCGTGGCCGTGCTCGGCGAGGAAGACGGGCAGGGTGGAGTACTGCTGCCGGTAGACGAGGTCGACGCAGAGGATCGCGGCGAGCAGGACCGGCACGGCGGGCCTGGCCCGCAGTTCCCGCCAGAGCCCGGGTGTGCCGGGGTCGCGGCGGGCCGGACGGGTGTGCGCGGTGCCGTGCGCCGGGAGCACCGCCGCCGCGTACCCGGCGAAGAGCAGGGTTCCGAGGCCGTCGGCGAGGAACAGCCAGTCGTACGAGAAGCGCGCGGCGATCAGCGCGCCGAGCGGCGGGCCCACGGCGAACCCGGCGTTGCCCGCGGCCCGCACGAGGGCGAAGCTCTGGCGCCGGCCGCCCTCGGGGACGGAGACCGCGACGAGCGCGGCGTTGGCGGCGCGCACGACGCCCGCCGCGTACTGCGCGAGCGGCAGCACCCCGTACATCGCGCCGACCGGAAGGGCCGGCAGGGCCGCGAGCGCCGCCCCGGCGACCAGCGCGCCGGTCAGCAGCATGCGGCGGTGACCGTAGTGGTCGCCGAACCAGCCACCGGTGAAGTTCCCCGCGACCAGGCCGATGCCGCCGATGCCCGCGAGGACTCCGGCCTGCGGGACGCCCATCCCGCGCGGGCCGGTCAGATAGACGAAGAGGTAGACGAAGGTGAAGCTGACGACCGCGTTGAGGAACGAGCCGAAGGCCAGCAGCCGCACCGTGCGCGGCACGTCCCGCACGAACCCCGAAAATCTCATCCCCAGCACCCTCCCGGTAAGTTTCTTTTGGGAACGGACTATGGCATCGTGGTTTCCTGCTGGTCAATCCGGTGAGCGGGGAACAGGCGGACACCGGGGACGAACGGAGGAGTCCATGGCCCAGCGCACCAGCCTGGCCGACGCCGACTGCGCGATCGCCCAGGCGCTCGATGTCGTGGGCGACTGGTGGACCCTGCTGATCGTGCGGGACACGGCACGCGGGGTGCACCGCTTCGACGCGCTCCAGCAGGAGCTGGGCGTGTCCCGCAAGGTGCTGACCGAGCGGCTGCGGCTGCTGGTCGACGCGGGGGTGCTCTCCCGGGATCCCTACCAGGACCGGCCGCCCCGGTACGAGTACCGGCTCACCGCGCGCGGGCGCGCGCTGCTGCCCGTGCTGATCGCACTCCAGGACTGGGGCGACACCTGGGTGATGGGGGACGGGGAGACGACGGCGACGGCGGCGGAGGCCTCGAAGGAGGCAGCCCGGGTGCACGCACTGGTGGGCACCCGCCTGCCCGGGCTGCGGCTGCTGGACCACGACGGCGCGCCGCGCGACCCGGTCGCCGGCACCCCGTACACCGTCCTGTACTTCTTCCCCGGCGCCCATGCCCGACGGGACGCCTACCCGCCGGGCTGGTCCGAGATCCCGGGCACGGGTGGCTGCACCCTCGAATCCTGCACCTACCGGGACCGGGCGGCCGAGTTCGCCGCGGCGGGCGCGTCGGTGCACGGGGTGTCGACCCAGCGCCCGGACGAACAGCGGGCCTTCGCGGACGCGGAGCGGCTGCGCTTTCCCCTGCTGTCCGACGCGGAGCTGGAGCTGACGGCGGCGCTGCGCCTGCCCACCTTCCGCGCGGGCGGCATCAGCCGGCTGAAGCGGCTGACACTGGTGGTGGACCGCGATCGGACGGTCCGCGAGGCGCTCTACCCGATCACCGACATCGAGGCGAGCGTCCGGGCCGCCCTCGCGGCGGTACGGAACGGGGGCCCGCCGGGCGCGTGAGGGGCGCGCGGGGGCGAAGCGGGGGCGGAGCCATCACCCGACGCCCGCCGAGACGGAACCGCCAACCCGATGCACGCGGGGGCAAAGCCATTACCCAATGCGCGCGGGGGCGGAGCCATCACCCGACGCCCGCAGACCGAACCGTCACCCGGCGATCCGCCGCAGCATCTCCCGCGCGTACACCTCGTCGTACTCGCCGCCGGTGAGCAGCACCTGCAGACAGATCCCGTCCATCAGCGCGATCAGCGCCCGCGCGGTGGCCGGATCGGTGCGCCGGGACAGCAGTTCGGCGGTGCGGTCGGTCCACTCGGCGGCTACGGGCCGCAGCGCGGGCCTTCGGAGCGCGGCGAGATACAGCTCGTACTCCAGCTCGGCCCGTCCTCGGCCGCCGGCGAAGTACTCCCCCAGCAGCCGGGCCAGTTCCCCGGCCAGGTCGGCCGCCGGGTCGGCCAGCGCCCGGCTCTCCCGCATGACCCCGGCGAAGTTCTCGTTGGACCGGCGCAGCGCCGCGGTCAACAGCTCGTCCAGCGAGGCGAAGTGATAGGTCGTCGAGCCGAGCGGCACATCGGCCTCGGCCGCGACGGAGCGGTGGCTCAGCCCCGCGATGCCCTTGGCGCCGACCACCCTGATCGCGGCGTCGATGATGCGGTCGCGCCGCTCGGGGTCGTAACGGCGCGCCATCAGTGGGCCCCGCCCAGATTCAGCACCACCACTCCGGCGATGACCAGCGCTATGCCCGCCAGCTTGACCGGGCTGCCGGACTCGCCCATGAAAAGGATGCCGATGGCGGCGACCGCGGCGGTGCCGATCCCGGCCCAGATCGCGTACGCGGTGCCCACCGACAGCGTCTTCAGCGTCTGGGCGAGCAGCCCGAAGGCGACGAGGTATCCCACGACGGTGATCAGCGAGGGCCAGAGCCTGGTGAAGCCCTCGCTGTACTTCATGGCCGTCGTGCCGGCCACCTCCGCCGCGATCGCCGCGGCCAGCAGTCCGTATCCCATGTGTACGAGTGTACGCATCGCCGTCCGTTCGACGGTACGGGCGGTGCCCGCGGACCGGGGCGCTACGGTGTCCCGACCAGCACACCGGACGACGACACATGACGGAGCAGCAGTGGCGCAGGACGCAGGGTGGGGCGGCGGAGCACCGTACGGAGGGCCCCCGGGACCACCGGGATGGGGCGGCTGGACGCCACCGCCGAAGCCCGGGGTGATACCGCTGGCGCCACTGAAGCTCGGGGACATGTTCGGCGGCGCCTTCGGCACGCTGGGGCGCTACTGGAAGCAGCTGTTCGGCATCGGCGCCGCCGTGTACGGCGGGGCGGTGGTGATCATGGCTGTCACGGTCCTGATCGGGTACTCCGCGGTCAGCGGCCATCTGCACCGGGTCGTCTCGCTCAGCGCCGACGAGGACCCGGTGCCCTCCGACGTGGTGCCGATGGTGATCGCCTTCGGGGTCGTCTGGCTGGTCGCCATGATCGCCTTCGCGGTCGCCACGGCCATGATGTACGCGACCGTTCCCACGGTCCTGCAGGAAGCGGTGCTGGGCAGGCCGACCACCTTCTCCCTCGTCTGGCGGCGGGCCTGGTCCCGAGTGCCGGCGGTGTTCGGAACGGTGGTCCTGACCTGCCTGATAGCAGTGATCCCGATGGTGCTCATGCTGGTCGGCTTCTTCGCGTTGATCATCGGCGCCATCACTCTGGCGCACGGGGGCAGCGCGGTGCTGTGGACCGTGCTCGGTTTCCTGGGCGCCCTGGCCACCGCCCCGCTCGCGATCTGGCTCTGGGTGAAGTTCTGTCTGGCCCCCTCGGCCGTGGTGTTCGAGGGGGCGTCCCCGGTGGCCGCCCTGCGCCGCTCCTCGCAGCTGGTGCGCGGCGACTGGTGGCGGATCCTCGGGATCTCCCTGCTGGCCTTCGCCCTGGCCGGGGCGGCGAGCTACATGATCCAGCTCCCGTTCTCGTTCCTCGGCATGTTCTCCGGCGTCATCGGCGGAGCGACCCTGGACGAGGATCCCAACCCCGCCGCGATCGCCTTCGCCATGAGCGGCTATCTGGTGATCATGGCGCTCGGGCAGCTGGTCGGCCAGTTCATCTCGGCGACGTTCCCGCAGCTGGTGACCGGACTGCTCTACGTAGACCGCCGCATGCGCACGGAGAACCTGGGCCCGGCCCTCGCCGAGGCGGCGGCCGTGCCCCCGCAGTACGGCCCGCAGTACGGCCCCTGACAGCGCCCGTCGGCCGGCTGCGGCCGACGGGGGCCGGGACGATGCGTTCGACGGCCTCGACGGCCGTGTCCGCCGGCCTTCCCGGCGGACACGGCCGTTCGCGTCGCCCGGCCCGCCGGATCGCGAGAGCGTCCGGGCCGGTCAGCCCCCGACGGTGAACCGGACGGCCCGGGACTTCTTCCACTCGGCGTTGTCGAGGTCCTTCGCCTCCGTGCCGTCCCCGTACAGATCGGCCGAGCCGGAATCCGTGATCAGCTGGGCCCGGGCGCCCGGCACCGTCAGGTCCGGCACGTCCACGACGGCCTCCCAGCCGCCCGGGTCGGCGGTCGGCAGATCGGCCCGCTTGACCGGTGCGTGCGAGGCGACCCCGTCCCAGGAGTAGAGGGCGTACGGGTCGGAGTTGTCGTCGGCCGCCCAGGAACCGGCCACGATCAGGTACTGGTCGGCGGCGTTCTTGCGGATGTCCCGGATGCTGAGCCCGCCGAGGTCCAGCTCGATCGGCTCGCCCATGACCGCCTTCGCCCCGCTGCCGGCCACCCGGTCGAAGTTGGTGACGGGCACGATCAGGGCCTTGCCGCCGGACTTCGGCGGGACGAGCGGGGCCCGGAATCCGAGGTACGCGGTGGTCGTCGAGCCGGGCGCGAACTCCAGGCCCTCGATGTTGAACCCGTCGATCTGCTTGGGCACTTCACCGTCGTCCGTACCCGCGGCGAAGCCCAGCCGGTCGCCGTTCGCCTCGTCCCACGCGACAAGATCGTCACGGAGCTTCCCGTACTTGCCGCCCACCGTCAGCTGGGTGGCGGCGCCCGAGCCGGTCACCTTCGTGGTGAAGACGGTGTTGCGGTCGGACTTGTACTCGCCGTTCTTGTTGTTGCCGAGCGAACCGGTCCAGTAGATGGTGTCGCCGACCCGGGCCGCGCCCTCGATGTCGATCTCCTTGTCCGCCCCGAGCTTCGATCCGACGTCCCAGCTCTTCACGGGCCCGCCGGACGCCGAACGGTCGTACAGCCGCAGCGTGTTGGACTCGTCGTCGGCCACGACCACATGGCCGCCGCCGACGTCCACGGCGGCCGAGGCGTCCGAGGAGCCGGTGAGGTAGCGGGTGTCCGCGGCGTTCTGCACGGCGGCGGACGCGGCGTAGTGCAGCTTCTTGGTGGCGGTCTTGCCGCCGAGCCCGGTGACCTTGATCGTGAGGTCGGTGTAGCCGCGTCCGTGCGCGGCCACGGAGAGCTGCCGGGTGGCGCCGGTGCCCGTGACGGTCACGTCCCCGGTCCCGGCGACGGACGACTTGGAGCTCGCGGACGCCGCCACGCCGAGCGCGCTCGCGTCGGCCCCGCTCTGCGCGACGGTGACCGTCACCACCGGGTCACCGCTCGCGCCGACGGCACCGGAGAGGTACGAGGCCGAGAAGGCGATCGTCGGCGTTCCGTAACTCGCGGCGTGCGCGGGGGCGTTGAGCCCGAGCGCGGCCAGCAGGAGCACTCCGCTCGCGGTGGCGGCCAACCTGCGGTCGGGGAGCGAAAACTGATGCAGCACGGCATGCCTCTCGTCGGCGTGATGTCGCGGGTACGTTCCGATACCCGTGCCAACGACGGACACACATCATGAGTACGGCAGGCGAAACAACGACGAAGAACGGCCCCCGGCACGGAGCCGGAGGCCGTTCTTCGTCAGCAGTGGGCGCAGACGTCTCAGACGTTGAAGCCCAGGGCGCGAAGCTGCTCGCGCCCGTCGTCCGTGATCTTGTCCGGACCCCACGGCGGCATCCAGACCCAGTTGATCCGCAGCTCGTTGACGATGCCGTCGGTCGCGGACTTCGCCTGGTCCTCGATGACGTCGGTCAGCGGGCAGGCCGCGGACGTCAGCGTCATGTCGAGGGTGGCGATGTTGGCGTCGTCGATGTGGATGCCGTAGATCAGGCCCAGGTTCACGACGTCGATGCCCAGCTCGGGGTCGACCACGTCGTAAAGCGCCTCGCGGACCTCCTCCTCGGAGGCCGGCTTGGTGGTGAGAGTCTCGTTGTCGCTCATGCCGTCTTCCCTTCGGACAGCGCCTTCGCCGTCGCGTCCTTCCACGCCATCCAGCTCAGCAGCGCGCACTTGACCCGGGCCGGGTACTTCGAGACGCCGGCGAACGCGACCGCGTCCTCCAGCACCTCCTCCATCGCGTCGTCCGGCTCCAGCTGGCCCTTGGACTGCATCAGCTCCAGGAAGGTCTCCTGGATCTTCTGCGCCTGGCCCAGTTCCTTGCCGACCAGGAGGTCGTTCAGCACGGAGGCGCTGGCCTGGCTGATGGAGCAGCCCTGACCCTCGTACGACACATCGGCGATGGTCTCGCCGTCGTACTTCACCCGGAGAGTGATCTCGTCGCCACACGTCGGATTGACGTGGTGCACCTCTGCGTCGCCGTCCCGCAGGCCACGCCCGTGGGGGTGCTTGTAGTGGTCCAGGATCACTTCCTGGTACATGGAATCAAGCTTCACCAGTCAACCCTCAGCCGCTCGCCCATTATCCGAAAAAGTTCCGTACGTGCTCCAGGCCGTCCACCAGGGCGTCGACCTCGGCGGGCGTGGAGTACAGATAGAACGACGCTCGCGTGGTCGCAGGAATTCCGTACCGCAGGCAGACCGGCCGTGCGCAGTGGTGTCCGACCCGGACCGCGATGCCCTGCTCGTCGAGCACCTGGCCCACGTCGTGCGGGTGGATGTCACCGAGCGTGAAGGAGATCGTGGCGCCGCGGTCCTCGGCCGTCGCCGGACCGATGATCCGCAGGTCCGGGACCTCCAGGAGCCGCTTCACCGCGTACTCGGTGATCGCGTGCTCGTGGCGGTAGATGTTCTCCATGCCGATCGCCGAGAGGTAGTCCACGGCCGCGCCGAGGCCGACGGCCTGGGCGATCGGGGGCGTACCGGCCTCGAACTTGTGCGGCGCGGGGGCGTACGTCGACGAGTGCATCGACACGGTCTCGATCATCTCGCCGCCGCCGAGGAACGGCGGCAGGTCCTCCAGGAGCTCCTGCCGTCCCCAGAGCACGCCGATGCCGGTCGGGCCGACCATCTTGTGACCGGTGAAGGCCACGAAGTCGGCCTGCAGCGCCTGCACGTCCAGCACCATGTGCGGGGCGGCCTGCGAGGCGTCGATGCAGACCAGCGCGCCGACCTGCTGGGCCCGGCGGATGATCTTCTCGACCGGGTTGATCGTGCCCATGATGTTGGAGACCAGGGTGAAGGAGACGATCTTCGTCTTCTCCGTGATGATCTCGTCGATGTCGGACAGGTCGAGGCGGCCGTCGTCGGTGATGCCGAACCACTTCAGCTTCGCGCCCGTGCGCTGCGAGAGCAGCTGCCACGGCACGATGTTGGAGTGGTGCTCCATCTCCGTGGTGACGATCTCGGTGTCGTGGTCCACCCGGTAGGGCTCGTCGGCCCAGCCGAGCATGTTGGCCACGAGGTTGAGCGACTCGGAGGCGTTCTTGGTGAAGATCACCTCGTCGCGGCTGGGCGCGTTGATGAACGCGGCGACCTTGTCACGGGCGCCTTCGTACAGCGCCGTGGCCTCCTCCGCGATCGTGTACACACCGCGGTGCACATTGGCGTTGTGCCGCTCGTAGTACTCGTTGAGGGCGTCGAGCACCTGGCGCGGCTTCTGCGAGGTCGCAGCGCTGTCCAGGTAAACGATCTTCTTCCCGTCGTGGACCGTACGATCCAGCAGGGGGAAGTCCTTGCGGATCGCCTCGGTGTCGAGGAGGCCGGAGAGCCCCTGGCGGGCGTCAGTCACGCGGAAGCGCCACCCTTCACATATGCCTCGTAGCCCTCGTTCTCCAGCTTGTCGGCGAGCTCGGCGCCGCCGGACTCGGCGATACGGCCGTTGGCGAAGACGTGCACGAAGTCGGGCTTGATGTAGCGGAGGATCCGCGTGTAGTGCGTGATCAGCAGGGTGCCGACCTCGCCGGTCTCGCGGACCCGGTTGACGCCCTCGGAGACGATGCGCAGGGCGTCGACGTCCAGGCCGGAGTCGGTCTCGTCGAGGATCGCGACCTTCGGCTTGAGGAGCTCCAGCTGGAGGATCTCGTGGCGCTTCTTCTCACCGCCGGAGAAGCCCTCGTTGACGTTGCGCTCGGCGAAGGCCGGGTCCATATGGAGGCCGGCCATCGTCTCCTTGACCTCCTTCACCCAGGTGCGCAGCTTGGGCGCCTCGCCGCGGACGGCGGTGGCGGAGGTGCGGAGGAAGTTGGAGACCGAGACGCCGGGGATCTCGACCGGGTACTGCATCGCGAGGAACAGACCGGCGCGGGCGCGCTCGTCGACGGTCATCTCCAGGACGTCCTCGCCGTCCAGGGTCACCGAGCCGCTGGTGATCGTGTACTTGGGGTGACCCGCGAGGGAGTACGCGAGGGTGGACTTGCCGGACCCGTTGGGGCCCATGATGGCGTGGGTCTCGCCCTGCTTCACGGTCAGGTCGACGCCCTTGAGGATCTCCTTCGTGGCGTTGTCGGCCTCGACGGAGACGTGCAGGTCGCGGATTTCAAGCGTTGCCATGGGTGACTCAGGACTCCTGGGTGACGGAGACGAGCACATCGTCCCCTTCGATCTTGACGGGGTATACGGGGACGGGGCGCGTCGCGGGAAGGCCGGAGGGCTTGCCGGTGCGCAGGTCGAAGCTGGAGCCGTGCAGCCAGCACTCGATCGAGCAGTCCTCGACCTCTCCCTCGGACAGTGAGACGTTCGCGTGCGAGCAGATGTCGTTGATCGCGAACACCTCGCCCTCGGTACGGACGACGGACACCGGGACGCCGTCGAGCTCCACCCGCTTCGGGGTGTCGTCCTCCAGCTCACTCAGCGCACAGGCTTTGACGAAGGCCATCAGACGGAAGCCTTCAGCTCGGCCTCGATCTTTTCGAGCAGCCGCGCCTCGACGTCCGGCAGGCCGATCTGCTGGACGAGCTCGGCGAAGAAGCCGCGCACGACGAGCCGGCGGGCCTCCTCGGCGTCGATGCCCCGGGACATCAGGTAGAAGAGCTGCTCGTCGTCGAAGCGGCCGGTCGCCGAGGCGTGGCCAGCGCCGACGATCTCGCCGGTCTCGATCTCCAGATTCGGCACGGAGTCGACCCGCGCGCCGTCCGTGAGGACGAGGTTGCGGTTCATCTCGTAGGTGTCGGTGCCCTCGGCGGCGGCCTGGATGAGGACGTCACCGATCCACACGGCGTGTGCGCCGTCGCCCTGGAGCGCGCCCTTGTAGGCGGCGTTGGACTTGCAGTGCGGGGTGTTGTGGTCCACCAGGAGGCGGTGCTCCTGGTGCTGGCCCTTGTCGGTGAAGTACAGACCGAAGAGCTCGGCCTCGCCGCCGGTGCCCGCGTAGTTGACGCGCGGGTGGAGGCGGACGAGGTCGCCGCCGAAGGTGACGACGATCGACTTGAACGAGGCGTCCCGGCCGACCAGCGCGTTGTGCTGGCCGACGTGGACCGCGGTCTCGTCCCAGTCCTGCACGGAGACGACGGTGAGCTTCGCGCCGTCGCCGAGGACGTAGTCCACGTTGGCGGCGAGCACCGCGTCACCGGTGTGGTCGATGACGACGACGGCCTCGGCGAAGGCTCCGAGCTCGACGACCTGGTGGCCGTAGGCCACGCCGCCCTCGCCGTGCACCGCGATACGGATCGGCTCGGTGAGCACGGCCTCCTTGGCGACCGTGACGACGGACGCCTGCTCGAAGGAGGAGTACGCCTGGGCGGCGACGCGGTCCACCGGGATGCCGGCCCTGCCGAGCCGGGAGTCGTCACGGCCGACGGTCTCGACGGTGACGCCCTCGGGGGCCTCGATCGCGACCTTCACACCGCCGCCGGTGGCGACGGCCGTGCCGTCGTGCAGCCCGCGCAGCCGCTCCAGCGGCGTGAACCGCCACTCCTCCTCACGGCCGTGCGGGACCGGGAAGTCCGCGACGTCGAAGGACGGGGGCGCGCTCATGCGCGTGGCGACGGTCGACTCGGCGGCCACCGCGATGGATCCGGTGGTGGTGGAGCCCGCCGGGATGTTCTGAGCCTCAGCCATGGCTGTCGTAGTGCTCACTTTCTCTGTCAGTGGTCGGGGAATCCGGTCGTCAGGCTGCGCTAGCCGACCGAACCCTCCATCTGCAGCTCGATCAGCCGGTTGAGCTCAAGGGCGTACTCCATCGGCAGCTCCTTCGCGATCGGCTCGACGAAGCCGCGCACGATCATCGCCATCGCCTCGAACTCCGTCAGCCCGCGGCTCATCAGGTAGAAGAGCTGGTCCTCGGAGACCTTGGAGACGGTCGCCTCGTGACCCATCGACACGTCGTCCTCGCGGACGTCGACGTACGGGTAGGTGTCGGAGCGCGAGATCGTGTCGACCAGCAGCGCGTCGCAGAGCACGTTGGACTTCGCGCCCGGCGCGCCCTCGCCGATCTCGATCAGACCGCGGTAGGAGGTACGGCCGCCGCCTCGCGCCACCGACTTGGAGACGATGTTGGAGGAGGTGTTCGGCGCCATGTGGACCATCTTGGCGCCGGCGTCCTGGTGCTGGCCCTCGCCCGCGAAGGCGATGGACAGGGTCTCGCCCTTGGCGTGCTCGCCCATCAGGTAGACGGCCGGGTACTTCATGGTGACCTTGGAGCCGATGTTGCCGTCGACCCACTCCATGGTCGCGCCCTCGTAGGCCACGGCGCGCTTGGTGACCAGGTTGTAGACGTTGTTCGACCAGTTCTGGATCGTCGTGTAGCGGCAGCGGCCGCCCTTCTTCACGATGATCTCGACGACCGCGGAGTGCAGCGAGTCGGAGGAGTAGATCGGGGCGGTGCAGCCCTCGACGTAGTGGACGTAGGCGTCCTCGTCGACGATGATCAGCGTCCGCTCGAACTGACCCATGTTCTCCGTGTTGATACGGAAGTAGGCCTGGAGCGGGATGTCGACGTGGACACCCTTGGGCACGTAGATGAACGAGCCGCCGGACCACACGGCCGAGTTCAGCGAGGCGAACTTGTTGTCGCCGACCGGGATGACGGTGCCGAAGTACTCCTTGAAGAGCTCCGGGTGCTCCTTCAGCGCGGTGTCGGTGTCGAGGAAGATGACGCCCTGCTCCTCCAGGTCCTCACGGATCTGGTGGTAGACGACCTCGGACTCGTACTGCGCGGCGACACCGGCGACCAGGCGCTGCTTCTCCGCCTCCGGGATGCCGAGCTTGTCGTAGGTGTTCTTGATGTCCTCGGGCAGGTCCTCCCAGGACTCCGCCTGCTTCTCGGTGGACCGCACGAAGTACTTGATGTTGTCGAAGTCGATGCCCGACAGGTCGGAGCCCCAGTTCGGCATGGGCTTCTTGTCGAACAGCCGCAGGCCCTTGAGGCGCAGCTTCAGCATCCACTCGGGCTCGTTCTTCTTCCCCGAGATGTCGCGGACGACCTCCTCGGAGAGCCCGCGCTTGGCGGCGGCACCCGCCGCGTCGGAGTCGGCCCAGCCGAATTCGTACGTGCCCAGACCCTCGAGTTCGGGGTGGGCAGTCTCCGTAGGGAGCGTCATGCGGGGTTCCTCCCGGCCGTGCTTGCAGATGCTGAATTGGTGGTCTGTGGTGCTGAGTGGCCGCTGCGCGGAATGTACGTCGTGCACACACCGTCGCCGTGGGCGATGGTGGCCAGACGCTGCACATGCGTCCCGAGGAGGGTGGAGAAGAACTCCGTCTCCGCCTCGCACAGCTGCGGGTACTGCTCGGCGACATGGGCGACCGGGCAGTGGTGCTGGCACAGCTGCTCGCCCTGCTGCGGACCCGGCGCGCTACGCGC
The DNA here is from genome assembly GCF_043204345.1 of Streptomyces sp. NPDC047917. Taxonomy (NCBI): domain Bacteria; kingdom Bacillati; phylum Actinomycetota; class Actinomycetes; order Kitasatosporales; family Streptomycetaceae; genus Streptomyces; species Streptomyces sp. NPDC047917. The sequence continues at coordinate 127,552 of NZ_JBIDCA010000005.1, forward strand.
CGTAGCAGCGTACCCGTCGGCGGACAGGGCCTTGGCCAGCGCTTCGGTGCGGGCCTCGGGGTCCGCGGTCTCGACCGCCGTGCGGTACGCCTCGGACTGGGACTCGATCCTGGCGCGGGCGAAAGCGGCGACCGCCTCCTCGCCCGCGGTCTCGGCGATCCAGCGCAGGGCGTCCGCCGCGAGCTTGTCGTAGGACTGGTCGAAGGCGTCCCGGCCGCAGTCGGTGAGGGCGAACACCTTGGCCGGGCGGCCACGGGTCCGAGCCCCGTAGACCCGCTGCTCACGGGCCTCCACGACGTTGTCCGAGGCGAGGGCGTCGAGATGGCGGCGGACCGCCGCCTGGGTGAGGCCGAGGCGCTTCGCCAGCTCGGCGACGGTGGACGGGCCATGGTCCAGGATGGAGCGCGCGACCCGGTTGCGCGTCGAGCGCTCTCCGGTCGCGAGTTCCTCCTGCGGAGCCTCGCCAACGTATTTCACAACGCCATTGTTGCGTAATTCATCCGGCCCTGACAACCACGGTCCGAAACGATCTACGGTGCCGTTCATCACTTAGGGTCACCTAATTCGCCCCCGGCGGACGGGGCCGCCCGGTCCCGTGCCTAGACTTGTCGGCCATGAAGAGCGAGTCGGCCGTAGAGGTCCGCGGCCTGGTGAAGCGGTACGGCTCCAAGACCGCTGTGGACGGCCTCGACCTGTGTGTACGCACCGGCGCGGTCACCGCCGTCCTCGGCCCCAACGGCGCCGGCAAGACCACCACGATCGAGACCTGCGAGGGCTACCGCCGCCCCGACGCCGGGACCGTGCGGGTCCTCGGCCTCGACCCGGTCGCCGACGCCGCCGAGCTGCGCCCGCGGATCGGCGTGATGCTCCAGTCGGGTGGCGTCTACTCCGGGGCGCGCGCCGACGAGATGCTCCGCCACATGGCGAAGCTGCACGCCCACCCGCTGGACGTGGACGCCCTGATCGAGCGCCTCGGCCTCGGCGGCTGCGGCCGTACGACCTACCGGCGGCTCTCCGGCGGCCAGCAGCAGCGGCTCGCCCTGGCGATGGCCGTCGTGGGCCGCCCGGAGCTGGTCTTCCTGGACGAGCCGACCGCCGGCCTGGACCCGCAGGCCCGCCGCTCCACCTGGGAACTCGTGCGCGAGCTGCGCACCGACGGGGTCTCCACCGTCCTGACCACGCACTTCATGGACGAGGCCGAGGAGCTGGCCGACGACGTCGCCGTCATCGACGCGGGCAGGGTGATCGCCCAGGGCAGCCCCGAGGCGCTCTGCCGGGGCGGCGCCGAGAACACCCTGCGCTTCACCGGCCGCCCCGGTCTCGACATCGGCTCGCTGCTGAAGGCACTGCCCGACGGTTCCGGGGCGGCCGAGATCCTCCCGGGCACGTACCGCATCACCGGGGACGTCGACCCGGAGCTGCTGGCCACCGTCACCTCCTGGTGCGCCCGGCACGGAGTGATGCCGTCCGGCATCTCCGTGGAGCGGCACACCCTGGAGGACGTCTTCCTCGAACTGACCGGCAAGGAGCTGCGCGCATGAGCGCCGGTACGTACACCCCCCGGCCGGGCGCCGCCCCGCTGGGCCGCATGATCGCCGCGCAGACCGCGCTGGAGACGCGGATGCTGCTGCGCAACGGCGAGCAGCTGCTGCTGACCGTGATCATCCCGACGCTGCTGCTGGTGCTGTTCAGCGCGGTCGACGTCGTGGACACCGGCGCGGGCGAGTCCGTCGACTTCCTGGCGCCCGGCATCCTCGCGCTCGCCGTGATGTCCACGGCCTTCACGGGCCAGGCCATCGCCACCGGGTTCGAGCGGCGGTACGGGGTCCTCAAGCGGCTCGCGGCCTCGCCGCTGCCGCGCTGGGCGCTGATGACCTCCAAGACCCTCGCGGTGCTGGTCACCGAGGTGCTCCAGGTGGTGCTGCTCACGGTGATCGCGTTCGCGCTCGGCTGGTCGCCGCAGGGCAACCCCCTCGCCGTCCTGCTGCTGCTCGTGCTCGGCACGGCGGCCTTCTCCGGGCTCGGGCTGCTGATGGCCGGGACGCTCAGGGCGGAGGCGACGCTCGCCGCGGCCAACCTGGTCTTCCTGCTGCTGCTGGTCGGCGGCGGGGTCATCGTGCCGCTGGACAAGTTCCCGGACGCGGTGCAGTCGGTCCTCGGGCTGCTGCCGATCGCGGCGCTGTCGGACGGTCTGCGGGACGTGCTCCAGCACGGTGCGGCGATGCCCTGGGGCGGCCTCGGCATCCTGGCGGTGTGGGCGGTGCTCGGGCTGGGCGCGGCGGCGAGGTTCTTCCGCTGGGAGTGAGCCCGGCGGCCTCCGGCACGTGAGCGCGCGGACGCGCTCCGTCGGCGTTTCGGGTAACTCGTCCCCCTCGTGAAAGCTTGCACAAGCCGCCGCCTACGATGGTGCGCGTGCCCAAGCTGACCCGAGCCGAAGTCGCTCAAGCCGCGCGGAACCCGCTCCTGTACATCGCCGAGCGATGGACCCCCTCCCCCCGTACGGTCCGCCGTGCGGCCATGTCCGCGGTCGTCATGGCCGTGCTCATCGTCGTGACCGGTGGCGCGGTGCGGCTGACCGGCTCCGGCCTCGGCTGCCCGACCTGGCCCAAGTGCACCGACGAGAGCCTCACGGCGACGAGCGAGATGGGCTTCCACGGCGTCATCGAGTTCGGCAACCGGATGCTGACGTACGTCCTGTGCGCGGCCGTCGGCTGGGCGATCATCGCCGCCCGGTCCGCCAAGCCCTGGCGGCGCAGCCTGACGAGGCTCGGCTGGGTGCAGTTCTGGGTGGTCATGGGCAACGCCGTGCTCGGCGGGATCGTGGTGCTGGTCGGCCTCAACCCGTACACCGTCGCGGCGCACTTCCTGCTCTCCACGGCGCTGCTCACCGTCGCGATGGTGACCTGGCAGCGGACCCGCGAGGGCGACGAGGCGCCCCGGCCACTGGTCGGCAGGGCGGTGTCCCAGCTGACCTGGCTGCTCACGGTCGCCGCGGGGCTGCTGGTCGCGGTCGGCACGGTCGTCACCGGCGCCGGGCGGCACGCGGGCGACTCCAGTGATGTGCACCGCATCCCGATCGACTGGAAGATGGTCGCGCAGCTGCACGCCGATCTGGCCTGGGTCGTGGTGGCGCTGACCGTCGCGCTCTGGTTCGTGCTGAAGGCCGTCGACGCGCCGTCCGGCCCGCTGCACCGCGCCCGTGACCTCTTCCTGGTGCTGATGGCGCAGGGCGTGATCGGGTACGTGCAGTATTTCACCGACACCCCGGAGATCCTGGTCGGTCTGCACATGCTGGGCTCGTGCCTCGTGTGGATCGCGGTCGTGCGGGTGGTCCTGTCGCTCCGTGAGCGCCCCGTGGCCGTGGCCACGGTGCCCGGCCCCGCCGCCGGGCAGCCGGAGCCCGCAGCGGCCGGCTGACCGCGCGCGGCCCCTCCCCCTACGGCGATCGCCGGACGGTTCCGAGAAGGAATCCGTCCGGCGATCGCCGTTGTACGGGGGAAGTGCCGGTCAGGCCTTGCCGGAGGGGCCGCCGATCTGGATGCCGGCCATCCGCGTCCACTCGTACGGGCCGGTGCGGACCTTCGCGGCGAACTCGCCGTCGAACTCGTCGTGCATCGTGATCCCGGCCTTGCGCGTGGCGCTCTCGGCGACCGCGTACGACGGAGCGACCAGGTCGCCCCAGCCGCCGTCCTCGCCCACGAGCACGATGCGGGCGCCCCGCTGCCCGATGTAGGCGAGCTGTCCCTCCGCGCCGCCGTGCGCCTCGGCGAAGGCACCGATCTCCTTGGCGAGCTTCGCCGCCCTGCGCTCCGCGCGGGCCGCCTGCTTGCCGCTCTCCACCTGGGTCTCTGCCGTCTCAGCCATGTTCAGGATGCTACCGACGGGTAGATCGACGCGCGACGGGCGGGGTACGTGGCCTGGGCCACGCACCCCGCCCGTCGGCAGGTGTCGAGCGGCGGGACTACCTCAGGAAGGGGTCGACCGCCACGGCGACGAAGAGCAGTGAGACATAGGTGATGGACCAGTGGAACAGCCGCATCTCCTTGAGCTTGGCCCCGGTCACACCGGCCTTGGCCCGGTTCTGCAGGCCGTGCGCCTCCCAGAGCCAGAACCCGCCGGTCAGCAGCGCCACCGCCGTGTAGAACCAGCCGGTGTAGCCGAGCGGGGTCAGCAGCAGCGAGACGGCCACCATCACCCAGCTGTAGACGACGATCTGGCGGGCCACCACCCGGTTGGACGCGACGACCGGAAGCATCGGGACGCCGACCCGGGCGTAGTCCTCCTTCACCTTCATGGAGAGCGGCCAGTAGTGCGGCGGCGTCCAGAAGAAGATGACGGCGAAGAGGATGACGGCCGCCCACGACATGGAGTTCGTGACGGCGGACCAGCCGATGAGGACCGGCAGGCAGCCCGCGATGCCGCCCCAGACGATGTTCTGTGCGGTGCGGCGCTTCAGCAGCATCGTGTAGACGACGACGTAGAAGAGCAGGGCACCGAGCGACAGCGCGGCCGACAGCCAGTTGACCAGGAGGCCGAACCAGACCGTCGAGATCACGGCGAGGGAGATGCCGAAGACCAGGCACTCGGCCGGGCTCACCATGCCGGTGACCAGCGGGCGCTGCGACGTACGGTCCATCAGCGCGTCGATGTCGCGGTCGATGTACATGTTCAGCGCGTTGGCACCGCCCGCGGAGAGATATCCGCCGACGGTGGTGGTGACCACGAGCCACAGGTCGGGCACACCCTGAGCGGCGAGGAACATCACCGGAACAGTGGTGATCAGCAACAGCTCGATGATCCGCGGCTTGGTAAGCGCCACGAATGCCTTGACACGGGCCCCGAACGGGCGATGGCCCCCTGGGCTGGGAGTCAAGGCGACCCCTGCGGGTCGGGACTCGACGGCCGTCACGCACACCCCTGACAGAGAAATCCCAGCAAGCTCCGGGCGTGAAGGCCCGGTAAAGACTTGCGCGAACCAGACCACTGTAGACGTTGGGGACAGGCCGATCTTCGCGGGGGTCGGTCGTGTTGAACGGCGCCGGAAGCAGCGGGGCCCCGCCCTCGTGGTGCGGCGCGCGGGCCGGCGGGCCGGTCGCCGTGATACTGCGCGTGAGCAGCCCGCCCGCTCACCGGAGCGGGACAGAAGTACGAGGACCTGCTCATCGGAGGGCCCATAAGTAAGGAGAAGCGCTCATCGGAGTGGCGCAGAAGTGAGCCGTCCCGCTCATACGGGAGGCGAACTCCGCGGGCCGCCCGCACCCTGGAAAGCAGCCGGAAAATGCTTGTTCCGACGGGGGTAGGCTCGACAACGCCCGGTGCGGTCACAGTCACCGGTTTACAACAGTGGAGAGGAGCCCTGACTCAGGGTGAGCACCAAGCCGACCACCACAGATCTCCAGTGGACCGAATTGGACCAGCGGGCCGTGGACACTGTCCGTGTCCTTGCAGCGGACGCCGTACAGAAGGTCGGAAACGGCCACCCTGGTACGGCCATGAGCCTCGCTCCCGCCGCGTACACCCTCTTCCAGAAGGTGATGCGCCACGACCCCGCCGACGCGGACTGGGCCGGACGCGACCGGTTCGTGCTCTCGGCCGGTCACACCAGCCTGACGCTCTACATCCAGCTCTACCTGGCCGGGTACGGCCTGGAGCTCGACGACCTCAAGGCCTTCCGCACCTGGGGGTCCAAGACCCCCGGTCACCCGGAGTACGGCCACACCACCGGCGTCGAGACGACCACCGGCCCGCTGGGCCAGGGTGTCGCCAACGCCGTGGGCATGGCGATGGCCTCCCGGTACGAGCGCGGCCTGTTCGACCCGGACGCGGCCCCCGGCACCTCTCCCTTCGACCACATGGTCTGGGCCGTCGCCGGTGACGGCTGCCTCCAGGAGGGCATCTCCGCGGAGGCGTCCTCGCTGGCCGGGCACCAGAAGCTCGGCAACCTGGTCCTGCTGTGGGACGACAACCACATCTCCATCGAGGGCGACACGGAGACCGCGGTCTCCGAGGACACCCTGAAGCGGTACGAGGCGTACGGCTGGCACGTCCAGCGCGTCGAGCAGCTGCCGAGCGGCGACCTCGACCCGGCGGGTCTGTTCGCGGCGCTCCAGGCGGCCAAGGCCGAGACCGGGCGCCCCTCGTTCATCGCGGCCCGCTCGATCATCGCCTGGCCCGCGCCGCACGCCCAGAACACCGAGGCCTCGCACGGTTCGGCGCTCGGCGCCGAGGAGGTCGCGGCGACGAAGCGGGTGCTCGGCTTCGACCCGGAGAAGAGCTTCGAGGTCTCCGACGAGGTCATCGCCCACACCCGTGAGGCACTGGACCGCGGCCGCGAGGCCAAGGGCGAGTGGGAGAAGTCCTTCGCCGCCTGGCGCACCGCCAACCCGGAGCGCGCCGCCGACTTCGACCGGATCTCCGCCGGCGAGCTGCCCGCGGGCTGGGAGGACAGGCTTCCGGTCTTCGAGCCGGGCAAGGGTGTCGCCACCCGCGCCGCCTCCGGCAAGGTGCTCCAGGCACTCGGCGAGATCATCCCCGAGCTGTGGGGCGGCTCCGCCGACCTCGCGGGCTCCAACAACACCACGATCGACAAGACGTCGTCGTTCCTCCCGGCCGGCAACCCGCTGCCGGGTGCGGACCCGTACGGCCGCACGATCCACTTCGGCATCCGCGAGCACGCCATGGCCGCCGCCATGAACGGCATCGCGCTGCACGGCAACACCCGCATCTACGGCGGCACCTTCCTGGTGTTCTCCGACTACATGCGCAACGCCGTGCGGCTGTCCGCGCTGATGCACCTGCCGGTGACCTACGTGTGGACGCACGACTCGATCGGTCTCGGCGAGGACGGCCCGACCCACCAGCCGGTGGAGCACCTGGCCTCGCTGCGCGCCATCCCGGGCCTGAACATCGTCCGCCCGGCCGACGCCAACGAGACCTCCATCGCCTGGCGCGAGATCCTGCGCCGCTACACCAAGGTGTTCGGCAAGGGCGCCCCGCACGGTCTGGCGCTGACCCGCCAGGGCGTGCCGACGTACGAGGCCAACGAGGACGCGGCCAAGGGCGGCTACGTACTGTTCGAGGCCGAGGGGTCCGACGGGCGGAGCGCGGAACCGCAGGTGCTGCTGATCGGCACCGGTTCCGAGGTGCACCTCGCCGTCGAGGCACGCGAGGAGCTCCAGGCGGCCGGCATTCCGACCCGGGTGGTCTCGATGCCGTCGGTCGAGTGGTTCGAGGAGCAGAACCAGGCGTACAAGGACAGCGTTCTGCCGCCGTCCGTGAAGGCGCGCGTCGCGGTCGAGGCCGGCATCGGCCTGACCTGGTACCGCTACGTCGGTGACGCCGGCCGAATCGTCTCGCTGGAGCACTTCGGTGCCTCGGCCGACGCCAAGGTCCTCTTCCGCGAGTTCGGCTTCACCGGCGAGCACGTCGCCGCCGCCGCGCGGGAATCTCTCGCCGCGGCCACGCGCTGACGCCGATATACGACTAGTAGGAGATGCAATTCTCATGACAGACGCACTCAAGCGCCTCTCCGACGAGGGCGTGGCGATCTGGCTCGATGACCTGTCGCGCAAGCGGATCACCTCGGGCAACCTCGCCGAGCTGATCGACCAGCAGCACGTCGTGGGCGTCACCACCAACCCGTCGATCTTCCAGAAGGCGATCTCCTCGGGCGACGGGTACGAGCAGCAGCTCACCGACCTCGCCACCCGCAAGGTCACCGTCGACGAGGCCATCCGCATGATCACGACGGCCGACGTACGGGACGCGGCGGACATCCTGCGTCCGGTCTTCGACGCCACGGACGGCCAGGACGGCCGGGTCTCCATCGAGGTCGACCCGCGCCTGGCCCACCACACCGCGGCCACCGTCGCCGAGGCCAAGCAGCTGGCCTGGCTGGTGGACCGTCCCAACACACTCATCAAGATCCCGGCGACGAAGGCCGGTCTCCCGGCGATCACCGAGGTCATCGGCAAGGGCATCAGCGTCAACGTCACGCTGATCTTCTCGCTGGAGCGCTACCGCGAGGTCATGGACGCCTACCTGGCGGGCCTGGAGAAGGCGAAGGCCGCGGGCCTGGACCTCTCCCTGATCCACTCGGTGGCCTCGTTCTTCGTGTCCCGCGTGGACACCGAGATCGACAAGCGTCTCGACACCGTCGGTACCGACGAGGCCAAGGCCCTCAAGGGCAAGGCGGCGGTCGCCAACGCCCGGCTCGCCTACCAGGCGTACGAGGAGGTCTTCTCCTCGGACCGCTGGGCCGCCCTGGACAGGGCGCAGGCCAACAAGCAGCGTCCGCTGTGGGCCTCGACCGGCGTCAAGGACCCCGCGTACAAGGACACCCTGTACGTCGTCGACCTGGTCGCCCCCGGCACGGTGAACACCATGCCCGAGGCCACCCTGGACGCCACGGCGGACCACGGGGAGGTCACCGGCGACACGATCGCCGGCACCTACGAGCAGGCCCGCGCCGATCTCGACGCCGTGGCGAAGCTCGGGATCTCCTACGACGACGTCGTCCAGCTCCTGGAGGACGAGGGCGTCGAGAAGTTCGAGGCCTCCTGGATCGACCTGCTCAACTCGACCGAGGCGGAGCTCAAGCGCCTCGCCCCTTCGGAGGGCTGACCACCTTGTCTGGTGTTCCCGGAGCCAACCCGCTTCGTGACCCCCAGGACCGACGGCTTCCGCGCATCGCGGGGCCGTCGGGTCTGGTGATCTTCGGGGTCACGGGTGATTTGTCCCGTAAAAAGCTGATGCCCGCCGTGTACGACCTGGCCAATCGCGGCCTGTTGCCGCCGGGCTTCTCCCTCATCGGATTCGCGCGCCGCGAGTGGCAGGACGAGGACTTCGCACAGGAGGTCCACGACGCCGTCAAGCAGCACGCCCGCACACCGTTCCGCGAAGAGGTCTGGCAGCAGCTCATCCAGGGGATGCGCTTCGTCCAGGGCAACTTCGACGACGACGAGGCCTTCGAACAGCTGAAGTCCACGATCCAGGAGCTGGACAAGGCGCAGGGCACGGGCGGCAACTTCGCCTTCTATCTGTCCGTGCCGCCGAAGTTCTTCCCCAAGGTCGTCCAGCAGCTCAAGAAGCACGGCCTGGCGGACCAGAAGGAGGGCTCCTGGCGGCGTGCCGTCATCGAGAAGCCCTTCGGCCACGACCTGAAGAGCGCGCAGGAGCTCAACCAGATCGTGCACGACGTCTTCCCGCCCAACGAGGTCTTCCGGATCGACCACTACCTGGGCAAGGAGACGGTCCAGAACATCCTGGCGCTGCGGTTCGCCAACACGATGTTCGAGCCGATCTGGAACAGGTCGTACGTCGACCACGTCCAGATCACGATGGCCGAGGACATCGGCATCGGCGGCCGGGCCGGCTACTACGACGGCATCGGCGCCGCCCGTGACGTCATCCAGAACCACCTGCTCCAGCTGCTGGCGCTGACCGCGATGGAGGAGCCCGGCTCCTTCCACCCGAAGGCCCTGGTCGCCGAGAAGCTCAAGGTGCTCACGGCGGTGGAGCTGCCGGAGGACCTGGGCAAGCACACGGTCCGCGCCCAGTACGCGCACGCGTGGCAGGGCGGCGAGGAGGTCCCCGGCTACCTCGAAGAGGACGGCATCGACCCCAAGTCGAAGACCGACACCTTCGCCGCGATCAAGCTGACGATCAACAACCGCCGCTGGGCGGGCGTGCCGTTCTACCTCCGGACCGGAAAGCGGCTCGGCCGCCGGGTCACGGAGATCGCGGTCGTCTTCAAGCGGGCCCCGTACCTGCCCTTCGAGTCCGGTGCCACCGAGGAGCTGGGCGGCAACGCCCTGGTCATCCGGGTGCAGCCGGACGAGGGCGTGACCGTGCGGTTCGGCTCCAAGGTGCCCGGCACCTCGATGGAGGTCCGGGACGTCACGATGGACTTCGCCTACGGCGAGTCCTTCACGGAGTCCAGCCCCGAGGCCTACGAGCGGCTCATCCTCGATGTGCTGCTCGGTGACGCCAACCTCTTCCCCCGGCACCAGGAGGTCGAGCTGTCCTGGAACATCCTCGACCCGATCGAGGAGTACTGGGACAAGCACGGCAAGCCCGCGCAGTACCCGGCGGGCACCTGGGGTCCGGCCGAGGCCGACGAGATGCTCGCACGAGACGGACGGAGCTGGCGCCGGCCATGAAGATCGATCTCACGGAGACCACTTCCAGCAAGATCAACCAGGCGCTGGTCTCGGCCCGCCGGGCCATCGGCACCCCGGCCATCGGCATGGTGCTCACCCTGGTCATCGTCACCGACGAGGAGAACGCGTACGACGCGCTCAAGTCGGCCGGTGACGCCTCGCGCGAGCACCCCTCGCGGATCATCGCGGTGATCAAGCGGGTCAGCCGCTCGCCGCGCAGCCGCCGGGACGCCCGGCTCGACGCCGAGGTGCGGGTCGGTTCCGACGCGGGCACCGGCGAGACGGTCGTCCTGCGTCTCCACGGCGAGCTGGTCAACCACGCCCAGTCGGTGGTCCTGCCGCTGCTGCTGCCGGATGCCCCGGTCGTGGTCTGGTGGCCCGAGGACGCCCCCGCCGATCCGGCGAAGGACCCGCTGGGCGCGCTCGCCCAGCGCCGGATCACGGACGCGTACTCGGCGGAGCACCCGGGCGAGGAGCTGGCGGTCCGCGCCGACTCGTACACCCCGGGCGACACCGACCTGGCGTGGACCCGCATCACGCCGTGGCGCTCGATGCTGGCGGCCTCGCTCGACCAGCAGTCCGCCCAGGTCGTCTCGGCGACCGTCGAGGGCGAGTCGGAGAACCCTAGCTGCGAGCTGCTCGCCATGTGGCTCGCGGACCGGCTCAAGGTGCCGGTGGAGCGCACCGTCTCCGCCGGTCCCGGTCTGACGGCCGTGCGGATGGAGACCAAGAACGGCGTCATCGTCCTGGACCGTCCCGACGGTTCGCTGGCCACGCTCTCGATGCAGGGCCAGCCGGACCGCGCGGTGGCGCTGAAGCGGCGGGAGACCGCCGAGCTGCTCGCCGAGGAGCTGCGCCGGCTGGACCCGGACAACACCTACGCGGCGACGGTGAGGTTCGGCGTGGCGAAGCTCGCCGGACAGGCGCGGCCGAAGCCGGCCGAGCCCGCGGCGGACGCCGCCCCGGCCGCCGCGAAGAAGACCGCCGCCAAGAAGGCGGCGTCGAAGTGAGTGCTCCGCAGCTTGTCGTGCACCGCGACAAGGAGCTGATGGCGCAGGCCGCCGCGGCCCGGCTGATCACGAGGATCGTGGACGCCCAGGCCGCACGCGGCTACGCCTCGGTGGTCCTCACCGGCGGGCGCAACGGCAACGGCCTGCTGGCCGCGCTCGCCGCCGCGCCCGCCCGGGACGCGATCGACTGGTCGCGGCTCGATCTGTGGTGGGGCGACGAGCGGTTCCTGCCCGAGGGCGACCCGGAGCGCAATGTCACGCAGGCCCGCGAGGCCCTGCTGGACTCGGTGGATCTCGACCCGTCCCGGGTGCACGCGATGCCCGCCTCGGACGGCCCCTGGGGCAACGACGCCGACGCGGCGGCCGCCGCGTACGCCGAGGAACTGGCCGCCGCGGCCGGTCCCGAGGACCACGGCCCGGTGCCGACGTTCGACGTGCTGATGCTGGGCGTCGGCCCGGACACCCACGTCGCGTCGCTCTTCCCGGAGCTGCCCGCGGTACGGGAGACCGAGCGCACCGTCGTCGGTGTGCACGGCGCCCCCAAGCCGCCGCCCACCCGCGTCTCGCTCACGCTGCCCGCGATCCGGGCGGCGCGCGAGGTGTGGCTGCTCGCCGCGGGCGAGGACAAGGCGGAGGCCGCGGAGATCGCGCTCTCGGGTGCCGGGGAGATCCAGGCCCCGGCGGCCGGTGCGTACGGCCGCGCCCGCACCCTGTGGCTGCTGGACGCGGCGGCGGCCTCCCGGCTGCCGCGCGCGCTGTATCCGCCCGCCTCTCCCTGAGAGGTCGTCAGTACGGTGGCACACGGGCCCGGTTCGCTCCTCGGAGCGGACCGGGCCCGTCGCGTGGAGGCGTGCGAGACTCACGCCATGGTGCGTATCGGAACCGTGGTGATGGGCGCGTCGGACGTACGGCGCGCGGCGGCGTTCTGGAAGGCGGCGCTCGGCTACGTGGAGCGTGACCCGGCGACGGACGACGACTGGGTGGTGCTGGTCCCGGCCGAGGGGCCCGGCGTCGGCCTGGCCCTGGACCTCAGCGGTACGCCTGTGCAGGAGGTCCCCCGGGTCCACCTCGATCTGTACACCGAGGAGCAGGACGCCGAGGTGGACCGGCTGATCGCGCTCGGCGCGGTGCGGGTGGACTGGGATCTGTACCCGGACGACCCGGACTTCGTGGTGCTGGCGGACCCCGAGGGCAACCGGTTCTGCGTCATCGACACCACGCACGGCTGACCGGGGTTCACCCGGCGGGCGGGACGCGCTCCAGGAAGGGTTCCAGCAGACCGGGCACGGCCTCGGCGGCGAAGGCGAGGCCCTCGCTCACGTCCGTGTCGTACGCCGTGTACGCGCCCGCTCCGGCAGCCGTCGTCGCGGTGACGCTCAGCACCCCGGCCCGTCGCTGGAAGTAGGTCTGGCCGACCGTCCAGCCGATGACTCCGGCCCGCTCCAGCGCGGCGGTCGAGCGCCGGACCGTGCCCGACCGCACCACCAGGTAGTCGCCGCTGACGGTGTGCCCCAGGCCGCGGTACGCGTCCCTGGCCAGGAACATCCCGGCCGGCAGCCCCACCGCGGCGCAGCCGAGCGCGATCCGGAGCAGTACCGGGGTCAGCAGCGCGCCCAGGACGGCCAGCACCGCCACCGGGACCAGGACGGCCCAGAACGCCCGGCGCAGCCTGCGGCGCAGGGCGGCGCGGGGGTGTCCGGTCAGCGGGGCGCCGGTCGGGGACACCGTCTCGCGCAGCACGTCGGCGGCCACCGCGTCGGCCACCGGCCGGGGCGCGGCGGGCAGCAGGGTGTTGTGGTCGCCGTGCTGTTCCTCGTCGTCCTTGGCGAGTCCGGTGGTGATCGCGTCGACCCGGGCGGCACCGAAGGTCCGGATGCCGAGCGGCTCGACGAGGTCGACCCCGCGCAGTCTCCGTTCCTCGATGGAGACGGACCGGGAGGTCAGCAGTCCGCGCCGGATGCGCAGGGTGCCGCCCGGTTCGCGCTCCAGCCGGTAGTTCCACCACATCTCGACCCACAGGCCGAGCGCGCCGACGACACCGGCGGCCACCGCGGCGACGGCGAGGATCACGATCATGGCGGTCAGCGAGGTGTCCCGGAAGCGCTCGCCGACCCATTCGATGACCCGCCCCTGTGCCCCGAACCAGTCGCTGACCTGCATCACCGCGCCGGCCGCCGCACCGCCCAGCGCGGGGGCGACGAAGGACACCGGCGCGTAGCGGATCCAGCGCGGGTCGAGCGCGGCGAGCTCGCCCTCGCGGTGGGTGCCCGGGGTCCCGGTGGCCGTACGCTCCAGCAGTTCGCGGCGGAGCCGTTCGCCCTCGGCCCGGGGGACCGGGTCGAGCTCCAGGGTGGAGTCGTTGCCGGAGTGCTCGCCGGTGCCGATGCGGACGGTGACCAGGCCGAGTGCCCGTTGCAGCAGATGGGCGGTGAGGTCGACGCTGCGGATGCGTTCCCGGGCCAGTGAGCGCTTCTTGACCAGGAGCAGCCCGGTGTGGAGCTCGACGCGTTCGGTACCTGTGCGGTAGCGGGTACGGCGCCACCGTACGTAGTCGCCGGCGGCCGCGGAACCGATCAGCAGGGCCGCGCCGGCCAGGACCCAGGCGACGGCGGCCCCGAAGCCGAGGCGTCCGGAGAGGCCGAGTGTGGTGGGGACTGCGGCGCCGGCCGCCACCCCGGCCGTGACGAGCGCGCTGACCAGGACCGTGCGCCGGTCCAGCCGCCGCCAGTCGACGGCGGTGGCCGTGGCGGGACCGTGGCCGCCCCCGGTGTCCGGGGAGGGGGACACGGCCGCCTCCGGGCTCATGTGGCGTCCCCGGGGGTGGCCCGGGTGATCCGGGTCAGCCGTTCGGCGAGCCCGGCCGCCGTTTCGTGGTCGAGGCCCTCGATCCGTACCGCGCCCTTGGCCGACGCGGTGGTCACGGTGACCGTGGAGAGCCGGTAGAGCTGTTCGAGCGGTCCGCGCACGGTGTCCACGGTCTGGATCCGGGACATCGGGGCGATCCGCCACTCCTGCCGGAAGACCCCGGTCCTGACGTACACCGCTTCGTCGGTGACCTCCCAGCGGTGGGTGCGGAACCACCACGCGGGGAGAAAGACGGCGCAGCCGGTGCCCAGGACCGCGAGGATCGCGGCGGGCAGCAGCAGCCAGAACCGGGCGGGCTCGATGAGCACGCCCAGCACGGCCAGGACGACCACGGGGGCGGCGGTCAGCAGCAGCCACTGGGCCCGCCACCACCCCACGGCCCTCGGATCCAGCGTGTTGTTCGGCGGCCGCAGCCGCACCGTCCCCTCCCCCGTGGTCATCGGCTCAACGCCCCCGGCGGGAGCGGTAGGCCCGCACCAGCGCGGCGGTCGAGCTGTCCAGCTGCTCGGCCCCCTCGCCCTCGGTGAGTACCGGCTCGATCTTCTTGGCGAGGACCTTGCCCAGCTCGACGCCCCACTGGTCGAAGGAGTCGATGTTCCAGACGGCTCCCTGGACGAAGACCTTGTGCTCGTACAGCGCGATCAGCTGGCCGAGGACGGAGGGGGTCAGCCGGTCGGCGAGGATCGTCGTCGTCGGGTGGTTGCCCCGGAAGGTCTTGTGCGGCACCAGCTCCTCGGCGACGCCCTCGGCCCGGACCTCGTCGGGCGTCCTGCCGAAGGCCAGCGCCTGGGTCTGGGCGAAGAAGTTGGCCATCAGCAGATCGTGCTGGGCGACCAGGCCGGGCAGCAGGTCGGCGACCGGCTCGGCGAAGCCGATGAAGTCGGCCGGGATGACCTTGGTGCCCTGATGGATCAGCTGGTAGTAGGCGTGCTGTCCGTTGGTGCCGGGGGTGCCCCAGACGACCGGTCCGGTCTGCCAGTCGACCGGATTGCCGTCCCGGTCCACGGACTTGCCGTTGGACTCCATGTCCAGCTGCTGCAAGTACGCGGTGAACTTGGACAGATAGTGGCTGTACGGGAGCACCGCGTGCGACTGGGCGTCGAAGAACGCGCCGTACCAGACGCCGAGGAGCCCCATCAGCATCGGGACGTTCTCCTCGGCGGGGGCGGTGCGGAAGTGCTCGTCGACGAGGTGGAAGCCGTCGAGCATCTCGCGGAACCGGTCCGGGCCGATGGCGATCATCAGCGAGAGGCCGATGGCCGAGTCGTAGGAGTAGCGGCCGCCGACCCAGTCCCAGAACTCGAACATGTTGGCGGTGTCGATGCCGAAGTCCGCGACCTTCCCGGCATTCGTGGACAGCGCCACGAAGTGCTTGGCGACCGCGTCCTGACCGGCTTTCAGACCGGTCAGCAGCCAGTCGCGCGCGGAGGTGGCGTTGGTGATCGTCTCGATCGTGGTGAAGGTCTTCGACGCGACGATGAAGAGCGTCTCGGCCGGGTCGAGATCGCGCACCGCCTCGTGGAGGTCGGCGCCGTCGACGTTCGACACGAAGCGGACGGTGAGGTCGCGGTCCGTGAAGGAGCGCAGCACCTCGTACGCCATGGCGGGGCCCAGGTCGGAGCCGCCGATGCCGATGTTGACGACGTTCTTGATGCGCCTGCCGGTGTGGCCGGTCCACTCCCCCGACCTGATCCGGTCGGAGAACGCCGCCATCCGGTCGAGCACGGCGTGCACACCCGGCACCACGTTCTCGCCGTCGACCTCGATCACCGCGTCGCGCGGGGCACGCAGCGCCGTGTGCAGAACGGCTCGGTCCTCGGTGGTGTTGATCTTCTCGCCGCGGAACATCGCGTCCCGCAGCCCGGCCACCCCGGTGGCCGCGGCGAGCTCACGCAGCAGCCGCAGCGTCTCGTCGGTGACCAGGTGTTTGGAGTGGTCGACGTACAGATCGCCGACCCGGAGGGTGTAGCCGGTGCCGCGCTCCGGATCGTCCGCGAAGAGCTGCCGCAGATGGGTCGTCCCGAACTGCTCGCGGTGCTTGCCCAGAGCGGTCCACTCGGGCGTCTGGTTGAGCCTGGTTCGGCTTGGTGTGTTCATCCCGGATATCAGCCCAATTCTTCTCGTGCCTGCAGATGCCCCGCTGCACCTACAAACCTAATTGATCAGAAGGGCCGACGAGGCAATGGAGACCGGCGGCACGCAAAGCAGTCCGGCCGGACACCCTGTGGGTGCCCGGCCGGTGAACTTCTAGATTTCGCCCCGGAGTTTCGCCAGCGCCTCGGCGAGAATGGCCTCGCCGTCCGCGTCGCTGCGCCGCTCGCGTACGTACGCGAGGTGCGTCTTGTACGGCTCGGTGCGCGGCGGGTCCGGCGGGCTGTCCCGGTCCTGGCCGGCCGGGAAGCCGCAGCGCGGGCAGTCCCAAGTCTCCGGTACCTGCGCGTCACTGGCGAAGCTCGGCTGCGTCTCGTGCCCGTTCGAGCACCAGAAGGAGATGCGGAGACGCGGCGCGGACTCGCCGCGCTCGGCCTCCCCCATCGGCCCCGCTCCGACCCGGCTTCCCCGGATCGCGTTGCCACTTGCCACGGTCGTAACTCCCTGCGTGATGGTGCTCGAAGATGCCCCAGTCTACGTAAGGCCCAACGCGCGTCCAGTGAAAGGAGTTACACCGTCACCGGGAATCGCGTACGACGGGTCAGCTGTCCAGCTTGATCAGCAGACCAAGCACAACAATGCACGCGAACCACGCCAGACCGACGACCACCGTGATCCGGTCGAGGTTGCGCTCGGCGACCGAGGAGCCGCCGACCGACGACTGCATGCCGCCACCGAACATGTCGGAGAGGCCGCCGCCCTTTCCCTTGTGCATCAGCACCAGCAGCATCAGCAGCAGGCTGAAGACGATCAGGGCGATCTCGAACGCCAAAATCACGGCTGGTCCCTACTTTCCGGAATTCCTCTGGACTGCATGTGCTGAGAACGGGGGCCGGGAGGCTACACCCTCCGCGGCCCCCGCAAGGGTACGACGGATCCGCGCTACCGCATACTCACTGGTCGCGGAAGCGGACGATCTTGACGAACTCGTCGGCGTCCAGCGCGGCGCCGCCGACCAGTGCGCCGTCCACGTCGGGCTGCGCCATGATCGCGGCGACATTGCCGGACTTCACCGAGCCGCCGTACTGGATGCGGACGCCGTCGGCGAGCTCCTGCGAGTACACCTCGGCCAGCCGGCCGCGGATCGCGCCGCAGACCTCCTGGGCGTCCTCGGGGGTGGCGACCTCGCCGGTGCCGATGGCCCAGACCGGCTCGTACGCGATCACGATGGACTCGGCCTGCTCGGCCGGGACGTCCTTCAGGCCGCCGTCGAGCTGCGCGAGGGTGTAGGAGACCTGGTCACCGGCCTTGCGGACGTCCAGGCCCTCGCCGATGCAGAGGATCGGGGTCAGGCCGTGCTTGTACGCGGCCTTCACCTTGGCGTTGCAGATCTCGTCGGTCTCACCGTGGTACTGACGGCGCTCGCTGTGCCCGACGGCGACGTAGGTGCAGCGCAGCTTGGTCAGCATCGGGCCGGAGATCTCACCGGTGTACGCGCCGGAGTCGTGCGCCGAGATGTCCTGGGCGCCGTACTTGATCTTCAGCTTGTCGCCCTCGACCAGGGTCTGCACGGAGCGCAGGTCGGTGAAGGGCGGCAGGACGGCGACCTCGACGGCGTCGTAGTCCTTGTCGCTCAGCGCGAAGCCGAGCTTCTGGGTGTGTGCGATGGCCTCAAGGTGGTTGAGGTTCATCTTCCAGTTGCCCGCCATCAGCGGGGTGCGAGTGGTCATGAAAGGTCAGTCCTCCAGTGCGGCGAGGCCGGGAAGCGTCTTGCCCTCAAGGTATTCGAGGCTGGCACCGCCACCGGTCGAGATGTGTCCGAACGCGTTCTCGTCGAAGCCCAGGGTGCGGACGGCCGCGGCGGAGTCGCCACCGCCGACGACACTGAAGCCCGAGGAGTCGACGAGGGCCTGGGCGACGGCCCGGGTGCCCTCGGCGTAGTCGGGGTGCTCGAAGACGCCCATCGGGCCGTTCCAGAAGACGGTGGCCGCGTCGGCGAGCTTCGATGCGTACAGCTTGTTGGTCTCGGGGCCGTTGTCCAGGCCGATGAAGCCGGCCGGCATGGCGTCCGCGGGCACGGTGCGGTGCTCGGTCGGGGCCTTGGCCTTGAGGTCCGGGAACTGCTCGGAGACCACGACGTCGACGGGGAGCACGAACTCCACGCCCTTGTCCTCGGCGCGCTTGAGGTACTCCAGCACCGCCGGGATCTGGTCCTCCTGGAGCAGCGAGCTGCCGACCTCGTGGCCCTGGGCCTTGAGGAAGGTGTACGCCATGCCGCCGCCGATCAGGATGCGGTCGGCGCGCTCCAGGAGGTGGTCGATGACGCCGAGCTTGTCGGAGACCTTGGAGCCGCCGAGCACCACGGCGTAGGGGCGCTCGACGTTCTCGGTGAGCTTCTCCAGGACGCCGACCTCGGTGGCGATCAGGTCACCGGCGGCGTGCGGCAGCCGGGCCGGGAGGTCGAAGACCGAGGCGTGCTTGCGGTGCACGGCGCCGAAGCCGTCGCCCACGTACAGGTCGGCGAGCTCGGCGAGCCGGTCGGCGAACGCGCCGCGCTCGGCGTCGTCCTTGGACGTCTCGCCGGGGTTGAAGCGGAGGTTCTCCAGGACGGCGACCTGGCCGTCGCCGAGCCCGGCGACCGTGGCGCGGGCGGACTCGCCGACCGTGTCGGTCGCGAACGCCACGTCGGTTCCGATGAGTTCACCGAGGCGGGCGGCGGCGGGCGCCAGGGAGAAGGCGGGGTCCGGAGCGCCCTTGGGGCGGCCCAGGTGCGAGGCGACGACGACTCGCGCGCCGGCCGCGACGAGCTTCTCCACGGTCGGCTGGACGGCGCGGATCCGGCCGTCGTCGGTGATGGTGGTGCCGCTGAGCGGCACGTTGAGGTCGGCGCGGACGAATACGCGCTTGCCGGTGACCCCTTCGGCGATCAGTTCGTCGATCGTCTTCATCTTGCTGGACTCCTTGGAGGGCGGGAGAGCATGCGACGGGGCCCGAACGGCGCGGCGTTGCGCTGTTCGAGCCCCGTGCTCACATCTTGGGTCTTCCGTTCGGGTCAGGCCGGACGGGGCCGGACACCGCGACCCCGGCACGACCCGGACGAGAGGCCCCGGGCGCCTGCCGGTTCGACGGTCAGAGCTGGTTGCCGACGAAGACGGTCAGGTCGACGAGGCGGTTGGAGTAACCCCACTCGTTGTCGTACCAGCCGAGGATCTTCACCGACTTGCCCTCCTGGACCATGGTCAGCGAGGAGTCGAAGGTGCAGGACGCCGGGTCTCCGACGATGTCCGACGACACGATCGGGTCCTCGGTGTAGTACAGGATGCCCTTGAGGTCGCCGCCGTCGGCGGCCTTCTTGAACGCGGCGTTGACCTCGTCCTTGGTGACCTCGCGCTGGAGCTCGACGACCAGGTCGGTGGCCGAGCCGGTCGGGACCGGGACGCGCATGGCGATGCCGTCCAGCTTGCCCTTCAGCTGCGGGAGCACCAGGGCGGTGGCCTTGGCGGCACCGGTGGTGGTCGGGATGATGTTCTCGGCGGCGGCGCGGGCGCGGCGCAGGTCCGAGTGCGGGAAGTCCAGGATGCGCTGGTCGTTCGTGTACGCGTGGACCGTCGTCATCAGGCCCTTGACGATGCCGAAGTTCTCGTCCAGAACCTTCGCCATCGGCGCGACACAGTTGGTCGTGCAGGACGCGTTGGAGATGACGTGGTGGTTGGCCGCGTCGTACTTGTCCTGGTTGACGCCCATCACGATGGTGATGTCCTCGCCCTTGGCCGGAGCCGAGATGAGGACCTTCTTGGCGCCGCCGGCGATGTGCTTCTCGGCGTCGGCCTTCTTCGTGAAGATGCCGGTCGACTCGATGACGATGTCGACACCCAGCTCACCCCAGGGGATGTCGGCCGGGTTGCGCTCGGAGAGCACCTTGATCGTGTGACCATCGACGGTGATGGTGTCGGCGGTGTGGCTGACCTCTGCCTTGAGACGACCCAGAATGGTGTCGTACTTCAGCAGGTGGGCCGTGGTCGCGGTGTCACCCAGGTCGTTGACAGCCACGATCTCGATGTCCGCACCCTGCTCCAGCAGCGCGCGGAAGTAGTTACGACCGATGCGGCCAAAGCCGTTGATGCCTACGCGGATCGTCACGAACCGATCTCCTCGTTAGGTACGCGGGGTTCTCACCCCGGCGAGTTGTATGAGATGTCCCCGACCGCCTCCGACCCTACCTCTCCGAGGGCCCCGGGGTGACATCGAGCGGGGCCGTGGGAAGCACCGGGGCCCGTACTCCTCGGTAGGAGTACGGGCCTTCGGACAACCGTCCGTACACGCAGTGGCGATTACGGAGCGTCAACACCCGGAAGGGGTCGGCGAGTCCGGAATCCGGCCGGAAGAGACCGTCGTCGGAGGTCAGCCCACCAGGCCGTCGGCGAGCTCCTCGCCGAGGGTGGATTCGGTGCCGGGGATGCCCAGGTCCTGGGCCCGCTTGTCGGCCATCGCCAGCAGCCGGCGGATCCGGCCGGCGACCGCGTCCTTGGTCAGCGGCGGGTCGGCGAGCGCGCCCAGCTCCTCCAGGGACGCCTGCTTGTGCTCCATGCGCAGCCGTCCGGCGGCCGCGAGGTGCTCGGGCACCTCTTCGCCCAGGATCTCCAGCGCCCGGCCGACCCGGGCGCCCGCGGCGACCGCGGCCCGGGCCGAGCGACGCAGGTTGGCGTCGTCGAAGTTGGCGAGCCGGTTGGCCGTGGCGCGGACCTCGCGGCGCATCCGCCGCTCCTCCCAGGCCAGCACCGACTCATGGGCGCCCAGCCGGGTGAGCAGGGCGCCGATCGCGTCGCCGTCGCGGACGACGACCCGGTCCACCCCGCGTACCTCGCGGGCCTTGGCCGCGATGGAGAGCCTGCGGGCCGCGCCGACCAGCGCGAGCGCCGCCTCCGGGCCCGGGCAGGTCACCTCCAGCGAGGAGGAGCGGCCGGGCTCGGTGAGCGATCCGTGCGCGAGGAACGCCCCGCGCCAGGCCGCCTCGGCGTCGCAGGTGGCCCCCGAGACCACCTGCGGGGGCAGCCCGCGGATGGGACGGCCGCGGCCGTCCACCAGGCCGGTCTGGCGGGCCAGCTGGTCGCCGCCCGCCACCACCCGTACGACGTAACGGGAGCTGCGCCGCAGACCGCCGGGCGCCATCACGATCAGCTCCGAGCTGTGCCCGAAGATTTCGAGAATGTCCCGCTTCAGCCGGCGTGCCGCCATCGCGGTGTCCAGCTCCGCCTCGATCACAATCCGGCCGCTCACCAGGTGCAGCCCACCCGCGAACCGAAGAATCGCCGAGACTTCTGCCTTCCTGCAGCAGGTCCGGGTCACGGGAAGCCGAGAGATTTCGTCCTTCACCGCGGGCGTCATCGCCATGGGCCGATCCTTCCATGCATCCGAAAAATACGGTCGTACGCGGCGGCCAACAGCTCCGGATCATGGATCGGAACGCCGTCGGGTGAGGCCACCGGCGCCAGCTCGACCGCGGCGCCGAGCCGCTTGGCGGCGTCGGCGAGGGACTCACGATCGGGCACAGCGGCTTCGTCGGCCAGCACCACGTCCAGGGCGAGTTTAGGGGCGTGTCGTCCCAAAACCTCCAAATGACGCTGCGGGGAGAAGCCATCAGTTTCACCGGGTTGCGGTGCGAGGTTGAGCGAGAGGACCTTACGGGCCTTGGTCTCGACGAGTGCGTCGAGCAGTTCGGGGACGAGCAGGTGCGGGATCACGGAGGAGAACCAGGACCCCGGACCGAGCACCACCCAGTCGGCGTCGAGGACCGCGGCGACGGCCTCGGGGACGGCGGGCGGGTCGTGCGGGACGAGGTGCACGGACTGCACCTCGCCGGGGGTGAGCGCCACGGTGGCCTGTCCGCGCACGGTGTCCACGTCGTCCGGGCGGGCCGGGTCGTGACCCCGCACGAGCGCCTGGAGCTCCAGCGGCACGGCGGACATGGGGAGCACCCGGCCGTGCGCCCCGAGGAGCTTCCCGACCAGGTCGAGCGCCTGGACGTGGTCGCCGAGCTGCTCCCACAGGGCGACGATCAGCAGATTGCCGACCGCGTGCTCGTGCAGATCGCCCTTGGACTGGAAGCGGTGCTGGATCACCCGGGCCCAGGTCTGGCCCCAGTCGTCGTCACCGCACAGTGCGGCGAGCGCCTTGCGCAGGTCGCCGGGCGGCAGCACGCCGAGCTCCTCGCGGAGCCGGCCGCTGGAACCGCCGTCGTCGGCGACGGTGACCACGGCGGTGAGATCACCGGTGATCCGGCGGAGCGACGCGAGCGACGCGGAGAGCCCCATGCCGCCGCCGAGGGCGACGACCTTGGGCTGCGCGCCGCGCTTGCGGCCGGACAGCCCGGAGCCGGACAGCGCGGAGGTGGCTCTGCGCAGCCGCCGCAGGCGCAGGTTGCGGCTGGTCACTCGCGCCCCATGTCCCGGTGGACGAGGACGGTCTCGATGCCTTCGGTCGCGAGCCGGGCGGCCAGCTTCTCGGACATGGCGACGGAGCGGTGCTTGCCGCCGGTGCAGCCGACGGCGATGGTCACGTAGCGCTTGCCCTCGCGGCGGTATCCGGCGGCGATGAGCTGGAGCAGCTCGGTGTACTGGTTGAGGAACTCCTTGGCACCGGGCTGGTCGAAGACGTACGCGGACACCTCCTCGTTGAGGCCGGTGAACGGGCGCAGCTCGGGGACCCAGTGCGGGTTGGGCAGGAAGCGGCAGTCGACGACCAGGTCGGCGTCGACCGGCAGCCCGTACTTGAAGCCGAACGACATCACCGTGGCGCGCAGCTCCGGCTCCTCGTCGCCGGCGAACTGGGCGTCCATCTTGGCGCGCAGTTCGTGCACGTTGAGGCTGGAGGTGTCGATCACCAGGTCGGCGTCGCCGCGCAGCTCGCGCAGCAGGTCGCGCTCGGCGGCGATGCCGTCGACGATCCGGCCGTCGCCCTGGAGCGGGTGCGGGCGGCGGACCGATTCGAAGCGGCGGACCAGGGCGTCGTCGGAGGACTCCAGGAAGACGATCCGCCGGGTGACGTGCTTGGCCTCCAGGTCGGCGAGGGACTCGCGGAGGTTGTCGAAGAAGCGGCGCCCCCGGACGTCGACGACGACGGCGATCCGTGCCACGTTGCCCTGCGAGCGGGCGCCGAGCTCCACCATGGTGGGGATCAGTGCGGGCGGCAGGTTGTCGACGACGAACCAGCCGAGGTCCTCCAGACACTTGGCCGCCGTGCTGCGCCCGGCGCCCGACATCCCCGAGATGATGACCAGCTCGGGGATGGTCGCGGGCCCGTCGCCCGTCTCGTTCGTGGTGGCCGTACTCACTTGTGCTGCTCCGTCTGCTCGGTCGGTGCCGTCGTGCCCGGCTTCTTGCCCGCGCCCGGCTTCTTGCTCGTTCTCACGCTCGGTCATGTCGTGCTGCCCCCGTCGTCCTCTTCAATGATCTCTCCTGTCGCCGTGTTCACGGCGGGCGTGGCCGGGGCGGCCGACGCGAGGGCGACAGCCACCGATTCCGCCGTTCTGCGGCCTATCCCCGGAACCTCGCAGATTTCGTCGATTGTCGCCTGCTTCAGCTTCTTCACGGAGCCGAAATGCTTGATCAACGCCTGTTTCCGGGTTTCGCCGAGACCGGCGACGGCGTCCAGGGGGCTGGAGCGGATCCGTTTGGCCCGCTTGGCGCGCTGGTAGGTGATCGCGAAGCGGTGGGCCTCGTCACGGACGCGCTGGAGGAGGTAGAGGCCCTCGCTGGAGCGGGGCAGGACGACGGGGTCGTCGTCATCGGGCAGCCAGACCTCTTCGAGGCGCTTGGCGAGTCCGCAGACGGCGATGTCGTCGATCCCCAGCTCGTCGAGGGCGCGCTTGGCGGCGGCGACCTGCGGCTGGCCGCCGTCGACCACGACGAGCTGCGGCGGATAGGCGAACCGCTTGGGACGCCCGTCGTCCTCACGGGGCTCGGCGTCCGGGTCGGGCACGGTGAGGTCCGGGCCGGGAGCGATGGTGCCGGGAGCGGGGGCGGTGGAGTCCGGGCCGGGGACGGTGGTGCCGGGACCAGCGGTGCCGGGGCCGGGAGCGATGGTGTCCGGGCCTGGGGCGGTGCCGGGCGCGGTGGCCGGTGCGGTACCGGGCACGGTGCCGGCGTCCTGCGGAGCCGGGACCGGTCCGGTCGGGGCGGGGGTCTCCTCCCACTCCCCCGTACGTTCCTTCTCCTGGAGGTAGCGCTTGAAGCGGCGGCCGATCACCTCGTGCATCGAGCGGACGTCGTCCTGGCCCTCGAAGCCCTTGATCTGGAAGCGGCGGTACTCGCTCTTGCGGGCGAGGCCGTCCTCGAAGACGACCATGGAGGCGACCACGTCGTCGCCCTGGAGGTGCGAGATGTCGAAGCACTCGATGCGCAGCGGGGCGGTGTCCAGGCCGAGCGCCTGAGCGATCTCCTCCAGGGCGCGGGAGCGGGTGGTCAGGTCGGAGGCGCGCTTGGTCTTGTGCAGCCCCAGGGCCTGCAGGGCGTTGCGCTGGACCGTAGCCATCAGGTCCTTCTTGTCGCCGCGCTGCGGGATGCGCAGGCTGACCTGGGAGCCCCGGCGGCCGGCGAGCCACTGGGAGACCGCGTCCGGGTCCTCGGGCAGGGCCGGGACGAGGACCTCCTTGGGAACCGAGTCGCCCGTCTCCTCGCCGTACAGCTGCTGGAGGGCGTGCTCGACCAGGCCCGAGGTGTCGACGTTCTCGACCTTGTCGGTGACCCAGCCGCGCTGGCCGCGCACCCGGCCGCCGCGCACGTGGAAGATCTGGACCGCGGCTTCGAGCTCGTCCTCGGCAACCGCGATCAGGTCGGCGTCGGTGGCGTCGGCGAGCACGACGGCGCTCTTCTCCATGGCCCGCTTGAGGGCCTCCACGTCGTCGCGGAGCCGGGCCGCCCGCTCGTACTCCATGTCCTCGGCCGCCGCCATCATGTCCTTCTCCAGGCGGCGGATGTACGTACCGGTCCGGCCGGCCATGAAGTCGCAGAAGTCGTCGGCCAGTTCGCGGTGCTCCTCGGGGGTGACGCGGCCCACGCAGGGGGCCGAGCACTTGCCGATGTAGCCGAGGAGGCAGGGGCGGCCGGTCCGGGCTGCGTTCTTGAAGACGCCGGCGGAGCACGTACGCACCGGGAAGACGCGGAGCATCAGGTCGACCGTCTCGCGGATCGCCCAGGCGTGCCCGTACGGGCCGAAGTAGCGCACGCCCTTCTTCTTGGCCCCGCGCATCACCTGGACGCGCGGGAACTCCTCGCCCAGCGTGACCGCGAGATACGGATAGCTCTTGTCGTCGCGGTACTTGACGTTGAACCGGGGGTCGAACTCCTTGATCCAGGAGTACTCCAGCTGGAGGGCCTCGACCTCCGTGGAGACGACCGTCCATTCCACCGAGGCGGCCGTGGTGACCATCGTGCGCGTACGCGGATGGAGCGCGGCCAGGTCCTGGAAGTAATTGGCCAGGCGCTGGCGCAGGTTCTTGGCCTTTCCGACGTAGATCACCCTGCGGTGCTCGTCGCGGAACTTGTAGACCCCCGGGGAGTCGGGGATCTGTCCCGGCTTGGGGCGGTAGCTGGAGGGGTCTGCCATGTGTCCCACCCTACTTGCGGGCGGTGACAGTGCGGCCGCCCGGAAGTGGTGCCGTGCTCCGGGGCGCGGATCGCGGGAGCGCGCCCCGGAGCACGGGTCAGCGGGTGCCGCCTCCGGTCACGGGGTCTCCCGGCTGCGACGGTTGCGCAGCGCGGAGAGACCGCCGAGGGCGAGCACGACGAGGGCGCCCGCTCCGGCGGCGGCCGAGGTGGCGGTCAGCGCCGTGCCGGAGGCGGTGCTCGCGACGACCGTCCGGGGCTCGGGGGCGGGAGCGGGGGCGGCGGGTGGTGCGTAGCCTCCCGCCTTGCCGGAGCGGGCGTATCCCGAGCCGGGGAGCTTGTCGCCGTAGGCGGCGCGCACCCGGGCGCGGTAGGCGGCCAGCGTGGTGCCGCGGGCGCCGACCGCGCGGACCGCGTCCCGGTCCAGGGGGAGCACCTTCGTCCCCTTCTGGACGAACCAGGCGTCGGTCTGCGGCTCGCGGAAGACCGTCCCGCCGGGGAGCCTGCGGGCGCCCTCGGCCGCGTACCTCGTCTCGTCGTCACCGCTGGCGATGTTCACCACCTGCCAACCGCCGTCCTGCCCTCCCTTCGGAAGGGCCCACAGGGAGGCCTTCCGGCCGTCCGAGGAGACGGCCGTGGTGGCGAGGTAGTCCAGCCTGGCGACGGGCGCTCCCGGCTTCCCGGCCACGAAGTCCGGATCGAGGGTGTTCACGGGGACGGCCGCGCCCTCGATGCGCGGCGCGGCCGCCGACCTGGTGACCGAGCCCTCGCGGGCGAAGAACCGGGCCAGGGTGTCCAGGGTCGCGGGCCGGGCGGCCGCGTGCCGGGCGGCCGCCAGGGCTGCCGGGCCAGCGGTGGGTCCGGTGGCGGCGGCCGCCCCGGGGGCGGCGACGGTCAGCAGCGCGGCACCGGTCAGGATGCCGGTGGCGGCCAGGGACGCGGCCGCGGACCGGGCGGTGCGGATGGTGCGCGAGTGGTGTGCGGTGCGGGCGGTACTGGGGATCATTCCGTCACGCCCCGATCCGGTAGAGCGAGTGGGTCCAGGAGAACTCGTTGTTGTTCACGTACCAGTCGTGCGACGCCCAGTTGTAGCGGTTGTTGGAGGGCCAGGGATCGCCCCAGTAGACCCAGTCGCCGGCATCGTCGTAGCCGTACAGGACATGCATGTGGCCGCCGCCCGACGACCACTGGATACGGGTCTCGACGGGCCGGCCCGCGGCGATCTCGGCCTGGACGGTGGGGTAGCGCAGCCAGCCGGTGACGTACGAACCGGGGTTGATGCCGGCCCAGTTCAGACCGTCCTGGACATTGCCCAGCGTGGCCTGCGAGTTGGGGCACTCGTAGCCCTGTGCGCGGCCGAAGGCGGCGTTGCAGAACTGGTTCTGCGAGTAGCTGCGGCCGAACCAGGTGGCGATGGTGTTGCCGGACGCCGCCCAGCACCAGTTGGTCTTCTGCTGGGCCTGCATGGTGATGTTCAGCCGCTGGGTCGCGGCGACACCACCGGCGGCCTCACCGGTCGCGGCGGCGGCCCGTACGGGCGCCGGGGCCGCCGAGGCGGTCGCCGTCGGTACGGCGAGGAGCACGGCGGCCAGCGCGGCCAGGGCCGGGAGCCGTCCCGTTCGGATTCTTCGGATACGCATGACGTTCCTCCCGAGGCGGGGGGTGTGGGATCACAGGAGCGCGTCCGGACGCTGTCCGAGGAGCATCAACCGTTGTCGGGGACGGGTCAACACGCTTCAATGCGGGGGAACATCGCGGTGTGAACGGCGTGGCGGATACGTGAACGGCCGCGCCCCGGCCACCTGCGGCACCACCCCCGCCGACGCGGTCCCCCCGCCCCGCGTCGTGAACGTTCACCTGGAGGACCCATGCGGCACACCGAGGCCGAACTGGCACAGGTGCTGCACACCGGCCCGTTCCATCTGGCGCTGCGCACCGCGCTCGCGGTGCGGGGGCTGCCGCTCCAGCGGGTGCAGCACCATCTCGCGCACCGCGGCGTCAAGGTCGGGGTGACGAGCCTGAGTTACTGGCAGCAGGGGGCCCGACGCCCGCAGCGCGCCGAGTCCCTGCGGGCCGTGAAGGCGCTGGAGGAGGTACTGGAGCTGCCGGGGAACTCGCTGCTCCGGCTGCTCGGGAGCGGGAACACTCGCCCGGAGGCCGACCGTCCGGCCGCCCGTTCGTACCGTTCCCTGATGGAGTCGTCCGGCGCCGTGGAGCGACTGCTGGCGGCCATGGGGTCGCCGGTGGACGGCGGGCTGCACACGGTGGGGCACCACGAGCGGGTGCGGATCGGTCCCGGCCGGGAGCTGCGGCAGCGCGATTCGCAGCATGTGGTGCGCGCCCACCGGGACGACATCGACCGCTATCTCGCCGTCCACCGGGGCGATCCGGGCTGCGATCCGGCGCGGGTGACGGTGACGGCCGGCGAGAACTGCCGGCTCGGGCGGGTCCGCTGGGACCGCGGTACGGGGGTCCTGGTCGCGGAGTTGCTCTTCGACACCCGGTTGAGGGCGGGTGACACCTACCTCTTCGGCTACGGCTTCGACGACGGCACGGGCGGGCCGAGCGGCGAGTACGTGCGGGGGTTCAGCTTCGGCGGCGGGCAGTACGTGCTCCAGGTGGCCTTCGACGAGGCCGCGCTGCCGGTACGGTGCCGACGCTTCGCCCAGGTCTCGGCGGGGGCACCGCGCGGCGCCCGCACGGACCTCACGCTGACCGGCCGGCACCGGACCGTCCACCTCGTGGAGCAGGGTGTGCGGCCCGGTCTGGTCGGCATCGACTGGGACTGGGAGTGACTCCGTCCCCGGCCGGTGTCAGGCGTCGGGGCCCGCGACCAGCCGGCCGCCCTCGACCCTGACCGGGACCGCGGGCAGCGGCGCGGTCGCCGGGCCGCGCATCGCCTTGCCGGTCGTCGTGTCGAAGTGGCTACCGTGGCAGGGGCACGTACCCACGTTGTCCTCGACCTTGTCCAGCAGGCAGCCCGCGTGGGTGCACTGGGCGCTGAACGCCTTGTACTGGCCCTTGGCCGGGCAGTTCACGATGACCCGCTCGTTGCGGAAGAGCTTGGATCCGCCGACCGGGATGTCGTCCGGCGCGCCGAGCTCGACGGGGGCGATCGGTGTCGGCGTCTCGGCGTGGCCGAGCTTCGACTCGGTCGAGCAGGCGGCCACTCCCAGCCCGGCGGCGCCGGCGAGAGCGGCGCCCTTCAGCACGGTACGGCGGGCGGCGGGCTGGCCGGACATGCGGTCTCCACTGGTCAAAGGGGCGGATGGGCACCGGACAAGGCTGAGGCACCGCGAGTACCAGCAGTACCGCGGGCATCGGCGCCATCGGTGACAGAACCGACGATACCGGCGGAGCGGGACGGCCCTGCGGCCGGGCCACCCGAGGCCGGTCGTTCCTGGTCAGCGGCTCGGGCATGGCGGAGAAGCAGGGGCGGCGGCCCCCGGGGATCCGGGAGCCGCCGCCTTGTTCCGCCCCGGGGCCTGTCGTCAGGCCTTGCGCGTGCGGGTCGCCTTCTTCGCCGCGGGCTTCTTCGCCGCGGCCGTCTTGGCGGTGCCCGCGGTCCCGGCGGCCTTGGCCGCCGTGGCGGACTTCGCGGTCCGGGCCGTGGCCGTCTTCCTGGCCGGGGCCGACTTCGCGGCGACCGCCTTCTTCGCGGCCGCCTTCCGCACCGGCCTGCGGGCCGCGGGCACCGCGGCCTCGCTCACCCGCTCCGGGTCCAGGATGCCCTGGAGGAACTTGCCGGTGTGGCTGGCCGGAACCCCGGCGACCTGCTCCGGTGTCCCCTCGGCGATGACCAGACCGCCGCCGCTGCCGCCTTCGGGGCCCATGTCGATGACCCAGTCCGCGGTCTTGATCACATCGAGGTTGTGCTCGATGACGATCACCGAGTTGCCCTTGTCGACCAGCCCGGAGAGCACCTTGATGAGCTTGCTGATGTCCTCGAAGTGCAGACCCGTGGTCGGCTCGTCCAGGACGTAGACCGTGCGGCCGGTGGAGCGCTTCTGGAGCTCGCTGGCGAGCTTGACGCGCTGCGCCTCACCACCGGAGAGGGTCGGCGCGGACTGGCCGAGCCGCACATATCCGAGGCCCACCTCGTTGAGCGTGCGGAGGTGGCGGGCGATCGTCGGGACGGCCTCGAAGAACTCCAGGCCCTCCTCGATCGGCATGTCCAGCACCTCGGCGATGGACTTGCCCTTGTAGTGGACCTCCAGGGTCTCCCGGTTGTAGCGCGCTCCGTGGCAGACCTCGCACGGGACGTACACGTCGGGCAGGAAGTTCATCTCGATCTTGATGGTGCCGTCGCCGGAGCAGTTCTCGCAGCGGCCGCCCTTGACGTTGAAGGAGAAGCGGCCCGGCAGATAGCCGCGCACCTTCGCCTCCATCGTCTCCGCGAACAGCTTGCGGACGTGGTCGAAGACACCGGTGTACGTGGCCGGGTTGGACCGGGGGGTCCGGCCGATGGGCGACTGGTCGACGTGCACGACCTTGTCGACCAGGTCGTCGCCGTCGACCCGGGTGTGCCGGCCGGGGACCGACTTGGCGCCGTTCAGCTCGCGCGCCAGGTGGGTGTAGAGGATGTCGTTGACCAGCGTCGACTTGCCCGAACCCGAGACGCCCGTGACGGCCGTGAGCAGGCCGAGCGGGAAGGAGACGTCGATGTCCTGGAGGTTGTTCTCCCGGGCGCCGTGCACGGTGAGCCTGCGCTGCGGGTCGACGGGGCGCCGGATGTCCGGCATCGGGATCTGCTTCTTGCCGGTCAGGTACTGGCCGGTGATCGAATCCCCGTTGGCCAGCAGTTCCTTGAGGGATCCGGAGTGGACCACCTTGCCGCCGTGCTCACCGGCACCGGGGCCGATGTCGACGACCCAGTCGGCGACCTTGATGGTGTCCTCGTCGTGCTCGACGACGATGAGCGTGTTGCCCATGTCGCGGAGCCGGACCAGGGTCTCGATCAGCCGGTGGTTGTCCCGCTGGTGCAGGCCGATGGACGGCTCGTCCAGCACGTACAGCACGCCGACCAGGCCGGAGCCGATCTGGGTGGCGAGCCGGATGCGCTGGGCCTCGCCGCCGGACAGGGTGCCGGCCGCCCGGTTGAGCGAGAGGTAGTCGAGGCCGACGTCGACGAGGAACTTCAGCCGCTCGTTGACCTCCTTCAGCACCCGCTCGGCGATCTTCTTGTCGCGGGCGTTGAGCTTCATCCGGCCGAGGAACTCGGCGCACTCGCTGATCGACATCGCGGCGACCTGGGCGATGGACTTCTCCATCACCGTCACCGCGAGGACGATCGGCTTCAGCCTGGTGCCCTCACAGGTCGGGCAGGGCACCTCGCGCATGTAGCCCTCGAAGCGCTCCCGGCTGGAGTCGCTCTCGGCGTCGGAGTGCCGCCGCTTGACGAACTGCACCGCGCCTTCGAAGGCGGGCGTGGTGTACGCGCGCTCCCGCCCGTAGCGGTTGCGGTAGCGGACCTCGGTCTGGATCTTGTGGCCGTGGAGCAGGGCCTTCTTGGCACGCTGCGGCAGCCCGGCCCAGGGGATGTCCGTACGGAATCCGAGGGCGTCGGCGAGGGCGCTGATCTGCCGGCCGAAGTACTCCTTGGTGTGGCCGTGCGACCAGGGGTGGATCGCGCCCTCGTCGAGCGACTTCTCCTCGTCGGGGACGATCAGCTCCGGGTCGACCTCCATCCGCGTGCCGATACCCGTGCAGTCGGGGCAGGCGCCGAAGGGCGAGTTGAAGGAGAAGGAGCGCGGTTCGAGCTCCTCGAAGGAGAGGTCGTCGTACGGGCAGTAGAGGTGCTCGGAGTACATCCGCTCACGCTCGGGGTCGTCCTCGGGGAGGTCGACGAAGTCGAGCACGACCATGCCGCCGGAGAGCCCGAGCGCGGTCTCGACCGAGTCGGTCAGCCGGCGCTTGGCGCTGTCCTTCACCGTGAGGCGGTCGATGACCACCTCGATGGTGTGCTTCTCCTGCTTCTTCAGCTTGGGCGGCTCGGAGAGCTGGATGGTCTCGCCGTCGACCCGCGCCCTGCTGTAACCCTTGGTCTGCAGATCGGCGAAGAGATCGACGAACTCGCCCTTGCGCTCGCGCACCAGCGGCGAGAGCACCTGGAAACGGCTGCCCTCGGGCAGGCCGAGCACCTTGTCGACGATCGCCTGCGGCGACTGGCGCGAGATGGGTCGGCGGCACTCCGGGCAGTGCGGCTTGCCGATCCGGGCGAAGAGCAGCCTGAGGTAGTCGTAGACCTCGGTGATGGTGCCGACCGTCGAGCGCGGGTTGCGCGAGGTCGACTTCTGGTCGATGGAGACGGCGGGCGAGAGGCCCTCGATGAAGTCGACGTCCGGCTTGTCCATCTGGCCGAGGAACTGGCGGGCGTACGAGGAGAGCGACTCCACGTAGCGCCGCTGGCCCTCGGCGAAGATCGTGTCGAACGCGAGGGACGACTTGCCCGACCCGGAGAGCCCGGTGAAGACGATGAGGGAGTCGCGCGGGAGGTCGAGCGAGACGTTCTTGAGGTTGTGCTCGCGAGCGCCACGGACGATGAGACGGTCGGTCACGCCGGTCCGCACCTTTCTGGAGAGAAATGGGGGAACTGAGCCCCTGTCCCAGGGTATGGGGGGCGCCACAGCGGTGTACGAAGCTTTCGACTCCGAGCGTATAGCACGCACATTCGATTTACGGACGGCTGTCGACTCCTTCACCCGAATGAGTGGCGAGGCTAGGCTCAGCCCCATGATTGATCATGCGCGCGACCTGGACGCCGTACGTGAAGCAACCGATCGACTGCTCAGCGCCACCGGGAAATTGGACGATGCCGCGCTCGCCCTGCCGTCGCGATTGCCGGGCTGGAGCCGGGGCCATGTCCTTGCGCACCTCTCTCGTAACGCCGACGCGCTCGTAAATGTTCTCCAGGGCCGCCCCATGTACGCAGACAGCGAAACCCGCGACCGCGACATCGAGCGCGACGCACTCCGGCCGCGCCCCGAACAGCTGACCGACCTGGCCGGGAGCGCGGACCGCCTCCAGGCCGCCGCCGCGACCCCGGCCGACTGGTCCCGCACGGTCACCCTGCGCAACGGCGTGACGGACTCCGCCTCCCGGATCCCGTTCCGCCGCCGGGTCGAGGTCGAGCTGCACCATGTCGACCTCGGAGTCGGCTACGAGCTGGAGGACCTGCCGGAGGACTTCGTCTCCCGCGAGATCGAATTCCTCGCCGAGCGGTTCGACGGACACCCCGATGTCGTCTCCACGCGGATGACCGCCGACGGCGGCCCGGTGCGGACGACCGGCGGCGGCGCGGAGGGCGGCCCGGTCACGGTCCGCGGCACGGCCCCCGAACTGCTCGGCTGGCTCTGCGGGCGCCGTGACGGCTCGGCACTGACCGTCGAAGGCGGCCCGCTTCCCGTCCTGCCCCCGCTATAGGCTGAGACGTATGACGTACAGCGGAGCGGTCAAGGTCGGCGGGCGTGCGGACGTACACGAGTTGACGGATCTGATGATCTCCAAGGTCGCCGTCGGCCCGATGAACAACAACGCCTATCTGCTGCGCTGCCGGGCCACCGGCGAGCAGCTGCTGATCGACGCGGCCGCCGAGGCCACGACGCTGCTGCGGCTGATCGGTGACGACGGCATCGCGTCCGTCGTCACCACCCACCGGCACGGCGACCACTGGCAGGCGCTGGGCGAGGTGGTGGCGGCCACCGGAGCGCGCACCTACGCGGGGCGGTACGACGCCGAGGGCATCCCGGTCCCGACGGATGTGCTCGTCGAGGACGGCGACACGATCCGCGTCGGACAGGTCGCGCTGACCGCCCGCCACCTGACGGGCCACACCCCGGGCTCGATCGCGCTCGTCTACGACGACCCGCACGGCGCCCCTCACCTGTTCACCGGGGACTGCCTCTTCCCCGGCGGGATCGGCAACACGTTCAAGGACCCCGAGGCGTTCGTGAGCCTGCTGCACGACGTGGAGACCAGGCTCTTCGACCCGCTGCCCGACGAGACCTGGGTCTACCCGGGCCACGGCCACGACACCACGCTCGGCGACGAGCGCCCGCAGCTGCCGGAGTGGCGCGCCCGGGGCTGGTGACGACGGCGGGGGGCACGGGCGCGTGATCCGCGCACCCGTACCCCCCGCCCCCGCTCAGGCCTCTATGCCGGCACCCTTGTCCGCGTCGTCGGCCTTCGCCGCTTCCGCGGCGGCGTCCGCCTGTGCCTGCTTCTTGTTGGCGACGAGGCTGGTGATCGTGGTGATCACCAGCACGCCGCAGATGACGCCGAGCGACACCGGGATGGAGATCTCGGGGACGTGCACTCCGGACTCGTGCAGTGCGTGCAGCACCAGCTTCACCCCGATGAAGCCGAGGATGACCGAGAGCCCGTAGCTGAGGTGGACCAGCTTCTTCAGCAGCCCGCCGATCAGGAAGTACAGCTGCCGCAGCCCCATCAGGGCGAAGGCGTTGGCGGTGAAGACGATGTACGGGTCCTGGGTCAGACCGAAGATCGCCGGGATGGAGTCCAGGGCGAACAGCACATCGGTGGTGCCGATGGCGAGCATGACGACCATCAGCGGTGTCAGGACGCGCTTGCCGTTGTTCCGGATGAAGAGCTTGGTGCCGTGGTAGCGGTCGGCCACCCCGAAGCGGCGCTCGATCGTCTTGAGGAGACGGTTCTCCTCGAACTCCTCCTCTTCCTCGTCGGCCCGCGCCTCCTGGATGAGCTTCCAGGCGGTGTAGATCAGGAACGCGCCGAAGATGTAGAAGACCCACGAGAAGTTGGCGATCACGGCGGCACCGGCGGCGATGAAGATCGCCCGCAGCACCAGCGCGATCAGCACACCGACCAGCAGCACTCGTTGCTGGAGGTGCGAGGGCACCGAGAACTTCGCCATGATCAGGACGAAGACGAAGAGGTTGTCGACACTGAGCGACTTCTCGGTGATGAAGCCGGCGAAGAACTCGCCCGAGGCCTGGCTCTCGCCGAAGACCAGCAGGCCGAGCCCGAAGAGGGCGGCCAGCGCGATCCAGACGATCGTCCAGATTCCGGCTTCCTTTGTCGTCACGTCATGGGGCTTGCGCCCGATGAAGAAGTCGACGGCGATAAGGGCTGACAGACCAAGAATGGTCAGCACCCAGAGGGTCCATGAAACGTCCACTGCGCCTCCGGCAGTTCGCTACGGCTACTGATCAGCGTCGTCGCTGCCGGAGGTCTCTTCCACCCGGGCGCGCGGACTGCGCACCACGGGCCGGCGCCCCGGGACCGGTCACGGTCCGTATTGACGGGTACGTCGCGTATGGGAGTACTCCCCTCCGTTCAAAGAACAGTACAGGGAACACCAAAGAAAGGTAAAGAAGAGGGTAAAGATCTTTCAAAAGCGCTGGTCAGAGAGGCGAGGATCAGATGCCGGTAGGCCCGGCACTCAGGGGCGGCGGGGGCGGCGGGCGGCCGCCACCTCGGCGAGCACCTGCTCCAGGACCCGGCTGCCGGGCGGCATCCGGGGCGGCTCGTACGTCCAGGCGTGCCCCACCCAGGGGTCGGCCAGATGGTCGTCGGCGACCGGAGTGACGCGCAGCAGCGAACGCCACAGCGGGTCCAGCACCGGCCCGTAAGCACTGGCGTCCTCCCGGTCCGCGACCATCATCAGATGGACGCCGACCGAGGGCCCCTCGTCGGCGAGGTAGCGCAACTGGGTGACGGACCGGTCGTCGAAGCCGTGCGGGAAGTCGTTGACGATCAGCAGTTGCTCGCCGGTGTCCACGTCCGGCGGGAGCGAGTCGGCGGCACCGGCCCGGACCGCCATCTGCACCAGGTCGACGCGGCGGGTGAGATGGGCGAGGACCGAGGCCACTCCCCCGGCTCCGGAGGCGGGCGGCCCCGCGAGCGCCCCGGACCGGACCAGGGGCGCGAGCGCTCCGGCCGCGGAGCTGGCCGGGTCGATGACATGGACCGAGAACTCGTCGGCCGGGTAGACCGCCAGCAGCCGGGCCGCGTGCGCGACCGCGCACTCCATGGCGAGGCTGCGCAGCCGGGCGCTGTCCATCAGGGCCGCGGCGTCGGACGTCGTCCGGCCGCTGTCGATCCACATCCCGCGCTCCAGCGGCAGCCGGACCAGCAGCGGAATGTGCAGGGCGGGGTTCTCGGGCAGGTGGAGGTCGCCGATGCGCAGCGCCATGGGGATCTCCATGGGCACGCGGTAGGCGTGCCAGACGGGGTTGTCCCAGCCCGCGAACGCGGCGGGCAGCGCGGGTTCCACCACGGCGGCCTCGGCGACGAGCTGGGCGAGGTCGCGGTCGAGGGCCTCGCGGGCGCGGGTGGTCAGCTCGTCGCGCTTGGCCCGGGCCTCCTCGCGGGCCCGGTCCCCCGCGCCGCCGATCCGGCTGCGCGGGTCGGACAGGGCGCGGTCGAGCTCCTGGCCCATGCGGGACTCGGCGAAGTCGACGGCGCTGCGATAGGCGGCGGTGGTGCGGGCCAGGTCCTCGAACATGCCCCAGATCTGGTTGTAGAGGCGCTCGTCCATGGACCAGCCGGTCGCGTCCCCGGCGACGGGCTGTGCGGGACGGCCCGGCCCGGCGGGCGGCGCGGTGGGAGGCGGCGGCGGGGGTGCGGCGGACCGGCGGCGCGGGTGCGCGTAGTCGATGGGCCCGCCCGTCGTGGCGCCGGGCGGCGGGGTGGCGGGCTCCCCGATCGGCTCGGGCGGCTGGGGGGCGGGCCGGCGGTTGTCCGGGGGCGGTACGGGGCCGGGCGCGCCGGCGCCGGGGGCG
Organism: Streptomyces sp. NPDC047917; assembly: GCF_043204345.1. Lineage (NCBI taxonomy): Bacteria > Bacillati > Actinomycetota > Actinomycetes > Kitasatosporales > Streptomycetaceae > Streptomyces > Streptomyces sp. NPDC047917. The sequence goes on from NZ_JBIDCA010000005.1 coordinate 164,040, forward strand.
ACCCGGTCGGCGTCCGGGGTGCGCGGCGGGGGCGGGGCGACCGAGCGGGCCATCGCCCGGGTGACCGCGTCCTGGATGGAGCGGGCCAGCTCGGCGGCCCGGGGCACGCCCTGGTCGGCGAGCATGGCGTCCAGGCCGCCCGCGTAGCCCTGGCCGACCGCGCGTACCTTCCAGGCGCCCTGCCTGCGGTACAGCTCCAGGGCCGTGACCGCGGATTCGGTGTCCAGGCCGGTGAGCGTGAAGGTGGCGATCTCGGTGCCGTCGAGCCCGGTGACGGCGACGAACGGGGAGGCCACGGCGCCGAACCTGACCGGGCCGCCGACGCCGGTCGGCAGGGCCAGCAGCACGGTGACCCGGTGCACCGGGTCGGGCAGCGCGTCGAGGTCCACGGCGAGCCGGTGTTCGGCGGCGGCCTGCCGGGACACTTCGAGCCCGGGGAGCTGGGGCGATCCCGGGTGGGCGATCCATTCGGTGCCACGCACCGTGCCGCTCCCGTCGCCGAGCATGGCACCGGCCACGACGGGCGTGCCGGCCGATACCCGGATCTCCAGACGGGTCTGGGGCAAGGTGTGGTTCTGCCCCCGGACCAGCTCGGCCGTCATTGCCCTGTCCCCTCGACGATTCGCTGCTGCGTGTTGCGCGTCGTGCCGCGTGCGGTGCGGCGCGATGTGTCGCAGCTCCCGGCGGCCGATGCCTCCGGGAGCTGCGGATACTGCCATGTACCGGCTCGGAGGGTGCCGGGGATCCCCGGCCGGGCCGGAATCCCGGCACCCTCCGTCGGTCGGGTCTGCCTACAGGTGCGGCAGGATCGCCGGCATCAGGTCCTGGAAGGTGCGGCCGTTGGCCGGGTTGCCCAGCGCGGTCATCTGCCAGCCGTTCCCCGCCCGGTGCACCTTGGCCATGATCTGGGCGGTGTACTGCCCGCCGCCGTCCAGCGTGTAGCGGGCGAGCTCCTGGCCGTTGGTCTCGTCGACGATGCGGCAGAAGGCGTTCTGCACCTCCTGGAACGTCTGGCCGGTGAAGGAGTTCACCGTGAAGACGATCTGGTCGATGTGGACCGGCACCCGCTGCAGGTCGACGAGGATCGCCTCGTCGTCGCCGCCGGAACCGGCGCCGCCGACCAGGTTGTCCCCGGTGTGCTTGACCGATCCGTCGTCACTGACGAGGTGACGGAAGAAGACCACGTCGACCGGCTGCTTGTCGGCGAAGAGCACCGCCGACGCGTCGAGGTCGATCTCCCGTGTACGTGAACCGAACAGACCCCGGCGCGGCGCCGCCTGCCAGCCGAGCCCCATCCGCACCGCGGTCAGGGTCCCCCCGTCGCTCTTCTGCAGGCTGATGGCCTGACCCTTGGTCATATTGACCGTCACGCGCTGTCCCCTCTCCGCTTTCCCCGCAACCGTCCGTGCGCGGTTTCCCAGCACCCTACGCAGTCACGCCGGCGGCGCGCCCGCTCGGGGCCGTTTTGTGTCGGTCCTGCAACACACCCGATGCCGCGGGCTCAGGCAAGCCCCGCTTCGCGCATCTGGCGCAGTTCCTTCTTCAACTCACCGACCTCGTCACGCAGTCGCGCGGCCACCTCGAACTGGAGGTCCGCGGCCGCCGCCCGCATCCGGTCGGTCATCTCCTCGATGATCCCGGCGAGTTCGGTGGCGGGCCGGTCGGTGACCGTTTCTCCGCCGCCCTTGGCCTTCTTGGAGCCGGCCGTCTTGATGCCCAGCGCGGGAACGGGTGCCTTGGCACCCTTCGCCTGGCGGTAGCCGGTGCCGAGCAGCTGCTCGGTGTCGACCTCCTCGCGGGCGATCGTCGCGACGATGTCGTTGATCTTCTTCCGCAGCGGCTGCGGGTCGAGACCGCGCTCGGTGTTGTAGGCGATCTGCTTCTCGCGGCGGCGGTTGGTCTCGTCGATGGCCTGCGCCATCGCCGGGGTGATCTTGTCCGCGTACATGTGGACCTGTCCCGAGACGTTTCGGGCGGCTCGCCCGATGGTCTGGATCAGGGACGTCCCCGAGCGCAGGAAGCCCTGCTTGTCCGCGTCGAGGATGGCGACGAGCGACACCTCGGGCAGGTCGAGGCCCTCGCGCAGGAGGTTGATGCCGACCAGTACGTCGTACTCGCCGGAGCGCAGCTCGCGCAGGAGCTCGATGCGGCGCAGCGTGTCGACGTCGCTGTGCAGGTAGCGGACCTGGATGCCGAGCTCCAGGAAGTAGTCGGTGAGGTCCTCGGCCATCTTCTTGGTGAGGGTGGTGACCAGGACGCGCTCGTCCTTCTCGGCGCGCGTACGGATCTCGTGGACCAGGTCGTCGATCTGGCCCTCGGTGGGCTTGACGACCACTTCCGGGTCGACGAGGCCGGTGGGGCGGATGATCTGTTCCACGAAGCCGTCGCCACGGGACAGCTCGTACTTCCCCGGGGTGGCCGAGAGATAGACGGTCTGGTCGATCCGGCCCAGGAACTCCTCCCACTTCAGCGGGCGGTTGTCGAGCGCGGAGGGAAGCCGGAAGCCGTGGTCGACCAGGGTGCGCTTGCGGGAGGCGTCGCCCTCATACATGGCGCCGATCTGCGGCACGGTGACGTGCGACTCGTCGAGGACGAGGAGGAAGTCCTCGGGGAAGTAGTCGAGGAGGGTGTTGGGGGCGGTGCCGGGCGAGCGGCCGTCGAAGTGCATCGAGTAGTTCTCCACGCCGGAGCAGGTGCCGATCTGGCGGAGCATCTCGATGTCGTACGTGGTGCGCATCCGCAGCCGCTGGGCCTCCAGCATCTTGCCCTGCTTCTCCAGCTCGGCGAGGCGCTGCTCCAGCTCCTGCTCGATGCCGCTGACCGCCTTCTCCATGCGTTCGGGGCCCGCGACGTAGTGGCTGGCGGGGAAGACGTGGAGCGACCGGTCCTCGCTGATCACCTCGCCGGTGAGCGGGTGGAGGGTGGAGAGCGCCTCGATCTCGTCGCCGAACATCTCGATGCGGACGGCGAGCTCCTCGTAGACCGGGAAGATCTCGATGGTGTCGCCGCGGACCCGGAAGGTGCCGCGGGTGAAGGCGAGGTCGTTGCGGGTGTACTGGATCTCGACGAAGCGGCGCAGCAGCTGGTCCCGGTCGATCTCGTCGCCGACCTTGAGCTGGACCATCCGGTCCACGTACTCCTGGGGCGTACCGAGGCCGTAGATGCAGGAGACGGAGGCGACCACGACGACGTCGCGCCGGGTGAGCAGCGAATTGGTCGCGGAGTGGCGCAGCCGCTCGACCTCCTCGTTGATCGAGGAGTCCTTCTCGATGTAGGTGTCCGACTGCGGTACGTACGCCTCGGGCTGGTAGTAGTCGTAGTACGAGACGAAGTACTCGACGGCGTTGTTGGGCAGCAGCTCGCGGAACTCGTTCGCCAGCTGTGCGGCGAGCGTCTTGTTCGGTGCCATCACGAGCGTGGGGCGCTGCAGCTTCTCGATCATCCACGCGGTGGTCGCCGATTTGCCGGTGCCGGTCGCGCCGAGCAGGACCACGTCCTTCTCGTCCGCGCGGATGCGCCGCTCCAGCTCGGCGATGGCCGCGGGCTGGTCGCCGCTGGGCTGGTAGGGACTGACGACCTCGAAAGGCGCCACCGAACGTTCGATCTTCGAAACGGGCCGCATGGAACCACCGTACGGCTCACCACTGACAACCGGGCCGGCTCAGCCGGGACGCGGGGGCCGCGTCACCATTCTCCCGGCGGCGCGGGGTCGCGCGGCCGGGAGTGGAAGGACGCCGGGTCGGCGTGCGTCCCGAACCTGGGCACCTGCCGCTGGGCCGGGATTCCGGGCTTCCGACCGGCTCCGCCCGGGGCCCCGGGGTCGTTCCAGTCCGGGGTGCCCATCACCATCAGCGGATCGAACATCACGACCACCGCGGCGAGGATCAGGAAGCAGGCGGGTCCGATCAGCAGCGGGACCAGCGGTGCGCTCGAACCGTCCCCCGCGACGGCGTCGGGGTGCAGATGGACGCTGAGCGCGGCCATGCCCGTGTAGTGCATGCCGCTCACCGCGACGCCCATGACGACGCTGGCCCCGAGGCTTGGCAGGAACCCGTGCACGGAGACGGCCGCCCAGAGCGCGGTCGTCGCGGCCACCACGGCGATGACGACGGAGAGCGCCACGGTGACCGTGTCGTACTCGAACTGTCCGTCCAGACTCATTCCGGCCATGCCCAGGTAGTGCATGGTGGCCACGCCGAGCCCGGTGATCGTGCCGCCCGTCACCAGGGCCATCCTGGTGGCGCCCCGGTAGCCGACGATGAAGATGCCGACGCCGACCATGGCGACGGCGACCGCGAGACTGGCGAAGGTGATCGGCATGTCGTAGCCGATGCTCACCCCGTCCACGGAGAAGCCCATCATCGCTATGAAGTGCATCGTCCAGATGCCGGAGCCTATGGAGGTCGCGCCGAGGGCCAGCCAGCCTGCCTTGAAGGTGCGTTCGGTACGCAGCGAGCGGTTGGTGCAGCGCAGTCCGAGGGCCGCACCCAAGCAGGCCATGAGGAAGGCCGCGACGGGCGTCACCGCTCCGTAGCTGAAACCGTCGATCGTGCCCTGCATGCTCGTACGCCCTTCGCGGAAGCCCGGGTTCGGGGTGACCCTAAGGCGCGAGTCCCGGCAAACAAACAGAAGAGCTGCATTTTATCGAGAGGGAATCCGGCCCGTTACCCGGCATCGTCGGCCGCGTTCACGTTGTGGCCATCCTTCGCCTGTCCCCTGTTGGGGCGCGGCTGTCACTCTCGGCCCGTCCGCAACACTGACGCAAGGAGTACCCGTGTACGCACGCACCGCGACCGCCGCTCTCTCCGCCGCCGCGCTGATGGGCGCCGGCGCGTATCTGATGTCGCCCGCCGATACGCAGACCACGGGCCGGACCACCGCGGTCGGGCACACCACGACGGTCACCGGCGTCAGCACCGTGAGCGCCCGGACCTCGGGCGCGAAGCGGACCGCTCCCGTCGTGTTCGCCCACCGGGGTGCCTCGGCCTACGCGCCGGAGAACACCCTGGCCGCCGTCGACAAGGCCGACGCCCTCGGCTTCGACTGGGTGGAGAACGATGTCCAGTTCACCAAGGACGGCGTGCTGGTGGTCGTGCACGACACCGATCTGAAGCGGACCACCGATGCGGAGGAGGTCTTCCCGGACCGGGCTCCGTGGGCGGTCAAGGACTTCACGGCGGCGGAGATCGCCCGGCTGGACGCGGGCAGCTGGTTCGGTCCGGAGTTCGCCGGGACCCGGGTGCCGACGCTCAAGCAGTACCTGGACCGGATCGAGCGCAACCGGCAGAAGCTGCTCCTGGAGATCAAGAGCCCCGAGATCTACCCGGGGATCGAGAAGGAGACCCTGCGGGTGCTGCGCCAGAAGGGGTGGCTCGACCGTTCGCACGTGAAGAACAGGCTCGTCATCCAGAGCTTCGGCGCGGACAGCGTGAAGAAGGTGCACCAGTTGCGCCCGGACGTCACGACGGGCTTCCTCGGCACGCCCTCGGTGACCGACCTGCCCTCGTACGCGGCCTTCACCGACCAGATCAACCCGTCCTACACATCGGTTTCGGCCGACTACGTGGACGCGGTGCACGCCCTGAAGGGCGCGCACGGCAAGAAGCTCCGGGTCAACACCTGGACGGTCAACGACGCGGCGACCGCCGCGAAGGTGGCGGGCCTCGGCGTGGACGGGATCATCACCAACAACCCCGACGTGGTCCGCGAAGCCACCCGCTGACCCTGGCGGACGGCCGGTCCGCCCCCGCCCGTCCGCCAGGGCCCGTTGTCAGTGGCCGGCCGTACGGTGGTCCACATGAACAGCAACGGGGTTGTCGAGTGGGCCGTCGTCGGGAGCGACATCGGCCCGCTGCTGCTCGCCGCGACCGGCAAGGGGCTGGTGGGCGTGTTCTTCCACGCCGGTCCCGAGGTGCGCGGGAAGGCGGTCGAACAGCTGCGGACGCGACTGGGCGCGGAGCCGGTGGAGTCTCCCGGCTCCGCCCGGCTCGCCGAGCCGATATGTCAGCTCGCGGAGTATTTCGCGGGCTCGTCGCGGGAGTTCTCGCTCGATCTGGACTGGTCGCTGACCTCCGGTTTCAACCGCCAGGTGCTCCGTGAGCTGGCCACGGGCGTGCCGTACGGGACGGTCGTCGGGTACGGGGATCTCGCCGGGCGGGTGGGGCAGCCGGGCGCCGCGCAGGCGGTCGGGGCGGCCATGGGGTCCAATCCGCTGCCGGTGGTGGTGCCGTGCCATCGGGTGGTGGAGAGCGACGGCGGTCTCGGTGGGTTCGGCGGCGGCCTCGAAACCAAGCGGCAGCTGCTGGCTCTGGAGGGTGTGCTGCCCCAACCGCTGTTCTGAGCCGGTTGCCGGAGCCTTGCGGCCCGGGCCGCTGGGCCGCCGGGGCGGGCGGCAGGAGTCCGGCGGTCGCGGGCCCTGCCCGGAGCCGTGCCGGTCGCGTCCGGCCCGGGCCCCGGACCGGACCCTGTTTCGTACCCGTGGACGGACTGGCACACTGCGCCAGTGACCAACACCCTCGATGCACCTGACACCCCCACCGGGCCCGGCCGCCCCGCCGCCCCGGTCTCGGAGGCCGAGCTGCCCGGGCTGCGGCGCAGAACGTCCGCGGTGCTCATAGGCAGCCAGATACTCGGCGGCCTGGGCGTGCCCATCGGCATCGCCCTGGCCCCCGTGCTGGCCACCGAGGTGAGCGGCTCCGAGGCGCTGTCCGGTCTGGCCCCGACCGCTTCGGTGACCGGAACGGCTCTGCTCTCGCTGCCGCTGGCCGCGCTGATGACCGCGCGCGGCCGGCGTCCCGGTCTCGTGCTGGCGTATCTGATCGGCGCGCTCGGCGCGGGGCTGGTGGTCCTGTCCACCCTTGTGGACAGCTTCCCGTTGCTGCTGCTCGGCATGGCGGGGTTCGGCGCCGGGTCCTCGGCCAATCTTCAGGCCCGGTTCGCCGCCGCGGATCTGGCCGAGCCCGACCGGCGGGGCCGGGCGATCTCCACCGTCATCTGGGCCACCACGATCGGCTCCGTCCTCGGGCCGAACATCGCCGCCCCGGTGGGCCGTCTCTTCCGGGGCGGCCCGGTGTCCGAGAAGGCCGGCCCGTTCGTCTTCGCGGCCGGAATCTTCCTGCTGGCCGCCGTGGTGGTCGGGGTGCTGCTGCGACCGGACCCGCTGCTCACGGCGCGGGCGCTGGCGCCGCAGGGCGACGGTTCGCCGGCCGGCCGGTCGCTGCGCGCCGGAATCGCGGCGGTGCGGGCCTCGCCGATGGCACGGCTGGCACTGGTGACGGTGGCCGTCTCGCACACCGCGATGGTCTCGATCATGGTGATGACCCCGGTCGATCTGGGCCACCACGGCGCCGGGCTCCAGCTGATCGGACTGGTCATCAGCGGCCACATCGCGGGGATGTACGCGTTCTCCCCGGTGATGGGCTGGCTCTCGGACCGCTTCGGCCGGCTCGCCGTGATCGGTCTGGCGGTCGGTCTGCTCTCCTGTGCCGCGCTGCTGGCCGGAACCGCGGGCCCCAGCCACGGGCAGACGGCGGCCGGTCTCTTCACGCTCGGTCTCGGCTGGTCGGCGGGGCTGGTCGCCGGTTCGGCGCTGCTCACCGACTCCGTGCCGCAGCCCGCCCGCGCCGCCGTGCAGGGTCTGTCGGATCTGACCATGAACACGGCGGCGGGCATCGGCGGAGCGGTCGCCGGGGTCATCGTCGCCCGGGCGAGCTACGGCTGGCTGAACGTGGTCGGAGCCTGTCTGCTGCTGCCGATGGCAGCGCTGGCACTGCGCCGGGCGCTGACCCGGCCCGCGGCCACGCCCACGGCCACGCCCGGGGCTTCCGACTGAACCTCGGGGAAGCCCCGGCGGGTTTCAGGGGTTACCGGAGGGTCTACAGGTTCCCGGGGGTTCAGAAGTTGCCGGAGGGGCCTCAGAGGCTGATGTGGTACGCCTTGCGCAGCGTCTCGTGCACCGTCCACGTCGTGCGGTCGCCCTCGCGCAGCACACAGGCGTCCCCCGGCCCGATCTCCAGCGTCGCGCCGCCCTCGACCGCCACGGTCGCGCGTCCGCTGACGACCACGAAGAGTTCGTTGGCCTCGGTGTCGGTGACCACGCCGGGCGTGATCTGCCAGATGCCGCGTATCTGCTTGCCGTCGGGCGACTCCCAGAGCACCTTGCCGGTCACCACGGGCTCGCCCGAGACGATCTGCTCGGGGTCCAGCGGCTCCGGTTCGAGTTCGGCGTCCGGAATGTGCACGGCGAACGAGGCGGGGGCTTGATCAAATGTGGTCATGGCCGGTCACCTTAGCGACCACCGGGGAACAGCTCGGCAGCAGGATGCGCCGAAATGGCAAGTGGAATCCCGGCCAGTCCGGCGCGCGCCGCACGGGTCCGCCGCCCCGGCCGCACGTTTGGGGCGGCCGCGCCTGCGACAGGGATGTGGACATGTCATCCAACGCGTCGCATCGCGCACACCCCTGCGCCCCCGCCCTCTCCCCCGAGGTACGAGCGGCCCTCGCCACGCACCACCCCGTCGTGGCCCTGGAGTCGACGATCATCGCCCATGGTCTGCCGCGCCCCCGCAATCTGCGGGTCGCCGAGGAACTCGAAGGGCTCGTACGGTCGGCGGGCGCGGTGCCCGCGACGATCGCCGTACTCGACGGAAGGGCCCACATCGGCCTGGACAAAGCCCAGTTGGAGCGGGTCGCCACGGACCCCGGGATGCGGAAACTGGGGCACCGGGACCTGGCTCCGGCGCTGGCGACGGGCGCGAGCGGGGCGACGACCGTGTCCGCCACGGCGTTCCTGGCCGCGCGCGCCGGTCTGCGCGTCTTCGCGACCGGCGGCCTCGGCGGCGTACACCGCGAGTGGACGCGGGCCCAGGACGAGTCCGCCGATCTCCGGCTCCTGGCGCGGACCGGGATCACCGTGGTGTGCGCCGGGGTGAAGTCGGTCCTGGACGTCCCGGCGACGCTGCAACGCCTGGAGACGCTGGGCGTCACCGTGCTCGGTTTCGGCACCGGCCTCTTCCCCGGCTTCTATCTGACCAGTTCGGGCGAGCCGGTCGACTGGACGGTGCGGACGCCCGAGGAGGTCGCGGACGTGATGCGGGCCCAGGACGCGCTCGGCGGGCCCGGGGGCGCGGTCGTCGTCGCCAACCCCGTCCCCGTGGCGGACCAGCTGGATCCGGCACTCCACGACCGGGTGCTGGCCGAGGCCCTGGCGGAGTGCCGGGAGCGTGGCGTCGTGGGCCAGGCCGTCACACCGTTCCTGCTGGACCGGCTGATGCGGGGAACCGGCGGCGCCTCGCTGGAGGCCAATCTGGCGGCCGTACGCGCCAATGTGTCGCTCGCCGCGCGGATCTCCGGCGCCTGGGCGGCCCGGCCTCCCGAGGACCCGGCCTCGCGGCCGGGCCCGGCGGCCGGACGATGACCGGCGGCCGGGTGCCGGTCGGCGGCAGGATGCCGGTCGACAGCCGGGCGACAACCGACGGCCGGGTCTCAGTCGACCGCGGAATGCCGGTCGACAGCCGGGCGACGACCGACGGCCGGGTGCAGGTGCCGATCGGTGACGGGGCGACGAAGGGCGGTGGCCTGCTCGTCATCGGGGACGTGGTCACGGACGTGGTGGCGCGGCACGCGACGGCACTGGTCCGCGGTACGGACACCTCGGCCCGGATCCGTACCCTGCCCGGCGGCGCGGGGGCCAATGTCGCCTGCTGGGCAGCCCGTTCGGGATGTGCCGATGTGCGGCTGCTGGCCAGGGTCGGTGCCGACAGCGCGGACTGGCACCGGGACGCGCTGCGCCGGGCAGGGGTGCGCGCGCTGCTGGCCGTGGACGAGGAGGCTCCGACCGCCACCGTCGTCGCGCTCGTCGATTCCACCGCCGAGCGCACCTTCCTCACCGACAGCGGGGCCGTGCTCCGCCTCTCCCCCGACGACTGGTCACCGGCGATGCTGGACGGCGTCGCCCATCTCCATCTCTCCGGCTACCTTCTCTTCGCGGCGACGAGCCGGGCGACGGCCCTGCTCGCCCTGCGGGAGGCGCGGTCGCGGCGGATCCCGGTGAGCGTCGACCCGGCCTCGGCCGGCTTCCTCGCCGAGCTGGGCGCCGACCGGTTCCTGTCCGCCGTGGAGGGCGTCGATCTGCTGCTGCCCAACGCGGACGAGGCCCGGCTGCTCACCGGACTGCCCGAACCGGCCGATGCCGCGGCCAAGTTGAGCCTCCAGGTGGGCCGGGTGGTCGTCACGCTCGGCGAGCGCGGAGCCCTGCTCGCCGCCGCCGGTACGGTGACCGGGCGCGTCCCGGCGGTTCAGGTGCGCGGGGCGGTGGACTCGACGGGTGCGGGCGACGCGTTCACCGGCGGCCTTCTCGCGGCGCGGCTGGCGGGTGCGGACGCCGCTTCGGCCGCGGCGGCGGGGTGCCGGGCGGGCGCGGAGGCGGTCACCACCGTGGGCGGCCGTCCGGGCCCCTGAGTACGGCCGAAGGCCCGGTCCTCGCCCGTGCCGTCAGCCTTCCGCCCCACGCCACCCGGTCCAGGCCGGGTGCAGCGGATCGTCGGCACGCACGACCGCGTCCGCGTGGTCGCCGGGCGCCGCCTCGTCCTCGTACCGCGCGAAGGCGGGCAGTGTCCAGCGCTCCGCCTCCTCGGTACGGCGGCGCAGCGCGCCCGGCGACAGCCGCAGATGGACGCTCAGGTCGAACGGGAACCAGCGCCCCAGCAGCAGCGGCCCGTGCACCACCAGCACCCCGCCCTCGGGCAGTGGCAGATACGGGCTGCGTGTGGCCCGGTCGGTCACCGGATCCCACAGATCGGGCAGCACCCGCCCGCTCCCGCCGGCCTCCAGCGGCCCGAAGACCTCGCGCCACAGCGCACCCGTGTCGAACCAGCTGTCGTGGTACGAGTCCGGGTCCTCCTTGCCGTACTCGTACCGGAGGCTCGCCGGCCGCAGGAAACCCTCGGTGGACACGACCAGTACCGCGCGGCCCCTGACCCGCAGCGCCTGTGCGACGCGCTCGGCCGGCTCCCCGGTGCGGGCCGCCGGAGCGCCGTCGACCGCGACCTTCAGCCAGGGGCCGCCGTCGGCGGGTTCCAGGGTGTCGGTCCGTGCGGCGATGGCTTCGGCCAGCCGCTCCCAGGTGATCGCTTCGAATCGCACCCGCCCATCATCGCCCGGGGCCGCCACCACCCCCGGGCCCGCCGTCGTTCCGGGGCCGCCGTCGCCCCGGGCCTCCCGCTCAGTGCCTGGCGTCCCACCAGCGAGGGGCGTCCTCGTCGGGTTCGTCGGGGCTCGCGAAGCGGAACGGGACGCCGAGCCGCTCCGCCAGTTCCCGGCCGGTCCGCGACGCCTCGCCGGTCCCGGCCGCGCCGATCCGGAAGCCGTCCAGGTCGACGCTCTCCCACGGCCCGGCCAGGACGGCGGTCAGCACCACGATCCAGCCCCGGGTGTCGCCGTCCCAGACCGCCTCGACGGCCACCGGATCGCGGGGCAGAGCGCGGGCGGCGGCGGCCATGGTGTCCACGTCCGGGCGGACCGGGGGCGGTATGCGGTCGGCGAGCGCCCGGTGGCGCCCGTCCAGCACCTCCACGCACGCGTGCAGCTCCGGACGGGGTTCGACGCCGCTCTCCCGCATCGCCCCGACGGCCTGGATGTTCCGTCCCGCCAGGACCAGTTCGTCGACCCGCTCGCGTACGTCGGCGGGGAACGACCACCACATGAGCTGTGCCCGGTGGCTCTCGGCGAGGCCCAGCACCCGGTCGGCGAGGGGGCGCAGCTCCGGTTCGCGCCCGGCCGCCGCCTCGGCGAGCCTGCGGATGTCGGCGCGCCAGCGCCCGGACACCGCTGCCGGCTCGTCGATGCGCCGCAAGCCGCGCTCCAGCAGCCCCCGGGCGTTCTCCGGCTGACCGCGCAGTACGGCCTTCGTCGCGGCGACCGCGTTGGCCAGCGCACTCGCCGGCCTCGACCAGTCGTCGCCGTGCGCCGCCGGATCGCCCCGGTCAGGTCCGGTCCGGCCGGCGACCGGTGCTGACGCACCCTCCGGATTTCCGCGCCGCACGACCTCCGGACCCGCGCGCCGCACGACCTCCAGATCCACCCGCCAGAAGAGCGGAAGCCCGCGGAAGGCGGCGAAGAGCAGCCGCCGCTCACGGGAGTTCCGCGAATCGGGGTCCGTACGGAGGGAGTCCAGCGGCACCACCGCGCCGAGCACCTCGGGGACGGCGTCTAGGCAGGCGTCGAACCGGTCGTCGGGCACCGTCCAGGCGATGTCGATGTCGCTGTACTCGTCCGCCGTTCCGCGGGCGAGCGAGCCCCGCAGCTCCGCCCGCGAACCGGGGCAGGACGCGGTGAGCGCCCGCAGCAGCTCCCGCGCGAACGCGGCGCGCCGCGCCGGGTCGAGTCCGCCCGTATCCGTCCCGTCCTGCGGCATCTCCCTGTTCATGGCCACTCTCTCTCCCGTCGTTCCTGTCGTCGGCCGCTGTCTCCCGTCATCCGGAAACGCTCCGTCCGCGCCGGGTCCGCCTCCTACGATCTTCCCCATGGACCTCGAATTCGCCCGCACGTTCGCCGCCGAGTGGCTGGACGGCTGGAACTCCCACGATCTGGACCGCATTCTGACGCATTATCACGACGACGTGACGTTCAGTTCGCCCGTCATCGCCCGGCTGACCGGTGACACCTCCGGCACGGTGCACGGCAAGGAGGCGCTGCGCGCGTACTGGGCGACAGGCCTGGAGCGCATCCCCGAGCTGAAGTTCGAGCTGATGGACGTCCGGGTGAGTGTCCACGCCCTGGTGATCGACTACCGCAACCAGATCGGCGGCCGGGTCAGCGAGGTGCTGGTCTTCCGCGACGGCCTGGTGATCTCCGGCTTCGGGGCCTACGGGGAGACGCTCGCCCACTGACGGCCGGCCCGGCGCTACCGGTGGACTGCGGTGCGTGCCGTTCCCCTGCGCCGCAGTCCACCGCCTCGGCGTCGTCGGAGAGTTCACTGCCCTCCGGCAGCAGATAGGTCACCCACAGCACGACGGGTTCGCCGCCCAGGTTGCGTCCGATGTGCCGGTGGCCGGCCCCGGACGGCTCGATGAACGACGAGCCCGCGGGCGTCTCCTCGACCGAGCAGTCGTCCAGAGTGCGCGTCAGCGTCCCGGACTCGACGACGGCGACCAGCGGCCCGCGATGGGTGTGCCAGCCGGTGGAACCCCCCGGCTCGACCGTGATGCTCCGGAAGGTCACATCGGTGCGGTCGTCCGGCGTGCGCACCTCCAGCTTCCCCGCCGATGTGCCCTTCGCGAGCACCGTGCCGCTCACTCCGCCGCCCGGGGTGGCGACGTCCGTCGGCCGCACGAGGCCGAGCACGGCCACACAGCCCACCAGGACCAGGGCCTTCGCCGACCTCCCCCGGCCCGCCCACCACCACCAGCAGTTCCTCCGCTGCCCACCACCGCGCACACCCGGCTCCTCCGCCTCGGCGTCCGGCGATCATCCCGGACCGACGGGTTCCCATGTTCCACGTGGAAGCCGGCGCGGCGGGCTCACACGGCGGGGGCGCACCCCAGCTCACTCCCCCTGCCGCCCCTGTCACTCGCCTCGCAGCGCGGCGGCGAGCGGCCCGTCGCCCGACACCTCGACACGGCCGCCCTCGACGGCCTCCGCGAGGGTCAGCCCGCCGCGCGCGAGCTCCAGGCAGACCTCGACGTCCAGCGCGATACGGGCGTCGGCACGGTCGGCGGGGCCGTCCCCGTACACCGTCTCCCCGTCCTGCGCTCCACCGGCGCGCACATGGAACTCGCCCTCGTCCAGGTGCACTTCGACGACCCCGGAGTAGGCAGGCCCGTCCAGCGCACGCAACAGCGGAAGCGCGAACCAGTGGGCCCGCACCGCGTCGGTCGGGCGTCGCTCGGCGAGCGCGGGCGCGCCCCACTCGGCGAGCGCGGCGAGCACCGGCATCAGTCCGTGGCCGCGCTCGGTGAGTTCGTAGACCGAGGCGGCGGCGGGCGGCGGGAGCCGGCGGCGGGTGGCGAGGCCGTTCTGCTCCATGTCCCGGAGCCGGGAGGCGAGCACGTCCGTGCTGACGCCCGGAAGGTCGGCGTGCAGGTCGGTGTAGCGGCGGGGGCCCGCCAGCAGTTCACGGACGATCAGCAGGGTCCATCGGTCGCCCACGGAATCGAGGGCGCGTGCGGTGGCGCAGAACTGGTCGTAGCTCCGGCGGCGGACCGGGCGTGTTGCGGGCTGTTGCTGACGTGGCATGCGACGCAGTCTAGACATGTTGTTGGACTTTCCAAGCCCGAGCTTGGTAAAACCAAGTATCGCAATCAGGTCGGGGAGGCCACCGCATGGAATTCCGGCAGTCCAGCAAGCTCAACGAGGTCTGTTACGAGATCCGGGGCCCGGTCATCGAGCACGCCAACGCCCTGGAGGAGGCGGGCCACAGCGTGCTCCGGCTCAACACGGGCAACCCCGCGCTCTTCGGTTTCGAGGCGCCGGAGGAGGTCGTCCAGGACATGATCCGGATGCTTCCGCAGGCCCATGGCTACACGGATTCGCGCGGCATCCTGTCCGCCCGCCGGGCCGTGGCGCAGCGCTACCAGGCGATGGGGCTGCCGGATGTCGGGGTCGACGACATCTTCCTCGGCAACGGCGTCTCCGAGCTGATCTCGATGGCCGTCCAGGCGCTGCTGGAGGACGGCGACGAGGTGCTCGTCCCGTCCCCCGACTACCCGTTGTGGACCGCGGTGGTGACCCTCGCGGGCGGCAGGTCCGTGCACTACACCTGTGACGAGGCGTCGGACTGGAACCCCGATCTCGCCGACATGGCCTCGAAGATCACCGACCGCACCAAGGCCGTCGTGATCATCAACCCGAACAATCCGACCGGTGCCGTCTACCCGCGCGAGATCCTCGAAGGCATCCTCGATCTGGCGCGCAGGCACGGCCTGATGGTGTTCGCCGACGAGATCTACGACCAGATCCTGTACGACGACGCCGAGCACCACAGTGTGGCGGCCCTCGCTCCCGACCTGGTCTGCCTCACCTTCAGCGGCCTGTCGAAGACGTACCGGGTGGCGGGTTTCCGCTCCGGCTGGATGGTGGTCTCCGGTCCGCAGCAGCACGCCCGCAACTACTTGGAGGGGCTGACCACGCTCGCCTCCATGCGGCTGTGTCCCAACGCGCCCGCGCAGTACGCCATTCAGGCCGCGCTCGGCGGCCGGCAGTCGATCCGGGAGCTGGTCGCGCCCGGGGGCAGGCTGTACGAGCAGCGCAACCGGGCCTGGGAGAAGCTGAACGAGATCCCGGGGGTGTCGTGCGTGAAGCCGAAGGGCGCGCTGTACGCGTTCCCGCGCATCGACCCGAAGGTGCACCGGATCGTCGACGACGAGAAGTTCGTGCTGGATCTGCTGCTGCGGGAGAAGATCCAGGTCGTGCAGGGCACCGGCTTCAACTGGCCGCGGCCCGACCATTTCCGGATCCTCACGCTCCCGTACGCTGACGATCTCGACGCGGCGATCAGCCGCATCGGCCGCTTCCTGATCGGATACCGCCAGTGATCGGATGCCCCCTGTGACCTGCTCCGCCTGCCGCTTTCCCGTCCACACCCAGTTCGCCTCGTCCGGGCTGGTCGGCCCGATCGTCGAGGACGGAGTCGATCCGGCCACCGACCCGGCCTGGGCGGAGTCGGGCGCGGAGTCACCGGCCGAGTACGCGCGCTGGGCGGGCCATCTGTGCGGTATGACCTGTCTGCGCATGGCACTCGGCGCCGGAGCTCCTTCCCTGTTCGCACTGCGCGACGGGGCGCTCGGATACGGCGCGTACACCGAGGACGGGCAGGGGGAGATCCGGGGGTTGATCTACGCCCCCTTCGCCGCGTACGCACGCGAGGTGCACGGCATGGACGCGACGGTGCACCGCCGTCTCTCGCTGGAGGAGATCCTCGGTCTGCTGGACGGCGGCCGTACGGTCATGGCCTCGGTGCACTACGGCATCCGGTACCCCGGGCGGCCGGCTCCGGGGCGGGGCGGGCATCTGGTGCTGCTGACGTCCCGTACGGCCGACGGGGCGGGCGTCCACTTCCACAACCCGTCGGGGACGACGGCGCGGACCCGGGCCGCGGAGCTGGTGCTGTCCGACTTCGAGCGCTTCTTCGCGGGGCGCGGGGTGTCGCTGCCCGCGATCGGGTGAAGGGCGGGCCGGCAGAAACAGGAGCGGGCCCGGGGGCGTAGCCGGCCCCCGAGCCCTGGTGTGTCACCCGTACGGCACGCCGACACTTTTAAGGACCCGTGTCAGGTTGATGTCGCCGCGTCCTGCCTTTAGACGACCGCAGATCGAAGCTCTGCGAGCCGGAGTCGAACCGGCATCTCGACGCCCGTGGGCACGGGCCCGTTTGATTCGGCGATGGGTGACGAATGCTGAGTCTGGAGCAAGAGTCTGAGATTGATCGCGGTCTGCCTCTACCATTTGGGCCACCCCGGCCCGTTCGTGCGCCGGGGCGCACGGAGTGCCGGGGGGAGGACTCGAACCTCCACTGGAACCGCGTCGTCACGACAAGCTTCAGTTTCAGCTTGCGCTCCTGGCGCACCCCGGCCGAAATTGGTCGGCCGGGGAATCAATGGTCGGTCACCCGAAGAGGTAACCGAATACCGCATCACCCACCCGCTGGTCGGTGACGTCCGCGCCGTTGGCCTCCTCACGGGCGTACTTCACGGCCTGCTGGAGCTTCTCCACCCGGTCCAGCAGTTCGTTGACGCGCCGTGCGGGGAGGGCGCCGGAGAACTTCACGGTCGTCCAGTACCCGATCGGGATGTCCTCGTAGTACACCTCGACCTGCGCCGGGTGCTTGTCGGTGGCCTCCGCCTTCACGTGGTTGCGGGGCACCTTCTTGGTACGGAGCGTCCGGACCGGCTCGGTCTTCCAGGAGTCGGTCGACGGGTCCTGGGTCCAGGCCTCCGCGGCGTCGAGCACGGGCAGCTTGCGGATGAAGGTGTTGAGGTCCGTCAGCTGCTTCTCCAGGAAGAGCAGGTACGAGACGGGCACGTCGCTCACCAGCACCCGGCCGTCGACCTTGACGTCGGCGCGGGCCGAGCAGTTCGCCCAGTCCTTCGTGGCGGTCACATCGAAGAGCCGGGTCAGGGTCGCCGCGGTTTCCCGCAGCACGTCCTCGGCCTTGATCTGCACCAGTGTCGACTCGGGTGGCAGCTGCTCGCCCTCCTCGTCCTTCGGCTGGTACGTCCGGGAGATCCCGGCCAGCAGACCGGTCTTCTGGAGGCCGTGATGGGCCGCCGTCAGGTCCTGGTGAGCCTTGGACTTGACGCCCTTCTCCACTGCGATGATCTGATTGAGTTTCGCCACATCCCGGAACCTAACAGCGCCGATCCGGTCCGAACAAACGGTTATCACAGGGCCCGTTCCGCTGTTTCGGCAGCTCGGGCCGGCAGCGTCGCGGTCAGGCCGATCCGGGTGTCGAGGTGGCCCGGACCCACCGACGTGCCCGAGCGACCGAGCGATCCAGCGGGCACTGCCCGGCCGGTACGCGGTCCGGTCCGCCTCCACGACGGTGATGTGGTGACGGCCGGGCGGGGGATGCAGTTGCTCCGGATCGATCCGGTCGGGCCCCGTGGTCGTGGGGCGAATATGGCGGCCCGCACCCCGGGCGCAGCTGGATCTCGCCCGCGTTCCGGACCGATCCGTACGGGTGGTTTCCACCGGACGCCCATGTCCTTGCCGCTGTCCGGCGGGGGCCGCTTGTCACAGTGAGGCCCGCACGTCCGCCCCCCGTTCCGCGGGCACTCCTGCGGCGCCCCGGGTACGGACCCGACCCCGTCCTCGCCTCCTCTCCCCCCGGCCCGGACCCAGGCCCGAAAGAAGGTCACCGCCTTGCCCCGCATCCACCGCTCCGCCGATCCGCAGGGCCGCACCGGCCCGCGGAAGCGCACCGTACTGACGACGGCCGCCGTCACCCTGTCCGTACTGGCCGTGGGCTCGCCCGTCGCGTCCGCCACACTGGGCGACGAAGTCCCCGCGGCCTCCCGCTCCACGGCCTCGGCCCTCGCCACGCGCGGGAAGGCATACATCGAGACCCGGCTTCTCTTCGGCACCGAACGCCCCGACGGCGGACCGGATGTGACCGATCGGCAGTTCATGGCGTTCGTCGACGAGGAGGTCACGCCGCGCTTCCCGAACGGGCTGACCATCCAGGGCGGCCGGGGGCAGTGGCGGGACTCCCGCGGGGTCATCGAACGGGAGCGCAGCTACGAACTGACCCTGCTCTACCCCGCGTCCGAGGCCCGTGTACGCGGTGTCCGGATCGAGCGGATCCGCGACGCCTACGAGAAGGCCTACGCCCAGGAATCGGTGGCCCGGCTCGAAGAGCGCACGACGGCCGACTTCTGACCCCGGACCGTCACCCGGCCACGCCGCCTGTCATGCCGCCGCGCGGGCCCCGTGCCCGTGCGGCCGGCTTGTCCGGCGCGGCCGGCTTGTCCGGCGCGGCCGGCTTGTCCGGCGCGGCCGGCTTGTCCGGCGCGGCCGGCTTGTCCGGCGCGGCCGGCTTGTCCGGCGCGGCC
>NZ_JBIDCA010000005.1:182680-477415 GCF_043204345.1 Streptomyces sp. NPDC047917
CGGCTTGTCCGGCGCCGGTGTGTGAGCGCCCGCCGCTGCGGAAGGGAGGAGCGGGCACACTCTTGTCGGGTAGTGTGCCGCGGCCGGGTGCGGAACCGCACACACGCACGAACGGGGAACGATCCACATGGGCACGCCAGTACGCCACTTCACGGCCTCGACACCGGACGGTCAGGAGTTCACCGTCAATATCGAGCGGGACTTCCGGTACGACCCGTACCGCGACTTCCTTGTCTGCGCCCACTGCGACTGGTCGCCGTCGCTGCTGACGATGAAGAAGATCGTCGACATGGCCGGGGAGCATCTGGCATCGGTGCACGGTGCCGACCAGGGCCTGTCCCAGCAGGACAACGAGGCGTTCCGCAAAGCGCGGCTGATCATGCTGCCGATCGTCGCCGTGCTCCTGGTCGCTCTCTTCGTCTATCTGCAGAACTTCTGAGGCCCGCAGGGCCTGTTCAGCTCCCGCTCAGCTCCAAGAGCGCGCTCACCGGGTCGGTGTCCGGCGTGGCCCGGGGCCACCAGTCGTCCTCTCCCGGCTCGGATTCGTAGCCGTACCAGCGGCCGTCGTTGCCGAAGCGGAGCTGAAGCGTGCCGCCGGGGTGGGTGAGGTGGTTGCGCCGGGGCTGGAAGCGGGGGAAGCCGGCGGCCGCGAGTGCGGGGCGGGCCCGGTCGAAGGGGCCGGCCGGGGGGTCCCAGGGGGTTTCGAGGACGGCCAGCCCTCCGGCGCCGCCCTGGCGCCAGGCCGCGACCGCGCGGGCCAAATCTGTGGTGGTGCGGCCGGTGGCGTACGCCAGCTCGCGGTAGAGCGCGCGGGTGGTGGCGGTGAGCCCGGCGGTGGGCCGGGACGCGGCCAGTCGTACCGCGTCCTGCCAGGGGGTGAGTCCGGCGAGCGGATCGAGGCCGGTGGTGAGCAGAGCGTGTGCGCGGGCCGCCGCGTCCGTGGCGAGGTGGTCGAGGGCCAGCGGGTCGCGTGCGCCGGGCAGGCTCGGGTAGGAGGGCGGCTGCGCGGGGTGCGGCAACACCGGCAGCGGGGCGGGGAGCGGGGGGAGAAAGCGGTTGCCGAGGGCCTCGCGGGCCGGCACGGAGGGGGTGGCGGGGGCCGCGGGGCGTTCCCGCGCGGAGTGGGCGGCGTTGCGGCGGCCCAGCTCTTCGAGGAGTTCCCGTTCGCCCCGGCCGCGCAGCAGCAGCAGGACGAACGGGTCGGTGTCCAGGAGCCTGGCCATCTGGTAGCAGAGCGCGGCCACGTGCTTGCAGGGCCGGCCGTGGTCCGGGCAGGAGCAGCCGGGGTCGAGATCTCCCGGGCCGGGCAGCAGAGCGATGCCGGCCTCGGCCGCCGTGTCGGCCAGCGAGTGCGGCATCTCCTTGGTGAGCAGCGCGGCGAGGTGTCCGGGCCGGGCCGCGACCGCGTCCAGGAAGGTGTCCCAGTCGGGGTCGGCGAGGGTCCGCAGCCGCAGTTCGCCGCGGTAGGGGCGGGGGCGGCTGCCGTGGACGTAGGCGACGACCCGGCCGGGGGTGACGGTGATCGCGGCGACCTTGCCGCTGTCGGCGTACGTACGGCCTCGGGAGAGCCGGGCCTCGTCCATCGAGAGGGATTCCAGGGCGGTCACCCAGGCGCGGCCCCACCAGCTGTCCGCGAAGGGTTCGTCGCCGTCGCCGGTGCGGGGCGGTACGGCCTCGAAGGTGCGCCGCAGATCGTCGGGGCCGGGGCGCGGGCGGGCGACGGGGCGGGGGTCGTGGCCGGGGCGCGGGCGGGGGCTCATGCCGGTCTCCGGAGCGAGACGAGGTCGGCCAGATCGCGGTCGCTCAGCTCGGTCAGTGCGGCCTCGCCGGTCCCGAGGACCGTGTCGGCCAGCGCCCGTTTGGCCTCCAGCAGCTCACCGATCCGGTCCTCGACGGTGCCTTCCGCGATCAGCCGGTGCACCTGCACGGGCTGTGTCTGGCCGATGCGGTAGGCCCGGTCCGTGGCCTGTTCCTCGACGGCCGGGTTCCACCAGCGGTCGTAGTGGATGACGTGGGCGGCCCGGGTGAGATTGAGTCCGGTGCCCGCCGCCTTGAGGGAGAGCAGGAAGACCGGGACCTCACCGGACTGGAAGCGGTCCACCATCCGTTCCCGCTCGGCGACCGGTGTGCCGCCGTGCAGGAGCTGGGAGGGGACGCCGCGCGAGGTGAGGTGGGCGGACAGGAGCCTGGCCATGGTCACGTACTGGGTGAAGATGAGGACGGCGCCGTCCTCGGCGAGGATCGTGTCGAGGAGTTCGTCGAGCAGGGCCAGCTTCCCGGACCGGCCGACGAGCCTGGTCGGCTCCTCCTTCAGATACTGCGCGGGGTGGTTGCAGATCTGCTTGAGCGAGGCCAGCAGCTTCATGATCAGGCCGCGCCGGGCGATGCCCTCCGACGCCTCGATGAACGCCATCGTCTCGCGGACCGCCGCCTCGTAGAGCGTGACCTGTTCACGGGTGAGGAAGACGGGGTGGTCGGTCTCCGTCTTGGGCGGCAGCTCGGGGGCGATGCCCGGGTCGGACTTCTTGCGGCGCAGGAGGAAGGGCCGGACCAGCCGGGAGAGCCGTTCGACCGCTTCGTCGTTGGCGAGTCCGGCGGCCGTGCCGGTGTTCTCGACGATGCGGGCGTGCCGGGCCCGGAACGCCTTGAGGGGGCCGAGCAGTCCGGGGGTGGTCCAGTCGAGCAGGGCCCACAGCTCGGAGAGGTTGTTCTCCACCGGGGTTCCGGTGAGGGCGACCCGGGCCGGGGCCGGGATGGTGCGCAGCGCCTTCGCCGTGGAGGACTGCGGGTTCTTCACGTGCTGGGCCTCGTCCGCGACGATCAGGCCCCAGCCGTGACCCGCCAGTTGTGCGGCGCTGGAGCGCATCGTGCCGTACGTGGTGAGGACGAAGCCGCCGCCGGACCCGGTGAGTGTGCGGTCGGTGCCGTGGAAGCGGCGGACGGGGACGCCGGGAGCGAAGCGGTTGATCTCCCGGTGCCAGTTGCCCAGGAGGGAGGCGGGGCAGATCACGAGAGTGGGCGCGGGGTGGGCGCGGTGCAGATGGAGTGCGATGAGGGTGATCGTCTTGCCCAGGCCCATGTCGTCGGCGAGGCAGCCGCCGAGGCCGAGCGAGGTCATCCGGTCCAGCCAGGCCAGGCCGCGCAGCTGGTAGTCGCGGAGGGTGGCGTCGAGGCCGGGCGGTGGGTCGATGGTGGTGTGGTCGGCGGTGATGCGCTCGCGGAGCGCGGCCAGCGCGCCGGCGGGCACCGCTTCGACCTGCTCGCCGTCGACCTCGGCGGTGCCGGTCAGGGCGACGGAGAGGGCGTCGACCGGATCGAGCAGGCCGAGCTCCCGCTTGCGTGCCTTGCGTACGAGCGCGGGGTCGACGACGACCCACTGGTCCCGCAGGCGCACCACCGGCCGGTGGGCCTCCGCGAGGATGTCCATCTCCGCCTCGGTGAGCCGCTCGTCGCCCAGCGAGAGCTGCCAGTTGAAGGCGAAGAGCTGCTCGGCGTCGAAGAACGAGGTGCCGTCGGTGGCCGAGCCGGGTGCGGGCCGCACGACGGCGGAGGCGGTGAGCGAACGGGCGAGCTCCCTGGGCCAGTGCACGTTCACCCCGGCCGCCGCCAGCCGCGCTCCGGCGTCGCTGAGCAGCTCGTACAGCTCATCCTCCTCCAGGGCGAGCACATCGGGCACCGGCTGGTCCAACAGCCGCTCCAGTGGTGCCCAGACGCGGGCGGCGCGGCGCAGGGCGAGCACGGCGTCGACCCTGGCGCGCGGGCCGAACGGCTCGCCCGCCACGCCGTTCCACAGCGCGGCGGCGTCGGTGACGTAGGTCGGGTCGGCGAGGCTGTGCACCTGGGTGATGGCCGCGGCGGCGTGCCGCGCGGCGCCGGTGCGGTGCGCGGTGGCCTCGCCGGGGCGGGCGGCGTCCGAGCCGCGGTGCGCGTCGGAGGAGTCGTACGTACCGGAGGCGTCGTTCACGTCGGAGGAGTCGTACGTGTCGGCGGTGTCGTTCACGTCGGAGGAGTCGTACGTGTCGGCGGTGTCGAAGAGTTCGTACGCCGACAGGTCCAGACGCAGCGACACCCGTACACCCGCGTCCAGCCCGGACGCGACCTCGACGGCCCAGTCACGCGCCCCCGGCAGGTGCTGGGCCTCGCGGGACGCGAAGGGCGCCCCCATCGCGTACGCCGCGGCGGGCGTACGGGGCAGGGTGTCGGCGACCGCGTCGAGGAAGGTGCCCAGCAGCCACTGGGGGTCGGGGAGCCGGAGCGGGGTGAGATCCGGCAGCGGGACCGCGTGGCCCTCGGCCGGCATGGCGGCGGCGATCGCCCGGAGATGGGCGATGTCCTCGGCGTCGCGCGGCCCGGCCCGCCAGGCGTCGTGGTCGTCGCCCGTCAGACCGGGGAGCAGTCTGCCGCGCGCCGCCAGGTTGAGCGCCTGGAGCGCGGCGGCGCCCCAGCAGCGCGCGGCGGGGTGGGCGGAGTCCTGGTGCCTGGCCCGCACCAGCAGCGGCAGCGCGTCGGCGACGGGCAGCAGCAGCGCGGGCACCGTCCGCCGTCGGACGTCGTCGTCCTGCCCCTGCCGGCGGGCGACGGTGATCTCGGCCGCGCTCGCACCGGGGGCCGGGCCCTCCGGATCCACGGGTGCCGCGCAGACCTCGCCCGGCTCCGGGAGGGCGCCGCCCGCGGGGTCCCAGAAGGCGACCCGCCCGTCCCTCGGCAGTGGCGCGGGCAGGAACACGGCGGCACAGCGCAGAAGACGGACGGTGGCGGCGTCCTGCTGGTGCTGTGCCGTACTCATCGGTCTCCTCCCCTCCCGCCCTGATCCGCTCGGCCCTTCCCGGACCTGCTGATCACCTTGCTCTTCATCGACTCCTGCGAGTCTAGGCGGGGGCTCTGACAACCAGGCTCCCACCCACGTTCCAGCAGGTCAGGCACCACATGAAACGCCCCGGTCCATGGGGTCGGACCGGGGCGGGGACGGTGGGGACAGGGCTGGTGCGGGCGGGCCGGATCAGTGCCTGGCCAACGGCTTCGAACGCGAGGGCCGTGCCGGAACGGCATTCGGCGCAGCGGGCGCGGGAGGCGGTGAGGGGGTGGGTGCGGAGGACGCCGCCTGCGGCGGTGCCACCTGCGGCTGCGCGGGCTGTGGCTGAACGGGCTGCTGTACGGGCTGCTGCTGCGCGGGCTGCTGTGCCCGCTCCAGGAAGCGGAGCAGCTCCACCGGGAACGGCAGCACCAGAGTGGAGTTCTTCTCCGCCGCCACCGCCACCACCGTCTGCAGCAGGCGCAGCTGGAGCGCGGCCGGCTGGGAGGACATCTCCTTCGCCGCCTCGGCGAGCTTCTTCGACGCCTGGAGCTCGGCGTCCGCGTTGATGACCCGGGCCCGCCGCTCACGGTCGGCCTCGGCCTGGCGGGCCATGGAACGCTTCATCGTCTCCGGCAGCGATACGTCCTTGATCTCCACCCGGTCGATCTGCACGCCCCAGCCGACCGCGGGACTGTCGATCATCAGCTCAAGGCCCTGGTTCAGCTTCTCGCGGTTGGACAGCAGATCGTCCAGATCGCTCTTTCCGATGATCGAACGCAGCGAGGTCTGTGCCATCTGCGACACCGCGAACCGGTAGTCCTCGACCTGGATCACGGCGCTCGCCGCATCGACGACCTTGAAGTAGATGACCGCGTCCACCCGGACCGTGACGTTGTCCCGGGTGATCCCGTCCTGTGCCGGCACCGGCATCGTCACGATCTGCATGTTGACCTTGCGCAGCCGCTCGACGCCGGGGAGCACCATGGTGAACCCGGGCCCTCGCACGTCGTCACGGAGCCTGCCGAGTCGCAGCACCACGCCACGCTCGTACTGCTTGACGATCTTGGCCGCCGCCGCCGTGTACAGCGCGGCCGCCGATGCCGCCGCCACTATCGCGATCACGAGCTCCTGGACCATGACGGCCCCCTGAAAGCCGGAAGGACTGCCTGACACTCCCGATCCCTGCGAGTCGTGCGCGACATACGGGTCGCGCAGGGGCGTGCGGGTCGCACGGGCCGCATGAATCAGTCGCTATTACCACGGTATGCCCAATATCAATCGATATGAACACGGATCGGGCCCTCGCCCTCCTGCCCGTCCCCCGCCCGGCCGCGCACCGGATGCCGGGGCGCCGGGGAGTGGGCAGGGTGACCAGCGTCAGCACCTAGCGGGTACGCGCCGCGTGGCCATCCGTGCGTACCCCGTGGCATACGCAGCGCCAGTGCCGGTGCAACGAGCCGGACGAGACAGACGAGGACCCCACCCATGCCCGTGATCGCTCACCGACGCCGCCGTCTCGGCATCGCAGCCGGGACCGCGCTCCTGACCCTCACCGTCACCGGCTGTTCCGGCCTCGGCCGGACCGCGGTCGGACCGATCGCCTACACGACGGAGCGCGATGTCGAGATCACGGTGAACAGCCCGCCCGTGAAGGGCTGCCACCGACTCGCCCCCTCGGGCGCCAAGGTGGTGAGCAACGGCACCCTGGTCGACATCATTCTGTACCGCACCCGCAACTGCACCGGGCCGGGCACGACGTACCTCGCGAAGTCGTTCACCGATGTCAACGCGGCCTCCGCCCTGCCGTGGCGCAGCTACAGCACGGTCCACTGACCGGCCGGCCCCGTCCGCCACGCCTCGCCGTCCGCGGTACCGGAAGCCGACGCTCACGGGCCGCGGGCCTCACCCGTTCCGAGGCCGCTCCGGCACGGCGCGCACCCATGTCCCGTCGTCCGTGAGATACCGGTCGACGGACAGGCCCGCCGCCTCCAGGTGCCCCTCGAACTGTTCCTTCGACAGCTCCCGCGACCGGAACGTCTGGGTCCATCGCGCGTCGTCGAAGACGTACTCGGCATGCACCGAGGCCACCCCGTCCCCCACGGGCTCCGCCGAGACGATCCGTACGGTGTATCCGGCCGGATGGGTCCTCTCCCGCGGCAGATCGGTGTGGTAGTCGGCGCCCTCGCGCTGGATGAGCACGACGCCGCCGTCCTTGACGTGCTTGCGGCACGTCCGCAGCATCCCGTCACGTACCCGGTGCTCGCTCGCGTGCACCAGGAACGACGCCAGCATCACCACGTCGAACCGCTGCTCGCCGAGGTCCAGCGACTCGATGGGGCTGCGCACGGTGCGGGCGCCCCGGATCTGCTCCAGCATCTGCGCCGACTCGTCCACGGCGGTGACCTCGAAGCCGCGCCCGACCAGCGGATGTGTCACCCGGCCCGCGCCGCAGCCCAGTTCCAGAATGGTCGCCCCGGCGGGCACCGCCGCCGCGATCACGTCCGGTTCGTCGCCGACGGCGAGCCGTCTGTACAGCTCGACCGCGCAACCGTCCGGTGTGATCTCGCCGGGGCCCGTCCCCGAATACCCTTCACGCACCAGTTGTCCGCTCATGCCCGTGGGAACGAACGGCAGTTGACCGCAGTTCCGGTCATCCCGCCCCGCACCGTCCCGCGCCGGCTCGCCCCGCGCCGGCTCACACCGAGCGACGGGCCACCAGTGCCGCGCTGATGTGCTGGAGGTCGGCCGGGCGGGCCGGGGAGAGGCCGGTCAGCCGGTCGATGCGGCGGATGCGGTAGTCGACGGTGTTGGGGTGGATGTGCAGGGCGGCCGCGGTGGCCCGCCGGTCCAGGCCCAGTTCGAGGTATGTCTCCAGGGTGCGCAGCAGCTCCGGCTTCGCCTCCAGCGGGCGCAGCAGCTGCGCGAGCCCCTGCAGGGCCTCGCTGGGCCGGCTGAGCTGGTATTCGAGCAGTACGTCGGCCAGCCGGTACAGGCCGGGCGGCCGGCCCGTACGGGTGATCAGATCGACGATCTCGGCGTTACGGGCCACCGCGGCCGGCACCGCCTCCGGTTCGGCGGTCTCCGCGGCGGCCGTGATGGGGACACCGGCGGCGCGGGTCGCCTCCTCGATCAGCGCACACAGACCGCCCGGCCCGAGCCACGGCGGCGGCTCGGCGGCGGGCAGCAGCACCGTGCCACCGGAGGCGTCGAGGGCGGTGAGCACCGGCGTACCGGCGAAGTGGTCCAGGGCGGTGCGGACCCGGCGGATCTTGCGCCGGGCCGCGACGCCCGCGCCGGGCCCGGGTAACTGGTTCAGCTCGTCGGGGTGCGGGGCGAGTGCGAGCGTCATCGTGAGGTAGCGGGCGGCCGGGCGCAGTCCGGTGCGGTGGGTGAAACGGTCCAGGGGTTCACCGGTCAGCAGGGCGGCCATCAGGGCGTGCCGGCCGCCGTGGTCCTGGCTGTCGAGGATCTGCCGGGCCTCCAGGTACGCGCTGCTGACGGCGGAGGTCAGCTGCTGCTGAAGGACCATGATGCGGTCCATGATCTCCAGGACGGTGGCGAGATCGCCGGGCAGCGCCCCCTTCGCGGCCTCCTGCCAGCACATCGCGGTGCCGACCTGGTAGGCGGTGAGGATCGCGTCCAGCGGCACGCCCTCCTCGGCGCGCTGGGCCGCCGAGTCGCGCTGCTGGGCGAGTTCGGCGTCCGTGGCGGGGCGGCGGTGCTCGACGACGTCGGCGAAGAGCCGCAGATTGTGCTGGACGATGTCGGCTATGTCGCCGGAGATCTCCTCGTGCGGCAGATCCGCGTAGACCGGCAGATCGGCCAGCAGCCGGGCCACGACACGGCCGGTCAGGGCCGGAACCCGGGCACGCAGCTGCGCGGCCACCGGACGTCCGGCGATGGACAGCGGCCGGCCCCCCGGCCCGCCCGGGACGCCGTGTCCGCCCGTGATGACGAGCGGCCGATTGTCACGCGTCACAAGTTCCCCCGCAGAAGTCTGCGTTACCCACCAGTTAAACGACGGCAGTTGAGTCTGCATGATGACCGGCGTCACACGCCATGCCACGTTCCCGCCCCCCACCGTCGGAGGATTTCGTGAACATGCCGCAGAAAAAGGGCATCTGTCGTTCCGCCAGGACCGTCATGGGCGCGCTCGCCCTGGCCGGTCTGGCCGTGGGGACCGGTGCGGTACCGGCATCCGCCGCCGGTACGGACGGCGCCACATCCTATGTCGCGCTCGGCGACTCCATGGCCTCGGGGCCGCTCATCCCCGACATCACGGGGCCGCTGCCCTGCGGACGTTCGACGCACAACTACGCGCACGAACTGGCCGATCGCCTCGGCGCCTCGCTGACCGACGTCACATGCAGCGGCGCCGCCTCCAAGCACATGACGGAGAAGCAGTCGCTGTCGCTGCTCGACATCCCGATGGGCTCGGCGCCGCCCCAGTTCGACGCGCTGCGCCCGGACACCGACCTGGTGACGCTGACCATCGG
This sequence comes from Streptomyces sp. NPDC047917, assembly GCF_043204345.1. Classification (NCBI taxonomy): domain Bacteria; kingdom Bacillati; phylum Actinomycetota; class Actinomycetes; order Kitasatosporales; family Streptomycetaceae; genus Streptomyces; species Streptomyces sp. NPDC047917. The sequence continues at coordinate 191,972 of NZ_JBIDCA010000005.1, forward strand.
CGGCAACGACGCCGGGCTGGTCGGCATCGCGCAGAAGTGCACCACCCTCGACCCGAACGCCACCCCGTGCAAGGAGAAGTACAACGAGGGCGGCGTGGACCAGGTGGGACAGCGCATCGCGGAGTTCGCGCCGAAGCTGGGCGTCGTACTGGACTCGATCCACCAGCGTTCCCCGCAGGCCCGGGTGATCGTCACGGGGTACGGGCTGTACATCAAGCCCGGCGGCTGCTGGCCGCTGCAGCCGGTGCTGCCGGTGGACGCGGACTTCCTGCAGGGCAGCGTCGACCGGATGAACTCGGCGATCGCCGAGCAGAGCGCCGCGCACGGGGCCGAGTACATCGACCTGGCCACGCCCAGCAAGGGCCACGACTCCTGCCAGGCCCCGTCGGACAAGTGGGTCGAGGGCTACGTGCCGACCGCGGCAGCCGCCCCGCTGCACCCCAACCGCAGGGGTGAGGAGAACTACGCGGCCATCATCGGCGCGCATCTCCAGGGGAGCTGACCGAAGTTGCTCCATCGCCTGCTGCGCGGGCTGCTGGCGGCGGCGCTCGGCGCCGCCGCCCTGCTCGCCCCGGACGCCCGGCCGGCCCACGCCGCCGGGCCGTCCGGGCCGGGCTGCGACCCGCTGGCACCCGTCGAGTGCCTGCTGCCGTTCCCGAACGACTGGTACACCCGGCCCGACCCGGCCACCGACACCGGCCGCCGGGTGGCCTTCGGCGCCGGCGTCCTGCCGCGCGCCGCGGCCGGCCTGCCCATCGACCCGACGGCCTGGAACCGGTCCGACGGCTTCTCCCCCGGCTCGACGCTGATCGCGCACGTCCCCGGGCTCGACCCGGCGGCGACCGGTGCGGCCCCGATCACCGACATCGGCCGCTCCCTGGCCCCGGACGCCCCGGTCGTACTGCTGGACACCCGGACCGGCGAGCGGTGGCCGTACTGGGCGGAGCCGGACGCCAACGCCACCGACCCCGCACGACGGGCCCTGCTGATCCATCCCGCGCGCAACTTCCGCGAAGGCCACCACTACGCCGTCGCCCTGCGGAACCTCAAGGACGGGGCGGGGCGCACCATCGCGGCCGCCGGTCCGTTCGCCGCCGTCATCGGGAGGCCACTGCCCGGCGGGCATCCGCTGCACGCCCGGCAGCGCCGGCTCCACCCGGCCCTCAAGGCGCTGCACAGGGCCGGGGTGCGGTCCGAAGGGCTGTATCTGGCCTGGGACTTCACCGTCGCGAGCACCCGCGGTCTCACCGGTGACCTCTTCACCATCCGCGACGACGCGTTCCGCCGGCTCGGCGGCCGCTCCCCCGGGTTCGCCGTCACCCAGGTCACCGACTTCACGGCCGAGCAGGACCCCCGGATCGCCCGCGAGGTGACCGGCCGGATCGACGTGCCCAGCTATCTGAACCTGCCCGGCGGCCCGCCCGGCTCCGTACTGCGCCGCGGTCGCGACGGCCTGCCCCGGCGGCTCCCGCTCGACACCCCGCCCGCCACGTTCCGCTGCGAGATTCCGCGCTCCGCCTTCCGTACCGCCTCGCACCCCGCCCTCTACGGTCACGGCCTCCTCGGCCGCCGTTCCGAGGTCGGCGCCGGCAATGTCAAGGCGATGGCGGCGGAGCACAACTTCACGTTCTGCGCGACGGACTGGATCGGGATGGCCGAGGAGGACATCCCCGTGGTGCTCGGCGCGCTCGCCGACCCGAACCTCTTTCCCGCCGTCCCCGAGCGCAGCGAACAGGGCATGCTGAACGCCCTCTTCCTCGCCCGCGCCCTGATCCACGCCGGCGGGCTGAGCAGCGACCCGGCCTTCCGCGACGCGGCCGGCCGGCCGCTCGTCGACACCCGGCACGGCATCGGCTACGACGGGAACAGCCAGGGCGGAATCCTCGGCGGCGCGCTGGTGGCCGCCTCGCCCGACATCCGGCGCGGGGTCCTCGGCGTCACCGGCATGAACTACGGCCTGCTTCTCAACCGCAGCGCCGACTTCGCCCCGTTCCAGCAGGTCCTGGACACCTCCTACCCGGACAAGCTGCGCCAGCAGATCGTCCTCCAGCTGTTGCAGATGGTGTGGGACCGCGGTGAGACCAACGGGTACGCGAGCCACCTCACCGACCGTCATCAGGTGCTGATGCACATCGCGTACGGGGACCACCAGGTCGCGAACGCGGCGGCCGACGTGGAGGCGCGCACCCTCGGCGCCCGGCTGATCGCCCCCGCACTGGCACCGGGCCGCAGCCCGGACACCGTCCCGTACTGGGGCATCGGTACCGTCCCCCGGGCCCAACTGCCCTACCGGGGCTCCGCGATGACGGTGTGGGACAGCGGTACTCCCACCCCGCCGCTCACCAACACCCCGCCCACCGGGCCGCAGTACGGCCACGACCCGCACTCGGACCCCCGCAACTCGTCGGCCGCGCGTCAGCAGAAGGCCACCTTCCTGACCACCGGCCGTGTCATCAATGTCTGCGGCACCACGCCGTGCACCGCCGTCCCCGCCTCCTGACACCCCCCACCCCCCTGACAGGGATGCAGACAAGGAGCACCATGCGCACGCACCGCATCATCCAGGCAGCCGTCGCGGCCGCCCTGCTCGCCGGTACGGTCCTCGTACCGCCGGCCCTCGCCGCCACGCCCGCCGGCGCACCCGCGGCGAGCGCCGAGGCCGGCACCCGGGCCGCCGCGGTGCCGTTCACCGCGGCCACCGCCAAGCGCGCCGCCGACGGCGGCTACACGCTCTCCTGGTCCTCCGCCGCCGGTTCGGTGACCGTCACCGCCGTCACCTCCCCCGACGCGACCACCGGCACCCCGGTGGGCACCGCCCCCGGCACCGGTTCGCTGACCGTCCCCGCCGGAACCCTCGCCGAGGCCGGGCGCTGGTACTTCCGGCTGGTGCCGGACAGCGGCTCCCCGCTGGTCGTCGCCGAACGCTCGCTCGGGATCGAGTCCGCCCGCAACTTCCGGGACATCGGCGGCTACCGCACCACCGACGGCCGCTGGGTCCGCCCGGGGCTGGTCTACCGCTCCAACAAGATCAACAAGCTCACCGACGCCGAGCAGCAGCGCCTGGTCTCCCAGCGGCTCACCCTCGATGTGGACCTGCGCAACGCGGTGGAGCGGCACGACGACCCGGACCGGGTGCCCGCCGGTGTGAAGTACCAGGTCGCCGACGTGGTGTCGCTCAGCCACGGCATCCGCTTCCACGACTCGGCGCTGATGACCCTGGCCGAGGCCATAGCCGCGGGGCTGTTCTCCGGCTCGTCCGACCTCGGCCAGTCCATCGGCTACCCGTTCATGGTCAACTTCGTGGGCGCCGACTACGCCTTCCGCGACCTGCTCACGGCCGTCGCGACGAACGACTCCGGCGCGACGGTCTTCCACTGCAGCTCGGGCAAGGACCGCACCGGCTGGAGCACGGCCGTGCTGCTCACCCTGCTCGGCGTCCCGCGCGAGACCGTCGAGGCGGACTTCCTCGCCAGCAACGACTACCTGGGCAACCCGAAGGCCGTCGAACTGAGCTGGCTGCGCGCGGCGTTCGACGAGGTGAACCACATCTACGGCGACTTCGACACCTACGTGCGCGAGGGTCTGAAGGTCGACGACGCGACGGTGGCCGCCCTGCGCGCCAGGCTGCTGACCGACTGACGTGTCGTCAGGGTCCGGCGTGCCGACGGCCGGTGGTCCCACCGCCCGTCAGCACGCCGGGTATCGCCCGTCCGGCCAGGCGACCGCGTGCTCGGCCTCCAGGCAGAGATCGTCGGCCACCTCGGTGATCACCGCGCGGCCCTCGATCGACACCAGCCAGGACGGCGGAAGGTGTACGTCCCCGTGGCGTGCGCCGAGCAGGTTGCCGCAGATCGCCCCCGTGGAGTCGCTGTCGCCCGAGTGGTTGACCGAGAGCAGCAGGGCCGGGGCCACCTGGTCGGCGCCGGGCAGCACCAGGGCGCAGTACACGGCGATGGCGAGGGCCTCCTCGGCGACCCAGCCCGCCCCCAGCGTCTCCACCTTCTCGCCGGTCGGCGCACCCTCCGCGGCCAGCTCCACGGCGGCCCGCAGCGCCGCCGTGGTCTCCTCGTGCCCGGGGTGGTGGCGCAGCAGCTCCATCGCCCTCAGCACGGCGCCGGCCGTCGAGTCGCCCTCCAGGAGGTGTACGACGATCGCGGCGAGGGCCCCGGCCGCGTACGCGCCGGTCGGATGGCCGTGGGTGAGCTGCGCGCACCAGTACGCGAGCCGGAAGCCCGACTCGGGGTCCTGGCCCAGCAGGCCGAAGGGGGCGGACCGCATCACCGTGCCGCATCCCTTGGACCCGGTGTTGACGGGTCCGGGCTCCCCGAGCCGGCGTGTCGGTTCGGGGAGGTGGCCGGTGGCGAGCCCGGTCAGGCAGGCGTTGCCGGGGGCCCGGCGGGCGTAGAGCCAGGGCTGCTGCCGGAGCCAGCCGGTCCGTATCGGGTTGTCACCGCCCGCGAAGGGCGGCGCGGGGTGGTTCTGGGTGTCCAGCCAGCGGAGGTAGGCGTTCCGTACGAGCGCGGTCTCGGCACCGCCGATCCCCTTCGACGCCGCCCGGGCATGGGCCCTGATCAGCCCCTCGGCCGTGAACAGGGTCATCTGTGTGTCGTCCGTGACCCGGCCGGCGACCCCTTCCTCGTCCGGGAGAAGCCCCTGTACGCCGTGCGCACCGTGTGCCCGGCGGATACCGGCCAGGGACAGGAACTCCACCGGGTTCCCCAGGGCGTCCCCGATCGCCCCGCCCAGCAGACAGCCCCGGACCCTCGACCTGCGGCCGGTGCGGCCCTCCCACGCTGTGCCATTCACGCACGATCTCCTCAGTCCGACGTCACATGTCCCACAAACGCCGTCGCGGGTCCATGCTGGTAGAAGAGGCGATCGCCATGCGTACCGGCAATGAACCGACGACTGCCCGCAGTCCACTGCGGCTGCGGCTCTGGCTGAGTCTATGGGGGCTGGCCTGGGCCGTCTTCGGCCTGGCCGCCTTCACACTGACCGACCGGCCGGGCTGGGCCGCCGCCTGCGGCCTGCTGCTCCTGCTGGTCCTGGTGGATCTGACGGTGATCGTCCACCACATCCACCAGGGCCCGCACTACCAGCCCGGCCGCGATGTCCCGCCGTACGAACCCGACCACGGCGGTCGCGGCAGGTACGGGCACTGAAGCGCCCCCGGGGGCGCGACCCGGCGCCGGGTGCCAGTCCGGAGCCGGGCGTCGGTCCTGGGCCGGGCGTCAGTCCTGGGTCGGGAAGCGGGCGGCCTTCAGATACTCCGGGTTCGGGTCGAGCGCGGCCGCCAGCCGGAAGTGGCGGGCGGCCCGGTCCGTGCGGCCGGAGCGCTCGAAGGTGCGGGCCAGCGCGAAGTGCGCGAAGGCGTTGTCCGGTTCGCGCTCCAGGACGAGTTCGAATTCGAGCTCGGCGGGACGCAGCTGAGCGGCGGCGAAGAACGCGCGGGCGCGCAGCAGCCGGGCCGCGGTGTTCTCCGGATGGGCCGCGATCACCGAATCCAGCAGTTTCACCGCGCCCCGGGGGTCGCGCGCGGCCAGCAGGTGTTCGGCCGCGCGGAAGTCGATGACGTCGGTCTCCGGGGTCCTCTCGGGCACGGTCTCGTCCTTCCGTTCGTCGCCGGGTGCTCGACCCACCACCGGCTCCTCAACGTCCGGCCGAGGTCCGGTATTCCGGTCCCGGCCGGTGCCGGGGTCAGCCGGCCGCGGCGGCCCGCCCGGCCAGCTCCGACCAGACCTTGCGGACCTGCGGTTCCAGGTTCTCCAGCGGTCCGTCGTTGTCGATGATCAGGTCGGCCACGGCCCTGCGCTGCTCGCGGGTGGCCTGGGCGGCCATCCGGGCGCGGGCCTCGGGCTCGGTCATGCCGCGCAGCCGTACGAGCCGGTCGAGCTGGGTCCCGGGGCTCGCGTCCACGACGACCACCAGGTCATAGAGCGGCGCCAGGCCGTTCTCGGTGAGGAGGGGGACGTCGTGGACGACGACCGAGTCGGGGCCCGCGACCCGTTCCAGCTCGGCGGAGCGGGCGCCGACCAGGGGGTGCACGATCGCGTTGAGGGTGGCGAGCCGGTCGGCGTCGGAGAAGACGATCGAACCGAGCTTCGGCCGGTCCAGTGTGCCGTCGGTGGTGAGGATGCCCGCGCCGAACGCGTCGACGACGGCCGCGAGCCCCGGTGTCCCCGGCTCGACGACCTCCCGGGCGATCCGGTCCGCGTCGATCAGCACGGCCCCGTATCCGACGAGCAGTCGTGACACTTCACTCTTGCCGGCGCCGATCCCACCGGTCAGGCCCACTTTCAGCATGCCCGGCAGCCTAGTACGCGGGGGTGACCGGCGGGGATGGTCAGACGTCCCCCTCGCGCTCCGCGAGGAACCGCTCGAATTCGAGGCCGATCTCGTCGGCGGACGGCAGGTCCACGGGCTCGGCCACCAGGTTGCCCCGGGTCTCGGATCCGGCGACCGCGTCGTACTGGTGCTCAAGGCCCTCGACGAGCGAGACGAGCTCCTCGTCGCCCTGGTCGATCTGCCGGTCGATCTCGGTCTGGGTGCGGTGCGCCTCGGTGCGCAGCGCATGGGCGAGGCTCGGCAGGACCAGTCCGGTCGCGGCCGTGATCGACTCCAGCGCGGTGAGCGCGGCGTCCGGGTACGCGGAGCGCGCGACGTAGTGCGGGACGTGGGCGGCCACGCCGAGGACGTCGTGTCCGGCCTCCATCAGCCGGTACTCCACCAGGGCCTCGGCGGAGCCGGGCACCTGCGCCTCGTCGAACGGGCTGCGGTGGCCGGGCATGAGGTCCGTGCGGTTGCCGTGCGGGGTGATGCCGACGGGGCGGGTGTGCGGGACGCCCATCGGGATGCCGTGGAAGTTCACCGCGAGGCGGACGCCGAGGCGCTCGACGATCTGCTCGACGGCGGCGGCGAAGCGCTCCCACTCCACGTCGGGCTCGGGCCCGGACAGCAGCAGGAACGGCGCCCCGGTGGCGTCCTGCACGACCCTGACGTCGAGCGTCGGGGTCTCGTAGGCGGCCCAGCGGTCGCGCCGGAAGGTGAGCAGCGGGCGGCGGGCGCGGTAGTCGACCAGACGGTCGTGGTCGAAGCTGGCCACGACCTGGTGCGGCAGCGTTTCGAGCAGACCGTCCACGATCTGCTCGCCGGTCTCGCCCGCGTCGATGTATCCGTCGAAGTGGTAGAGCATGACCAGGCCGGCCGACTCCTGGGCGAGCGCCATGTCGACGACGGCCAGGCCCTTCGGCTCCCATTCGTACAAACTCTGCGGATCAGGCACGGTTACCGCTCCTCCTCGTGTTCCTGGAGAAGAACGCCCGGCGGGGCACATGCATTCCCGGACTGTGCCCTTTCACCCGCCGGTTCATGCCGGATCCGGTGCGAGAACCCCGGGGCCGCCCGCAGGGCGGGAGCCGGTGGCGGGCGTACGCCCTCCCGTCCGGGACAGCGGCGTTGACGTTCACGTCGGTGAACACAGCGCCGGGGACGCCGAGTTCATGACAGCGGGCCGGACCCCGGGGCCGCGCACGGAGGGCAACGGACCGTCAGTTTCCCGTGCACCACACAGGCGTTCCCCGGTTCACCCGGTTCACCGGTCCGCCCTCCCGAGGCATTGGTCCAGACATTGACAGGGCCGCACCCCGTCCCTACCGTCACTGGGCAGAGCGTTCAGAGACTCGCCCCACATTCATGTACGAGAACCTCGAACCCCTTCGACGGGAAGGCACCCCCCATGCGCACCCGCACTCCGCTCCCGGCCCTGCTGGCGACCGCGCTCGCCACCGGCGGACTCGCCCTCGCCTCCGCCACCACGGCCGGCGCGGCAACGGTCATCGACGTGAGCACCGCCGCGCAGCTCAAGTCCGCCCTCACCGCCGCGGCCCCGGGCGACACCATCCGGCTCGCCGACGGCACGTACACCGGCAACTTCAAGGCGACCGTCCCCGGCACCGCCTCCGCCCGGATCACCCTCACCGGCTCGGCCGGGGCGGTCCTCACGGCCGGCGGGGGCTACGGACTGCACATCGACGGCGCCTCCTACTGGACCGTCAAGGGCATCACCGTCACCGGCGGCCAGAAGGGCATCATGGCCGACACCGCCACCGGCGTCGTCATCGATTCGGTGACCGTGCACGACCTGGACATGGAGGGCGTCCACTTCCGCAGGTCCAGCAGGAACGGCGTCATCAAGGACTCGCGGATCTACGACACCGGGCACGACGGCCGGGGCATGGGCGAGGGCGTCTACGTCGGCACGGCCGGCGATCTCTCCGACCGGAGCGACGGGGTCCAGATCCTGCGGAACACGATCGGCCCGGGGGTCGGCGGCGAGAACGTCGACATCAAGGAAGGCACCACCGGGGCGAGGATCATCGGCAACACCTTCGACGGCAGCGGGCTGACCGGAGCCAACTACGACGACTCCTGGGTCGACGTGAAGGGCAATGACGTCCTGGTCGAGGGCAACAAGGGCTCCCGTACGAGCAACAACGGCTACGAGACCCACACCCAGCAGAGCGGCTGGGGCTGCGGCACCGTCTTCCGCGGCAACACCTCGGACCTGACCGGCGCCAAGGGCGACAAGCAGCTCGCCGTCAACGTCACCAACTACGGCACCGACTGCCCGACGACCGTGCACAGCAGCAACACGGTGACCGGCGGCAAGGGACTGACCAACATCACCGTCACGCCGTAACGGCGGGCGTGGACGGTCGTGGAAACGAGTGAGGCCCGCTCCCCTAAGGGAGCGGGCCTCACTTTTCAGCTACTGCGGTCGATCACCGGCCGGAGGGGGTGCAGAGCGTCAGCTCTGGCCGCCCGCCAGCTTCTCGCGCAGGGCAGCCAGGGCCTCGTCCGACGCCAGGGCGCCGGAGTTGTCCGCGGACTCCGAGGAGTACGAGCCGCCACCGCTGCCGCCGGAGGCAGCCGGGGCGCCACCGGCCGGGGCGGCAGCGCCCTCGGCAGCAGCGGCCTCGTCGGCCTCGCGGGACTTGATGACCTGGGCCTGGTGCTGCTCGAAGCGCTGCTGCGCCTCGGCGTACTGCGTCTCCCACGCCTCGCGCTGGGTCTCGTAGCCCTCGAGCCAGTCGTTGGTCTCGGGGTCGAAGCCCTCGGGGTAGATGTAGTTGCCCTGGTCGTCGTAGGACGCGGCCATGCCGTACAGGGTCGGGTCGAACTCGACCGACGCCGGGTCGGCACCGAAGGACTCGTTGGCCTGCTTCAGCGAGAGGCTGATGCGACGACGCTCAAGGTCGATGTCGATGACCTTGACGAAGATCTCGTCGTTGACCTGGACGACCTGCTCCGGGATCTCCACGTGGCGCTCGGCCAGCTCGGAGATGTGGACCAGGCCCTCGATGCCCTCGTCGACGCGCACGAACGCACCGAACGGAACGAGCTTGGTGACCTTACCGGGAACGACCTGCCCGATCTGGTGCGTACGGGCGAACTGCTGCCACGGGTCTTCCTGCGTCGCCTTGAGCGACAGGGAGACGCGCTCGCGGTCCATGTCGACGTCGAGAACCTCGACGGTGACTTCCTGGCCGACCTCGACAACCTCGGAGGGGTGGTCGATGTGCTTCCAGGACAGCTCGGAGACGTGCACGAGACCGTCGACGCCGCCGAGGTCCACGAACGCACCGAAGTTGACGATCGAGGAGACGACGCCGGAGCGGACCTGGCCCTTCTGCAGGGTCGTGAGGAACGTCTGGCGAACCTCGGACTGGGTCTGCTCCAGCCAGGCACGGCGGGACAGGACCACGTTGTTGCGGTTCTTGTCCAGCTCGATGATCTTGGCCTCGAGCTCCTTGCCCACGTAGGGCTGGAGGTCGCGGACACGGCGCATCTCGACGAGGGAGGCCGGCAGGAAGCCACGGAGGCCGATGTCGAGGATGAGACCACCCTTGACGACCTCGATGACGGTACCGGTGACGATGCCGTCCTCTTCCTTGATCTTCTCGATCGTGCCCCAGGCACGCTCGTACTGAGCGCGCTTCTTGGACAGGATGAGGCGGCCTTCCTTGTCCTCCTTCTGGAGAACCAGGGCCTCGATCTCGTCGCCGACCTTGACGACCTCGTTCGGGTCGACGTCGTGCTTGATCGAAAGCTCGCGGGAGGGGATGACGCCTTCGGTCTTGTAACCGATGTCGAGCAGGACCTCGTCCCGGTCGACCTTCACGATGACGCCGTCGACGATGTCGCCGTCGTTGAAGTACTTGATCGTCTCGTCGATCGCGGCGAGGAAGGCTTCCTCGTTACCGATGTCGTTGACCGCTACCTGCGGGGTGGTGGCGGTGGTCTCGGTGCTGCTCGTCATGTGGGAAAGGGCTCCGGTACGGACAGTGAGTCGTAGGTACTGCTACGCCGGGAGCCCGTATCACCTCTGCAGAAGCCGGACAGCTCGGGAAGCACCGAACCCGCCGGACGGGAGGCGCCTCGTGAACCGAGGGGACATACAACAGATGCGAGCGCGGCCTGCTAGGTCTGAGGCGCGCAGGCTCGCAGCGCAACTTGTAGCATACGGGGGCAGCCGGGCACGGTCAATGCGCGAAGGCGCACACCGGGGGCGCAACGGCTCATATCCGGCACAACTCGTGTTCCCCGAGGCCAGATCGGCCCCAGGAGACAAACCCACGGGCACGGGAGCCGTACTCACAGGTACCCCCAGGTACGTACCGCGTGCGGCGGGGTGAAGGCAAACTACAACGACGGACACGATGAGCCAAGAGATCTACCCGGCCGAACCCGAAGCGACCCGCCGCGGCGCGTCGGAGGCCGAGAGCAGCCGGGCCAGTCGCGGCTGGTGGGACCGGAACGCCGACGAGTACCAGAGCGACCACGGCGCCTTCCTCGGCGACGACCGCTTCGTCTGGGGGCCGGAAGGGCTCGACGAGGCGGAGGCCGGTCTGCTGGGCCCCGCCGGGTCGCTGCGCGGCCTGGACGTCCTGGAGATCGGCGCGGGCGCCGCGCAGTGCTCGCGCTGGCTCGCCGCGCAGGGGGCCCGGCCGGTGGCGCTGGACCTCTCGCACCGGCAGTTGCAGCACGCGTTGCGGATCGGCGGCGGCGACGCGCCGGCGGTCCGGCTGGTCGAGGCGGACGCCGGGGTGCTGCCGTTCCGGGACGGCTCCTTCGATCTGGCGTGCTCCGCCTACGGCGCGGTGCCGTTCGTCGCCGACCCCGTGCAGGTGTTCCGCGAGGTGCACCGGGTGCTGCGTCCCGGGGGCCGCTGGGTCTTCTCGGTGACGCATCCGGTGCGCTGGGCGTTCCCGGACGAGCCGGGGCCCGAGGGCCTGTCGGTCGCGGCCTCCTACTTCGACCGCACTCCCTATGTCGAGCAGGACGAGCGGGGCGAGGCCGTGTACGTCGAGCACCACCGGACGCTCGGCGACCGGGTGCGGGACGTGGTGGCCGGCGGCTTCCGGCTGGTCGACCTCGTCGAACCGGAGTGGCCGGCCTGGAACCACCAGGAGTGGGGCGGCTGGTCCCCCCTGCGCGGAAACCTGATCCCCGGCACGGCGGTCTTCGTCTGCGAACGGGGCTGACGGGACCGGTCGCGCGGCACCGGCGCTCCGGCACGGGGCCGGGTCGTACGAGACTGGGGGCGTGATCCGTACCGACGCCCTGGACCAGTTGCCCGTACGCACCGCTGTGCCCGACCTGGAGCGGGCGCTCGACGAGCGCGGTGTCGCGGTGCTGTGCGCGCCGCCCGGCACCGGCAAGACGACCCTCGTACCGCTGGTCCTGGCCGGTCTGACCGGTGGCGGTCCGGTGCGCCGGGTGGTGGTCGCGGAGCCGCGGCGGATCGCGGCGCGGGCGGCGGCGCGGCGGATGGCGTGGCTCATCGGGGAGCGGGCCGGAGGCCGGGTGGGGTTCACGGTCCGCGGGGAGCGGGTGGTGGGGCGCGACACGGTGGTGGAGGTGGTGACCACCGGTGTGCTGCTCCAGCGGCTCCAGCGCGACCAGGAGCTGGCCGGGGTCGACGCGGTGATCATCGACGAGTGCCACGAGCGCCATCTGGACGCGGACACGGTCGCGGCGTTCCTGCTGGACGTGCGGGAGGCGATCCGGCCCGATCTGCGGCTGGTCGCCGCGTCCGCGACGACGGACGCGCAGGGCTGGGCCCGGCTGCTGGGCGATGCCCCGGTGGTCGAGGCGGAGGGTGTCTCGCATCCGGTGGAGGTGGTCTGGGCGCCGCCCGCCTCGCCGGTGCGGCCGCCGCACGGGATGAGGGTCGATCCGGCGCTGCTGACGCATGTGGCCGCGACGGTGCGCCGGGCGCTCGCGGAGCGGGACGGGGACGTGTTGTGTTTTCTGCCGGGGGTCGGCGAGATCGGCCGGGTGGCGGGGCAGCTGACCGGGGTGGCCGCCGAGGTGCTCCAGGTGCACGGGCGGGCTCCGGCGGCGGTGCAGGACGCGGTGCTGGCCGGGTCGTCCGGCGGGGGGCGCCGGGTGGTGCTGGCGACCTCGGTCGCGGAGTCGTCCCTCACGGTGCCCGGGGTGCGGGTGGTGGTGGACTCGGGGCTGGCCAGGGAGCCGCGTACCGATCACGCCCGGGGGCTGAGCGCGCTGACGACGGTGCGGGCCTCGCTGGCGGCCGGAAGGCAGCGGGCGGGCCGGGCCGGGCGGGAGGCGCCCGGGGCGGTGTACCGGTGCTGGGCGCAGGCGGAGGACGGCAGGCTCGCCCGGTTCCCGTCCCCGGAGATCAAGGTCGCGGACCTGGCGGCGTTCGCGTTGCAGGCGGCGTGCTGGGGCGATCCGGGGGCGTCGGGGCTGGCGCTGCTCGACCCGCCGCCCGCGGGTGCGATGGGTGCGGCGCGCGAGGTGCTGACGGCGGTCGGCGCGGTGGACGCGGAGGGGAGGGTGACCGGCCGGGGCACCCGGATGTCGCGGCTGGGCCTGCATCCCCGGCTGGCGCGGGCGTTGCTGGACGGGGCCGCCGAGGTGGGCGGCCGGCAGGCGGCCGAGGTCGTGGCGCTGCTGAGCGAGGAGCCGCCGAGGGAGTACGGGGACGATCTGGCGGCCGCGTTGCGCGCCGCGCGGCGGGGCGGTGACGGGTACGCGGGGCGTTGGCGGCAGGAGGTGCGGCGGCTGTCCTCCTTCGTCGCGGACGCGGGCGGGGGCTCCGGGCCGGACGACGCGGCGGTGGGCCTGGTGGCCGCGCTGGCCTTCCCGGAGCGGGTGGCGCGGGCGCGGGGCGAGGGGGCGTTCCTGATGGCGTCGGGGACGGGTGCGGAGCCGCGGGACGGTTCGGGGCTGCGCGGTGCGCCGTGGCTGGCGGTCGCGGTGGCGGACCGGCCCGCGCACTCGGCGTCCGCGCGGGTGCGGCTCGCGGCCGTCATCGACGAGGACACGGCGCGGTCGGCCGCCGGGCATCTGCGGTTCGCGGGCGAGGAGGTCCGCTGGGCGGGCGGCGACGTGGTGGCCCGCCGGGTGGAGCGGCTGGGGGCCGTGGAGCTGTCGGTGCGTCCGTTGAAGCAGCCGGCGCCCGGTCCGGTGCGTGAGGCGCTGGTCGAGGGGTTGCGGCGCGAGGGGCTCGGGCTGCTGCGCTGGACGCGCGAGACCGGGCAGCTGCGGGAGCGGCTCGCGTTCCTCCACCGTGAGCTGGGCGAGCCCTGGCCGGACGTGTCGGAGGGTGCGCTGCTGGAACGTACCGGCCAGTGGCTGGAGCCCGAGTTGTCACGGGCCCGGCGCCGTTCCGACCTGGCCCGGATCGACGCGGGGCAGGCGCTGCGGCGGTTGCTGCCGTGGGCGACCGGTGAGGCGGTGCGGCTCGACGAGCTGGCGCCGGAGCGGATCGAGGTGCCGAGCGGTTCCCGGATCAGGGTGGAGTACGGCGGGGCGCAGCCGGTGCTCGCGGTGAAGCTCCAGGAGCTGTTCGGTCTGCGGGAGACCCCGAGGGTGGCCGGGGTGCCGGTCCTGGTCCATCTCCTCTCCCCGGCCGGCCGCCCCGCCGCCGTCACCGCCGATCTGGCGTCGTTCTGGCAGGACGGCTACCGCGCCGTACGGGCGGAGCTGCGCGGCCGCTATCCGAAGCACCCGTGGCCGGAGGATCCGACGACGGTGGAGGCGACCCGGTTCACCAAGAGGGCCCGGCGGTAGGCAGCGCGGGTGGAGGAGCGGGGCTGGGGTGTGTGCGTCGCAGGGCGGAGGACTGAGCCGACGCGGAGCGTCGGTGATCCACGACAACACCGCGAGGCGCGTGCCCCGGCCCCGCGACGCCGCGGTGCCGGCCGCCGGGTCCTCCGGGGCGCGGCTCAGGCGGGAGCAGGGAACGGCTCAGGCGGGAGCGGGCGTAGGGGCGGGGTCGGGTGCCGGGCCCGGGCGGCGGGAGCGGGCCTCCAGCCAGAGGGCGAGGGCGAGCAGTCCGGCGCCGAGGACCAGGAAGCCCCAGGGCAGGTACGAGGTGAGGAGCAGGACCAGCAGGCGCTGGGACTTGACGAGGTCGACGATCGATTCGACGTAGTCCGGGCGCATCTTCACGTGCCCGGCGAACACGGTCATGGTGTCCTTCGGCATCCCCATCTTCTTGGCGTTGCGCAGCTCCTCCTTGTGAATTTCCTCGCCGTTGACCGGCGCTCCGGTGACCGGGTCCACCCAGAACATCCGCCGGGTGGTGTACCAGCGGGTCATGCCCGTCTTCGCGATCTGTTCCGGGCTGACGCCCTTGATCGGCATCTTCTTCGGCATCGGGACCTTGGTCCACGGGATGGTCTGCTCGAAGTAGTAGACGTCCATGCCGTGGAAGGTGCGGGTGCCCTTGAAGTGGATGGGCGAGCTGGTGCGGGTCTGGGCGTCGAAGTACTCGTAGTCGCGTTTCTGGGTGAGGAAGGGCCACTTGAACTCGATGCCGTCGCGCCTGACCGGGTCGCCGTCGACCATTTCGCCGGTGGCGTGGACGGGGGCCTGGCTGTGGGCGTCGAAGATGTAGCGCTCGGGGATCTCGGAGACCATCTTGCCGTCCGGCCCGGCCACGTAGCTGAGGGCGTCCCAGACGACGACGTCGCGGCCGGCGCTGCGTTCGATCTTCTCGGACTCCTCGACGTTCCCCTTGAGGGTCTGCACGATGGTGACCTTGGGGACCGTCTTCACCTTCATGTTGTCGTTGTAGTCGAGGAGGGTGGCGGGCTTCGCCTCCAGCACCGTCTCCTGGTACTGGCTGGGCGGGATCTTCGCCAGCCTGGGGAAGGCGTACCAGCGCAGCAGTGGCGACATGGCGGCGAAGAAGACGGCGAATGCCAGGAGTACGAGGCTGGCTCGGCGGCGCATGTGGGTGCCCTCCCTCGGCTTCGGTTGCTTCCGGTGGTCAGTGCCGGGTCGGGGCACTAGTTCTTGGGGCCCGGGACGGTGGTCAGCAGAGGCTTGGGCGAGGTCTCTCCGGGCGGGGCGCCGATCGCCGTGATGGTGAAGACGAGCGCGAGGGCTGCGGCGAGCCCGATGGCGGCGGCGACGAGAGCTCGCATGCCGGTCCTCCCGGAGAGCACGGATCTGATGGGTCGTCAGGGTTGGGGCACCGTAGCAACGCGGGCGCGAGATGAGAACACGTGGAACAGCCCCTCTGCCGGGTGGTGGCAAAGGGGCTGCTCCGACGCGCGGGGGAACGGGGTCAGGCGGTGGGCGTCCCGGAGGGCTCGGGCGTCCTCGACGGTTCGGGGGTCTTCGACGGCTCGGGTGTTCCGGAGGGTTCGGGCGTCCCGGTGGGGTCGGGCGTCCCGGTGGGAGCGGCCGGCTCGACCTTCAGCTCGATGACGACCGTGGCGCCGCCCTCGGTGGTGAGGCGCAGCTTGTAGGTGCCCGCGGTGCCGTCGGCGTGGATCTCGGGCAGCTTCAGGGTGCCGTCGGCGCCGGTCTTCAGGTCCGTGAGGGTACGGACCGTCTTGTCGTCGGCGTCCTTGAAGTAGGGGCCCTTGTCGTTCTCGACCGGCTTCTCATCGTCGGTGATCATGGTGGCGGTGACGGCGACACCCGCCGCGATCGCGCCCTTGTAGGTGGCCTTGACCTCGACGGTGTCGGCGAACTCGGTGCCGGCCTCCGTGGTCAGCGCCTTCTCGTCGGTCCTGGCGATCTTGTCGGCCGGGCGGCCGGTGACCGTCGCGCGGTAGCCGACGGCGGGCAGCGAGCGGCCGGTGGCGACGGCCCGCACCGTGAACTTCCCGGCCTTCTCGCCGGCCTTCAGGACCGGGGCGGTGACCGTGCCGTCGGCGCCGGTCCGGAGGGTGACCGTCTTCTTCCCGCCGTCGAAGGCGGCGTCGGTGTCACCGGCGACGGTGAAGGTCACGGACACCTTGGCGAGCGGGCCGCCGAGCTTGTTCTTGGCCCGGACCTTGATCCGCTCGGCGAAGGCGTCGCCCGCGGTGGCCGTCAGCGGGCCGGTACCGGCGTTCTCCACGCCCGCGAGGGTCTCGGCCGGCTCGGTGGGCGGCTTCGGCTCCGGGGTCGGCTCGGTCGATCCGCCGTCGCCCGGCTTCGAGGGGCCGGGGGCCGGCTTGCCGGGCCCGGACGGCGACGGCGAGGGGCTCGGCCTGCCGGGGTCGCGGTCCGTACCGCCGCCGAGGCCGGGCGGGACGGTGCCCGTTCCGTCGGGGATCTCGTGGGTGCCGCGCTTGTAGTAGTCGAACCACGAGCGGACGGTACGCAGATAGGCGTCCGAGTGGTTGTAGCTCAGGACCGCCCGGTCGAGGTCCGCGGCGAGGGACAGGTCGCGGGAGCCGGCGCAGAGGTAGCGGCCGGCGGCGAGCGCCGCGTCGTAGATGTTGTTGGGGTCCTTGCGGCCGTCGCCGTTGCCGTCCTGGCCCCAGGTCGCCCAGGTGGACGGGATGAACTGCATCGGGCCGACGGCACGGTCGTGGGTCGAGTCCCCGTCGTACGCCCCGTTGTCGGTGTCCTTGATCATGGCGAAGCCCCGGCCGTCCAGGACCGGGCCGAGGATCGGTGAGAACGTGGTGCCGTTCGCGTCGACCCGGCCGCCGCGGGCCTGGCCGGACTCGACCTTGCCGATCGCGGCGAGCAGTTGCCAGGGCAGCCGGCAGGCGGCGTCGCTGCCGGCGACGGTCTGCTCGGCCTTCTTGTACGCGGCCAGGATCGAGGCCGGGATGCCGGATTCCGCGCTGCCGGTGACGGGCGGATTCGTGGACGTGCCGGGTTTGTCGGGGGTGTTCAGCGGCGGCAGGTCCGTGTAGTACGGCGAGTTGCCGGTGGCCGCGCTGTCGTCGGGCGGCGGTGTCGACCCGGTGGCCTGCGGGTCGTCGCTCCCGGTGACCAGCGTGGCACCCGGGGCCCCCGAGGCGGAGAGCGCCGCCACGGCGACGGCGGCCACAGCGGTGGTGGTCGCCCCCTTGCGAAGCCGGCGACCGAATTGCGCTGCCATACCTCTGGCCCCTCCCCTTCGTCGACAGTCCGCGCTCCCCAGCGACAGGACTCAGGCGACCCTACGGCAACATGTGCCGTCGGGACACTGCGTACTGACCGGTTCTTACCTGTTTTTCACGTTCCCGACGGGAAGTTGTACGGCGGGGGTCGGAGGGGCTCGCACGACTCACGCATACTTGCCGCCATGCCCTTCACACTCAGTCATGCCGCCGCCGTACTGCCGGGTATGCGGCGGGACGGGACGGCGCGTGGAGGGCTGTTCGCCTCGGCCCTGGTCGCGGGTTCATTCGCCCCCGACATGACGTACTACGCGGACACCGCGATCCCCGGCGCCATGGAGTTCGGGCAGGTCACCCACTCGGTGTGGGGTGTATTCACCGTCGATGTGCTGATCACCGCGGCCGTGGTGGCGCTGTGGCTGCTGCTGCGCGAACCCCTGGTGGCGCTGCTGCCGGCGGACTGGCAGGGGCGGGTGCACGCGTTCATCCGGGGACGGCGCGGTGCGTGGGGGGTCCGGGAGGCCGTCGGGTTCGTGGGGTCGGCGATGATCGGGGCCGCCACGCATGTCGTCTGGGACGCCTTCACCCATCACGACCGGTGGGGTGTGCGCCTGGTGCCGGTGCTCGACGGGAGCGTCGGCGGATTCCCGGTGTTCCAACTGGTGCAGTACGGCAGTTCCGCGGTGGCCCTGGCCGTGCTCGCCCGGTTCACCGCCTCGGGGCTGCGCGCCACCGGGGCCCGCCCGCTCCCGCTGTCGGTGCCGGTGCTGGACCGGCGGGGGCGGTGGGCGGCGGGGGCGCTGCTGAGCGTCTGCGCACTGCTCGGCATCGTCCACCGGTGCGCGCGCTGGTACGCGTACTTCGGGCACATCGACACCCCGCTCGACATCATCCCGACCGCCTGCTTCGGCGCCGGGGCGGGCCTGGCGGTGGGCCTGGTGCTGTACGGGGTGTGGATGCGGCTGCGGACGCGACGACCGCGTCCGGCCGCCCCCGTGGCCGAGGCCGTGTCCGTAGAGCCCTGATCCGGGCGAGGGGCCCTGAGGGCTGTCCCGCAATTCCTGGTGGAACAGCGTGCGGCGTCGGATGCGGTGCATCGCAAGGCGGAGGGACGTCCACATACTGGGTGTATGTGGACGTTCCGACAACGCGGCGAGGTGCCGTAGCTGTCGTCGCACGCCCGCCAGGAATTGCGGGACAGCCCTCAGGAGCGGGTGGCGGTCGCGCAGTTGCCGCCCGTGACCCTCGTGCCGTTGCTCGTGTCGATCGGCTTGCTGCGGTCGTACGGATCGACGCGACGGGCCTTGTCGGTGGCCTGCTCGTCGTCCGTACCGAAGGGCGGCACGAAGTAGCCGGTCGGGGCGGAGCAGCCGCCGTTGGTCAGGTCGAGCGTGTACGAGACGAGGGTCAGCGTGCCCGGTTCGGTGATGATCCTGGCCGGGTCGTCCCAGCTCATCACCACCTGGCGCCGCACGATCGTACGGACGACCTCGTCGTCCCGCCCGCCGTCTCCCGCCGGGGTGACCGGGTACACGAAGGTGACGTCCGCCGTCACCTCGACCGCCCCCTTCCTCCCCTCCCGGTACGTGAGCCGACCTCGGGTCCTGACCACGTCGCCGACCAGTCGGGACTGCTCCGGCCGGAAGCGGCTGAACAACAGCAGCGGGTCGGTCCTGCCGCTGGGCGCCTTGGACGACAGGGCGGTACGGAGATACTCCTGGACGTCCTCCTGGTGCGGGTTCAGCAGCGCGATCGCCTTCGTGGGCCGCTCACCGCGCAGCACCCGGGAGTCGAGCCCCGCGGCCACCAGGAAGTCCCGGCTCCGGCGCAGTGCCCGCTCGACCTGGGCGGTGTCCATCCAGCCGGTCGCCTCGGCCGGCGGCACCGTGATCCCTGCCGCTCCGTCGGCCCAGCGGGCGGCGGGCGAACCCCGGAACGGTTCGGCGAGGGTGGGGCGCAGATCCGGCTCGGTGCCGGGAGCCTCCCGCGGGCGCTCCGACTCGGCGGCCTGCGGCGCCCCGTCCTGCCCGCCGTCGTCGCCACCGCCGAACCAGCCGAGGACCTGCTGCGGGAAGAGCGTCACGACCAGGAGGGCCACGACAGCCACCAGCCCGGTCACGTACCAGCCCGTCCTGCGCCGGGGCCGGGCCGGAGTGTACGTACGCCAGCCCTCCGGCTCCCCGGGGCGCTCCCGCTGCCGCCGCTCCACTTCACGGGCGCGCGCCGACGGCTCCGTGGGAGCCCCGGGCGCACCCGTCACCGATTCGCGGAGGAACCGCTCCCACTCCTCATCGGACACGGACGACTCGTCCTGCCCCCCAGCCCCGCTCACACCGCGCTCCCGTCCTCGCTCGATCGCTCGATGCCCGGTGGGCCCGTCGTCCGGCCTTCCGGTCGGCCGACAGTGCACCGGTCCATCGAAAGTCGGTCATATGATCGCATGGTCAAGTCGGTTGCCTGTCAGGGACGGTGAGTGGCTGTCAGGTCGCCGCACTGTCCCCGGGCACGGGCGCGGCGTGTGACGTTCCGACGGCACAGCCCGGGGTCCGGACACGCGTACGGGCCCGGGGGCAGCACGCCCCGGGCCCGTCCGGCACCTCCGGCAGGTCAGTGCGCCGCGGACTCCCAGTCCGCGCCGACGCCCACCGAGACGTCCAGCGGGGCGCGCAACTGCACGGCCGTGGACATCTCGTGGCGCAGGATCTCCTCGACCCGCTCCCGCTCGCCCCCGGCGATCTCCAGCACGATTTCGTCATGGACCTGGAGCAGCATCCGGGACTTCAGCTTCGCCTCGGTCAGCGCCCGGTCGACCTGGAGCATGGCCACCTTGACGATGTCCGCGGCCGTGCCCTGGATCGGTGCGTTGAGCGCCATCCGCTCGGCCATCTCGCGGCGCTGGCGGTTGTCGCTGTTGAGGTCGGGGAGGTAACGGCGGCGGCCGAAGGCCGTCTCCGTGTAACCGGTGGCCCGCGCCTCCTCCACCACCCGGTGCAGATAGTCCCGCACCCCGCCGAACCGCTCGAAGTAGGTGTCCATCAGACCGCGCGCCTCGCCGGCCTCGATGTTCAGCTGCTGGGAGAGGCCGAACGCGGAGAGCCCGTACGCGAGTCCGTAACTCATGGCCTTGATCTTGCGGCGCATCTCCGGGTCCACGGCCGGCTTGTCGACGCCGAAGACCTGCGAGGCGACCGTGGTGTGCAGGTCCTCGCCGGAGGTGAACGCCTCGATCAGGCCCTCGTCCTCGGAGAGATGCGCCATCACCCGCAGCTCGATCTGGCTGTAGTCGGCGGTCATCAGCGTCTCGAAGCCCTCGCCGACGACGAAGCCGCGGCGGATGGCCCGGCCCTCGTCCGTACGGACCGGGATGTTCTGCAGGTTGGGGTCGGTGGAGGAGAGCCGGCCCGTCGCCGCCACGGTCTGGTTGAACGTGGTGTGGATCCGGCCGTCCGCCGCGATCGTCTTGACCAGACCCTCGACGGTGACCCGCAGCTTGGCCTGCTCGCGGTGGCGCAGCATGATCACCGGCAGCTCGTGCTCGGTCTGCGCGGCGAGCCAGGCCAGCGCGTCGGCGTCCGTGGTGTACCCGGTCTTGGTCTTCTTCGTCTTCGGCAGGCCCAGCTCGCCGAAGAGGACCTCCTGGAGCTGCTTGGGCGATCCGAGGTTGAACTCGCGGCCGACCGCGGCGTGCGCCTCCTTCACCGCCTGCTGCACCGCACCGGCGAACTGCTGCTCCATGCCTTCCAGATGGGCCCGGTCGGCGGCGATGCCGTGCCGCTCCAGACGGGCCAGCAGCGCGGACGTCGGCAGCTCCATGCCGTGCAGCAGCTCGGCCGCGCCGACCTCCGCCAGCCGCGTGGTGAACGCGTCGCCCAGGTCCAGGACCGCGCGGGCCTGCGCCATCAGGGACTCGGCCTCGGCCTGGTCGTCCGCGCCGAAGGCCAGCTGCCCGTCGGACGCGGCGGCGGGGGTCAGCTCGCGGCCCAGGTACTCCACCGCCAGCGCGTCCAGCGCGAAGGAACGACGGCCGGGCTTGACCAGATAGGCGGCCAGCGCGGTGTCCATCGTGACGCCCTCGACCTGCCAGCCGTGCTCGGGGAAGACCCGCATGGCGCTCTTCGCGTTGTGCATGACCTTGGGCCGGTCCGCGTCGGCGATCCACGCGGCGAACGCCTGCTCGTCGCCCTCGTCGATCGCGGCCGGGTCGAACCACGCCGCCGCACCGTCCGCCGCGGCCAGCGCGACCTCGGTGACCGCGCCGGAGCCCAGCGCCCAGGTGTCGACGGTGGCCACACCGAGCGGCTGCCCGCCGTGCCCGGCGAGCCACGGCGCGAGCTCGCCCGCGCCCAGCACCGCACCGTCCAGCTCGATGCCCGCGGCGGGCGCCGGGGCCTCGTCCTCGGCCGCGCCCGGGTCGACGGCCAGCAGCCGCTCGCGCAGGCTCGGGTTGCGGATCTCCAGGACGTCCAGCACACCGGTCACCGCCGTGCGGTCGTACGGGGCGCGCTCCAGGTCCTGGGGGGTCTTCGGCAGCTCCACGTCGCGGACCATCTCGGTCAGCCTGCGGTTCAGCCGCACCGCGTCCAGGTGGTCCCGGAAATTCTGACCGGCCTTGCCCTTGACCTCCTCGGCCCGCTCGACCAGCTCGGCGAACGAACCGAACTGGTTGATCCACTTCGCGGCGGTCTTCTCACCGACGCCGGGGATGCCCGGGAGGTTGTCCGACGGGTCGCCGCGCAGCGCCGCGAAGTCCGGGTACTGCTGCGGCGTGAGCCCGTACTTCTCCTCGACCTTGGCCGGGGTGAACCGGGTCAGCTCCGAGACGCCCTTGGTCGGGTACAGCACCGTGACGTTGTCCGTGATCAGCTGGAACGAGTCCCGGTCACCGGTGACGATCAGCACCTCGAAGCCGGCCGCCTCGGCCTGGGTGGCCAGCGTGGCGATGACGTCGTCCGCCTCGAAGCCGTCGACCGCGAAACGGTCCGCGTGCATCGCGTCCAGCAGCTCGCCGATCAGCTCGACCTGCCCCTTGAACTCGTCCGGGGTCTTCGAGCGGTTCGCCTTGTACTCCGGGAACTCCTGGGAGCGCCAGGTCTTGCGGGAGACGTCGAACGCCACCGCGAAATGCGTCGGCGCCTCGTCACGCAGTGTGTTCGCGAGCATCGACGCGAAGCCGTACACCGCGTTCGTCGGCTGCCCCGACCCTGTCGTGAAATTCTCCGCAGGCAGCGCAAAGAACGCCCGGTACGCCAGGGAGTGCCCGTCCATCAGGAGCAGGCGCGGTCGGTTGTCTGCCGTCTTCTTCGATGCCGTCTCAGCCACGCCCCCGATCCTGCCACGGACCACTGACATTCCCGACCGACCCGGCTCGGCGCCCGCCCTGTCCGTGCCGCGTGACAGGATCGCGGGAGGAACACGGACAGCACCGATGCGCACAGCACACCGCCCAGGTCCACCGGCCCGAAGGGGAGCACGCAATGGCCACCAAACCGCCCACGGGGGACCCGGTCCAGGACGCCCCGCAGGTCGAGCCCGCCCAGCACTCGGCCGCCGGGCTGCCCGCCGTCGGCCACAGCCTGCTCATGGCCCGGCAGCAGATGGGCGTGCGGCGCACCGCGCAGACCCTCCTCAAGGTCAACCAGAAGAACGGCTTCGACTGCCCCGGCTGCGCCTGGCCCGAGGGCGACAAGCGGCACACCGCGGAATTCTGCGAGAACGGCGCCAAGGCCGTCGCCGAGGAGGCGACGCTGCGCCGGGTCACCCCCGGCTTCTTCGCCGCGCACCCGGTCGCCGACCTCGCCGCCCGCAGCGGGTACTGGCTGGGCCAGCAGGGCCGGATCACCCAGCCCATGTACCTCCCCGAGGGTGCCGACCGGTACGAGGCGGTGACC
The DNA here is from genome assembly GCF_043204345.1 of Streptomyces sp. NPDC047917. Taxonomy (NCBI): domain Bacteria; kingdom Bacillati; phylum Actinomycetota; class Actinomycetes; order Kitasatosporales; family Streptomycetaceae; genus Streptomyces; species Streptomyces sp. NPDC047917. Next base: position 215,226 of record NZ_JBIDCA010000005.1, read on the forward strand.
TGGGAGCGCGCCTTCGGCATCATCGCCGAGGAGCTGCGCGCGCTCGGCTCCCCCGACGAGGCGCTCTTCTACACCTCGGGCCGCACCAGTAACGAGGCCGCGTTCCTGCTCCAGCTGTTCGCCCGCGAATTCGGCACCAACAACCTCCCCGACTGCTCCAACATGTGCCACGAGTCCTCCGGCTCCGCCCTGACGGAGACCATCGGCATCGGCAAGGGCAGCGTCTCCCTGGAGGACCTCCACCGGGCGGACCTGATCATCGTCGCCGGGCAGAACCCCGGCACGAACCACCCGCGGATGCTCTCCGCCCTGGAGAAGGCCAAGTCGGCCGGCGCGAAGATCATTTCGGTGAATCCGCTCCCCGAGGCCGGCCTGGAGCGGTTCAAGAACCCGCAGACCCCGCTCGGCATGATCAGGGGCGCCGCGCTCAACGACCTCTTCCTGCAGATCCGGATCGGCGGCGACCAGGCCCTCTTCCGCCTCCTCAACAGGATGATCCTGGAGACCGACGGCGCCGTCGACGAGACCTTCGTACGGGAGCACACCCACGGCTACGAGGAGTTCGCCGCCACCGCCCGCGAGGCCGACTGGGCACAGACCCTCGCCGCCACCGGCCTCGACCGCGGGACCATCGAGGAGGCCCTGGCCATGGTCCTCGCCTCGAAGCGCACCATCGTCTGCTGGGCCATGGGCCTCACCCAGCACAAGCACTCCGTGCCGACCATCCGCGAAGTCGTCAACTTCCTGCTGCTGCGCGGCAACATCGGCCGCGCCGGCGCCGGGGTCTGCCCCGTCCGGGGCCACTCCAACGTGCAGGGCGACCGCACCATGGGCATCTTCGAGCGCCCCGCCCCCGCCTTCCTCGACGCCCTCGACGCGGAGTTCAAGATCACCTCGCCGCGCCACCACGGCTACGACGTCGTCCGCTCCATCCGGGCCCTGCGCGACGGCGACGCCAAGGTCTTCTTCGCCATGGGCGGCAACTTCGTCTCGGCCACCCCCGACACGGACGTCACCGAGGCCGCGATGCGCCGCGCCCGCCTCACCGTCCACGTCTCCACCAAGCTCAACCGCTCGCACGCGGTGACCGGCACCCGCGCGCTGATCCTGCCGACACTGGGCCGCACCGACAAGGACGTCCAGGCGAGCGGCAAGCAGTTCGTCACCGTCGAGGACTCCATGAGCATGGTCCACGCCTCGCGCGGCAACCTCACCCCCGCGAGCCCCCACCTGCTCTCCGAGCCCGCCATCGTCGCCCGCCTCGCCCGTGCCGTGCTCGGCCCCGCGTCACACACCCCGTGGGAGGAGTTCGAGAAGGACTACGCCACGATCCGCGACCGCATCTCCCGCGTCGTCCCCGGCTTCGAGGACTTCAACACCCGCGTCGCGCGCCCCGGCGGCTTCACCCTCCCGCACGCCCCGCGCGACGAACGCCGCTTCCCCACCGCGACCGGCAAGGCCAACTTCACCGCCGCCCCCGTCGAGTACCCCGAACTCCCCGAAGGCAGACTGCTGTTGCAGACCCTGCGCTCCCACGACCAGTACAACACCACCATCTACGGCCTCGACGACCGCTACCGCGGTATCAAGGGCGGCCGCCGGGTCGTCCTGGTCAACCCCGACGACGCCCGCGCCCTCGGCCTGGCCGACGGGACGTACACCGACCTCGTCAGCGAATGGAAGGACGGCGTGGAGCGCCGCGCCCCCGGCTTCCGGGTCGTCCACTACCCCACCGCCCGGGGCTGCGCCGCCGCCTACTACCCGGAGACCAATGTGCTGGTCCCCCTCGACTCCACCGCCGACACCAGCAACACCCCGGCCAGCAAGTCCGTCGTCGTCCGCTTCGAGAACACCACCGCATGACCGGCCCGTGTGACCTGCCCGACAGGCCCTAAGCGTCCGCTCAGCCGTCTGATAAGAACGATGCACACAGCAATGAAGCAGTGACCATCGCAGACGATCGGAGCCGGACCCATGGGCGAGCACACCGCACCCAAGTTCCCCCAGGAGATCATCGACGAGTACGCCGCCCTCGGCGTCGACCTGCCCGCGCTCTTCTCCGCCGGCCACCTCGGCGAACGCATGGGCGTCACCATCGTCGAGGCCTCCGCGGAGCGCGTCGTGGGCACCATGCCCGTCGAGGGCAACACCCAGCCCTACGGACTGCTGCACGGCGGCGCCTCCGCCGTGCTCGCCGAGACCCTCGGCTCCATCGGCTCCATGCTCCACGGCGGCGCCGGCAAGCTCGCCGTGGGTGTCGACCTGAACTGCACCCACCACCGCGGCGTGCGCAGCGGACTCGTCACCGGTGTCGCCACCCCCGTGCACCGCGGCCGCTCCACCGCCACCTACGAGATCGCCATCACCGACGAACAGGACAAGCGGGTCTGCACCGCACGCCTCACCTGCATGCTCCGTGACACCCCCCGTCCCGACGCCGCCTGACGGTCCGGAACACACCGCACAACACACCGCGGCACCACTGCCCGGCCGGAACACAATCCGGCCGGGCAGCGCCATATCCGCACACAACAACGGCCACCACAACATGAGTTGGCAATCAAATGCGCCAACTCCCTTGACCAGAACTCGCGTTGTGTGGCCAACTCGGCATCCCACGCACACCACACCGCGTCGATCACATCCGCCCCGGTGTGACACTGCGTAACCATCACCCGGTCCGCGGACACCACCACACGGACCCGGCAGCCCGGCCGCGAAGCCGCCGGGCACCTCGCCGCGCCCACCCGCGCCGCACCCCTCCCCACCTCGTGCGACAGCAGCATGATCGGCTCAAGCCCCTTAGCAGAGCTGCAAGTTCTCAGAATGCGGTCACTTCACGGTCCGGTAAAAAGCCGTACATGTCCGCACAGCCACCTCAAGCCTTCCTCAACGGCATAACAAGACAGTCACATCCTGCGGCTGAGTCATCCCCGACCCCCACACCTGCGCCTAGAGTCACCGCCAGTCACCGCGCCGCCGGGCGCGTCTACAGCACGGCCCTGTACCACCCAGTACGGCCCGGCGAACGACACGGCACCTCAAGCAGAGGAGGCCGCGCCAGGGAAAGGACCTTTCGTGCGACACCGTTCTTTGCTCATACTCACCACCGTGCTCACGACCGGAGCACTGACCCTCACCGCCTGCGGGTCGCGCGACGACAGCAAGAAGGGCGGCGACAGCGGCGGCACCCAGACCGTCGTCATCGGCGTCGACGCGCCGATCACCGGCGACCTGTCCGCCCTCGGCCTCGGCATCAAGAACTCCGCCGACCTCGCCGCCAAGACGGCCAACAAGGAAAACACCGTCCCCGGCATCAAATTCGAGGTCAAGCCCCTCGACGACCAGGCACAGCCCTCGGTCGGCCAGCAGAACGCCCAGAAGTTCATCGACGACGACACCGTTGTCGGCGTCGTCGGCCCCCTGAACTCCGGCGTCTCCCAGTCGATGCAGAAGCCGCTCAACGACGCCAACCTCACCCAGGTCTCCCCCGCCAACACCGGCACCGAGCTCACCCAGGGCGAGAATTGGAAGACCGGCGACAAGAAGCGCCCCTTCAAGACCTACTTCCGCACCGCCACCACGGACCAGATCCAGGGCGCCTTCGCAGCGAAGTACCTCTACAACAACGCGAAGATCAAGCAGGTCTACCTCATCGACGACCAGAAGCCCTACGGCGCCGGTCTCGCCGCGTCCTTCAAGAACACCTTCACCACCCTCGGCGGCAAGATCGTCGGCTCCGACCACGTCAACCCCGACGACCGCGACTTCAACGCCGTCGTCACCAAGGTCAAGAAGTCCGGCGCCAAGGCCGTCTACTACGGCGGCGAGTACCCCGCCGGCGCACCCCTGAGCCAGCAGCTCAAGGACAGCTTCCAGGTCCCGCTCATGGGCGGCGACGGCATGTACAGCGCCGACTTCATCAAGCTGAACAAGAAGGCCCAGGGCGACATCGCCACCTCCGTCGGCAAGCCCGTCGAAGAGCTCGACTCGGCCAAGGCCTTCATCGCGAACTACAAGGCGGCCGGATACAAGGACGCCTACGAGGCGTACGGCGGCGGCACCTACGACGCCACCTGGTCGATCATCGAAGCCGTCAAGATCGCCGTTGCCGACAACGGCGGCAAGCTCCCCAGCGGCGACGACGCCCGCACCAAGGTCCTCGCGGCCATGGCCAAGGTCAAGTTCGACGGCGTCACCGGCCCCGTCTCCTTCGACGAATACGGCGACACCACCAACACCATGATGACCGCCTACCAGGTCGACGGCGGCAAGTGGACCTCCAAGCTCAGCGAGGCCTACAAGCCGTAACAAGCTCCCGGGCCACGCCCTGACCCACACCAGACCGCGCGGGAGCGCCACCAGCGCCCCCGCGCGGTGCCATATCCGAACCACTCCACGGAGGCCCTGCGGTGAACGAACTGCCGCAACAGCTGGCCAATGGACTCATCCTCGGCGCGATGTACGGACTCATCGCGATCGGCTACACGATGGTCTACGGAATCATCCAGCTCATCAACTTCGCCCACGGCGAGATCTTCATGATCGGAGGCTTCGGAGCTCTCACCGTGTACCTCTGGATGCCGGCCGGTGTCTCCCTCCTCGCGATCATCCCCCTCATGATCATCGGCGGCGTCATATGCTCCGTCGCCGTCAGCACGGCCGCCGAACGCTTCGCGTACCGACCACTGCGCACCGCCCCCCGGCTGGCCCCGCTGATCACCGCGATCGGACTCTCGCTCGCACTCCAGCAAGCCATCTGGAAGTGGTACCCCGACGCCAAGAAGGACCGCTCCTTCCCCCAGTTCAAGGGCGAAGCGATCGACATCTTCGGCGCCCACATCCAGCGCGGTGACCTCTTCGTCCTCATCACCGCACCCATCTGCATGCTCGCCCTCGGGCTCTTCGTCTCCAAGACCCGCTCCGGCCGCGGCATGCAGGCCACCAGCCAGGACCCCGACACCGCCAAGCTCATGGGCATCAACACCGACCGCATCATCGTCATGGCCTTCGCCATCGGTGCCGCGTTCGCCGCCGTCGCCGCCGTCGCCTACGGGCTCAAGAACGGCCAGATCGGCTTCAAAATGGGCTTCATCATGGGCCTCAAGGCCTTCACCGCAGCCGTACTCGGCGGCATCGGCAACATCTACGGAGCCATGCTCGGCGGCGTCGTACTCGGCATCGCCGAATCCCTCGCCACCGGCTACATGAGCAACGTCCCCGGCATGGACCTCTTCGGCGGCGGCGCCTGGAAGGACGTATGGGCCTTCGTCCTCCTCATCATCGTCCTGCTGCTCCGTCCCCAGGGACTGCTCGGCGAACGCGTCGCGGATCGGGCGTGATACGGATGACCACCAACCACACCACCGCACCCGGCCCCGCGTTCCTGCCGATCCCCCCGGCCGCGGCCCGCATCGGCACCGTCACCGGCTCCGCCGTCGCACTGGCCGGCACCTTCCTCGCCTGGACCTGGACCGACGAATTCCCCGGCGACCTCACCGTCACCGGCTACCCCGGCGGCCTCCAGGTCCTCACCCTCATCAGCGCCGCACTCACCCTGCTGCTCACGCTGTCCGGATACGGCATCCGAGGCCTGCGCTGGCTCACCCCCGGCGGCACCAACAGCCCCGTCCGCCTCCTGGCCCTAGGCACCCTCGGCACCACCGGCTACACCATCGGCGCCATCGCCTACGACCTCGGCGGCATCGTCAACCTGGAACCCGGCGCCTGGGTCAGCGGCATCGGCGCCCTCCTCACCACCGTCGCCGCACTCGGCCTCCCCGGCGACCAGCCGCTCGACGGAACCGCGACCACCGCCTGGCAGCGCTTCCGCAACAGCCTCGGCGCCCCCCACGCCCCCCGCGCCAAGGCACTCCCCTCCTGGGCCGAAATCCTCATCATCGTCGCCGCGTTCGGCATCGGCCTCTACGTCTTCGCCTACGGCATCGACACCGACTACACCGAACTCTTCATCGGCTTCCTCATCACCGTCGGCTTCGCCTTCACCGCACTCCACCGGGCCGGACTCGTCTCCCGCCTCACCGCGCTGACCTCGAAGCACCGCAACATCACACTCGCCGCCGCCCTCGTCGCAGCCGTCTGCTTCCCCTTCACCCAGCAGAAGGAGGAGTTCGCGCTCATCGGCGCCAACATCCTCATCTTCGGCACGGTGGCACTCGGCCTCAACGTCGTCGTCGGCCTCGCCGGCCTGCTCGACCTCGGATACGTCGCCTTCCTCGGCGTCGGCGCCTACGCCGCCGCCCTGGTCTCCGGCTCCACCATGTCCGCGATCGGCGTCGAATTCCCCTTCTGGGCCGCCGTCCTCACCGGCGCCGGAGCCTCACTCGTCTTCGGCGTACTCATCGGCGCACCCACCCTGCGACTGCGCGGCGACTACCTCGCCATCGTCACGCTCGGCTTCGGTGAAATCTTCCGCCTCACCGTGAATAACCTCAACGGCAACAGCGGACCCGACCTCACCAACGGCTCCCAGGGCATCCCCAGCATCCCCGACCTCAACTTCTTCGGATTCGACTTCGGGCTCAAGCACAACATCCTCGGCTTCGACCTCGGCAGGTCCTCCAACTACTACCTGCTGATGCTCGTCTTCACCGCCGTCGTCGTGCTCGTCTTCCGCCGCTCCGGAGAATCCCGCATCGGCCGCGCCTGGGTCGCCATCCGCGAGGACGAAACCGCAGCCACCGCCATGGGCATCAACGCCTTCCGCCTCAAGCTGCTCGCCTTCGCCCTCGGCGCCACCCTCGCCGGACTCGCCGGAACCGTCCAGGCACACGTCAACTACACCGTGACGCCCGAGCAGTACCAGTTCGCCGGCTCCGTGCCCCCCAACTCCGCGTTCCTCCTCGCCGCCGTCATCCTCGGCGGCATGGGAACCCTCAGCGGCCCCCTGGTCGGCGCCGCGATGCTCTACCTCATCCCGGCGAAGCTGCAGTTCATGCAGGAATACCAGCTCTTCCTCTTCGGCATCGCACTCATCCTCCTGATGCGCCTGCGCCCCGAAGGACTCGTCGCCGACCGCCGCAAACAACTCGAATTCCACGAGAACGACCAGCCCGACGTACCCGAACCGCGACAGTCCGAAGAGACCGCCGCCGGCATCGCCAAGGCGGGGGCGTGACCACCATGACCACCACCACGACAACCGCCACCACCGTCCTCGACGCCAACGGCGTGACCATGCGCTTCGGCGGCCTCACCGCCGTACGCAATGTCGACCTCACCGTCAACGCGGGCGAGATCGTCGGCCTCATCGGCCCCAACGGCGCCGGCAAGACCACCTTCTTCAACTGCCTCACCGGCCTGTACGTCCCCACCGAGGGCAAGGTCAGCTACAAGGGCACCGTCCTGCCGCCCAAGCCCCACCTCGTCACGCAGGCAGGCATCGCCCGCACCTTCCAGAACATCCGGCTCTTCGCCAACATGTCCGTCCTGGAGAACGTCCTCGTCGGACGCCACACCAGGACCAAGGAGGGCCTCTGGTCCGCCCTCCTGCGCCTGCCCGGCTTCGCCAGGGCGGAGCAGGCCAGCCGCGAACGGGCCATGGAACTCCTGGAGTTCATCGGCCTCGCCGACAAGGCCGACCACCTCGCGCGCAACCTCCCCTACGGAGACCAGCGCAAGCTGGAGATCGCCCGCGCACTGGCCAGCGACCCCGGACTCCTGCTCCTCGACGAGCCCACCGCCGGCATGAACCCGCAGGAAACCCGCGTCACCGAAGAGCTCATCTTCGCCATCCGCGACCAGGGCATCGCCGTCCTCGTCATCGAGCACGACATGCGGTTCATCTTCAACCTCTGCGACCGCGTCGCCTGCCTCGTCCAGGGCGAAAAACTCGTCGAAGGCTCCCCCGACACCGTCCAGAGCGACGAACGCGTCGTCGCCGCCTACCTCGGCACCCCCTTCGAAGGCGCCCCCGGCGCCGAAGAGGCCGCCGAGGTCGAAGCGGCCGAAGCCGAAGCCGGCACCGCGAAGACAACCACCACCAGCACCGAGGAGGAGGACACCCGATGACCGCACTTCTGGAGGTCGAGGACCTCCGCGTCGCCTACGGCAAGATCGAAGCCGTCAAGGGCATCTCCTTCACCGTCGAGGCCGGCCAGGTCGTCACCCTCATCGGCACCAACGGCGCCGGCAAGACCACCACCCTGCGCACCCTCTCCGGCCTGCTCAGGCCGGTCGGCGGCCGCATCGTCTTCGACGGCAAGCCGCTCACCGACGTACCCGCCCACAAGGTCGTCGCCCTGGGCCTCGCGCACTCCCCCGAGGGACGCCACATCTTCCCCCGGCTCACCATCACCGAGAACCTCCAGCTCGGCGCCTACCTCCGCAACGACAAGGCAGGCATCGAGAAGGACATCCAGCGCGCCTACGAACTCTTCCCCATCCTCGGGGAACGCCGGAAGCAGGCAGCCGGAACCCTCTCGGGCGGCGAACAGCAGATGCTCGCCATGGGCAGGGCCCTCATGTGCCGGCCCAAGCTCCTGATGCTCGACGAGCCCTCGATGGGCCTCTCGCCGATCATGATGCAGAAGATCATGGCGACCATCGTCGAGCTGAAGGCCCAGGGCACCACCATCCTGCTCGTGGAACAGAACGCCCAGGCGGCGCTCTCCCTCGCGGACCAGGGCCACGTCATGGAGGTTGGCAAGATCGTCCTCTCCGGCACCGGCCCGGACCTCCTCCACGACGAGTCCGTCCGCAAGGCGTACCTCGGCGAGGACTGACACACAACGGAAAGGCCCGCGCCCCGGACATCCGGGACGCGGGCCTTCCTCGTACTCACCTACGCCTACTCGGCCGCCTTCTTCTTCTCCTCGGCGTCCTCGATCAACGCCTCGGCCAACTGCTGCATCGACAGCCGCCGGTCCATCGACGTCTTCTGGATCCACCGGAACGCGGCCGGCTCGGAAAGCCCGTAATCCGTCTGCAGAATACTCTTCGCCCGGTCGACCAGCTTCCGCGTCTCCAGCCGCTGCGCGAGATCCGCCACCTCGGTCTCCAGCGCCTTCAGCTCCGCGAACCGCGACACCGCCATCTCGATGGCCGGCACCACGTCGCTCTTGCTGAACGGCTTCACCAGATACGCCATCGCCCCGGCGTCCCGGGCCCGCTCGACGAGATCGCGCTGCGAGAACGCGGTGAGCATCAGGACCGGCGCGATGGACTCCTCGGCGATCTTCTCGGCGGCGGAGATCCCGTCCAGAACCGGCATCTTCACATCGAGGATCACCAGATCCGGCCGGTGCTCCCGCGCCAGCTCGACGGCCCGCTGCCCGTCCCCGGCCTCGCCGACGACCGCGTAGCCCTCTTCCTCCAGCATCTCTTTGAGATCGAGACGGATGAGCGCCTCGTCCTCGGCGATGACGACGCGGGTCGTCAGCGGCGGAACGTGCGACTTGTCGTCGTCTGCGGCGGGCTGGGGCGACTCGGGCGTGGTCACGGGGCTCCTTTTTTCAAGGCAGGTGCTGCTACCTGAGCCTACCTAGCTCCTGTATGTTTGAGTCACAGCGGGCCTACGCTAACCTTTGATGCTAAGGCCAGCCCTGGTAGTCCAGCGGAAGAGACACGGTGCTCAAACCACCGACAGCGTGGGTTCGAATCCCACCCAGGGCACTTTACCTTTGATTCCAAGGACCGACGTCACTTCGTGATCTTCACTCCTGTCGGTGAACGCGTCTTCGAATCCGGGACGCATCGGCGAGGGCCGCACAAGACTCCGCCACATGGAACAGCACAATCCATCGATACGTGACGAAGCACTTGCCCTCTTGCGGGGCGGCAACACCAATCGAGCGGTTGCAGAACTCCTCAATGTCCCTCGTGGAACTGTCGGCTGGTGGCTGCACCAGGATCGCAAGCGCCGCGGCGTGCGATACGAGCAGCCCACCGACTGCCCGTCATGTACCGGGCGAGACTTCGACCGCATCGCGTACGCGTATCTGCTGGGCCTCTACCTCGGAGACGGCCACATCATCTCCAAGCCCAAACAGCACCACCTGTCAATCTTCTGCGGTGATACATGGCCCGGCCTGATCGATGAGGCAGAGTCGGCAATGCGCAAGGTGATGCCCTTGCCACGTACCGGGCGGCGGCAAAGAAACGGGTGCGTCGAGATCAAGTCCTTCACGAAGCACTGGACATGCCTCTTCCCCCAGCACGGCCCCGGCAAGAAGCACGAACGTCCCATCGTTCTGGCCTCCTGGCAGCAGGAGCTCGTCGACGCCCATCCCTGGGACTTCGTCCGTGGACTCATCCACTCCGACGGCTGCCGGAACATGAACTGGACCACCAGGGTGGTCGGGGGTGTGAAGAAGCGCTACGAGTATCCGCGGTACTGGTTCACCAATGTCTCGGACGACATCCGGCAGCTCTACACCGACACCCTGGACAAGCTCGGCATCGAGTGGAAGCACTGCACCCGCGCCGGAAAACACTACAACATCTCCGTCGCCCGACGGGCGTCCGTCGCGCTGATGGACGCCCACGTCGGGCCGAAGTACTGACGACCGGCCTACTCGGGGCTGTCGTCCTCGCCGATGTGGTGCACCCGCACCAGGTTCGTCGAGCCGGGGACACCGGGCGGGGAGCCGGCCGTGATGACCACGACGTCGCCCTTCTCGCAGCGGCCGATCTTCAGCAGCTCCTCGTCGACCTGGGCGACCATCGCGTCCGTCGAGTCCACGTGCGGGCCGAGGAAGGTCTCGACGCCCCAGGTCAGGTTCAGCTGGGAGCGGGTGGCCGGGTCCGGGGTGAAGGCGAGAAGCGGGATGGGTGAGCGGTAGCGGGACAGGCGCCGGACCGTGTCACCGCTCTGGGTGAAGGCGACCAGGAACTTCGCGCCGAGGAAGTCGCCCATCTCGGCCGCCGCGCGGGCCACCGCGCCGCCCTGGGTGCGGGGCTTGTTGCGGTCGGTCAGCGGCGGGAGGCCCTTGGTGAGGATGTCCTCCTCGGCGGCCTCGACGATGCGGGACATCGTGCGGACCGTCTCCACGGGGTACTTGCCCACACTGGTCTCGCCGGAGAGCATCACCGCGTCCGTGCCGTCGATGACGGCGTTGGCGACGTCGGAGGCCTCGGCGCGGGTGGGGCGGGAGTTGTCGATCATCGAGTCGAGCATCTGGGTGGCGACGATGACCGGCTTGGCGTTGCGCCTGGCGAGTTTGATCGCGCGCTTCTGGACGATCGGCACCTGTTCCAGGGGCATTTCGACGCCGAGGTCGCCGCGGGCGACCATGATGCCGTCGAAGGCGGCGACGATGCCGTCGATGTTCTCGACGGCCTGGGGCTTCTCCACCTTGGCGATGACGGGGAGGCGGCGGCCCTCCTCGTCCATGATGCGGTGGACGTCCTCGATGTCGCGTCCGCTGCGCACGAAGGAGAGGGCGATGATGTCGGCGCCGGTGCGCAGGGCCCAGCGGAGGTCTTCGATGTCCTTCTCGGAGAGTGCGGGGACGGAGACGGCGACGCCGGGGAGGTTGAGGCCCTTGTGGTCGGAGACCATGCCGCCCTCGATGACGGTGGTGCGGACGCGGGGGCCGTCGACTTCGGTGACTTCGAGGGTGACGCGGCCGTCGTCGACGAGGATGCGTTCGCCGGGGGTGACGTCGTCGGCGAGGCCGTCGTAGGTGGTGCCGCAGGTGTGGCGGTCGCCTTCGACGGGTTCGACGGTGATGGTGAAGCTGTCGCCGCGTTCAAGGAGTACGGGGCCTTCGCGGAAGCGTCCGAGACGGATCTTCGGGCCTTGAAGGTCGGCGAGGATGCCGACGCTGTGGCCGATCTCGTCGGATGCCTTGCGCACGCGGTGGTAGCGCTCTTCGTGTTCGGCGTAGGTGCCGTGGCTGAGGTTGAGGCGGGCGATGTCCATTCCCGCTTCGACCAATGCCTTGATCTGGTCGTATGTGTCGACGGCGGGGCCCAGGGTACAAACGATTTTTGCTCGGCGCATGGTTCGACCCTAGACCTTACCTACGGGTAGTTATTCAGCGTGCCGTGACCGCTCAACGACCTTTGGATGAAGGGTTATTGACAAGTGTTGAATTGTGCGGCGGGGTGCTCGGATGAGCATTCTTTTTTAGAGTTTTGGCGGTGACATGATGAAGCGGGCGTTCACCTGGGCGTGGACGGTCTGGCGTTGTGGTTCGAGGTCGAGGGCGGGGGCGGGCTCGGGTGCCGCTCCCCCGAAGGCGGCTCTGCCACGCATGGTGCCGGGTGGGGCGGGGACGGGTGGGGCGGTGTTCTCCGCGCCGAGGTCGGCGAGTTCGACGAGGGCGGTGAGGTGGGCGCCGAGGGCGTCGGCGTACTCGCGGGCGCGTTGGACGGCTTCGTGGACGGCCTGGCGGCGGGCGGTCGCGTGTGCGGGCGAGTCGGGGCGCAGTCCCCACCAGGGGCCGTTGACCCGGGTCATTTCGAGGTCGGCGATGCGGGTGGTGAATTCGCCCAGGGCGGTGAAGTCGTTGAGGACCGCGGTGATGTGGACGCGGCCGTGGTAGGCGTGGATTTGTTCGTTGCGGCCCTTCTGGGTGAGTTCGGGCGTGATGGAGAATGCGCCGGTTTCGAGTTTTTCCACGGCTTGTCCGTAGGAGCGTGCGAGTTCGAGTACGTGGTCGTTGCGGCGGGTGAGGTCTTCGAGGGCGTTGCGGCGGTTCTTGCCGCGGGCGGTGACGGTGATGCCGATGCGGGCGGTTTCGGGGTCGACCTCCAGGCGGGCTTCGCCGCGGACGGCGACGCGGGGGTGTTCGGGGGTGCCGTAGGACGGCGGGGTCTCGGTCATGGGTCCACTGTGGCACTCGGGTCCGACAGCGGCTGGTCACCAGATCGAAACCCGTCAGGGGTGTTGCGTGGCGTGGCTCCTGGGTCAGAATCTACGCGCGTTGTGTGCGGTGGCCTCGTTGCCGAGGAGCCGCTTCGCGCGAGAACCGAGTTGCGTGAGAACTGAGATGTGGGAGACGAAATGCCGCTGAACCGTAGGACGTTCCTGGGCACATCGGCGGCCGCCGGTGCGGGTGTGGCGATCGCGGGGGCCTCGGGTGCGCCCGCCTCGGCGCACGGTCACGGGCATGGGCATGGGCACGGTCACGGGCGTCCGCCGAAGCGGTACTCGTTCACGGTGATGGGCACCACCGATCTGCACGGGAACGTCTTCAACTGGGACTACTTCACGGACAAGGAGTTCGACGACACGGCGCACAACGATGTCGGCCTGGCGAAGATCTCGACCCTGGTGGACCAGGTGCGCCGGGAGAAGGGCCGTCGCAATACGTTGATGATCGATGCCGGTGACACCATCCAGGGCACCCAGCTGTCGTACTACTACGCCAAGATCGATCCGATCACGGCGAAGCGTGGTCCGGTGCATCCGATGGCTCAGGCGATGAACGCGATCGGGTACGACGCCGCGGCGCTCGGCAACCACGAGTTCAACTACGGCATCCCGGTGCTGCGGAAGTTCGAGGAGCAGTGCGACTTCCCGCTGCTGGGTGCGAACGCGCTGGACGCGAAGACCTTGCGGCCGGCGTTCGCGCCGTATGTCATCAAGCGGATGCGTACCCCGCACGGCCGGGACGTGAAGGTCGCGATCCTGGGGCTGACCAACCCGGGGATCGCCATCTGGGACAAGGCGAATGTCAGCGGGAAGATGGTGTTCCCGGGGCTGGAGGAGCAGGCGGCGAAGTTCGTGCCGCGGCTTCGTTCGATGGGCGCGGACGTGGTGATCGTCTCGGCGCACTCGGGCAACAGCGGTACGTCTTCGTACGGTGACCAGATCCCGTACGTCGAGAACGCGGCCGGTCTGGTGGCCGAGCAGGTTCCGGGCATCGACGCCATTCTCGTCGGGCACGCGCACCTGGAGATTCCCGAGTACTTCGTGGAGAACAAGCAGACCGGCAAGAAGGTGGTGCTCTCGGAGCCGTTGAAGTGGGGGCAGCGGCTGACGCTGTTCGACTTCGACCTGGTGTGGGAGAAGGGCCGCTGGGTGGTGGAGAAGGCGGGTTCGCAGGTGCTGAACTCCAACACCGTGGCCGAGGACCCGAAGATCACCCGGCTGCTGGCGGACGAGCACAAGAAGGTCGTGGCGTACGTCAACCAGGTCATCGGTACGTCGACGGCGGCGATGACGACGGCGGAGGCGGCCTGGAAGGACGAGCCGATCATCGATCTGATCAATGTGGTTCAGGCGGAGACGGTGAAGGCGGCGCTGGCGGGTGGCGCGTACGCGGCGCTTCCGGTGCTGTCGCAGGCGTCGTGCTTCTCGCGGACGGCGCAGATTCCGGCCGGGAACGTGACGATCAAGGATGCGGCGGGTCTGTATCCGTTCGAGAACACGCTTGAGGCGCGGTTGCTGACCGGTGCGCAGCTGAAGGACTACCTGGAGTTCTCGGCGCGGTACTACGTGCAGACTCCGGCGGGTGCGCCGGTGGACACCGCGAAGCTGACGAACGCGGACAACACTCCGGACTACAACTACGACGCGGTGTCGGGGCTGACGTACGAGATCGACGTCGCGAAGCCGAACGGCTCGCGGATCGTGGGTCTCTCGTTCGAGGGGAAGCCGATCGATCCGGCGGCGGAGTTCGTGCTGGCGGTGAACAACTACCGGGCCAGTGGTGGCGGGAACTTCCCGCATGTCGCGGGTGCCAAGCAGTTGTGGGCGAATTCGGAGGAGATCCGCAACACGATCATCGCCTGGGTGCAGGCGAAGGGGTCGGTGGACGGTGCGCAGTTCGCGTCGGTGGACTGGCGGCTGACGCGTGAGGGCACGCCGGTGTTCTAGGGGTTGTTCCGGTGGGCGGCCGTCTTCTCCTTCGGGAGGGAGGCGGCCGCCTTCTGTGTGTGGGGGGTGTCAGTTGTTCCGGGCGAGGGGGATGAGGTCGGGGCCCTGGGTGGGGACGTGTGGGGTGTGGGGGGTGAGGCCGAAGGTGGTGAAGGCGGTGCGTTCGGGGAGGGGGTAGGGGTTGGTGCCGGTGAGGTCGTTGAGGATGGTGGCGCTGCGCCAGGCGGCGAGTCCGAGGTCGGGGGCGCCGACGCCGTGGGTGTGGCGTTCGGCGTTCTGTACGTAGACGTTGCCGGTGACGGTGGGGTCGAGGACGAGGCGGAACCGGTCGTCGATGCGGGGTCGTTCGGAGGCGTCGCGGCGCATGTAGGGGTCGAGGCCGGTGAGGAGGCGGTCGAGGGAGCGTTCGCGGTAGCCGGTGGCGAGGACGACGGCGTCGGTGGTGAGGCGGGTGCGGGTGTTCTGCTGGGTGTGTTCGAGGTGGAGTTCGATGCGGGTGTTGGCGACGCGTCCGGCGGTGCGTACGGAGACGCCGGGGGTGAGGGTGGTGTCGGGCCAGCCGCCGTGGAGGGTGCGGCGGTAGAGCTCGTCGTGGATGGCGGCGATGGTGTCGGCGTCGATGCCCTTGTGGAGTTGCCATTGGTGGGGGACGAGTTCGTCGCGTACGGCTTCGGGGAGGGCGTGGAAGTAGCGGCTGTAGTCGGGGGTGAAGTGTTCGAGGCCGAGTTTTGAGTACTCCATGGGTGCGAAGGCCTGGGTGCGGGCTAGCCAGTGGAGGTTTTCGTGGCCCTGAGGGCGGGCGCGCAGGAGGTCGAGGTAGATCTCGGCGCCGGACTGGCCGGAGCCGATGACGGTGATGTGGGGGGCCTGGAGGATTTCCTGTCGGTGGTGGAGGTAGTCGGCGGAGTGGATGACGGGGGCGTTCTCCGCTTCGGTGAGGGGTTTGAAGAATTCGGGGACGTACGGTTCGGTGCCGATGCCGAGGGCGATGTTGCGGGTGTGGGCGCGGCCGAGTGCTTCGGCCTCGCCTTCGTTGTCGAGTTGGGTGAAGTCGATCTCGAAGAGTTCGCGTTGGTTGTTCCAGCGGACGGCGTCCACCTGGTGGCTGAAGTGGAGGCCGGGCAGTTGGTCGGTGACCCATCGGCAGTAGGCGTCGTACTCGGCGCGTTGGATGTGGAAGCGTTCGGCGAAGTAGAAGGGGAAGAGGCGGTCCCGGCTGCGTAGGTAGTTGAGGAAGGTCCAGGGGCTGGCGGGGTCGGCGAGGGTGACGAGGTCGGCGAGGAAGGGGACCTGGAGGCTGGCTCCGTCGATGAGGAGGCCGGGGTGCCAGTGGAAGGCGGGGCGTTGTTCGTAGAAGGCCGCGGAGAGGGGGCGGTCGGTGGGTACGCCGTGGGCGAGGGCGGCGAGGGAGAGGTTGAAGGGGCCGATGCCGATGCCGACGAGGTCGTGTGGCTGGTCGGTGTCGGGGGTGGGGAGGTCGGTCATCGGGGGGTCTTGCCTTCCGCGAGATCGTTGGTGAGCCGGTCGACGAGGTCGAGGAGTGTGTGCAGGTCCTGGGGGGTGGTGTGGGGGTTGAGGAGGGTGGCTTTGAGCCAGAGGCGGTTGCCGGTGTGGGCGCGGCCGAGCACGGCGCGGCCTCGGGTGAGGAGGGTGCGGCGGATGGTGGCGACGGTGGTGTCGTCGGCGCCGGTGGGGCGGAAGAGGACGGTGCTGATGGTGGGGCGGTCGTAGAGGTCGAGGGTGGGGGTTTCGTCGATGAGGTCGGCGAGGTGGTGGGCGGCGGCGAGGGTGCGGTCGATGAGGTCGGCGAGTCCGGAGCGGCCGAGTGCCCGGAGGGTGACGGCGATCTTGAGGGCGTCGGGGCGCCGGGTGGTGCGCAGTGAGCGGCCGAGGAGGTCGGGGAGGCCGGCTTCGGTGTCGTCCTCGGCGTTGAGGTAGGAGGCCCGGTGGTGGAGCGGGTCGAGGTGGTGGCGGTGCGGGACGGCGAGGATTCCTGCGGATGCCGGTTGCCAGCCGAGTTTGTGGAGGTCGAGGGTGACGCTGTCGGCGCGGTCGAGGCCGTGGACCTTGTGCCGGTGGGTGGGGCTGAAGAGGAGGGGGCCGCCGTAGGCGGCGTCGATGTGGAGTTCGGCGCCGTGGGCGGTGCAGAGGTCGGCGATGTCGGTGAGCGGGTCGATGCGGCCGGTGTCGGTGGTGCCGGCGGTGGCGGTGACCAGGAGTGGGCGTCGGCTCCGGGTGAGGGCTTCCCGCAGTGCGGGGAGGTCCATGACGCCGGTGGGGGCGGGGACGACGAGGGGTTCGGGGAGGCCGAGGAGCCAGGCGGCGCGGGTGATGCTGTGGTGGGCGTTGGCGGCGCAGATGGTCTGTACGGGGCCGTTGCGCTCGCGGGCGAGGAGGAGTGCGAGTTGGTTGGACTCGGTGCCGCCGGTGGTGACGAGTGCGTCGGGGGTGGGCCGGCCGGGGTAGACCTCGGTGGCCAGGGCGGCGGTGATGTCGGCTTCCAGGGCGGAGGCGGCGGGGGCCTGGTCCCAGGAGTCCATGGAGGGGTTGAGGGCGGATGCGGCGAGGTCGGCTGCGGCGGCGAGGGCCAGGGGTGGGGTGTGGAGGTGGGCGGCGCAGAGGGGGTCGGCGGGGTCTGCGGCGCCTTCGGTGAGGGCGGTGATCAGGGTGCGCAGGGCCTCGTGGGGGCCGGTGCCGTGGTCGGGGACGACGGGGTGGGTGGCGGTGCGCATCCGGGGGGTGACGGCGTCGGGGCCGCCTGCGGGCAGGGGGCCGTCGCGTCGGTGGGCTCCGTCGTGGAGCGCGGTGAGGACGGTGTCGAGGAGGGGGCGCAGGGCGGTGGGGCCGGTGGTGGTTCCGGCGAGGGGTGGGGGTGGGGTGGGCATGGTGTGGGCCCTTCGGATGCGCGTGGCCGGGCATGGGTGGACATGCCAGCTTGTCCGGGTTTTCGGTGGCGCCGCCGTGGAGCCGGGGGATGTGAACTCGAAAGGGGGACGGTTGGTGGGGTGTGGGGTGTTGCGGGGAGTTCCGGTGGTATGGGTGCGGCTCGGGATACGGGTGTGCCCGGCGTCCCCTGTGGTGGGGGCGCCGGGCACGGGTGGTGCGGGTGCGGGTCGGTGACCCGGTGGGTCGGTGACCCGGTGGGTCGGTGGGTCAGTGAGCCTTGCGTACGTCGAGGGCGCGGCGCAGGTCGTCGATCTGGTCGGTGAGCCTGCGGTGCAGGGCGGGGATGAGGGCGGGGTCGTCGAGGGCCTGTTCGCCGAGGCGGAGGTTCTCGGCGTCGACCGCGTACGCCGGGAAGGCGTAGCGTCCGGCGGCGTCCGCGATGGCGGGGCCGCGGCGGGCGGCGAGGTCGGTGGCCTCGGGGTAGTAGCGCGGCACGTAGTCCTGTACGAGGTCGGCCTGTTCGGGCTGCCAGAAGCCCTGGGCGACGGCGGTGAAGAGGTAGTTGGAGAGGCTGTCGTCGTTGAACATGGCGTGCCAGGCTGCGGCCTTGGCGTCGGGGGTGGGGAGGGCGGCGCGGCAGCGTGCGGCGCCTTCCTGTCCGGTGGCGCTGGGGTCCTGTTCGAGTTCGGCGGCGATGGTGGTCTCGTCGACGGCGCCGAGGACGGCGAGGCGGGTGAGGATGCGCCAGCGCAGTTCGGGGTCGAGTTCGGGTCCGCCGGGGACGGTGCCGTTGGTGAGCCAGTCCTGGATGGTGTCGGGCTGGGTGGCGGCGTCGATGAGGTGGCGTACGGCGACGAGGCGCAGGCCGGGGTTGTGGCCGTCCTCGGTGCGGCGGATGAGGTCGCGGCACAGGGTGGTGAGGGTGGCGAGGGCCGCGGGGCGGTTCTCGGGGCTCACGTAGCGGTCCGCGACGTAGGTGCCGGCGAAGGCGAGTACGCCCTGGGCGAGGGCGAGGTCGGTCTCGTGCGGCAGGTGGGCGCGGGCGGCTTCGAGGTAGGTGGCGGGGGCGAGTTCGCCGTCGCGGACCATGTCGCGGGCGGTGTTCCAGATGACGGCGCGGGTCAGGGCGTCGGGGATGCCGGAGAGGCCGGTGACGACGGTTTCCCAGGACCGGGTGTCGAGGCGGACCTTGGCGTAGCTGAGGTCGCCGTCGTTGAGGACGAGGAGCGCGGGGCGGTTGCCGGGGTGCGCGTCGGGGGTGCCGTCGTGGGGGACGTCGATCTCGAACCGCTCGCGCAGGACGAGCCGCCCGTTGCCGGTGCCGGCGTCCGGGGCCTGGTCGTAGGCGCCGACGGCGATGCGGTGGGGGCGGCTGCCGTGGTGGTCGACGTCGAGGGTCCAGGTGCCGTCGGACTCCTGGACGCGGGGGGTGAGGGTGTCGACCCCGGTGGTGCGCAGCCAGGCTTCGGCCCAGGCGTGGACGTCGCGGTCGGTGGCGGATGCGAGGTTGTCGATGAAGTCGGCGAGGGTGGCGTTGGCGAATTTGTGGCGGGCGAAGTGGGTGTTGATGCCGGCCAGGAAGTCCTTCTCGCCGAGCCAGGCGACGAGTTGGCGCAGGGCGGAGGCGCCCTTGGCGTAGGAGATTCCGTCGAAGTTGAGCATCGCGGACGCGGTGTCGGGGACGGCGTCCGGGTCGGGTGCGACGGGGTGGGTGGAGGGGCGCTGGTCGGCGTCGTAGCCCCAGCCCTTGCGGGCCACGCCGAAGTCGACCCAGGTGTCGGTGAAGCGGGTGGCTTCGGCGAGGGTCTGGTAGCCCATGTACTCGGCGAAGGACTCGTTGAGCCAGATGTCGTCCCACCAGGCGAGGGTGACGAGGTCGCCGAACCACATGTGGGCCATCTCGTGGGCGATGACCATGCCCCGGGTCTGGCGTTCGGTGTCGGTGACGGCGGAGCGGTAGACGAATTCGTCGCGGAAGGTGACGAGTCCGGGGTTCTCCATGGCGCCGGCGTTGAACTCGGGGACGAACGCCTGGTCGTAGGAGTCGAAGGGGTAGGGCTCGTCGAACTTCTCGTGGAAGCGGTCGAAGCAGGCCCGGGTGATGTCGAGGATCTCGTCGGCGTCCGTGTCGAGGTACGGGGCCAGGGAGCGGCGGCAGTGGATGCCGAAGGGCAGTCCGGCGTGTTGGGTGGTCACGGAGTGCCAGGGGCCGGCGGCGACGGCGACGAGGTAGGTGGAGATGAGCGGGGTGGGGGCCAGGGTCCAGTGGCCGTCGCCGCGGTGTTCGGCGACGCTGTTGCCGAGGACGGTCCAGCCCTCGGGGGCGGTGACGGTGAGCGCGAAGACGGACTTGAGGTCGGGCTGGTCGAACGCGGCGAAGACGCGCTGGACGTCTTCCATGAAGAGCTGGGTGTAGAGGTAGGTCTCGCCGTCGGTCGGGTCGGTGAAGCGGTGCATGCCTTCGCCGGTGCGGGAGTAGCGCATGGCGGCGTCGACGCGCAGTTCGTGGGTGCCGGGGGTGAGTGCGGTGAGGGGGAAGCGGTTCTCGACGAGGTCGGCGGGGTCCAGGGGCTGTCCGTCGAGGCTGATCGAGCGCAGAGTGGCCGGCTTGAGCTCGACGAAGGTGTCTCCGGCCGCGGCGGCGGTGAACTGGATGACGGTGCGGGAGTCGAAGGTCTCCTCCCCTGCGGTGAGATCGAGGTCGATCGTGTACCGGTGTACGTCGAGGAACTGGGCTCGGGTCTGCGCTTCGTCGCGCGTCAGTACGGACATGTGTCCATGCTGCCGTACGCGGTGGGCGGACCGCAGGCGGGTTCTCGCACGGCTGAGCGGTCTCCTCCCGGGCGGGTGGTCACTTCGTCTCGCCGCGGAAGCGGCGGTACTCGTCGTGCATGAGGTCCCAGAAGGAGCGGTGGCGGACCGCGCCGGGCAGCCAGTGGGCGAAGTACCAGGCCTCCCACTCGCCGTCGGGGGTGACGACGCGGGGGTTGAGCAGGTAGACGTCCGATGCCCCGGGGGTGTGGCTGATCTTGAGCAGGTCGTTCAGGTATTCGGTCCGGATGGCCCAGGGTTCCTGCTGGTCGCCGTAGACGAAGTACTGCTCGTCGGGGAGGCTGTCCGGTTCCCCTCCGTCGGGCCGGTCCTCGATCAGTTCCGGGTCGAGGTCCCTGACCCAGCCGATCTCGCGTACGGGAAGGAGCCGCCGGATCTCGCTCGTGGTGTCGAGCCATCCGTCGCTGGTCCGCAGGAACTTCCGGTAGCTGGGCGGCAGTACGGCGCCGAGCCGTGCTTCGAGCGCCGAGATCTCCTGCGGTGTCGCTCCCGCCGATCCCAGCCATCGGGCCGCCCGCACCGCGTCCGGAAAGGGCTCGGATCGCTCCTGCTCGTGCAGGACGGGGTCGAGCCATTCGTCGCTCCAGCGTTGGAGCAGTTCACGCCATGGGTGAGGAGTGGGGTGGAACTCGGGTGCGGGCTCGTCCCGTTCGGTGTCCGGCATGGTCGAACGGTACGCGGGGCCGCTGACAGCCGCTCTGGCAGAATGCGCGGCTGATGAGCGAGATCACGAAGTGTGTTCTGTGCGGCGGGACGGTCGCTCCCGACGGCTGTTGCTGGGACTGCGGTGGCGCCCAGCCGTCGTTCCGTTCTCGGGTGGAGATCACGGCGGGCGGTGGTGCGGCGGGGGTCAGTGACCGGGGCCGGCACCGGGGTGTCAACGCGGACGCGATGGCGCTGGCCACGGTCGGCGGATGGACGGCCGCGGTCGTCTGCGACGGGGTTTCCATGTCGCCGCGGTCGGAGCGGGCGGCCCGGGTGGCGGCCGGGGTCGGGCTGAACGTGCTGGTGGCCGGGTTGCGGGAGGGAGCGCTGCCGGAGTATGCGCTCGCCGACGCGGCCGTGCGGGCGGGACGCGCCGTCGTCGGTCTCGCGGAGTCGGTGGCGGCCGCGCCCGCCTGTACGTTCGTCGCCGGTGTCGCGGGCCCCGAGGGTGTCTGGAGCGCCTGGATCGGTGACAGCCGTGCCTACTGGCTGCCCGATCAGGGGCCGGGAAGGGCGCTGACCGAGGACGACACGGGCGAGCACGGGGCGCTCTCCGCGTGGTTGGGGGCCGATGCCGGTGATCCGGCGCCGCGAGTGCGCAGCTACCGGCCCTCGGTGCCGGGCCGGCTGCTGCTGTGCACCGACGGGCTGTGGCGTTATCTGTCCGGCGCGGCCGCGTTGCGGGAGGTGCTCGGCCGTCGTCCGGCCGGTGGTGGTGTTCCGGAGGAGGCGCGGTCGCTGGTGGGGTACGCCCTGGAGGCGGGCGGGCACGACAACGTGACGGTGGTGCTGGTCCCCGTCGTACCCGGTCCGCCGGGTGTTCCGGTGGCCGGGGCGTAGCCGGGCCGGATCGTGCAACCGTGCGGGCGGCCGCCGCGTCCCGCGTTGCGACGGGCGCTGCTGCCCGGTGCCGGGCGGGAGGGGTGGGCGGATGGGGCGGACGGTGTCCGGGGCGGTGCGGGAGGTGGCCGGGCGGGGTGCGGGAGCTTCCGGTGGTGAGCGGCGATGGGTCGTGGGGGTCGCGCCGTGGGGTGTGGCGGCGGGTGCGGTCGCCTGGTGTCTCGCGGGGAGCTGGCGGGCCGCGCACACGCGGAACTACCCGTGGAACGTCTGGACCCCGGTCGGCTACGGGGCGGTCAAGGGGGTGTTCCTGGGGCTGCTGGCCGGCTGGTGCGCCGTGGTGGTGCTCCGGTTCGTTCCGGCGGACCGGTGGCGGGCGGGCGGCGGGGCGGTGGCGCGGTTCGCGGGGCTCGTGTTCGCCGGAGGGCTGCTGGGCGCTCTGGTGCCCGGCACCCTCCGGGACTTCCTGGGTGAGCCGCAGCCGCGGACCCTGTACTACTTTGACGGGCCGAGGCCTCGCTCGCAGTGGTTCTGGCGGCCGTTGCTGGCCGAGTGGCTGACGTACACGGTGCTGCCGGCGTTCGGGTGTGCGGTGCTGCTGACCGTGGGCGCCGTGCTGTCGGCGCGGTGCTCGCGCCGTGACCGGTTCGGCTGGGCGGTGCCGGCCCTGGTGGGTGTGGGGCTGTTGTTCCTCCCCGGCCGGGCGGCCGCCGGACTGCCCGAACCCCAGGGCAACGGTGATCATGTCAACGAGTCGGCGGGGGCCGGGCTCGTCGTACTGGCCACGGGGCTCGGGCTGCTACTGAGTGCCTGGGCGGTGCGGTCGTGGCGCCGGTCGCACCGGCCGGTGGGTCCTCGGGCCCCGGCGCTCACGCCTGCCCGTTCGTCGCCGCCTCCTCCGCGATCCGCTCGTGGTGGCGGATGACCTCGGCCACGATGAAGTTCAGCAGCTTTGAGCGGCGTCCCGAGGTGCAGGTCACTCGACTGAGTTCTGGCCCGTGAACTGGGCAAATGCCCGCCCGCCGCAACCTGGCCTGCAATGACTGCGCTCTGCCTTGACTCTGGCACCACTCTCAGAGCACTCCCAGCGCTCCGCCTCGACCACCACGGCCTCCACGCTGTCGTCTGCCCAGCCGAGGAGGTGGGCGTACGCCCGGTGCGTCGGGGTCGGCTTGGTCACGGCGCTGGGCGCACTGCTGGCCTCGCCCCTGGCCGCGGCAGCGGCTGTCTCCAGTGGAACGCCGCCGCTCATGAACAACGCCCCTGCCTGGCCTCGGTCAGAGCGGGGTGCGGCTTCGTGCGTCCGGAGTCAGTCGAGCGGCGTGGCCTGGTGCGCTTCGGCAATGGCGTCGATCCGGGCTGCGAGGTCAAAGTCTGCCTCGGTCAGCCTGTAGTCGGCGTCATGTGTCGTGACAGCGATATGCAGGTGGTCGATTCTGAGATCGATGTCTGCGTGGTGGCCAATGCGCCGTTCCCGGTCGGCGATGTGCACGATCATCGCCACCCCCGCGTGATAGCGGATATCCACCCTGCGGTGAATCTTGTCGCCGTCACGGGTCCACTTCGGCACCTTGGCCAGCCGCGCTTCGATCTCCTCGTCCGTCAGCGGCTCCGGTACGCCTGCCACGTCATCCCCTCTCGGTCACGGGCCCCAGGATCTCCGCAAGATCCCGTCCGACCGGGGCATCCTGCCACGGCCGCATGGCCCGCTCCAGGGCGAGCAGTTCCCGTCGCATCCTGGCTGACCGGGTCTCTACTGCGATCGTCACTACGGTTCGGGCGATTTCCACCGCCTGATCCGGCTCACGCGAAGCCGCCGCGGCTGCTGCCTGCCTGGCCATGTACACCCCGCGGTCGCGGCGGGCGGTTTCCGGAACGACCGCAAGTACCTGCGACCAGAGCGCGCCGGCCTCGACGCCGAGACCAAGCCGCCCGTAGCACGTGGCGCGCTGCACTTCGAGGTATCCGGGGGTCCTCCGGCACGCGTTGCCCCACGGCAGATCGTCATCCACGCGCGGCAGCAACCGGTCAGCTTCGTCGATGAGCTGGTCGACCAGGCTGCGTTCCCCGGTAAGACTGGCGCCGTGGGCTTGCTGTTGCATGGCCATGATGCGCACCTTCGGAACGAGCCGGTCAGCGTCGTCGAGTGCTGCTTCGCACAGGTCGACGACTGCGTGCCCGTCACCAAGATCAGTCCTGACCTGGGCCTGGTTGACGAGCGAGTACCCGATGAGGTGCGGGTCACGAGACCTCATGGCGATCTCTTGGGTGACACCGCGCCAGAACGCTGCTCCGTCCATGTCTCCGGCGTCCTGGTACAGCCAACCAACGAGAGCCGCATAGGCCGCGCCGACCCGCAGAAGACCGCGGCGAGTCTCACCCTTCGCCGAACGCACCAGTTTGTCGATGAGCTGGTATTGAGCAGAGACGGTGCCGATCAGGTCGTGAGGGCCGAGGAACATGTCGGCCCGATAGTGGCCCTCCAACTGCTGCTGGAAGTAGTCGATAAGGGCAGGGTCAACATGCTGTGGTGCGACCGGTCCCACGGCAAGTGCGGCTGCGGTGACGGAGGAGAAAGCTTGGCGGCGCACCCGTTCCTCTTCGTGGTGCTCAGGCCGGATCCATCCCGGCGGAGTCGTAAACCCGAGGTCTTCCGGCCAGCGGCCGAGCGCGTCGTGGATGACGATCGCGGTCTCCTCGGCCGGCCACCCGGGACGGTCGCCCTCCCAGCGCCTCCAGGTGCGGGCTGAGACGGTGAACTGGTTGTCTTCGAGGAGCTGTTGCCCGTGCTCTGTGAGAACTTTGGCGGCTGCCTCGATGGTTCGCCAGCCCGCGCGCAGCCGTGCGGCCCTCAGCGCGTCGTTGCGGCTCATGTGCCCAGTCCGAGGTGTCATCCCGCCCGCTCTTTTGGCCGTGGCCGCTACGTGGCCACGCATGGCCATTCGGCGGCCTATTCGCTGCTCACCGTGCACACACATCATCGGGGGGTGAAGGCGGGCGGTACAGCGAACTGGCTGGATGCCCCTCAATCGACGTAGGCCGGGGGCCGGACCTCATGACTACCAAGCTGATCGACCTTCCTCCTGTGGTGTCGCTGTCCGTGGCTCAGCAGCGCGGCGCGCGTTGTGTCTGGTGCGCGGTCGCGCCGGCCGGCGGAACGGCGCACGACCTCGGGCCGCACCCGGTGGACGCCCACGGAACGGCTGCGCACTGGTTCCCCCGGCGCTGCCGCCGCTGCTGGAGCGATCGGGGGCTGTCCGAATGGGGATGACGATCACGGTGTACGAGGTCGACCGGCACGGCCATACGCGGGTCATTCGTCCGACGACGCGGGTTGTCCCTCTCAAGGATCCGCCCCGGACATCCAGGTACCCGCCGTGCGAGTGCGACCGGTGCGGCAACAGCACGCCCCGCCACAGCAACCCATAGGAGGAACGACGCATGATCACCACCATTGCGGATC
The DNA here is from genome assembly GCF_043204345.1 of Streptomyces sp. NPDC047917. NCBI lineage: Bacteria > Bacillati > Actinomycetota > Actinomycetes > Kitasatosporales > Streptomycetaceae > Streptomyces > Streptomyces sp. NPDC047917. The sequence continues at coordinate 240,740 of NZ_JBIDCA010000005.1, forward strand.
CGCGGGAAGTCTTCCCGCTCGCGTCCAAGCTGTCGCGCGCCTTGCGCGGCAGCGAACTGCCGAGCAACGTGAACACCCGCCCGTGGGTCCTGCGGTTCGCACGGACCCCGGACGCGACAAAGGCCGTCGTGCTGCCGCCGGCCGTCTACGACAACGAGTTGCAGATGTCCGTCGGTCTCTACGAGGGCCCGCTGCCCTACATGCAGACCCACCAGCCCACGGTCCCCGACGGAAGCATGACCAGCCCGCCGCCGCTCGACGAGGGCCCGAAGGACTGACTACCCCGTGTCCTCCGTTCTCGTGATCGCAGCGCGCGACGACTGGCCGACCGACCGAGTCGTCAAGGCCCTCGCGGACGGTGGTGCGGAGGTGTTCCGCATGGACACCGCCGAGTTCCCGCAGGATCTCACCCTTGCCGGGCGCATCGATGCCCGGCAAGGGTGGGCCGGCGGACTCACCACCGCCCACCGCGCCGTTGACCTCGCCGCTATCTCCGCCGTCTACTACCGGGCCCCGAACCCGTTCGTCTTCCCCGTCACCATGTCGGAGTCCGAGCGTCGCTTTGCTGCCGCTCAGGCCCGCGCCGGCCTCGGCGGCATCATCACGGCGCTCGACTGCCGATGGGTCTCCCATCCGGCCGCCATGTCCCGCGCCGAGTACAAGCCGCTTCAACTCGCCACCGCGCAGCAGGCCGGTCTTGCTGTTCCGCCGACGCTCATCACCAACTCTCCCGATGCCGTCCGGGCGTTCGTCGGCGATGTCGGCGGACAGATGATCTGCAAGCCGGTCGCCACCCCCGTGTTCGTCGAGGGCGACCGGCTCAAGACCGTGTACACCCACCGCATCACCGAGGCCGACCTCGACGACCTGCGTGGCATCGACACCACCGCCCACCTCTTCCAAGCGTGGGTGGAGAAGGCGTACGAGGTACGTCTCACGGTCGTGGGCGACCGCTTGTTCGCCGCCGAGGTGCACGCCGGCAGCGCCGCCGCTCACACCGACTGGCGCAGTGATTACGCCTCGCTCACCTACCGCCCGACCACGACGCCCGACGACACCGCCGAGGGCGTACGCCGCTACATGTCCGCCCTCGAACTGCGTTTCGCCGCGATGGACTTCATCGTCACCCCGGACGGGGAGTGGATCTATCTGGAGGCGAATCCCTGCGGCCAATGGGACTGGATCGAGCACGCCACCGGCTTGCCCATCGCGTCGGCCATCGCCAACGAACTGCTGGGAGTCCCCGCATGAGCGCTCCGACCATCGATCACGCCCGCCCCCACATGTCCGCCCTCGCCGACGAACTGACCCGCTCCCGCGCCATCCGGACGCCCCCATGGGCCGAGGCGTTCCGGTCCGTACCCCGGCATCTGTTCGTGCCCCGCTGGTTCGCTCAGGAGACGAACGACCGCGGCATCGCTGTGTGGCGCGAGCACCGCGGCACGGAGACGGCTGACGACCTCGCAGCCGTCTACCGCGATCAGACGCTCGTGACCGCTCTCGACCCGGACACGGCCGAGCAGGTCGACGACACCGCGTGGACCGGCATCCCCACGTCGTCCAGCACGCTGCCCAGCCTCATGGCCGGAATGCTCGAAGACCTGAGCGTCGAAGACGGAAACCGGGTGCTCGAAATCGGCACCGGCACCGGCTACAACTCGGCCTTGTTGAGCGCACGCCTCGGCGAGCAGCTCGTGTACTCCGTCGACATCGACCCTGACCTCGTCCTCGCCGCGCAGGACCATCTGTCGTCCGCCGGGTTCATGCCGCGGCTCGTCCCCGGGGACGGAACCCGGGGTTACCCCACCGGGGAGACGTTCGACCGGATCATCGCGACCTGCTCCGTACCGGCCGTCCCGGCTGCCTGGATCGAGCAGAGCAGGCCCGGAACCATCCTGGTCGCCGACATCGCCCTCGGCATCGAGGGCGGGATCGTACGCCTGGAGGTCGACGAGCAAGGCCGAGCCCTCGGCCACTTCACCGAGACCGCCGGCCGGTTCATGGCGGCCCGCAGCGAGGCCCGCACATACCCGATGCCGCAGCGACCCGAGCGCGCCTCGGAGACGGGCACCTGGCCGTCGGCCGTCACCGCCGCGGACGTCCGTTCGCACTACCCCTTCCGCCTGCTCCTTGCCCTGCGCCTGCCCGGGGCAGAGCTCGTGTACCACGTCGATGACTCGGGCGCGATGGCTCTGCAAATCCAGGACCCCGCCGGGTCATGGGCCCGGTTGCCTCTCGGCGGCGACGGCGTGGGGGCGGTCACGTACGGCGGCGATCCTGGCCTGTGGACCCGGGCCGAGGACATGTGGCGCTGGTGGAACGATGCGGGCCGCCCCTCACACGACCGGTTCAGCTACGCCCGCGAGGCGGATGGCAGTACGCATATCTGGCACATCCCCGACGGCACCCGGTTGGACGTCTCCGCCTGACTGCCGGCACTAAACGATCTTCCTTCGCCGTCCTGCTGGGGCACTGTTTCAGCTCCCCTCCAGGTCAGAAGCCTCCTCCGCGATCCGCTCGTGGTGGCGGATGACCTCCGCCACGATGAAGTTCAGCAGTTTCTCGGCGAAGGCCGGATCCAGGTGTGCGCTCTCCGCCAGTTGCCGCAGCCGTTCGATCTGCCTGCTCTCGCGGGCCGGGTCGGCCGGCGGGAGGTGATGGGCGGCCTTGAGGTGGCCGACCTGCTGGGTGCACTTGAAGCGCTCGGCGAGCATGTGGACAACAGCGGCGTCAATGTTGTCGATGCTCTCGCGCAGCCGGTTCAGTTCCGCGCTCACGGACTCGTCGATGTCCCTGGTGGTCATGGTCAGCGAGCTTAGACGGCCGGGCCCAGTGGGGTGATCGTCGGTGGGTGCTCCGGGTCCGGAACCTGGTCGCTCCAGCCGCCGGGCACGTTGCGGCCCTGCTGCTCGCGGAAGCGGACCGGGGCGGTGCCGACCCGGCGGGCGAAGAGGCGGGAGAAGTACGCCGGGTCGTCGTAGCCGACGCGCCGGGCGACGGCGGCGACCGGCAGGTCGGTGGCGGCGAGGAGTTCCTTGGCGCGGCCCAGCCGGATGCCGAGGAGGTAGTCCTTGGGGCTGCATCCGGCGCCCCGGCGTACCGCCGTGCGCAGTTCGGCGGGGGTCATGCCGTGCCGGGCCGCGTGCTCGGCGACGGACAATGGCTGGAAGGCGTCACGGGCCAGGGCCTGGAGCACGGGGTCGCCGTCAGGGCTGACATCGGCGCGGGCCCGGCGCAGGGCGACGAGGAGTTCGTGGACGGCGGCGCCGGTCTCGACCTCCAGCAGCGGGTTGCCGCGCCGTGCCGCGCGTACGATCCGTCCGATCGCGGCGCGGGGGCCCGCCGTGTCGGCGAGCGGGACGAGCGGGCGGTCGGGCTCGATGTAGCCCAGTTCGGTGTAGGTGGCGGTGGCGGGGCCGGTGAAGTCGACGAAGCTCTCGTCCCAGCCGGTGCCCGGATCGGCGCCGTAGTGGTGCGGGGTGCCGGGGGTCAGCCAGATCAGGCTGGGGGCGGTGACGGGCACCCGGCGGCCGTCGGGTGCGGTGAACCAGCCGCTGCCGGAGTTGACGACGACGGCCACGTGGTGGTCCAGGGTGCGGGGGCCGACGGTCGGCAGCGCGCCGTGCTGGAGTCCCACGCCCAGGCAGACCAGACCGAGCCGGTGGTGGAGCGGGCTGGGAGTGAAGAAACGCATCCAGGTGTGGTACATCGGCCTTCCTTCCTCCCCTTTCTCACGTGGGTACGAATTTCTCACGTGGGTACGAACAGTTCTCACGCAGGTCCGGACAGCCGGCCCGGACAATTGGTCCGAACAATCCGGCCCGGACAATTGGTCCGAACAATTGTGTCCAAACAGCAGTGATCTTTGTCCATGGACCGGCAGGGCGCCAGGGGGCGAGGGTGGTGGCAACATTCCTCCCGGGTTCGCCCGCTCCGTGGTGCGTGCTGTCGTACGGGCCCGGGCCGTGCGGTTCCGGGGGCCGCACGCACAGAGAGTACGAGCACGATGGCTGACTTCACCGTGGGGGACGACCACTTCCGGATCGACGGGAAGCCCGTACGGCTGCTGTCGGGGGCCCTGCACTACTTCCGGGTGCACGAGGCGCAGTGGGACCACCGGCTGTCGATGCTGCGCGCCATGGGGCTCAACTGCGTCGAGACGTATGTGCCGTGGAACCTGCACGAGCCGCAGCCGGGCCGGTTCCGGGATGTGGCGGCGCTCGGCCGGTTCCTGGACGCGGCGCAGCGGGCCGGGCTGTGGGCGATCGTCCGGCCGGGTCCGTACATCTGCGCCGAGTGGGAGAACGGCGGTCTGCCGGTCTGGGTGACGGGGCGGTTCGGCCGGCGGGTGCGCTCGCGTGACGAGGAGTACCTGGGCGCCGTGGAGCGGTGGTTCGGTGTGCTGCTGCCGCAGGTGGTGCAGCGGCAGATCGGGCGCGGCGGGCCGGTGATCATGGTCCAGGCGGAGAACGAGTACGGCAGCTACGGCTCCGACCAGGTCTATCTGCGGCGGGTGGCCGGGATGCTGCGCGAGCGCGGGGTGACCGTGCCGCTGTTCACCTCGGACGGGCCGGAGGACCACATGCTCACCGGCGGCTCGGTGCCGGGGCTGCTGGCCACGGCGAACTTCGGGTCGGGTGCCCGGGAGGCGTTCGAGGTGCTGCGCCGCCATCAGCCGAAGGGGCCGCTGATGTGCATGGAGTTCTGGTGCGGGTGGTTCGAGCACTGGGGTGCCGAGCCGATCGTGCGGAAGCCGGCGCAGGCCACCGAGGCGTTGCGGGAGATCCTGGAGTGCGGGGCGTCGGTGAACATCTACATGGCGCACGGGGGGACGAACTTCGCCGGGTGGGCGGGGGCGAACCGGTCCGGCCCGATCCAGGACCAGGACTTCCTGCCGACGGTGACGTCGTACGACTACGACGCGCCGATCGACGAGTACGGCCGCCCCACGGAGAAGTTCCGGCTGTTCCGCGAGGTGCTCGCCCGGTACGCGGACGGGCCGGTCCCGGAGCTTCCGCCGGAGCCGGTCGGGCTGGCGGTTTTGGTGCGGGCCGGGCTGACCGACTGGGCGCCGCTGGATGCCGTGCTGGACGCGCTGGGCGACGAGGAGGCGGCGCCGTCCGGTGTGCCGCCGACCTTCGAGGAGCTGGGTGTCGACCGGGGTCTGGTGCGCTACCGGGTGTCCGTTCCCGGTCCGCGCCGGCCGTACACCCTGGACGTGACGGGGCTGCGGGACCGGGCCGTGGTGTACGTGGACGGGGTCCGGGAGGGGGTGCTCACCGAGGAGAACCGCGCCCTGGACGAGCCGGTGGCCGGGCCCGCGGAGGTCGAGCTGTGGGTGGAGTCGCTGGGCCGGGTCAATTACGGGCCGCGGCTCGGTGAGCCCAAGGGGATCACCGGCGGGATACGCCACGAGCGGCAGTTCCTGCACGGGGTGCGGGCGCGGGCGCTGCGGCTGGAGGCGTTCGAGGAGCCGGACGCGCTGGCCGGGGTGGCGTTCGCCGACGCCGGGGAGGCGGGTTCGACCGGGCTGTTCCGGGGGACGTTCGAGGTCTCCGGGGCGGCCGGCACCGATCACGCCGGTCTCGAACTGCCCGGCTGGACGCGCGGGTTCGTCTGGGTGAACGGCTTCTGCCTGGGGCGCTACTGGTCGCTGGGCGCGCAGCGGACGCTGTACGTGCCGGGGCCGGTGCTGCGGGAGGGCGTCAACGAGGTGTGGGTGCTGGAGCTGGAGGGCGCGGGCGCGCCGTACGCGGAGCTGGGCCCGGGGGTGCCCGTCAGGACGGACACCCCCGGGGATGCTCAGGCGTGACTCAGTGACCGGCCGGGGCCGGGGTCAGAGCGTGGCCGCGGCGGACGCGATGTTGGCGGCGAAGGTCGAGACCTCGCTGTACACGCCGGGGTAGCCGGGTTCGGCGCAGCCCTGGCCCCAGCTGACGATGCCGACCTGGATCCAGGCTCCGGCGTTGTCCTTGCGGAACATGGGGCCGCCGGAGTCGCCCTGGCAGGTGTCGACGCCGCCGGTGTCGATCAGCCCGGCGCAGATCTCGTCACCGGGGACGAGGTCGCTGCCGTACGCGGCCTCGCAGTCGGCGTCGGAGACGAACGGCACGGAGGCCTTGAGCAGGTAGCGCTGCTGGGCGCCGCCCTCGGTGGCCGCGCCCCAGCCGGCGATGTTGAAGTCGCCGTTGTTGTACGCGGTGGTGGTGGCGATCTTCAGGGTCGGCAGGTCGATGGGCTTGGCGAGCTTGATGAGCGCCCAGTCCTTGCCCGCGCCGTTGTAGCCGGGGGCCTGGAGGACCTTGGTGGACTTGACCTTGATCGCGCTGGAGGACTGCAGGTCGACGACGCCCGCGGTGGCGGTGATGGAGGTGTTGTTGCCCGATCCGTCCACGCAGTGTGCGGCGGTCAGGACGATGTCCTTGGCGTAGAGGGCGCCGCCGCAGCCCATCGACAGCCGGACCATGAACGGGAATTCACCCTGGGCGGCGCGGGTTCCGCCGACGACCGGCTGGGGGGCCGCGGAGGCTCCGGCGGGCTGGAGGCTGACGGCCGCGAGAACCACGGCGGCTATGACGGAACATCTCTTCACGGCACGCAGAAGCTGCTTCAAGAGACTGCCTTCTTTCGTGGGGGGGGTGCTTGTGGGGGGTACGTGTGGGGAGTGCCTGCCGCCCGCGCCGGGTGCCGACCGCGGGCGGCAGGCACCGCACCGATAGTCATGCTCCCGACAAAGGCGTGGTTCGGATTATCGGGAAATGATCACGACCCCCACAAGGATCACTTTCCGGCCAAGATCATCTGCGGCCCTGCGGCTACAGTGGGAGCCGGTCGGACCTCGCGGACGGGGGTGGCAGGTGGCGCACGACGGCCGGAGCACCGGCAGCCCGGTGGTCCACGGTTTCCCGCATCTCGCAACGGTCCGGTCCGCGATCACGGCGCTGTACCGGCGGCTGTCGTACGACGGCGTCCGCGGCTACGCCACGAGCCTCGCGCCCGTCGACGCCGCCTTCGGCGACCAGGACGACCTGTATCTCGGCAGCCAGCGGGTGGCCCGGGCGGTGGTCCGGCACCTCCATCTGCCGGACGCCCGCATGATCGTCGGCTTCCGCGCGATGGAGCACGCAGCCGGGGTCGAACTGACCGCCGGCCCCGAGTACTTCGTCGAGCTCAACGACCGCTTCCGCGCCCACCGCAGGGACATCGGCGCGGCGCTCTCGCACGAGGTCACGCATGTGCTGCTGCACCGCCTGGGCCTGGAGTTCCCCGGCACCCGGGACAACGAGATCCTCACCGACACCGTGACCACGTACCTGGGCGCGGGGTGGCTGCTGCTCGACGCCTTCCGGGAGGACCGGGTCTCCAGCCAGAAGCTCGGCTACCTCACCCCGGAGGAGTTCGGGTACGTCCTCGCCAAGCGGGCGTTCGCCTTCGACGAGGACCCGTCACCGTGGTTCACCAGCCCGCAGGCGTACGAGGCCTACACGAAGGGGCGCGCGCGGGCCCTCCAGGACACCCGGCAACCACCGCTCACCGCGGCGGGCTGGGCGGGCCGCCGCCGCTACGCCAGGGACCGGCGGCACGCCCTGGACCGGCCGGGCACCTGCGCGGACCCCGGTCTCCCGTACGCCTTCGAGGACGGCCCGGACGGGCCGCGGGTCGCCTTCGCGTGCCCGGTCTGCCACCAGCGCATCCGCGTTCCGGTACGGGGCCGGGTGCGCGCCCGGTGCGGACTGTGCCGCACCGTGCTGGACTGCGACACCTGAACGGGGCCGCCACGCCGGACCGGCGGCCCCGGCTCCTGCGCCGTACGGCCCGTCCGGCGGCGCCACCGGCCGTACCCTTCGGGGGCGGAGCGGTGACAACCATGGGTGGACGGGGTGGACGGAAGTGACAGTCTCGGGGGCCGGCTGGGCGCCGCTTCTGGACGACATCGTCCGCGTGGTCCTCTCGTGGGACGAGGATCCCGCCCTGGCGGTGCGGCGTCTGGACGGCGTGCTCCGAAGGGCGACCCCGCACGAACTGATCCGGATCGAATCGGGCTACCGCGGCCGGCGCCACGGTCTCGGCACACTCGGTCCCGGGGCCCTGGCCGGCGATCCGGAGCCGGACGACGCGACGGCCGAGCGGCACGGCACCTCCGTGGCGGCGCTGATGTCGTTCGACCGGTCGGGGTATCTGCGGGAGGCCGGCGTCGCACGGCTCGCCGCCACCGAGGACCCCTTCGCGATTCCCTTCCTCCTGCTGCGGCTGAACGACCCGGTCGGACAGGTACGGGCTCTCGCGCAGGGCTCGGTGGCCGCCCGGCTGGGCCCCGAACACGTGGAACTCCTCGTCCGGCTCCTCCCCCTGATCGACGGACTGCGCGGACGCGGCCGGGCCGGCCGGGTGCTGACCGCGGTGGAGGACCTTCTCCACCGCGCCGGGACGGACGCGCTGTGGCGGGGTGCCCGCTCGGACGACCCCCTGGTGCGCGGGAGTTGCCTGCGGTGGCTCACCCGGACCGATCCGGTCGCGGCCGTCGGGGCCGCCTTCACGACCCGGGACCCCGCCCTGTGGCAGTGGGCGGCCCGCACCGCCACCTCCTCACGGCTGACCCCGGCCCAGCAGGACGCGCTGCTTCCGCTCCTCGAAGGCAGCAGCAGCCCCCGCATCCGTCTGCGGGCCCTGCGGGCCAGGGCCCGCAGCCCTCGGGGCGAGGCACAGGTGCGACGGGCCGTACTCGACCCGGACGCCCGGATCCGGTACCACGCCCGCGCCACGCTGTACGCCCGCGGGCACAAGGATCTCGCGCCGCAGGTGTACCGCGACGCCCTGGCACCGGCGTCCGTCCCGGACGCGACCGCCATCGGCGCGCTCGGCGGGCTGGCCGACCTGGGCGGCGCGTGCGACGTGCCCCGGATCCTGGACTTCACCGCCCACCCCAGGGCCCGCGTACGCGCCGAGGCCTGGCGGGCCCTGAACATCCTGGACCCGCTGGAAGTGGCCCGGAGGGCCGAGCAACTGGCGGCCGACCCCAGCGGCAAGGTGCGGCGCCACCTCCCGGGCCCGCGCACAAAGTGACACCGGCGCCGGACCGACACCCGCGAAGCCGTCCCTCCGGAGCCCCTCCGCCGGGCCCGCGCGGGCCGGGCCCTACCGCGCCCCGTACACCGGCTGCGCCGGCTCCGCCCGGGCGAGCAGTTTCCGTACCGCCTCCCCCGCCTCCCCCGGCGCCCACCGCGCGCCCCGGTCCGCGGTGGGGCCGGGCCGCCAGCCCTCCATGACCGTGATCCGGCCGGCCTCCACCTCGAAGACCCGCCCGCTCACCCCGTCGCTCGCGGCCGAGCCGAGCCACACCACCAGCGGGGACACGTTCTCCGGGGCCATCGCGTCGAACCCGCCCTCCCCCGGCGCCGCCATCGTGCGCGCGAACGTCTGCTCGGTCATCCGGGTCCGGGCCGCCGGTGCGATCGCGTTGACCTGGACCCCGTAGCGGCCGGTCTCCTCGGCGGCGACCAGCGTCAGACCGACGATCCCGGCCTTCGCGGCGGAGTAGTTGCCCTGGCCGACGCTGCCGAGCAGCCCCGCGCCGGAGCTGGTGTTGATCACCCGGGCGACCGGTGCGCGGCCCGCCTTCGCCTCGGCCCGCCAGTGTGCGCAGGCGTGCTTCAACGGCAGGAAGTGGCCCTTGAGATGGACCCGCATCACGGCGTCCCAGTCGTCCTCGTCCAGATTCACCAGCATCCGGTCGCGCAGGAACCCCGCGTTGTTGACCAGGGTGTCCAGCCGCCCGAAGCCCTCCAGCGCGGCCGCGACCAGCGAGGCGGCCCCCTCCGTCGTGGCGATGTCGCCCCCGTGGGCGACCGCCTCGCCGCCCGCCGCCACGATCTCGTCGACCACCAGCTGCGCCGGGTCCAGGGAGCCGCCGTCACCGCCGGGGCCGACCCCCAGATCGTTGACGACCACCTTCGCGCCCTCGGCGGCGAAGGCGAGCGCATGGGCCCGGCCGAGCCCCCGCCCCGCACCCGTCACGACCACCACACGGCCGTCGCACAGACCAGTCATCACTCGTCTCCCTACTCGTCCCCTTATTGGCGATGCGGGGGCAGGCTGCTACCTTCCACACCTAACAAATGTTTGGTGGAAAGGTAGCTGATTCGCTCATGGGTGTCTCCACCACAAGCCCCGCCGAGGGCATCCGGCTCGTCACCGTCGACCACCCGCCCGTCAACGCGCTCCCGGTTCAGGGCTGGTACGACCTCGCCGACGCGCTCCGCACGGCGGGCCGCGACCCCGAGGTCCGCTGCGTCGTGCTGGCCGCCGCCGGACGCGGGTTCAACGCGGGGGTCGACATCAAGGAGATGCAGCGCGACACCGGGCACACCGCCCTGATCGGCGCCAACCGCGGCTGCTACGAGGCGTTCGCCGCCGTCTACGAGTGCGAGGTACCGGTCGTCGCCGCGGTGAACGGCTTCTGTCTCGGCGGCGGCATCGGCCTGGTCGGCAACGCGGACGCGATCGTGGCGAGCGACGACGCCACGTTCGGCCTGCCCGAGCTGGACCGGGGCGCGCTCGGCGCGGCGACCCATCTGGCCCGGCTGGTGCCCCAGCATCTGATGCGGGCGCTCTACTTCACCTCGCGCACCGCCACCGCCGCCGAACTGCACGCCCACGGCTCCGTCTGGAAGGTCGTGCCGCGCGAGGAACTGCTCGGTGCGGCACTGGGGCTGGCGGGCGAGATGGCCCGCAAGGACGGATATCTGATCCGGCTGGCCAAGGCCGCCATCAACGGCATAGACCCGGTGGACGTACGCCGCAGCTACCGCTTCGAACAGGGCTTCACCTTCGAGGCCAACCTCAGCGGGGTCGCCGACCGCGTACGCGAGAACTTCGGCAAGGAGGCATGACCATGACCGACAAGACCATGACGGCCGACGACGTCGTCTCCCGGCTCAGCAGCGGGATGACGATCGGCATCGGCGGCTGGGGCTCGCGCCGCAAACCCATGGCGCTGGTGCGGGCGCTGCTCCGCTCCGACGTCACCGACCTCACCGTGATCTCCTACGGCGGCCCCGACGTGGGGCTGCTCGCCGCGGCCGGCCGGATCCGGAAACTGGTCGCGGCCTTCGTCACGCTCGACTCGGTCCCGCTCGAACCCCACTTCAGGGCGGCCCGCCAGCGCGGCGCGTTCGAGCTGATGGAGATCGACGAGGCCATGTTCATGTGGGGGCTGCACGCCGCCGCGAACCGGCTGCCGTTCCTCCCCGTGCGGGCCGGTCTCGGCTCCGGCGTGATGCGGGTCAACCCGGGCCTGCGCACGGTGACCTCGCCGTACGAGGACGGCGAGGAGTTCGTCGCGATGCCCGCGCTGCGGATGGACGCCGCGCTGGTCCACCTGAACCGCGCCGACCGGTCCGGCAACGGCCAGTACCTCGGCCCCGACCCGTACTTCGACGACCTGTTCTGCGAGGCCGCGGACGCCGCGTACGTGTCCTGCGAACGCCTCGTGGAGACGGCCGAACTGACCGGGAACGCCGCCCCGCAGACCCTCCTCGTGCGGCGCCACTCCGTCACCGGCGTCGTCGAGACCCCGAACGGCGCGCACTTCACCTCCTGTGTGCCCGACCATCCGCGCGACGAGGCGTTCCAGAAGGCGTACGCGACCGCCGCCGCCGACCCCGGGGCCTGGGCGGCCTTCAGCGAGCGCTTCCTGCCCGCCGGGGGCGACGAGAAGGGCTACCAGTCGGCCGTCCGTACCTGGCACGAGGAGCAGAAATGACCACGAGGAACGCGCCCGCGAACCCGGCAGCCGTCACCCGGGCCGAGTACTGCGTGATCGCCTGCGCCGACGCCTGGCGCGACAACGGCGAGGTGCTCGCCAGCCCGATGGGCCTCGTCCCGTCCGTGGGCGCCCGGCTCGCCCGGCGCACCTTCTCGCCCGATCTGCTGCTCACCGACGGCGAGGCGATGCTCCTTGCCCCGGACGGCACGACGGAGGGCTGGCTGCCCTACCGCCGGCACCTCACCATGGTCACCGGCGGCAGGCGCCACGTGATGATGGGAGCGAGCCAGATCGACCGGTTCGGCAACCAGAACATCTCCTGCATCGGCAACTGGGAACAACCCTCCCGCCAGCTGCTCGGCGTGCGCGGCGCCCCGGTCAACACCCTGAACAACCCGGTCAGTTACTGGATCCCCCGGCACTCCACCCGGGTCTTCGTCGAGCGCGTCGACATGGTCTGCGGGGTCGGCCACGACAGCGCGGCGGCGGCCGGTCCGTCGGCCACCCGCTACCACCGCATCCCGCGCGTGGTGAGCGATCTCGGCGTCTTCGACTTCGCGACCCCGGACCGCTCCATGCGGCTGGCCTCGGTGCACCCGGGCGTCACCGTCGGCCAGGTCCGCGAGGCCACCGGTTTCGCGCTCACGATCGCGGACGACGTCCCGTGCACCCGGGAGCCGACCGCCGAGGAGCTGGCCCTGATCCGCGAGGTCATCGACCCGCAGGGCACCCGCGACCGCGAGGTCAGGGTCTGATGCGGACGGCGCTCACGGAGCTCGTCGGCGTCCGCCACCCCGTCGTGCAGACCGGCATGGGCTGGGTCGCGGGCCCCCGCCTGGTCTCCGCCACGGCCCGGGCCGGCGCGCTGGGCATCCTGGCCTCCGCGACGATGACCACCGAGCAGCTGCGGGCGGCGGTACGGGAGGTCAAGTCCCGTACGGACGAGCCGTTCGGCGTCAATCTGCGGGCCGACGCGGGCGACGCGCGCGAGCGGGTACGGATCATCGTCGACGAGGGCGTGCGGGTGGCGTCCTTCGCGCTGGCCCCCTCGAAGGAGCTGATCGCCGAGCTGAAGGACGCGGGGGTGGTCGTGATCCCGTCGGTCGGCGCCGGGCGCCATGCCGAGAAGGTCGCGGCGTGGGGCGCGGACGCGGTGATCGTGCAGGGCGGCGAGGGCGGCGGGCACACCGGTGAGGTGGCGACCACGGTGCTGCTGCCCCAGGTGGCCGACGCGGTGGACATCCCGGTGATCGCGGCGGGCGGCTTCCACGACGGCCGGGGCCTGGTGGCGGCGCTGGCGTACGGGGCGGCGGGCATCGCGATGGGCACCCGGTTCCTGCTGACCTCGGACTCGACCGTGCCGGACGCGGTGAAGGCCCGGTATCTGGCGGCGGGCGTCAAGGACATCACGGTCACCAGGGCGGTGGACGGGCTGCCGCACCGGATGCTGCGTACGGAGATGGTCGCGGCACTGGAGCACGCGGGCCGGGTCCGGGCGCTGGCCCAGGCGGTGCGCCGGGCGGCGGGCTTCCGGCGGATCTCCGGGAGCAGCTGGTCCCGGATGGTGCGTGACGGCCTGGCGATGAAGCACGGCAAGGACCTGTCGTGGAGCCAGATCCTGCTGGCGGCCAACACCCCGATGCTCCTGAAGGCGTCCATGGTGGACGGCCGGACGGACCTGGGGGTGATGGCCTCGGGCCAGGTGGCGGGCGTGATCGAGGACCTGCCCAGCTGCGCGGAGCTGGTGGAACGGGTGATGGCCGAGGCCCACGAGGCACTGCGCACGGTGATCCGCGCGGAGGCCGCGGACGCGTAGGCGACGGACGGCGCAGGCGACTGGCGCGGACGCGCAGGCGACTGGTGCGGACACGCAGGCGACTGGTGCGGACACGCAGGCCGCGGGCGCGCAGCCGGCGGGCACGGACGCGGCGAGGGGCGCCCGGATCCCTCCGGGCGCCCCTCGCCGTGTGCCGGTGCGTACGTACGGCTACGCGGCCCTGCGGCCACGTCCCGCCGCCGCGCCGCCGCGGCCGGCCCCGGAACGCCCGGCACCCGCGCCGCGCGCCTCGCCGTTGCCACGGCCACCGCCCGAGCCGGCGCCGCGCGCGGAACCGCCCGTACCGGCGGTGCGGGAGGCGCCGCCCGTGGAGCGGTTCTCGCCGCCGCCCTGTCCGGCACCGCCGCGCCGGCCACGGCCCCGGCTGCCCGAGCGGAAGCCGGTGCCGCCCGCCGAGGTCCCGCCCGAGCGCGTGCGCTGCTTCGGCGGGGTCGGCTGCGGGACCTCGATGACGATCGCGATGCCCGACGGCTCGCGGGCCCCGGTGATCCGGGTGAGCTCCTCGTCGCTGGACTTGATCCGGGTGGTCTGCGGGGCGATGCCCGCGTCGGCCATCAGCCGGGTCATGTCCCGCTTCTCCTCGGGCAGCACCAGCGTGACGACGCTGCCGGACTCACCGGCACGCGCGGTGCGCCCGCCCCGGTGGAGGTAGTCCTTGTGGTCGGTCGGCGGGTCCACGTTGACGACCAGGTCCAGGTCGTCGACGTGAATGCCGCGGGCCGCCACGTTGGTCGCGACGAGTGCGGTGACCTGGCCGTTCTTGAACTGGTCCAGGGTCCGGTTGCGCTGCGGCTGCGAGCGCCCGCCGTGCAGGGCGGCAGCCCGTACACCGCTGGCGAGCAGCCGCTTGGCGAACCGGTCGGCGGCGCGCTTGGTGTCCACGAACATGATCACCCGGCCCTCACGGGCGGCGATCTTCGTGGCGACGGCCTTCTTGTCGGTCTCGTCGATCACATGGAGCACGTGGTGCTCCATGGTGGTGACGGCACCGGCGGACGGGTCGACGGAGTGCACGACCGGGTCGGTCAGGAACATCTTGACCAGCCGGTCGATGTTCTTGTCGAGCGTCGCGGAGAACAGCATCCGCTGGCCGTCCGGCTCGACCTGCTTGAGCAGGGCGACGACCTGCGGCATGAAGCCCATGTCGGCCATCTGGTCGGCCTCGTCGAGGACGGTGATGGCGACCTGGTCGAGGCGGCAGTCGCCGCGCTCGATGAGGTCCTTCAGCCGTCCCGGCGTGGCGACGAGCACCTCGGCGCCCCGGCGCAGCGTGCCGGACTGCTTGGTGATCGACATGCCGCCGACCACGGTGGCCAGGCGCAGGTTCACGGACGTCGCGTACGGCGTCAGCGCGTCGGTGACCTGCTGGGCCAGCTCGCGGGTCGGGACCAGGACGAGTGCCAGCGGGGCCTTCGGCTCGGCGCGCCGGCCGGCGGTGCGGGCCAGCAGGGCGAGGCCGAAGGCGAGGGTCTTGCCGGAGCCGGTGCGGCCGCGGCCGAGGATGTCCCGGCCGGCGAGCGAGTTCGGCAGGGTGGCGCCCTGGATCGGGAACGGATCGGTCACGCCCTGCGCGGCAAGGGTCTTCAGCAGGGCTGCGGGCATGTCCAGCTCGGCGAACGCCGCTACGGCGGGCAGTGCGGGGGTCATGGTTTCGGGCAGGGCGAATTCACCCTGCGGCGGCGTGGCCCTGCGACGGGGCGACGCCTTGCCGGATCCCTTGCCGGAACCCTTAGCGGTTGCCTTTGCCGGGGCCGTGCCGCGCCCCCTCGACGGGCGGTTGCGGGCGGGTCGGTCCTGGCGTTCGGAGCGGGTCATACGGAATTGCCCTCCTGGGGGATTCCTGAGGAGTCCTGGGGATTCCTGAGAACTGCGTGGGACTGCGGGGAACTGCATGGGCTGCCGGGAGCGCGCCGTGGGCGGGCGCGTCTGTTCCGGCATGTCCCGGGGACAGCACAAACCGGGACCCGCACCTTCACGGTGCGGGCCCCGGTTGCGAGGTACGCGTCCGGCGATTAGGCCGGGACGATGTTCTCCGCCTGCGGGCCCTTCTGGCCCTGCGTGACGTCGAAGGAGACCTTCTGGCCCTCCTGGAGCTCACGGAAGCCCGAGGTGGCGATGTTGGAGTAGTGGGCGAAGACGTCGGCGCCGCCGCCGTCCTGCTCGATGAAGCCGAAGCCCTTTTCCGAGTTGAACCACTTCACGGTTCCAGTAGCCATGTCATTCTCCTAAAAGAGGTGCAGTGCCGGAAATCCGCACTTTACGAATTTCAAGTCGCCGCATTGAGCCCCATCCGGAGAAAGCCGGAAAACAATAATGCGCCTGAGGAAGCATTCCCGTCAGGCGCACATAAAGTTCATGGGTACCAAAACTGCAACTCGGCAACCGTAGCACGTTCCGTCGGCGAGCGGTGGGAACACGCCGCGCGGACGGTCGGCGGATTCGGGTCCTGCCCTTGCGGGAACTGGCCGGGCCGGACCGGAAAGACCGCCGGAATCCTTGGCGCGACCGGTGCCGCGGCGGCCCGGCGGCCGGGTCCGGACCGGGTCCGCGGTCAGAGCCGTTCGATGATCGTCACGTTCGCCTGGCCGCCGCCCTCGCACATGGTCTGGAGGCCGTAGCGGCCGCCGGTGCGCTCCAGTTCGTGCAGCAGGGTCGTCATCAATTTCGCGCCGGTTGCGCCGAGCGGGTGACCGAGGGCGATCCCGCCGCCGTTGACGTTGACCCGGTCGGGGTCGGCCCCGGTCTCCTTCAGCCAGGCCAGGACGACGGGGGCGAATGCCTCGTTGATCTCGACCAGGTCCATGTCGTCGATGGTCATCGAGGTCTTCTTGAGCGCGTACGCGGTGGCCGGGATCGGTGCCGACAGCATGCGGATCGGGTCCTCGCCGCGCACCGAGAGGTGGTGGACGCGGGCGCGCGGGGTGAGGCCGTGCTCGGCGACGGCCCGCTCGGAGGCGATGAGCAGGGCGGCGGCACCGTCGGAGATCTGCGAGGAGCACGCGGCGGTGATGGTGCCGCCGTCCAGGACCGGCTTCAGCCCCGCCATCTTCTCCGGGGTGGTGTCGCGGCGCGGCCCCTCGTCGGTGGTGACGCCCGCGAGGGCGACGGTCTCGCGGGCGAAGCGGCCCTCGTCGATGGCACGGATCGCGCGCCGGTGGGAGCGGAGCGCGAACTCCTCCATGTCCTGGCGGCCGATGCCCCACTTCTCGGCGATCAGCTGGGCGCCGTGGAACTGGTTGACCGGGGCGTCGCCGTACCGGGCGCGCCAGCCCTCGCTGCCCGCGTACGGGCCCTCGGCCAGCCCGAGGGGTTCGGCGGCCCGGCGGGAGGCGAAGGCGATGGGGATCTGCGTCATGGACTGGGTGCCGCCCGCGACCACCAGGTCCTGGGTGCCGGAGAGGACGCCCTGGGCAGCGAAGTGCAGGGCCTGCTGGGAGGAGCCGCACTGGCGGTCGACGGTCACGCCGGGGACCTCCTCGGGCAGTCCGGCCGCCAGCCAGCAGGTGCGGGCGATGTCTCCGGCCTGGGGCCCGACGGCGTCGAGGCAGCCGAAGACCACGTCCTCGACGGCCGCCGGGTCGATGCCGGTCCGTTCGACGAGGGCCTTCAGGACATGGGCGCCGAGGTCGGCGGGGTGGACGGCGCCGAGGCCGCCCCCGCGCCGGCCGACCGGGGTGCGTACCGCTTCGACTATGTATGCCTCGGCCATGACTGCTGCTCCTTGGTGAGCGCGGGTGGGGTCAGGTGTCGAGGGCGATGCCGTCCAGGACCATCGAGAGGTACTGGCGGGCGATCTCCTCGGGGCTGTGCAGTCCGCCCGGCCGGTACCAGGACGCCGCGACCCAGACCGTGTCGCGGACGAAGCGGTAGGTGAGACGGATGTCCAGGTCGGCGCGGAAGCTGTGGTCGGCGACGCCGCGTTCCAGCGTGCCGAGCCAGGCCTTCTCGAACTTCTGCTGGGAGTCGGCGAGGTACTGGAAGCGCGGCTGGTCGGCCAGATGTCTGGCCTCCTTCTGGTAGATGGCGACGGCGGCGCGGTGCCGGTCGATCTCCCGGAAGGACTCGGTGACGAGCGCCTCGATGGTTTGCCTGGGGGCCAGCTGGGCGGCGAGGACCGTGTCGTACCCCTCCCAGAGTTCGGTGAGGAAGGTCGAGAGGATCTCGTCGAGCATCGATTCCTTGGAATCGAAGTGGTAGTAGAGGCTGCCCGCGAGCATCCCGGCCGCGTCCGCGATCTTGCGGACGGTGGTGGCGTTGTATCCCTGGGCGGCGAAGACCTCGGCGGCGGTGGCGAGCAGTTCGCGACGCCGCTCGGGCGAGGGGGTCACCTGGGGCTTCTTCTTGGTAGGCACCCGGCCATTCTCCGCCCGGCGGCCGCTGCCGCGGGTGTCCCGTGCCGTCGCACGGTCAGGCCCGCTGACTGCTGACGGAGACGACCTCGCCGGTCAGGTACGAGGAGTAGTCGCTGGCGAGGAAGACGATGACGTTGGCGACCTCCCACGGCTCGGCGTACCGGCCGAAGGCCTCCTTCGCGGTCAGTTCGTCCAGGAGTTCGGCGGAGGTGACCTTCACCAGGTGCGGGTGCATGGCGAGGCTGGGCGCGACGGCGTTGACGCGTACGCCGTACTCGGCGGCCTCGATCGCGGCGCACCGGGTGAGCGCCATGACGCCGGCCTTCGCGGCGGCGTAGTGCGCCTGGCCGCTCTGGGCGCGCCAGCCGACGACGGAGGCGTTGTTGACGACGATGCCGCCGCGGCCCGCGGCCCTGAAGGAGCGCAGGGCGGTCCGGGTGCAGCGGAAGGTGCCGTTCAGGGTGACGTCGAGGACCTTGGTCCACTGTTCGTCGGTCATCTCGGTGAGTTCGGCGGTGCCGCCGAGGCCGGCGTTGTTGACGACGATGTCGAGGCCGTCGTGGGTCCGTTCGGCGAGCTCGAAGAGGGCCCGGACCTGGGTCTCGTCGGTGACGTCGCAGGGCAGCGCGGCGACGCGGTCCGCGCCGAACTCCTCGGCGAACGCCTGCTCGGTCTCCTTCAGCCGACGGGTGTGCGCGTCGCCGATGACGACGCGGGCGCCCTCCTCCAGGAATCTGCGGGCGGTGGCGCCGCCGATGCCGGCGCCCGCGGCCGCGGTGATCACGGCGGTGCGGCCGGCCAGCAGCCCGTGCCCGGATACGTACTGCGGTGCGCTCACGCCCGTACCTCCTCGGTCCCGGCTCCCGGGTCCTCGACGGTGCTCGTGCCCGTACGTTAACCTACCAAACACTTGTTAGGGAAGGATGAGCCGATGCCCTCTGCCCACGACCCCTCCGCCGCCGAGCACCGGGACGGCCCGGTGCTCTACGAGCGCCGCGGCCCGGTCGCGTACCTCACGCTGAACCGCCCGCGCTACCGCAACGCCCAGAACTCGGCCATGACCTACGCCCTGGACGACGCGTTCTACCGGGCCGCCGAGGACTCCGAGGTCAAGGTGGCCGTGCTGGCGGGCGCCGGGGAGCACTTCTCGGCGGGCCATGACATCGGCACGCCCGAGCGCGACGCGCATCTGCCCTTCGAGCGCCGGGCGGGCCTGTGGTGGGACCACTCCGACAAGACCGGCGCGGAGAGCCGCTTCGCCCGCGAGTCGGAGGTCTATCTGGGCATGTGCAGGCGGTGGCGCGAGCTGCCGAAGCCGGTCGTCGCCTCCGTGCGGGGCGCCTGCGTGGCCGGCGGGCTGATGCTCGCCTGGATCTGCGACCTGATCGTGGCGAGCGAGGACGCCTTCTTCGCCGATCCGGTGGTGCGGATGGGCATTCCCGGCGTCGAGTACTTCGCCCATCCCTGGGTGATGCCACCCCGGATCGCGAAGGAGTTCCTGTACACCGGCGACCGGATGAGCGCCCGCCGGGCGTACGAGGTCGGCATGGTCAACAAGGTGGTGGACCGGGATGAACTGGCGGACGCCACCCATGAGTTGGCGCTGCGGATCGCCGCGATGCCCCGGCTCGGGCTGGCCCTCACCAAGCGCGCGGTCAACCAGGCCGAGGACCTCCAGGGGATGCACACCGGGATGGACTCCGTCTTCGGACTGCACCACCTCGCCCACGCGCACAACGCGGAGACGGCGGCGGATCCGCTGGGCGGCATGGACATCGCCTCGATGAAGAAGAAGGCGGACGGCTGATGGATCTGTCGGGCACGGAGCAGGAGGCGGAGTTCCGGGACGAGGCGCGCCGCTGGCTGCGGGCCCACGTGCCCGCCACCCCGCTGCCGTCGCTGGAGACCGCCGAGGGCTTCGCCGCGCACCGGGAGTGGGAGGCGCGGCTGTACGCGGACCGCTGGTCGGTGGTCTCCTGGCCGGCCGAGTACGGCGGCCGGGGCGTCGACATCTTCCGGTGGCTGATCTTCGAGGAGGAGTACTACGCGGCCGGTGGCCCCGGCCGGGTCTCGCAGAACGGCATCAACCTCCTCGCCCCGACCCTCTTCGACCACGCCACGGACGAGCAGCGGGCGCGGGTCCTGCCGTCGATGGCGAGCGGCGAGGTGATCTGGGCGCAGGCCTGGTCCGAGCCGGAGTCGGGCTCGGACCTGGCGTCGCTGCGTTCGCGGGCGGTGCGCACGGACGGCGGCTGGCTGCTCTCGGGGCAGAAGACCTGGTCGTCCCGGGCCGCGTTCGCGGACCGGGCGTTCGGCATCTTCCGCAGCGATCCGGGCGCGGCGCGGCCGCACCACGGGCTGACGTATCTGATGTTCGACCTGTCGGCGCCCGGGGTCTCGGTCCGGCCGATCGGACGGCTCGACGGCAAGCCGGCCTTCGCCGAGCTGTTCCTGGACGAGGTGTTCGTACCGGACGAGGACGTCATCGGGGAGCCCGGCCGGGGCTGGCGTATCGCCATGTCGACAACGGGCAACGAGCGAGGGCTGACGCTCCGCTCCCCCGGCCGCTTCCTGGCCGCCGCCGACCGGCTGGCCGTGCTGTGGCGCACCCATGGCGACCCCTCGGACACGGCGACGCGGGACCGGGTGGCGGACGCGGTGATCGGGGCGCGCGCCTATCAGCTGTTCACCGCCGCCAACGCGTCCCGCTTCGCCGCCGGGTCGGCCATCGGCGCGGAGTCCAGCCTGAACAAGGTGTTCTGGTCCGAGTACGACATCGCGCTGCACGAGACCGCGCTCGATCTGCTGGGGCCGGACGCGGAACTCGCCGCGTCCGACTGGGCCGAGGGTTACGTCTTCTCCCTCGCGGGCCCCATCTACGCCGGCACCAACGAGATCCAGCGCGACATCATCGCCGAGCGGCTGCTCGGCCTGCCGAAGGGACGGCGCTGATGCGTTTCCTCCTGGACGACGAGCAGCGGGAGTTCGCCCGCTCGCTGGACGCGATGCTGACCGCCGCGGACACCCCTTCGGTGGTACGGGCCTGGGCCGCCGGGGACCACGGACCGGGCAGGGACCTGTGGGCGCGGCTGGCGGCCGCGGGGGTCTTCGCACTGGCGGTGCCGCAGGCGTACGAGGGTGTCGGTCCGCTGCCGGTCGAAATCGCCGTCGCCTTCACCGAGTTGGGGCGGCACGCGGTGCCGGGGCCGGTGGTGGAGACGGTCGCGGCCGCGGTGCTGCTGGCGGAGCTGGGCGGGCCGGCGGCGAAGGAGTGGCTGCCCCGGCTGGCGTCGGGCGCGGCGTCGGCGACGCTCCGGGCGGACGGGTACGGGCCGTACGCGCTGGACGCGGACGCGGTGGACGCGGTGTTCACGGTGACCGGTGACGAGCTGCGGCTGGCGCCCGGCCCCGGCGCGCTCAGCGTGTCGTCCGACCCGGCCCGGCGGCTGTGGCGCCCCGCGCCCGGCGGGGAACCGCTCGCCTCGGGGCCCCGGGTTGCCGGGGCGGCGGCGCGGGCGGCCGGGTGGGCGGCCTTCGCGACGGCGGCACAGGCGCTCGGCACGGGCGAGGCCCTGTTGCGGACCACGGTCGAGTACGTGAAGCAGCGCACCCAGTTCGGTACCGCCATCGGCTCCTTCCAGGCGGTGAAGCACCGGCTGGCCGACACCCTGATCGGGCTGGAGTTCGCCCGTCCGCTGCTGTACGGGGCGGCGCTCGCGCTCGCCGAGGACGCGCCGGACGCCGGTGCGCAGGTGGCGGCGGCCAAGGTGGCGGCGGGCGAGGCGGGGTACGCGGCGGCCGGGACGGCGCTTCAGCTGCACGGGGCGGTGGGGTACACGCAGGAGCTGGACCTGGCGCTGTGGCTGCGGAAGGCGCGGCCGCTGCGGGACGCCTGGGGGACGCCGGGGGCGTGCCGGGCGCGGGTGCTCGCCGACGGGCCGGCCGCGCCCGGCAGGCCTTCAGGATGCCTCGCGCGGTGAGCGGTCGTCGTTGCCCTTCCGGAAGGTGCGCAGCGGGTGACCGGGGCGCCATGCCCGGATGACCAGGGTGTCGCCGCCCTCGATCCCGGTGCGCACCACCTCGGTCAGCTCCGTCCGGAAGAGGTGGAAGGGCTCCGGCGGCTTCACCTCCTCGATGAAGCGGGCCAGTACGGCGGGGTCGGTCACCTCCACGGCGCGGCCGGAGATCCGGACGTCGCCGTCGGCCATCTCGGCGTCCGGTCCGGGGTTGGCGTGCACCGCGAACCGCGGATCGCGCATCAGGTCCAGCGCCTTGCGCGAGTCCGGCATCATGCCGAGCCACACCTCGCCGAAGCGGAAGTCCACCTCAAGACCGGTCACACGCGGCGATCCGTCCTTGCGCAGGGTGGCCAGGACGTGGTGCTTGTACTGCTGGAAGCGGGCCCGGACGGTTTCGGCGAAGGCAGGCTCCGCCGACCGGAAATCTTTCCAGGAACTCGATGTCATGCGTCCATGGAACCGTGGATACCCGCCATCTTCTGTCGTGTTTTCCCGGCCCGCGCCGGCTCGTCCGTCCTTCGGCCCGGCCGGCTCAGCCGTCCGACAGCGTGACCAGCAGCGCCCACCCGTGGGTCCGGAGCACCCCCGCCGCTGCGTCCCGGGTCAACAGCGCGTCGTGGCGGTCGAGTTCGCACTCCGTACCGTCGAGCACCGCGCCGTCCTCCAGCGCGACGGCGAGCACCGCCCCGCCCGGGGGCGCCGACAGCCGGACCGTGCCGCGCACCACCGCGACGGCCGCGCTCGTCCGCCCCCTGCGGCACATCACATTGAGGTTGACGACGGGGCCGCCGAGCAGGATGCCGTCGGTCGCCACGTCACCGGGGAAGTCGTACGGCCAGTACGGCTCGTCGACGATGTGGTGCTCACCGTCCACCATGAGGTCCATACCCGCGCCCTCGACCACGGTCAGGACGCGGTCGACGCCGGGGAACGTGGAGAACGGCCCGTCCTCGGTCACCTCGGCGAGGCTGACCCGCCAGTCGAAGGCGTCCATCGGCGCGCCCTCGGGGTATGCCGCGATCTCCCGGGTGACTCCCCCGCCGTTCCTCCAGGGCGTGGCCGTACGGCCGGCCGCGCGCAGCACCCGGGCGGTCACCTGACGATCCCCTGGGCCCTGGCCGAGGCCAGCCACTGCGGGAATTCGGCGACGATCCGGTCGTACAGCTCGGCGTCCGGGACCCGGCGCGGGTCGGGTCCGGCGTGGAAGAACCCGGCGTTGTCCACGGCGCGCTTGGCGGGCACGGCCAGTTCGTCGAGCTTGCGCAGGAAGTCGAACTGATTGCTCCGCTTGTTGCCGAAGCCGATGAACTGCCAGAACAGGGGGAGTTTCGCCGCCTTGCAGAGATAACGTTCCGCCGCGTGCTTGCTGATCGGGCCGCCGTCGGTCTGGAAGACGACGAGCGCGGGCGCGGTGGAGCCGCTGTCGAGGTAGTGGTCGATGACGGCGTCCATGGCCAGGTGGTAGCTGGTCTTCCCCATGTGTCCGAGGCCGGCCACGATCGCGTCGACCCGGCCGCGGTGGTCCTTCAGCGCGATGTCGGTGACGGCGTCGACCTCCGTGGAGAACAGGACGAGGGGGATGCGGCCGTCGTCGTCCAGATGGGCCGAGAGGCCGAGCACCCGGTCGGCCAGGGCCTGGACGCTGCCGTCCTTGTAGTACTCCCGCATGGAGCCGGAGTAGTCGAGCACCAGATAGACCGCGGCGCGCTCGCCGCTCATGCGGTGCTTCGTCAACGAGACCCCGGCGCTCTTGTAGAGGCTGACCAGCGCGGGCGCGCTCTCCTCGATCGTGTGGAGGCCGATGGCCGGACCTGGTGCGGCGGCGGGCGAGCCGGCCATGCGGTGTCTCCGATCCTCGACGTGCCGGGCCCCTTGAGCGTAGGCCACCCGGGCATGCCCCGGCCGGGCGGTGTTCGCTATGTTGATCTGCCGCCGCCCCCACCGGCCGCTCGTGTCCGCCCACCCGTGAAGGAGCCTGCCGTGGAGGCCGCGGTCACCACCTGTTATCGCCATCCGTCCTACGAGACGTATGTGAGCTGCACCCGCTGCGAACGCTTCATCTGCCCCGACTGCATGCGTGAGGCCGCCGTCGGCCACCACTGCGTGGAGTGCGTGAAGGAGGGGCAGCGCTCGGTCCGGCAGGCACGGACCGTGTTCGGCGGCGCGGTGTCGCGGACCGCGGTGCCGGTCGTCACGTATGTGCTGATCGGGCTCAACATCGCCGCCTACCTGGGCGAGTTGATCCGTCCGGGGATCATCGACCGGTTCGCGATGCTCGGCGCGGGGCTGAACGGCCCGGCCGGCGAGCAGTACGTCTACGAGTCCGGGGACTTCCCCGGCCTCGATGTGATCGGGGTGGTGGGCGGCGAGTGGTACCGGCTGCTGACCGGGGCCTTCCTGCACCTGCCACCGGGCGGCTCGTCCCTCGGTTCGCTGCCGTTCGGGGTGCTGCACATCCTGTTCAACATGTACGCGCTGTGGAACCTGGGCCGGGTCGTGGAGGAACAGCTCGGCCGGGCCCGCTATCTCGCGCTGTATCTGCTGTCCGCGCTGGGCGGTTCGGTCCTGGTCCATCTGATCGCGCCGTTCACCGGCACGGTGGGCGCCTCGGGTGCGATCTTCGGGCTCGCGGCGGCGTTCTACGTCATCAACCGGCGGCTGGGCCGCGACATGCGGGCGGTCAACCGGTTCATGGCCGGCTTCCTGATCTGGATGCTGATCTCGGCCGGATTCGCCTCGTGGCAGGGCCACTTGGGCGGGCTCCTGACGGGTGGCGTCGTCACGCTCGCGTACGCCTACGCCCCCGCGAAGCGCCGTACGACGGTCCAGGCCGCCGCGTGCGTGGTGCTGTGCGCCGTGCTGGTGCTGCTGGTGGTGCTCAAGAACTCCGCGCTGACGGGCTGAGCCGGGACCCGGCCGGGTTCCCGCCGGGCGCGCCTCAGGAGCTCGGGTGAGGACCCTGGAGCGGCTCGCCCGGCGCCAGCCGGTGCACTCCGGGCAGGTGCGCGTCCAGCTCGCCGGGGGCGAACCGGGTCATGCCCACCACATGCCAGAATTCCCCCGCGGCGTCCCCGTCGTACTTGTAGCCGCCCGCCGGGGTCAGCGTCGCCCAGCCGCCGGGCAGCCCGATGAGCGTGGCCGTGGGGACCGGGACCGAGCCGTCCGGCGGCAGGTCCCACAGCCGTACGGTGCCGTCCGCGCCGGCGCCGGCCAGGGTGCGGCCGTCCGGGCTGAACACGAGCGAGAGGATCCGGCCGGTGGGGCCGGTGAGCAGCCCGAGCCGTTCGCCCGTCTCCGCGTGCCACAGGCCGACCGTGCGGTCGTCGCCCGCCGTGGCGAGCAGCGGCCGCACCGGGTGGGCGGCGACGGTCCAGAGCTTGCCCGTGTGACCGGTCAGCCGCAGCGTCGGGGTGCCGTCCCGCCGGACGGTCGCGAGGCCGTCCCAGCCCGCCGTGGCCAGCCAGGTGCCGTCGCCGCCGAAGGCCACCCCGTACACACGGTCGGTGTGCTCGCGCAGTTCCGTCAGGAGTTCGCCGGTGTCGGCCCGCCACAGACGGACGGCTCCGTCGTCGCAGCCGGTGGCGAGGGTGGGCGGGCCGCCGGTGCCGAAGGCGATGGACCTGACCCTGCCCCGGTGCTCGGAGAGGGTGACGACGGGTGCCCCGGTGGAGCGGTACCAGAGGCGGACGGTGTCGTCGTCGTTCGCGGTGGCGATCAGGGTGCCGTCGGCGCTGAACGCCCCGGCCCAGATGTGCTCGGTCTCGGCGTCCAGTTCACGCAGATGAGCCCCGCCCACGGCGCTGCGCAGATGGATGTCGCCGTCGTTGCTGACGGTGGCGAGGATGTCCTCGGCAGGGCTGAAGAAGGCGGAGACGAGGTGGTTGCTGCGGCCCGTCAGCTCGTCGGCGCACTGACCCGTCCGGGTCTCCCACAGCCGTACGGCGCCGTCGTTGCCGGTCGCCGCGAGCAGCGAACTGTCGGCGCTGAAGGAGAGCCCGGTGACCCGGCGGCCGTGGCCGCGCAGGATGCGGCGGCCCTGCCCGGTGTCGGCGTCCCAGATCTGGGCGCCGCCGTCGTTGCCGACGGTCAGGAGCCTGCGGTCCCCGGGGCGGAAGGCGCAGGCCCAGGCGGAGCCCCGGTGCGCGGTGGGCTGCCGGTCGTGGAGGGTGACGGTGCGGCCCGTGCGCGCTTGGCCGGAGACCTTCCACAGCCGGACCTTGCCGTCGCTGTCGCAGGAGCCGAGCAGCTGTCCGGTGGGGTCGAACAGCACCACGTAGACCGCGCCGGTGCAGCGTTCCATGACGCCCGCGGGCGTGCCGACGACCGGGTCCCAGAGCCGGACCTGCCCGTCGGTGTCGCCGGTGGCGAGCAGGTTCCCCTCGGGGTGGAAGTCGAGGGCGTAGACGCGCCCGGTGTGGCCGGTGAAGGTGTGCAGCAGCCGGGCGTCGTCGGCCCGCCATATCCGGACCGTGCCGCCGTTCGGGCCACCCTGGTCCGCGGTGGCCAGCAGCGTGCCGTCGGGGCTGAACCTCGCCCGGTACACGGTTCCCCGATGGCCGGTCAGCTCTCCCTCGCAGACGCCGTCGGAGAGGTTCCAGCGCCGGACGCGGCCGGCCGCGTCCCCGGTGATCAGGGTGTCCCCGCCGGGTGAGAAGACGGCCGTGTAGACGGGAGCGGTGTGTCCGGGCAGCCGGTGCACCGGCCGGCCGGTGGCCACGGACCAGACCGTGACCATGCCCTCGCGGTCGCCGGTGGCGAGCAGGGTGCCGTCCCGGTCGAGCACGACCGGCCACACCCCGCCCGGATGTACGTCCAGCCGGTGGCGGCAGGCCCCGGAGACCGGGTCCCACAGGCGTACGGTGCCGTCGGAGCAGCCGGTCGCGATGGTGTCTCCGGCGATCTTCACCGCGTACACCCGGCCCGAGTGCCCCTGGAGCGTGCGCAGGGCCATGCCGGTCTCCGCGTCGCAGATCAGTACGCCGCCGTCCTCGCTGCCGACCGCGAGGATCTCTCCGTCGGGGCTGAAGGCGATGGGCTCCGGAAGCCTGCTGGTCCGGGTGTCGAAGCCGTAGGGCACGCCGACCGCGGACGGGCGGTAGCCGGCTTCGACGGGCATGCCGGGGGCGATGGCCGCGACCCGCAGTTCGGGGGCCGTCCGTACGGGCTCGTCCCAGACCGGGGCGATCAGCGCGGCCCGGTTCCAGCGGCTCCCCGCGAGGTCCGCGCCGGTGAGGTCGGCGCGGGTGAGCCTGCTGCCGGTGAAGTCGGCGCCCGTGAGGTCCGCCCCGGCGAGGCCGGCGTGGTCGAGCCTGGCCCCGGCGAGGGTGGCGTCGCGGAGCACGGCGCCGGACAGGTCCGTCCCGGTGAGCCGGGCATCGGTCAGGACGGCTCCGGACAGGTCGGCTCCCGAGAAGTCCCGGTAGGACAGGTCCTCGCCGGCCAGCCTGGCCCCGCGCAGATCGGCGCCGGCCGGAACCCGGAGCCGGTCGCCGACGCGCAGGGCGTTGCCGCGGGCCGCCTCGCTCACGGCGGGACCGTCCGGGGCGAGGGTGTCGCGGACCCAGCCGGCGCAGATCTCGTGGTCGGCGAGGTCGCAGAGGAATTCGATGGCGAGGCGGCTGAACGGGCGGGCCGCGAGCAGCCTGTCGTCCCCCTCGCCCAGCCGGTTCGCGGCCTCCCTGGCGACCAGCCATTCGAGTACGGAGCCGTGGATGAACTGGAACACTCCGTCGTCGCTGCGGACCAGCAGGCTGCCGGCGCCGACCGCCTGGGCCTGCTCGTCGGAGGAGAGGGCCGCGCTCCGGAGTTCCGGGGCGGTGAGCCCGCCGAGGGCGGTGGCCACGGTCTCGGCCAGTTCGTCCAGGCGCAGTGCGGTCCGGCCGGACTCCCACAGGTGCAGGGCGAGCGCGGTGACGGCGGACCACAGGGCGGCGGCGCCGAGGCCGGGTGCCGCGCCGGCCCCGCCCTGGCCACGCCGTTCCTCGTGGTCGATCCAGGAGGTGAAGACGTCTTCGTAGAGCCGGGCGGGGCTGAGCGCGTGGCCCGCTCCCGCGACGGCCCGCAGCCGGTCCTGGCTGAGCAGCGAGGCGAAGGAGAGCAGCCGCGGGTTGCCGCACAGTGCGAGCAGGTCGGGGATGTTGCACAGCAGTTGGAAGCGCTGCTCGGCGATCTCCTCGTCGCCGAAGACCCGGACGAGGTAGGAGCGCACCTGGTCGGGGGTGAAGCCCTGGACGGCGAGAATCCGGCGCTGGGGCAGCAGTCCGACGCGTTCGCCGAGGGCGGTGAGGATCTGGTCGTGGGACTTGAAGTGCTGGGTGCGGCTGCTGACGACGATCTTCGCCCGGTCCACCGCCGCGTCGAGGAGGACCTGAAGGTGGTCGGCGGCGCGGTGGTAGCTGACCCGGTTGACGAGTTCGTCGAAGCCGTCGAAGAGCAGGACGACACGGCCCTGGGCGAGCATGTAGCGCAGTGCCCGCAGGTCGATGGTGTCGACGCCGTGGCCCGCGAGGTGGGCGGCGACCAGGCCTTCGAGGCTGTGGGCACGGTCGAGGGCGTTGAGCGGGATGAGCAGCGGGATGAGGTGGGGAAGCTGTTCGGGGATGCGCCGGGCCAGTTCGCGCAGGGCGAAGGTCTTGCCGTGGCCGAAGTCGCCGAGGAGCAGCAGGAACCGTCCCTGGTCGCTCTCCAGGAGGTCGATGAGGTCCTCGACGAGACCGTGGTGTTCGGCGTTCTCGGACCGGTCGGCGTCGCGGTAGCGCTGGGGCAGGTAGCGGGCGGGCGGGTACTGCTCGCTGCTGTTCAGCCGGGCGGTCTGGGCGGCGACGTACTCGCGCAGGTCCAGCAGTCCCTGGAACTCGATGAAGCTGCGCAGCCGGATGCGGACGGACCGGGAGGCGGCGCGCTCGCGCAGGGCGGGGTCCGGGGCGTCGCCCGCGTAGACGAGCGTGGCGTCGGTGGCCGGTCCGGCGGCGTGCGCCCGGGCGACGAAGCGGTCGAGTTCGGGTTCGGTGGGGGTGGTGGGGTGGACGGCGATGCGCTGCTGGCGCACCACTCCGTCCTCCTGCCAGGTGGCCATGATCTGCGCCATGTCGGCGGGGTGGCGGCGGGGGATGTCGCGCAGGAGCACGCCGTCCCTGCGGGCCCGGCAGATCTCCTTGACGCGGTCGGTGAGCGAGTCTCCGGAGGCGTCGGCGGCCGGCTGGTCGAAGTCGGGTGCCGTCGGGGCGGTGGCGGCCGGGTCGCCGGCCGGGAAGACCCGGCCGGTACCGCGCCATGATCCGGGAATCCGGACGGGGTCCGTGGCGGCGCTGCGGCCGTCCCAGCGGGTGACGCCGTCCGCGGCGATCTGCAGGAGCTGGAAGCCGGCGGGGGCGGCCGCGCCGAACACGGGCAGTTCGCCGGAGCCCGCCGTGACGGTGTGGTGGGCCGGTTCGGCGTCGGTGGTGCGGGGGCCTCCGGTGGGGCCGTGCAGCAGCAGGTTGAGCCGGGGGCCGGCCAGCCGGGCGAGGGCGTCCGCGTCGCGCAGCGGGCCGGGGCCGCCGGCGGCGTCGGCGCGGTGGCGGGCGGCGGTGAGCGGGTGGCGCAGGGCCCCGAGGCGCAGCCAGCCCTGCTCCTCGTAGCCGCGCAGCGCGTCGGCGAACCAGGCGGCCTGGTCGCGGCCGACGGAGCCGTACTGATCGTCGGGGCGGTGGCTGAAGGCCATGGAGGAGTTGAACCCGGCGACCACCGTGTTGAGTTCGGGCACCGGGAACAGGGTCCAGGGCTGATCGCTGTCGAACACGACGTCCAGCCCGTGGTACAGGCTGCGGAACAGCCGGGTGTAGTGGCGCCATTTGGGCCAGTACGGGGGCTGCGGCGCGACCTCGTCCGCCTCGCAGCTGTGGAAGTAGCCGCGGCAGGCGGCCTGGTTCACGTCCTGTGCGCCGGGAACCACCATCACCCGTTGCGGCGGCAGGTCGAGTTGCGAGCGGACCGCGGTGAGGAAGCTGAGTGCCTGGTCGCATTCGCGGGGGCTGCCGGAGGCGGTGAGGTCGCCGGTGACGACCAGCAGATCGGGGGCGGGTGCTCCGGCGTCCCGGAGTTCGACGATGTCGCCGCGGATCTGCCGGCTGAGGGTGTCGGGTTCCCGGCCGCGCCCGAAGTCGGGGCCGGCGAGGTGCAGGACGGTGACCGTCTCGCGGGCCGCGGCCGCCGCCGCGGCGGGCGGGAATCCGGGAGCCCGGGCGGGCCTGCGGCGGCCCGACGACCGGCCGGAGGTGCGGGCGGCCAGGGGGTTCGGGCCGGGGGGATACGGGTCCGGTCCGGTGGCCGGCCGGCCGGGTCCCGAGCCGGGGTATCCGGGGCGGCGGGCCGGCCTGGCGTGGCCGTCCATGGCCTGCCCCACCCGGGTCAGCAGCAGGGAGCGCGCGGTGTCGGCATCGTCGACCCCGACCAGGTCCACGTAGGTGATGGTGGCCAGGAGCCCCTCGATCGGGATGTCGTCGACCCGTACGGTCAGCAGCCGGCGTTCCGGGTCCTCGGGGGCCGCGCGGAGCGCGGCCTGCCATTCCATGCGGCCGTAGGTCGAGCGTTCGTAGTGGCGGGAGAGGACGGCGATGACGGCGGCGGACTCGCTGACCCCACGGTCCATGTAGTCGATGAAATTGGTCCCGGGGACGAAGTCCCAGGCCTGCACGACGGTGCGGTATCCGGCGGATTCCAGCGACCACGCTATCCAGGCGGCCCACTGTTCGTCGGCCGGGGAGTAGCTGATGAAGAAATCGAACTCACTTGCCGATAAACCCAGTTCACCGTCTGCCACCATGGGTCCATGGTAAGAGATCTCTCCCTGCGGCGTCTGCGTGACGGGCAGTCCGAAGGCACCGGTGCGCGGTCGGTCGTGCGGCGGCTGCATCCGCTGGACTGGCTCGCGGGCGGGCTGCTCGTGCTGGGAGTGGTGGCGGTGACGACCGGGCTGCTGCCCGCCGGTCCGGCGGCCGAGCAGATGCGGCGCATCGGTCCGCTGCTGGCGTTTCTCGCCACCGTGATCGTGCTGGCCGAGCTGGCGGGCCGGGCCCAGGTCTTCGATGTGGTGGCGTCCTGGGTGGCGCGGGCCGGCCGGGGCCGGTATCCGCTGCTCTTCGGGCTCTGTGTGGTCTTCGCCTCGCTCACCACCATCACCCTGAACCTGGACACCACCGCGGTCCTGCTCACTCCGGTGATGCTGGCGCTGGCGGCACGGGTGGGCATCGCGGCGGTGCCGCTGGCGATGACGACGGTGTGGCTGGCGAACACCGCGAGCCTGCTGCTGCCGGTCTCGAACCTGACCAATCTGCTGGCGGCGGACCGGGTGGCGCTGTCGCCGTCCGGGCTGGCGGCGGTGATGTGGCTGCCCCAGCTGGTGTCGGTCGGGGTGACGTCGCTGTGTCTGTGGATCTTCTACTGGCGGCGCGGCCGGCGGGGCGCGGACCGGTACGTCCCGCCCGCGGTGCCCGCGCCGGACGATCCGGTGCTGCTGCGGATCTGCTCGGTGGCGTGCGGTGGATTCCTGCTGGCGATCCTGGTCGTGGACGTACCGCTGTGGTCGGCCTCGCTGGTCGCGATGCTGGTGGTGGTGGCGGCCTTCGCGGTGCGGCGGCGGGAGGAGGTGCGGCTGTCGCTGGTCCCGTGGCGGCTGCTGGTGCTGGTCCCCGGCATGTTCCTGGTGGTGGAGACGGTCAGCGTGCACGGTCTGCACGATCTGCTGGAACGGGCGCTGGGATCGGACGACGGTTTCGTGGGCATGCTGCGCTCGGCCGGCGTGGGCGCGGGGCTGTCCAATGTGCTGAACAACCTTCCGGCCTATGTGGCGGGCGAGGCGGTCATCCCGGTGGCCAACCACGACCAGTTGCTCGCGCTGCTGGTCGGGGTCAACGCGGGGCCCGTGATCACCCCGTGGGCGTCGCTGGCGACCCTGCTGTGGTTCGAGCGGTGCCGGTGGCACGGGACCCGGATCCGCACCGGGCGCTTCGTGCTGACCGGTCTGGTGCTGTCGGTGACGGTGACGCTCGCCACCACGTGCGCGCTGGCGCTGGTCCGCTGAGGTCTCAGAGGCTGCCGGGCAGCTCCGGGCGGGGCACCGAATCCACCTGTGCGAGCAAGTAGTCGAGCGCGTCGGCGCGAGCGGCGACAAAGCTGTGTCCCTCGCCCTGTGCGGTGTCCTCGGGCCGGAGCACCTCTCCGCGCAGCGTCCGCAGACGCACCCCCGACTCGGCGGCGAGCAGCGCCCCGGCGGGCAGGTCGAGGCCCTCGGCGCGGTATCCGACGAATCCGTCGATGGTGCCCCGGGCCAGCATGCTCCAGCCCAGCAGCGGGGCCCACAGCTGGAGCACCCGGCGGCATCCCAGCTCCAGCTGTCTGCGGAGTCCGGTGGCGGCGGCGTCGGCCCGGCCCACCGCGTACCCCTGGGTCCAGGCGATGACCGGTCCGGTGGCGGGCAGGGTTCCGTCCGGGCCGGTGAGCGGGCCGGACCCGCCGTGCGCGCCCCGGCCGGAGACCGCGTGCCAGGTGCTACGGGTGAGCGGTTCGTGGATCACGCCGAGCACGGGCGCTCCGGCCACGCACAGTGCGATGCCGACGACGCAGGCCGGCAGGCCGATGGCCACGTTGTTGGTGCCGTCCAGCGGA
The DNA here is from genome assembly GCF_043204345.1 of Streptomyces sp. NPDC047917. NCBI lineage: Bacteria > Bacillati > Actinomycetota > Actinomycetes > Kitasatosporales > Streptomycetaceae > Streptomyces > Streptomyces sp. NPDC047917. Next base: position 273,356 of record NZ_JBIDCA010000005.1, read on the forward strand.
TCGACCAGCCAGGTGCGGTGGCCGCCGCCGTCGAGCAGTCCGGCCTCCTCCGACAGGATCCGGTCGTGCGGGAAGTGCCGCCGCAGTCTGCCGAGCACCACTTCCTCGGCCGCGAGGTCCAGGGAGGTCACGACGTCCCCGGACGCGCTCTTCGTACGGACCGTCATGGGTGCCCGGAAGTGCTCCCGGAGCACGGTCCCGGCCGCTTCGGCCGCGGCCACCGCCACCGTCCGTTCGTACTCGTACGGGCCGGCGGGGTCCGGGTCAGGCGCTGATGCGGCCATCGATCCTCCTGAGTGCCGTACGGACCAGCTCCGTCGTCTGCTGCTCGTCGCACAGTCCGCGGGTCATGGTGCGCGCGGGGCCGTCGAGGGGACCGAGCGACAGGTCCGCGCCGCCGGGCACCGAACGGCCCAGCACCAGCGTGGCCGCCGGGGCCGGGTCCGCGACGGAGGTGGCGTGGAACTCCCCCGCGGTGAGCGTGTACGTCTCCCCGCGGCCGCTGATGTGCGCGCGCCCCGGTTCGCCGCGGACCAGTTCGGTGGTGGGCACGATGTCGTCGACGCCGCCGGGCCCGCTGCGCACTTCGAATATCCGGTGGGTGGGCCGGGCGGTGGCCGCGCTGACCCGCACCGGAAGATTGGCGACCCTGCCGTACAGGACGTGACTGCGCAGCTCCCAACTGTGGGCGTGCCACGCCGCGGTGTCCGGTTCCGCGCCGTAGCCCGGGTCGAAGAGGTGGACGCAGATCCCCCGCGGTCCGTCGCGCAGCACCGGCAGGCAGAGGAAGCCCAGTGGATGGCGGACGGCACGCAGCGCGCGAACGCCGGTGGCGACGTCGGTGAGCGCGTCGACGGTGTGGCCCCGGGCATCGGTGGAGCTCCGGCCGCCGTCCAGGAGGGCCCGTTCCAGCTCGTCGTAGTCCATGGGATCGCGCCGGCGGCGCCTCACCTCCGGTAGGGGTCCTCCGCGTGCAGTGCCTTGACGATGATTTCGCCGATGTCGCTGTCGGTGAACGTGCGGGGCAGGGGCAGATCCAGTGCCTCGAAGAGACCGCGGGTCTCGTCGACCGTGGGTTCCTCGCTCAGTGGTGCGTCGGTGCGGATCGGGATCGCGACGGCCTGTTCCCGGCTCTGGTGGAGCTCGGTGACGTAGTAGTCGTAGAGCGGCTGCCGGCGTTCCACCATGAGGTTCACCCGTGAGGTGTCGTCCTGGGTGACGATCAGGCAGGACTCGGACAGGTCGAAGCGGAGCGTGGGCACGGAGGCGGAGAGGTGCACCGAGATGTCCAGGGTGGTGAGTCTGCCCTGGTACCAGCAGGCGGCGAGGACCGTCGCGTACGACTCCTTGCGGACCCGGTCGGTCGTCCAGTGTCCGGCGTGCCCGGTGATGGTCTGGCCGGCGAACATCTGCCGGAACCTGGCGTACGCCTGGCAGATCCGTTCGTCGGCCGGGTTGATGATGTCGATCTTCATCGTGAGCTGGGAGCGCTGCTCCCTGGCGGTGGCGACGCACTGGGGCAGGGTGACGGCCCGCAGGTAGGTTCCGGTACCGCCCTTGAAGTACCAGAGGTTGGTGTGCTGCCGGGCGGTGCGCAGCGCCTCGGCGACCTCGTTGCCCGCGAGGGAGCGGACCATGGTGAGGTCCTCCAGCGCGCGGCGGGTGCCGGCCATCGCGTCCTGGATCGCGGCCGGCTGGCGCAGTCTTTCCACGATCGAGCCGAGTGCCAGAGCACCGAGGACCACCAGCGTGGCGCCGGACGACACGTCGCTGGAGATCACGTCGCCGAAGATGTCCAGGAATCCGATGGTCAGCGCGACGCTCGCGGCGATGACGACGTCGATGTTCTTCAGGATCCAGGCGACGGACCGCTCCAGGCGTCGTCCGCGCGCAGTCATGGGCATGCTCCTCCCCCGTGGAATGCCCTCCTGATCGTAGGAGAACGGGGCGGTGGGCCGCCAGGGGGTATGAGGGGCTCACGGCCGCGGTCCGTGAGCCCCCCTCCCGGGCGGACCGGCCCCGGACGCGCCACGGCGCCTGCCGAATCGTCCGGTCGGGGACGGGCAGGCGCCGCGTTCAGTTCCGCACGCCGTTGTGCGGGACGTCTGTGTGCCGTGATCAGACCGTCAGTGAACGGTCCGTCGGGCGGATCGGGGCCGGCAGGGCGCTGGCTCCGGTCAGGAAGCGGTCCACCCCGCGGGCCGCGGAGCGGCCCTCGGCGATGGCCCACACGATGAGGGACTGGCCGCGGCCGGCGTCACCGGCGACGAAGACTCCGCCGACGTTGGTGGCGTAGTCCGTGTCGCGCGCGACGTTGCCGCGCTCGTCGAGTTCCAGGCCGAACTGCTGGACCAGGCCGTTGGCCTGGTCGGTGCCGGTGAAGCCCATGGCGAGGGTGACCAGCTGCGCGGGGATGGACCGCTCGGTGCCGGGCTTCTGCTCCGGCCTGCCGTCCTTGAACTCGACCTCGACCAGGTGCAGTGCCTGGACGTTGCCGTCCTCGTCGCCCTCGAAGTGGGTGGTGGAGACGGAGTAGACCCGCTCGCCGCCTTCCTCGTGCGCGGAGGTGACCTTGTAGAGCATCGGGAACGTCGGCCAGGGCTGGTTGGCGTTCCGGTCCTCGCCCGGCCGGGGCATGATCTCCAGCTGGGTGACGGAGAGCGCGCCCTGGCGGTGGGCGGTGCCGACGCAGTCGGCGCCGGTGTCGCCGCCGCCGATGACGACGACGTGCTTGCCCTCGGCGGTGATCGGGGAGACCGTCAGGTCGCCCTCCTGCACCTTGTTGGCCAGCGGCAGGTACTCCATCGCGAAGTGCACGCCGTTCAGCTCACGGCCCGGGACGGGCAGGTCGCGCGAGACGGTGGCACCCGCGGCGATGACGACCGCGTCGTAGCGGCGGCGGAGCTTGGCGGCGTCGATGTCGCGGCCGATCTCCGTCTCGGTGCGGAACTTGGTGCCCTCCGCGCGCATCTGCTCGATGCGGCGGTTGATGTGCGACTTCTCCATCTTGAACTCGGGGATGCCGTACCGGAGAAGACCTCCGATGCGGTCCGCGCGCTCGTAGACGGCGACGGTGTGGCCGGCCCGGGTCAGCTGCTGGGCGGCGGCGAGACCCGCCGGGCCCGAGCCGATCACGGCGACGGTCTTGCCGGAGAGCCGCTCGGGCGGCTGCGGGGTGACGTCACCGTTGCCCCACGCCTTGTCGATGATGGAGACCTCGACGTTCTTGATGGTGACGGCCGGCTGGTTGATGCCGAGCACGCACGCCGACTCGCACGGGGCGGGGCAGAGCCGCCCGGTGAACTCCGGGAAGTTGTTCGTGGCGTGCAGGCGCTCGGACGCGGCCGACCAGTCCTCGCGGTAGGCGTAGTCGTTCCACTCGGGGATGAGGTTTCCGAGCGGGCAGCCGTTGTGGCAGAACGGGATGCCGCAGTCCATGCAGCGGCCGGCCTGCTTGCTGATGATCGGGAGCAGCGAGCCCGGAACGTAGACCTCGTTCCAGTCCTTGACGCGCTCGCCCACGGGGCGGGTCTCGGCGACCTCGCGCCCGGTGGTCAGGAAGCCCTTGGGGTCAGCCATTGGTCGCCGCCTCCATCATCTTCTCGGTGGTCTCCTGCTCGGAGAGACCGGCGAGCTCAGCGGCGTCCTTGGCGGCGAGCACTGCCTTGTAGGTGGACGGGATGATCTTGCTGAAGCGGGTCACGGCGGTGTCCCACTCGGCAAGCAGCTTCTCGGCGACCGTGGATCCGGTCTCCTCCTGGTGACGGCGCACCACGTCGTGCAGCCACTGCCTGTCGGCGTCGGAGGGGGTCTCGACGGCACCGAGGTTGCCGGCGTTGACGTTGTCGGGGTTCAGGTCGATGACGTACGCGACACCGCCGGACATGCCCGCGGCGAAGTTGCGTCCGGTCTCGCCGAGGACGACGGCGTGCCCGCCGGTCATGTACTCGCAGCCGTGGTCGCCCACGCCCTCCGAGACGACCGTGGCGCCGGAGTTGCGGACGCAGAACCGCTCACCGGTGCGGCCGCGCAGGAACAGCTCGCCGCCGGTGGCGCCGTAGGCGATGGTGTTGCCCGCGATGGTGGAGTACTCGGCGAGGTGGTCGGCGCCGCGGTCCGGGCGGACGACGACCCGGCCGCCGGAGAGGCCCTTGCCGACGTAGTCGTTGGCGTCGCCCTCCAGGCGCAGCGTCACGCCGCTCGGCACGAACGCGCCGAAGGACTGGCCCGCGGAGCCGGTGAAGGTGATGTCGATGGTGTCCTGCGGCAGACCGGCGCCGCCGAACTTCTTCGTCACCTCGTGGCCGAGCATGGTGCCGACGGTCCGGTTGATGTTGCGGATCGCGATCTGGGCGCGGACCGGCTGGGCGGCTTCGGCGCTGTCCGCGTTCAGGGCGTCGGCGGCGAGCCTGATCAGCTCGTTGTCGAGGGCCTTGGCGAGCCCGTGGTCCTGCTCGGTCCGCGCGTGGCGGACCGCGCCCTCGGGCAGCTCGGGAACGTGGAAGAGCGGCTTCAGGTCGAGCCCCTGCGCCTTCCAGTGCGTGACCGCGCGGTCGGTGTCGAGCAGCTCGGCGTGGCCGACGGCCTCCTCGATCGTACGGAAGCCGAGCTCGGCGAGGATCTCGCGGACTTCCTGGGCGATGAACTCGAAGAAGTTGACGACGTACTCGGCCTTGCCGGAGAACCGACTCCGCAGGACGGGGTTCTGGGTGGCGATGCCGACCGGGCAGGTGTCCAGGTGGCAGACGCGCATCATGACGCAGCCGGAGACGACGAGCGGCGCGGTCGCGAAACCGAACTCCTCGGCACCCAGCAGTGCGGCGATGACCACGTCGCGGCCGGTCTTCAGCTGGCCGTCGGTCTGTACGACGATGCGGTCGCGCAGGCCGTTGAGCAGCAGGGTCTGCTGGGTCTCGGCGAGGCCGAGCTCCCAGGGGCCGCCCGCGTGCTTCAGGGAGGTGAGCGGGGAGGCGCCCGTTCCGCCGTCGTGGCCGGAGATCAGGACGACGTCCGCGTGTGCCTTGGAGACACCGGCGGCGACCGTGCCGACGCCGACCTCGGAGACCAGCTTCACGTGGATGCGGGCCGCCGGGTTGGCGTTCTTGAGGTCGTGGATCAGCTGAGCCAGGTCCTCGATGGAGTAGATGTCGTGGTGCGGTGGCGGCGAGATGAGGCCGACGCCAGGGGTGGAGTGCCGGGTCTTCGCGACCCAGGGGTAGACCTTGTGGCCGGGCAGCTGGCCGCCCTCGCCGGGCTTGGCGCCCTGCGCCATCTTGATCTGGATGTCGTCCGCGTTGACCAGGTACTCGCTGGTCACACCGAAGCGGCCGGAGGCGACCTGCTTGATGGCCGAGCGGCGCGCCGGGTCGTAGAGCCGGTCGGCGTCCTCGCCGCCCTCGCCGGTGTTGGACTTGCCGCCCAGCTGGTTCATGGCGATGGCGAGGGTCTCGTGCGCCTCGCGGGAGATCGAGCCGTACGACATGGCGCCGGTGGAGAAGCGCTTGACGATGTCGGAGACGGACTCGACCTCGTCGATGTCGATCGCCTCGCGGTCCGAGGTGAAGCCGAACAGGCCGCGGAGCGTCATCAGGCGCTCGGACTGCTCGTTCACCCGGTCGGTGTACTTCTTGAAGATGTCGTAGCGCTTGTTGCGGGTGGCGTGCTGGAGGCGGAAGACCGTCTCCGGGTCGAACAGGTGCGGCTCGCCCTCGCGGCGCCACTGGTACTCGCCACCGATCTCCAGCGCACGGTGCGAGGCGGAGATGCCGGAGGCGGGGTAGCCCTTGGCGTGCCGGGCGGCGACTTCCTTGGCGACGACTTCGAGGCCGGCGCCGCCGATCTTGGTGGCGGTGCCGTTGAAGTACTTCGCGACGAAGTCCTCGTCCAGGCCGACGGCCTCGAAGACCTGGGCGCCCCGGTAGGAGGCGACCGTCGAGATGCCCATCTTGGACATGACCTTCAGGACGCCCTTGCCCAGGGCGTAGATGAGGTTGCGGATGGCCTGCTCGGCCTCGATGCCCTCGATGAAGGTGCCGGCCCGGACCAGGTCCTCGACGGACTCCATGGCCAGGTACGGGTTGACCGCGGCGGCGCCGTAGCCGATGAGCAGCGCGACGTGGTGGACCTCGCGGACGTCCCCGGCCTCGACCAGCAGCCCCACCTGGGTGCGCTGCTTGGTGCGGATGAGGTGGTGGTGGACGGCAGAGGTGAGCAGCAGCGACGGGATCGGCGCGTGCTCGGCGTCGGAGTGCCGGTCGGAGAGGACGACCAGTCGGGCGCCGTCCTCGATGGCGGCGTCGACCTCGGTGCAGATCTCCTCGATCCGCGCGGCCAGCGACTCGCCGCCACCGCCGACCCGGTAGAGACCGGAGAGCGTGGCGGCCTTCATGCCCGGCATGTCGCCGTCGGCGTTGATGTGTATCAGCTTGGCCAGCTCGTCGTTGTCGATCACCGGGAACGGCAGCGTGACGCTGCGGCAGGACGCGGCGGTCGGCTCCAGCAGGTTGCCCGAGGGGCCCAGCGTGGAGCGCAGCGAGGTGACGAGTTCCTCGCGGATGGCGTCCAGCGGCGGGTTGGTGACCTGCGCGAACAGCTGGGTGAAGTAGTCGAAGAGCAGCCGGGGGCGCTCGGAGAGCGCGGCGATCGGCGAGTCCGTGCCCATGGAGCCGAGCGGCTCGCCGGCGGTGCGGGCCATCGGCGCGAGGATGACGCGGAGCTCTTCCTCGGTGTAGCCGAAGGTCTGCTGGCGGCGGGTGACGGAGGCGTGCGTGTGCACGATGTGCTCCCGCTCGGGGAGGTCCTCCAGCTCGATCTCGCCGGTCTCCAGCCAGTCGCCGTACGGCTGCTCGGCGGCGAGGGCGGCCTTGATCTCGTCGTCCTCGATGATGCGGTGCTCGGCGGTGTCGACGAGGAACATCCTGCCGGGCTGGAGGCGGCCCTTGCGGACGACCTTCGCGGGGTCGATGTCCAGGACGCCGACCTCGGAGGAGAGCACGACGAGTCCGTCGTCGGTGACCCAGTAGCGGCCGGGGCGCAGGCCGTTGCGGTCCAGGACCGCGCCGACCTGGGTGCCGTCGGTGAAGGTGACGCAGGCCGGGCCGTCCCAGGGCTCCATCATCGTGGAGTGGTACTGGTAGAAGGCGCGCCGGGCCGGATCCATCGAGTCATGGTTCTCCCACGCCTCGGGAACCATCATCAGCACCGAGTGCGGCAGCGAACGGCCACCGAGGTGGAGCAGCTCCAGGACCTCGTCGAAGGAGGCGGAGTCGGAGGCGTCGGGGGTGCAGACGGGGAAGATCCGGTCGAGCCGGTCCGCACCGAAGAGGCCCGACGCGAGCTGGGACTCGCGGGCCTTCATCCAGTTGCGGTTGCCCTTGACCGTGTTGATCTCGCCGTTGTGCGCGACGAAGCGGTACGGGTGGGCGAGCGGCCAGCTCGGGAAGGTGTTGGTGGAGAACCGGGAGTGGACCAGGGCGACCGCGGTGGCGAAGCGGCGGTCGGAGAGGTCCGGGAAGAACGGCTCCAGCTGCCCGGTGGTGAGCATGCCCTTGTAGACGATCGTGCGGGCGGAGAGCGAGGGGAAGTACACCCCGGTCTCCCGCTCGGCGCGCTTGCGCAGCACGAATGCCTTGCGGTCGAGGACGATGCCGGTGCTCTCACCGTCCGCGACGAAGAGCTGACGGAACTCGGGCATGGTGGCGCGGGCACCGTTGCCGAGGATGCCGGGGGCGACGGGGACCTGACGCCAGCCGAGGACCTTGAGGCCTTCCTCGGCGGCGATCTTCTCCAGCTTGCGGACGGCCTCGGTGGAGTCGTCGGCGGGCAGGAAGGCGATTCCGACGGCGTAGGCACCGGCCTCGGGGAGCTCGAAGGCGGTCTCTTCGCGCAGGAAGGCGTCCGGCACCTGGAGGAGGATCCCGGCGCCGTCGCCGGAGTCGGGCTCGGATCCGGTGGCACCGCGGTGTTCGAGATTGCGCAGCACGGTCAGCGCCTGCTCGACCAGCTCATGGCTGGCCACACCGGTCAGAGTGGCCACGAACCCGACACCGCAGGCGTCGTGCTCGTTACGGGGGTCGTACATCCCCTGCTGGGCGGGGCGACCGTCCATGGGCGACCAGGCGTCGATGCGCATTGGCTCTCCCGTCGTCGTCGTGGCATGTGCAGTGCCGAGGGACGACGTTGGCCCTCTGCGAAATTTGGTGCAGGTTACATGATGGGGCGCTTCTCAAGAAGCGGATAGCTCGTTCCAACATGCGGACACCGTCCGAGACGGTGGGGGTGGGTCGCAGTCGGAGGACCGGCGCCCGAGGGGGACCGCAGAGAGCAGGCGTCGTTGCCTGCGGCGTCTACGGGTCATGCCCGGCGGCAAGGGAAATGAAACCGCCGGGTAACGGCTACTTATGTGTAGCCCTGCATAGGGACTCATTTTAAGCCCGTGGTGGCCGTTCCGCCCAGGGATGTTCACCAAGACGTACGTCACACGGGTGGCGGACACGGAACGGGCAGGCACCCCCGCCTGCGGGTATGCCTGCCCGTTCCTTCGACGCTCCCATCCCCGTCGACGCTCCCGTCCCCTCCGGCGCTCCCGTTTCCGTCGACGTCCGGGGTGCTGGGCGCGGGGTGCGGGGTGCGGTCAGCTCCCGACGGCCACACCGAACAGCGTGCCCAGTCCGTAGGTGATGGCGGCCGCGGCCCCGCCCAGCACCAGCTGGCGCAGCCCGCTGTACAGCCAGCTGCGGGCCGTCACCCTGGCCACCACCGCGCCGCAGGCGAACAGCCCGACCAGCGCCAGCAGCACGGCCGGCCACAGCGCGCTCGCACCGAGCAGATACGGCAGCACGGGCAGCAGGGCGCCCAGCGCGAACGCGCCGAACGACGACACCGCGGCGACCAGCGGCGAGGGCAGATCCCCCGGGTCGATGCCCAGCTCCTCGCGGGCGTGTATCTCCAGCGCCTGCTCCGGGTCGCGCGACAGCTGCCGCGCGACCTCGCGGGCGAGCCCCGGCTCGACACCACGGGACTCGTAGAGCTCGGCGAGCTCCCGCTCCTCATCCTTGGGGTGCTTGCGCAACTCCCGCCGCTCGACGTCGAGTTCGGCCTCGACCAGCTCACGCTGCGAGGCCACGGAGGTGTACTCGCCGGCCGCCATGGAGAACGCGCCGGCGGCCAGGCCCGCCAGACCGGTGATCACGATCGTCTGCTGGGAGACGGAACCACCCGCGACGCCGGTCATCAGCGCGAGGTTGGAGACCAGCCCGTCCATGGCACCGAAGACCGCAGGACGCAGCCAGCCACCGTTCACATCACGGTGGGTGTGGTTGTCGCGGTGCGCCTCGTGCAGTACGGCGTCGGTCTCGATGATGGACATGCCTCTCCCCTTCTCCGGCAGCGGGCTTCCCTCGCTCCGCCCCCGCTCAACACCATCGAAAGTACGCACGAAAAACGGCTCCCGCCAGCAAGGCAGGCCGTACTTACCACGCTCCGTGAGCAGGTAAGTACGGCCTTCCTCAGTGCTTCTGACCCGTCATCCGACTGGCCCTTTTGTTGCGGTTGTCGGCCTCTGTCCGGGCTCTGCGTGGCACATATCGAGCAGGACGAGAACTGGCTCGGTGCGAGCGGAGGGTCGACGCGATGGAGCTGATCGCAGGAAATCCGGCGGAGCCGCGGACCGGCGGCGCGGAATCGGGGATGCCGGTGCGTGCGGTGAGGGGCCGGGTGCCGCGGGGAAAACTGGCCGACCGGGCCCGCGGCTCACTGCTCGGGCTCGCGGTCGGGGACGCGCTGGGCGCACCGGCGGAGAATCTGCGGCCTTCGGAGATCCGTCGTCGCTGGGGCCGGATCGAGGGCTTCGTGAGCGACGACCCCGCGGGCACCGACGACACCGAGTACGCGATCTTCTCCGGGCTGCTGCTCGCCCGGCACGGTTCCGCGCTGACCGTCACCCATGTGGAGCGGGCCTGGCACCTGTGGATCGCCGATCTCGACGAGGGGCCGTTCCGGGGTGCCGGGTTCAGCGAGCGGGGAACGCTGGAGAACCTGCGCCGGGGGCTCGCCGCCCCGATCTCCGCCCAGCACCGGCACGCCTGGAGCGACGGCCTGGCGATGCGGGCGGCGCCGTTCGGCGTCTTCGCGGCCGGCCGGCCGGACGAGGCGGCCCGGCTGGTCGCGGTGGACGGGCGGGTCAGCCACGACGGGGAGGGCATCTACGGCGGCCAGGCGGTGGCGGCCGGGGTGGCCGCCGCGATGACGGGCGCGGGGGTCACTTCGGTGATCGCCGCCGCGCTGTCGGTCGTCCCCATGGACTCCTGGACGGCGCGTTCGCTCCGCCGAGCGGTGGCGGCCGCACAGCGCGGCTACCCCGACCGGCTCACCATGGAACGCGCGGTGCGCTCGGCGGTGGTGGTCGGCGGCTACCCGTGGACGGACCTGGCGCCGGAGGCGGTGGGCCTGGCCTTCGGGGCGTTCGCGGCGGCGCACGGCGACTTCCGTACGGCGGTACTGACGGCGGTCAACATGGGCCGCGACGCGGACACCACGGCCGCGGTGGCGGGGGCCCTGGCCGGCGCGCTGAACGGGGCGTCCGCGATTCCGCGGCACTGGGGGGACGCCATCGGCCCGGTCCGGGGCAGCTGCCTGCCGACGATGCGGGGTCACCACGTCCTGGAGATCGCGGAATTGCTCACTCCGGACGAGGCGGAGGAGGGCGAGGTGGAGGACGCGGTGGAGGAGGCGGAGGAGGCGGAGGACGTAGTGGAGAACGAGGCGGAGGAGGTGGGGTCGGGCGAGACGGGCGAGGTCGGGAGCAGGACCGGGAGCAGGAGCGGAATCGCGGTCGGAATCGGGGTCGGGGAAGGGGAAGGGGAAGGGAGCAGAATCGCGGGCCGGAACGACGAGCCCCGGAGCGAACCGCGTACAACCGCCGACGCACCACCACCCCCGCACAACACCTCCTGCACCCCCGTCACCCCCGCCGGCCTCACCACCCCTGACAACCCCGCCGACCTCACCACCCCCAACACCCCTGCCGACCGCACCACCCCCGCTGCCCCCACCAACCTCACCACCCCCGCTGCCCCCGCCGCCCCCGCCGACCTCACCACCCCCGCGGGCCTAGCCACTCCCGTCGGCTCCGCCGCCCATCACTCCGCCGCCCATCGCTCCCCCACCGGCTCCCCCACCGGCTCCGCCACCCCCGTCAGCTCCGTCGCCTCCACTCCCGCTTCCCCCGCCGCCCGGCTCCGCACCCGGCCCGTCGTCGGGCACCGGGCCCGGATCGAGGGGCTGTTGCTCGGGCTCGCCGCCGGTGATGCCGCCGGTTGGCCCGCCGCCCGGCACCGGGCGGCCCGGATGCCCGAGTGGACCCGGCGCCTCACCCGGGAGCTCGACACCTTCGCCGAGCAGAACGCCACCACCACGCTGCCCGTCCCCATCGCGCTCAACCAGCCACCCGAACCACTGCGGCTGGGGCCCTCCGACGATGCCGAATGGGCGGCCTTCGCCGCCGGGACCGTGCTCACCTCGGCGGCCGGTCCGCTGCACGGACTCTCCCCCGGACGCCGGCTGCGGGCCGCCATCGACGTCGCCTGGAACGCGCTGGCCGCCGAGGTCGCCGCGGCGGCCGCCCGCGCCCCCGAGGTCGAGTCCGCGGTGCTCCCGCTGCGCGCCCGGATCTCGGTACGGGCCGGGCTCGGCAATCTCGCCGCCGGGCTCCGCCCGCCCGCCACCGGCCACGACAACCCGCACTACTTCGACGACGCGGCCTGCGTACGGGCCGCCGTGCTCGCCGTCGCCCACCCCGCCGACCCCGCGGCCGCCGCCGACCTGGCCGAGTTCGACGCGCGCTACACCCAGGACGGCGACGGGGTGCACGGCGCCCGCGCGATGGCGGCGGCGATCGCCGAGGCGCTGGGCGGTGCGGACGTGGACGTCGCGGTGAACGCCGCGCTCGCCCAGCTCCCCGAAGGCACCGAGATCGCCCGCAACGCCACCGACGCCGTGCGGATCGCCCGTGACTTCGTCGGCGAGGCGGCGGGCGCCTTCGCCCTGGTCCCGGTGCTGGAGCATCAGATCGTCGACCACGTCTACAGCTACGGGATCGCCGCCGCCGAGACCGTACCGGTCACCCTCGCCCTGGCCACCGCCGCCCGCGGCCGGATCGCCCAGGCCGTTCCGGCGGCGGCGTGCCTGTCCCGGGTGGCGGACTCGGCGCCCGCCCTGGCCGGCGCGCTGACCGGTGCACTCGGCGGGATCGGTGCCGTCCCGGACGGCTGGCGCGAGGCCTGCCGCACCCTCGCGGGCTGCGCGCTGCCCCGTCTCGCGGGGACCGACCTCATCGAACTCGCCGGGCTGCTGGCAGACACGGAACCGAAGCCCCCGGGTGGACAATTCGGACATGACATCCATGACGCCCACGCTGTCCGAGGCCGGACCCACGACACTCACACTCGATGAACGGATCGCCGGCGCACTCGTCGGCGCCGCCGTCGGCGACGCGCTCGGCGGCCCGGTGGAGGGCCGGTCCCCCGAGCAGATCGTGGCCCGCCACGGCGGGCGGATCGAGGGCGTCGTGGGCCCGTGGGACGGCGAGAACTGGCGTACCGCACGCCCCATCGCCCCGTACCACAAGGGCGACGGGCACGTCACCGACGACACCCTGATGACCCATGCGCTGGTGCGGGTCTACGGCGAAGTGCGCGACCACCTCGACGCCTACGCGGTCGCCGGCCATCTCGTGCCCGAGCTGATCTCGCGTCCCCGCTGGATCCCGGAGCTGGAGGCCGAGGCGCTGCCGCTCCAGCGGATCTTCCTCGCCGAGAAGTGGATCGTCGCCCGGCTGCACTACGGCCACGTCGATCCGCGCGAGGCCGGCTCCGGGAACATCGTCAACTGCGGTGCGGCGATGTACATGGCCCCGGTCGGCCTGGTCAACGCCGCCCATCCGCAGGCCGCGTACGCCGAGGCGCTGGATGTCGCAGGCGCCCACCAGTCGAGTTACGGAAGGGAGGCGGCCGGGGTCTTCGCGGCTGCCGTCGCCGCCGCCTGCGCGCCGGGCGCGACCCCCGCCACCGTCGTCGACACCTGCCTGTCGCTCGCCAAGGACGGCACCCGCTCGGCGATCGAAGCGGTGTGCGAAGCGGCCGCGGGCCACAGCGACTTCGAGTCCGCGCTGACCCCGCTGCGCACCGCCGTCGCCCCCTTCGACACGGTCGGCCCCGACTACCGCGCCCCGTCCCTCGGCGCCCGCAGACCCTCCCGGCTGCACGCCATCGAGGAGCTCCCGATCGCCCTCGGCATGCTGCTCGTCGCGGACGGCGACTACCGGCGCACGGTCCTGGGCTCGGTCAACTACGGCCGGGACTGCGACTCGATCGCCACCATGAGCGGTGCCGTCGCCGGGGCGCTGCACGGTGCGCGGGCGATCCCCGCCGACTGGGTGAGAACGGTCGCCGAGGCCAGCCGCCTCGATCTGCACGCCCCCGCACGGACCCTGGCGGACGTGGCCCGCGAGGTGTTCGTACGGGACACGGCCCGGCGCCGCGCGCACGAGTCGGCGTTCGCCGCGCTGGTGGGTGCGCCGTGACCGTACGGGTGACATGGGTGCAGCCGGAGGACCTGGTCGGGCACGAACTGCGCCAGGCGGCCGAGGACGGACGGGACGCCCGGGACGTCGCGCGCCGGTGGTACGAGGCGGGCGGCGCCCCCGCCCCGGAGCGCGCGGGCGCGTCCACCCCGCCGGCACCCGAACTGCGGGCGCTCGCCGAGCGACTGCTCGACGAACTCGCCCTGCTGGAGTCGCCGTCGGCGGTGGACGAGCCGACGGACCGGGCGGCGATCCGGGCGGCGTGCCCCGACTGGCCGGCGCCCCGGACGGACGCCCCGGCGGTGAGCCGGGACCGGCTGCACGCCGCCTGGCTGGGCCGGGCAGCCGGCTGCCTGCTCGGCAAACCCGTCGAGAAGCTGCCGCTGGAAGGCATCCGCGCACTGGCCCGCGCCACCGGCAACTGGCCGCTCACCACCTGGTTCACCGCCAAGGGGCTGCCCGCCCCGCTGGCCGCCACCTACCCCTGGAACCGTCGCTCCGCGCCCAACTCGCTGGCCGAGAACATCGACGGCATGCCCGAGGACGACGACCTCAACTACCCCTTGCTCACTGTGCTGTTGATCCAGCGGTACGGTCCGTCCTTCACCACCGGCGATCTGGCCAGGCTCTGGCTCGACGAACTCCCGGCGGGCCGGACGTTCACCGCCGAGCGGGTCGCGTACCGCAATCTGCTGGACGGCGTCGAGCCCCCGCACACCGCCGGGTACCGCAATCCGTTCCGGGAGTGGATCGGCGCGCGGATCCGGGCCGATGTGCACGGCTGGACCAACCCGGGCGACCCGGCGGCCGCGGCGGAACAGGCCCATCGGGACGCCGTGCTCAGCCACACCGCCAACGGGGTCTACGGGGCGATGTTCACCGCCGCGGCGCTCGCCGAGGCGGCCGGGGGAACAAGCGATGTGCACGGCTGCCTGGCCACCGGGCTGCGCGTGGTACCACCGCGGTCGCGGTTCGCGCGGGCGGTGCGCTTCGGCATCGCGGCGGCCCGTGACAACGCCGACTTCGACGCGGTGACCGACCGGCTGCACGCCGAGTACGGCAGGTACCACTGGGTCCACACGCTGCCCAACGCCGCGCTGCTCGCCGCCGCCCTCACCCATGCCGACGGCGACTTCTCGCTCTCCGTCTGCCGGGCGGTGTCCGGCGGTTGGGACACCGACTCCAACGGCGCGACCGCCGGTTCGCTCGCCGGGCTGCTGGCCAAGGCCCCTCCGCTGCTGCCCGACCGCTGGACCACCCCGCTGAAGAACCGTCTCGCCTCGTCCGTCCCCGGTTTCGACTCCGTCGGCTTCGACGAACTCGCCGAACAGACCCACCGGCTCACCCACAAGGAGGCACTGTGCCCATGACCGGCATCGCGGTGCTCGGCAGCACCAATATGGACCTCGTCGCATACGTCGAACGGGCCCCGGGGCGCGGAGAGACCGTCACCGGACGGGAGTTCCGCACCGTCCCCGGGGGCAAGGGCGCCAACCAGGCCGTCGCCGCCGCCCGCGCGGGCGGCGGGGTGACGATGATCGGCGCGGTCGGGGACGACGAGTACGGTGTACGGCTGCGGTCGAATCTGGAGCACGCGGGCATCGACACCGATCTGCTGCACACGGTCGAGGGCCCCAGCGGCACCGCACACATCGTGGTGGACGGCACGGGGGCCAACTCCATCGTGGTGGTCCCCGGCGCCAACGGCACCGTCACCGCCCTCGGCCCCGGCGAGATGGCCGCCATCGCCGGCGCCGATCTGCTGCTGCTCCAGCTGGAGCTGCCGCTGTCCGCGGTGATCGAGGGCGCCCGGGTGGCCCACGCCCAGGGCGTCCGGACCATCCTCACCCCCTCGCCCGTGCAGCCGCTGCCGTCCGAACTCCTCGACTGTGTAGACCTGTTGATCCCCAATGAGCACGAGGCGACCGCGCTCTCCGGCTTCACCGACCCGCATGCCTCGGCGCAGTACCTGCTCAGCCAGGTCCCCGCGGTCGTCATCACGCTCGGCTCGAAGGGCTGCCTGTACGCGGCCCGGGGCGGCGAACCCGTCATCCTGCCCGCCCCCGAGGTCACCGCCGTCGACACCACCGGGGCCGGCGACACCTTCGTCGGCACCCTCGCCGTCGCGCTCGGCGAACGACGGCCCGTGCCCCGGGCGCTGGCCTGGGCGTCGGCGGCCGCCGCACTGTGCGTACAGCGGCCGGGCGCCTCGACCTCCATGCCGTACCGCACCGAGATCGACGCCGCATGACCGCGCCCGCGCAGGCTCCCCTGACCGGGCTGCGGGTCGTCGACCTCGCCACGCTCTTCGCCGGTCCGCTCTCCGCCACCATGCTCGGCGACTTCGGCGCCGAGGTGATCAAGGTCGAGCATCCGCACCGGCCCGACCCCTCACGCGGGCACGGCCCCACGAAGGACGGCGTCGGCCTCTGGTGGAAGCTGCTCGGCCGCAACAAACGCAATCTGACCCTCGATCTGTCCACGCCCGGCGGCCGCGACATCCTGCTCCGGCTGGCCGCCCGAACGGATGTGATCATCGAGAACTTCCGGCCCGGGACACTGGAGCGCTGGGGCATGGGCTGGACGGAGCTGCACGCGGTCAATCCGCGCCTCGTCCTGGTCAGGGTCACCGGGTTCGGGCAGTTCGGCCCGTACGCGCACCGCCCCGGCTTCGGCACCCTGGCCGAGGCGATGAGCGGCTTCGCCGCGATCACCGGGGAGCCGGACGGGCCGCCCACGCTGCCGCCGTTCGGCCTCGCCGACTCGATCGCGGCACTGGCCACCGCGTACGCCGTGATGGCCGCACTCGCCGGACGCGAGCGCACCGGCCTGGGGCAGATCGTCGACATGGCGATCATCGAGCCCATCCTGACCGTGCTCGGCCCGCAGCCCATCTGGTACGACCAGCTCGGCTACGTCCAGCCGCGCACCGGCAACCGCTCCCGCAACAACGCCCCGCGCAACACCTACCGCACCTCGGACGGGCACTGGGTCGCGGTCTCCACCTCGGCGCAGTCGATCGCCGAGCGGGTGATGCGCCTGGTCGGCCGGGCCGAACTGATCGACGAGCCCTGGTTCGCCGCCGGCACCACCCGCGCCGAGCACGCCGACGAGCTCGACGAAGCGGTCGGCAACTGGGTCGCCCGGCACACTCGCGAGGAGGCCCTCTCGGCCTTCGAGAAGGCGGAGGCGGCCATCGCGCCGATCCATGACGTCCAGGACGTGATGGAGGACCCGCAGTACCGGGCCCTGGACTCCGTCACCGAGGTCGACGACCCGGAGCTGGGCCCGCTACGGATGCAGAACGTGCTGTTCCGGCTCTCCGCGACACCGGGCGCGATCCGCTGGGCGGGCCGGCCGCACGGTGCGGACACCGAGGAGATCCTCACCGGGCTGGGTCTGTCGGGCCCGGAGATCTCGGCGCTGCGGGCGGAGCACGTCCTGTGACGGCGGCGGTCCCGCTCACCTGGCTGTACGTTCCCGGGGACCGGCCGGAAGTGGTACGCAAGGCACGGGCCTCGGGCGCGGACGCGGTGATCGTGGACCTGGAGGACGCGGTCGCCCCGGACCGCAAGGAGTACGCGCGCTCGGCCACCGCGGAGCTGCTCTCCGAGGCGGCCGGGGACCTGGCCGTGCCGCTCCACGTCCGGGTCCACACCGAGGCGGACGTCATCGCCCTGGCCGGGCTGCCGGGCCTCGCCGAGCTCCGGCTGCCCAAGATCACGCACGCCGCGTCGGTCCACCACATCGCGGCCGTGGCACCGGGCGTCGCGCTCTGTCCGCTGCTGGAGTCGGCGCTCGGCATCGAGCACGCGTACTCGGTGGCCGCGTCCCATCCCCAGGTGCGTTCCATCGCCCTCGGCGAGGCGGACCTGCGGGCCGATCTGGGGGTACGGGACGACGCCGGCCTCGACTGGTCGCGCAGCCGGGTGGTGGTCGCCGCCCGCGCGGCCGGGCTCGCCCCGCCCACCCAGTCGGTGTTCCCGGACGTCCGGGACCTGGACGGCCTGTGGACGTCCTGCGCGCACGGCCGAGCACTGGGCTTCCTGGGCCGGGCGGCGATCCACCCCCGCCAGCTCCCGGTCATCGAGCGGGCGTTCCGCCCGACGCCGCAGGAGATCGAGGCGGCGGCGGAGATCGTGGCGGCGGCCGTGGCGGACGAGGGTGCGCTGGCCCTGCCGGACGGCCGGTTCGTCGACGCGGCGGTGGTGGCCTCGGCCCGTCGGACGCTCGCGCTGGCAGGCGGGTGAGACCACATGCGTGGGGCCCCGGACCGGTCGGTCCGGGGCCCCACGCACGGGTTCACACGGCTCAGCCCTTCTTGGCCGTCTCCGCGGTACCGCTCTTCTCTGTCTTGACGGCATCCGCGGGCGCGGCGTCGCCGTCCGCCTCCGGCGCCTTCTCCGAAGCCTCGTCGGCGCCACCCCCGGCGGTCGTGGACGCCTTGGTCTCCTCGGAAACCTTGGAATCCACGGCGGTCTCGACACCCTCGGCGTCACCGGCCTCCGCCGCGGCCGCCGCTTCCTCCGCGGCTCCCGGCTCCACGATCTCCTCGCGCCCCGGCCGCAGCTTCGCCGAGATCACGAAGTACACCACGGCCAGCACGAAGACGATCAGCGCGGTCCACACGTTCAGGCGCAGGCCCAGGATGTGGTGGGCCTCGTCGACCCGCATGTACTCGATCCAGCCCCGCCCCGCGCAGTACGCGGCGACGTACAGGGCGAACACCCGGCCGTGGCCGAGCTTGAAGCGGCGGTCCGCCCAGAGCACCAGCAGGGCGGCACCGATGCACCACAGCGACTCGTAGAGGAACGTCGGGTGGTAGGTGCCGGCGACCCGGTTGGGGCCCTCGCTGATCTTCAGCGCCCACGGCAGGTCGGTCGGCTTGCCGTACAGCTCCTGGTTGAACCAGTTGCCCCAGCGGCCGCAGGCCTGGGCGATGGCGAGGCCGGGGGCGAGCGCGTCGGCCCAGGCGGGCAGCGGGATCCCGCGGCGGCGGCAGCCGATCCAGGCGCCGACGGCACCGAGCGCGACCGCGCCCCAGATGCCGAGGCCGCCCTGCCAGATCTTGAAGGCGTCGACCCAGTTCTCACCCTCGCTGAAGTACAGCTGGTAGTCGGTGATCACGTGGTAGAGCCGGCCGCCGACGAGGCCGAAGGGCACCGCCCAGACGGCGATGTCGGCAACGGTGCCGGATCTGCCGCCCCGGGCGACCCAGCGCTTGTTGCCGAACCAGACGGCGACGAAGACACCGATGATGATGCAGAACGCGTAGCCGCGGAGCGGGATCGGGCCGAGATCGATCACGCCGGTCGACGGGCTGGGAATATAGGCAAGGTCCATGGCAAGGTCGACGCTACCTTGCCGGGTGGGGCGTACGGCAACCCACCCGACAACGTCTGGGTAACGGGCAGGTCATCGATTCCCCTTGCCGGACCCCGCCCGGGGACCGGTCAGGAACCCGACGGGGCGGGGGTGACCGCGCCCGGCTTCTTGCCCTTGTTGGCCTCGGCCACCCACTTCTTCAGGTTCGCCACGGTGATCGGTTCGTTCCCCTTCTTCGGGAAGATCGATTCGCCGTTGAGCAGCGCGGTCGGTGTGCCCTGGAATCCGCCGTTCTGGAACGCCGTGTTGGACTTCTGGACCCAGCTGTCGTGCTTGCCGTCGTTCACACAGCTGCGGAAGCCGGGGGTGTCGAGCTCCGGCACCTTCCCCGCGAGCTCGATCAGCTTGCCGTTGTCACCGAAGGTGTCGACGGACTCCTGCGGCTGGTTGCGGTAGAGCACGTCGTGGTACGCGGGGAACTTCCCCGCGTCCTGTGCACAGGCCGCCGCGTTGGCCGCCCGCAGCGAGCCGCTGCCGCCGAGATTCCCGTCGATGATCGTCGCGAGGTGGTACTCGACCTTGAGCTGTCCGCTGTTCTCCAGCTGGTGGATCGTGTCGCGGAAGGCGTTCTCGAACTGGGCGCAGACCGGGCAGCGGAAATCCTCCCAGATGGTGAGTGTGGACGGGGCGTTGTCCGCGCCGACCTGGATGGCCAGGCTGTCCTTGCCGGTCGCGCCGGACGGGGCGACGAGGGGGCCCGCCTCGCTCTTGCCGCTCTTGCCGCCCGAATTCGCGGCGATCACGCCGACGACGGCGGCCAGCGCCAGCACGCCCACCACCGCGCCGGTGACGATCAGCGTGCGCCTGCGGCGCTCACCCGCCCGCTGGCGCTCGCGCTGCTGTACGAGCCGGTCTCGCGCGGCCCTTTTTCCCTGTTCGTTCTTCTCGCTCACACCCGCAGCAACGAACCGGGGAGGCACGTGCGTGCCTCCCCGGTTAAGGTCCACCCGTTCGGATTACACCCGGTTCAGCGCTTTCGAACGCCTTCGGCGAGTTCGCCCGCCAGAGAGCGGACGGCGGCCAGACCGGCCGCCTCGTCGGGGGCGTCCAGGATCGCCTTGACGAAGGCGGAGCCGACGATCACCCCGTCGGCGAAGCCCGCGACCTCGGCGGCCTGTCCGGCGTTGGAGACGCCCAGGCCGACGCAGACCGGCAGCTCCGTCGTGGCGCGGGTGCGCAGGACCAGGTCCTGGGCCTGCTCTCCGACCGAGGCGCGGGTGCCGGTGACACCCATCAGCGAGGCCGCGTAGACGAAGCCGGAGCCAGCCGCGGTGATGGTGGCGAGGCGCTCGTCCCTGCTGCTCGGCGCGACGACGAAGACGGTCGCGAGACCGTGCTTGTCGGCGTGCTCGCGCCACAGCGCGGACTCCTGGACCGGCAGGTCGGGCAGGATGCACCCGGCACCGCCGGCTTCGGCGAGCTCGGTGGTGAAGCGCTCGACACCGTACCGGTCGATCGGGTTCCAGTACGTCATGACGAGGATCGGGACACCGGTCGCCTCGTGGGCCTCGCGGACGGTGCGCATCACGTCGGCGATCTTCACACCGCCGCGCAGTGCGATGTCGTCGGCGGTCTGGATGACCGGCCCGTCGAGCACCGGGTCGCTGTGCGGCAGCCCCACCTCGACGATGTCCGCGCCGCCCGCCACGACCGCCTTCACGGCCTCGATCCCGCCGTCGACCGTCGGGAACCCGGCCGGGAGGTACGCGATGAGGGCGGCCCGGTTCTCCGCCTTCGCCTGCGCGAGGGCGGAACTCAGCAGCTCCACATTGCCGCTCACTTGGTGACCTCCTCTTCCCCGTCGGCCACATCGGCCTCGACGACCCCGTCGGCCCCGTCGTACAGCCCGAAGTAGCGGGCTGCCGTGTCCATGTCCTTGTCGCCGCGGCCGGACAGGTTGACCACGATCAGCCCGTCCTTGCCGAGTTCCTTGCCGACCTCCAGGGCGCCGGCCAGCGCGTGGGCGCTCTCGATGGCCGGGATGATCCCCTCGGTGCGGGAGAGCAGGCGCAGCGACTGCATCGCGGCGTCGTCGGTGACCGCGCGGTACTCGCCGCGGCCGATGTCCTTGAGGTACGAGTGCTCCGGGCCGATGCCCGGGTAGTCCAGGCCGGCCGAGATGGAGTACGGCTCGGTGATCTGGCCCTCGTCGTCCTGGAGGACGTAGCTGCGCGAGCCGTGCAGGATGCCGGGCTCGCCCGCGGTCAGGGTCGCCGCGTGCTCGCCGGTCTCCACGCCGTGTCCGGCGGGCTCGCAGCCGATCAGCCGGACACCCGCGTCCGGGATGAAGGCGTGGAAGAGCCCGATGGCGTTGGAGCCGCCGCCGACACAGGCGATGGCGGCGTCCGGCAGCCGGCCGGCCCGCTCCAGGATCTGCCGGCGGGCCTCGACGCCGATGACCCGGTGGAAGTCGCGGACCATGGCCGGGAAGGGGTGCGGTCCGGCGACGGTGCCGAAGAGGTAGTGGGTGCGGTCCACGTTGGCGACCCAGTCGCGGAACGCCTCGTTGATGGCGTCCTTCAGGGTCCTGGAGCCGGACTTCACGGCGATGACCTCGGCGCCGAGCATCCGCATCCGCGCCACGTTCAGCGCCTGCCGCTCGGTGTCGATCTCGCCCATGTAGATGGTGCATTCGAGGCCGAAGAGCGCGCAGGCGGTCGCGGTGGCGACGCCGTGCTGGCCGGCGCCGGTCTCGGCGATGACCCGGGTCTTGCCCATACGCCTGGTGAGCAGCGCCTGGCCCAGCACATTGTTGATCTTGTGCGAGCCGGTGTGGTTGAGGTCCTCGCGCTTGAGGAAGATCCGGGCGCCGCCCGCGTGCTCCGCGAAGCGCGGGACCTCGGTCAGCGCGCTGGGCCGGCCGGTGTAGTCGACCATGAGCTCGTTGAGCTCGGCGGCGAAGGCCGGGTCGTGTTTGGCCTTGTCGTACTCGACGGCGACCTCGTCCACGGCTGCGACCAGCGCCTCCGGGATGAACTTGCCGCCGAACGCACCGAAGTACCCCTCGGCGCTGGGGATCAGACCCTCCGGGTCCGGAATGAAGAAGTCAGATGACATCCGACGTGCTCCTCGACATCGCAATGGGTGGATTCACCGTATGCGCCGTGAGCGGAGCGCCACCGCGACCGGCGATCGGTCGGGCGGTGCGGTCGTACGTACGACTGGAGTGGTGCGGGTACGTCGGCCGGGGCTCGCTACAGCGCGGTCCCCGTGCGCCATCGCATGCCGTTGACCTGTCCGGGCTCGTCCCCGATCACGTACCGCACGCGCCTGCCGTGCACCCGGCGCGCTGGGGCGCGGCAGCCGCGCGGGCGGCAGCCGCGCGCCAGCGGGGCGTGCGGGTCACGGGCGACCGTCGTACCGGCGGGGCGCAGCCCCGGCCGGACTCGGTACGCGCAGCGGTCGGTGGTCACGGTCGCGGTCAGCCCCGTCCGTGCCGGAGGGCCGGGTGGGCGCCGGCGGCGACCAGGTCCGCGACGGCGGACCGCGGGTCGCGGCCGGTGACCAGGGATTCGCCCACCAGCACCGCGTCGGCGCCGGCGTTGGCGTACGCGATCAGGTCGTGCGGTCCGCGGACGCCGGATTCGGCCACCTTGACGATGTGGTCCGGGATCTCCGGGGCGACGCGCTCGAACGTGGAGCGGTCGACCTTGAGGTCCTTCAGGTTGCGCGCGTTGACACCGATGATCTTCGCCCCGGCGTCCACGGCACGCTCCGCCTCCTCCTCGTCGTGCGCCTCGACCAGCGGCGTCAGGCCGATGGACTCGGCGCGCTCGATCAGGGAGACCAGGGCCTCCTGGTCGAGGGCGGCGACGATCAGCAGGGCGAGGTCGGCGCCGTAGGCGCGGGCCTCCCAGAGCTGGTACGAGGTGACGATGAAGTCCTTGCGCAGGACCGGGATGTCGACCTTGGCGCGGACGGCCTCCAGGTCGGCGAGCGAACCGCCGAAGCGGCGCTCCTCGGTGAGGACCGAGATGACGGACGCGCCGCCCGCCTCGTAGTCCGCGGCGAGCGCGGCCGGGTCGGCGATCGCGGCCAGGGCCCCCTTGGAGGGGCTGGAGCGCTTGACCTCGCAGATGACGGTGACGCCCTCGCCGCGCAGGGCGGCGACTCCGTCCTTGGCACCGGGAGCACGCGCGGCGCGTTCCTTCAGCTCGTCGAGGCTGACACGCGCCTGCCGCTCCGCGAGGTCGGCGCGTACGCCGTCGATGATCTCGTCGAGCACACTCACGCGAGCGGCCCCCTTCCGGAACGGTGATGAGGTGAACAGCAGAACAGGTTCAGCCATATCAATGCTATCCGCAGGAGGGCTGTCGGCCCGAATCCGGTCGGCAGATGTCCCACTACCCGGGCACGGAGAGCGGACGCTCTAAGGTGCCAGAGCCGAACCGATCGGCAGGTTCCGCACCACCGAGAAGATCAGCAGCACGGCCCCGATCCCCCACCAGACGGCCGGTTTCACCGCGATGCTCATCGGCCTGCCCCGCCCGGCGCGGACCACCCAGACCACCCACAGGACGGCGAAGACGCCGTATCCGACGACGGCGAGCGCGTTGGAGCCGAGGGCGGCGGCGATGTCGCCGTGCGCGACGGCGTGGGCGCTGCGCAGTCCGCCGCAGCCCGGGCAGTAGAGCCCGGTGAACCGGAGCAGCGGGCAGAGCGGGTAGTGGCCCGGCTGATTGGGGTCGACGGCGCCGACGTAGCCGAAGGCCCCGACGACGACGGCCAGCACGCCCGCCGGGACGGCCAGCCGCCGGATGCGCGAGGGGGGTACGGGGGCCGGGGGGAAGACCGGCGGGGACGGGCGGCCGGGAGCGGGCCCGGAGGCCGGGGCCGGCACTGCGGCGGCGGAGGTAGGCGATGCGTCCACCCGGTGATTGTCCCCGTTGACGCAAGAAGGCGCAGCCCGGGTCGGGCCGCGCCTCGTGCGTGTACGGGTGCCGCGTGGTGTCAGGAGAGCTGGGCCTGCCCGGCACGGGCCCTGGCCTGGGCCATCTCCGCCGACTCCTTCGGCATGCCGAGGCCCGCGGCCTTCATCGCGAGGCCGACGACGCCGCCGAGGAGGACGATGGCGATTCCGGCCCAGAAGCCGACGACGTTGGCCGCGACCATGAAGACGCCTGCGACGCAGAAGCCGATGAAGGAGATGATGACACCGGTCCAGGCGGCCGGGGTGTGTCCGTGGCTGCTGCCCGCCATGAGTTGCTCCTTGTTGGTGATGCGCTGTGGGTATCGCTGTACGCAAAGCTGGTGGCGCTGTTGGTGCCGCCGTACTGAAAGATCGGCTTCATTGTCCCGTACGTGCGGGTAGGACGTGAGTTGGGGGTCACGTCTCGCGCGTCGGGTCCTCGCCGCGGTCCAGGGCCTTCCAGAGGTCCTCGGGCCGGTCCGGGTCCGGGGTGGTGCGGGCGGCCTTGCGGGGGCGGGGGGTGCCGTCCCGTTCGTACCGTCCCGACATGGTGGGCCAGAGCTTCCCGTAGCGCAGGGCGAGCAGCCCGGCGAGCAGGATCAGCAGGCCGCCGGCCGCGGTGACGTAGGGCCACGCGGTGTGGGTGAGCGCGCCGATGGTCGCCGAGGTGTCGCCGGTCGTCCGTGCCGCCTTCTCGTCGAGCGCCGCGCCGTCGGCGGCACCGAGGCAGGCGCTCAGTCCGGCGCCGAGGCCGCTGAGGGCGAGCAGCCCGGCGACCAGCAGCCGGCCGGCGCCGCGGACCGCGAAGACGGCGACGAGGGCGGCCAGGCCGACTATGGCGAGGGCCGCCGGGAGGCCGGTGACGTCCTGGCCGTCGGCGGTCAGGGGCAGCGAGCCGCCGCCGACGGACGCCCGGCCCTCGGCCCAGGTCTGGCCGGAGGCGAGCAGGACGACGGTGGCGCCCGCCGCGCCGAGGAGCAGACCGGCGGCCAGGCTGCGGCGGCTTCCCGGGGCGTCGGACGCGGTGGCGACTCGGGCACGGGGCTGGGGTACGGGGACAGCACTCACGTACTCCACTATCCCCTACCGCCTCAGACGCCGTGGAGCCGGTTGGCGGTATGCACCGCGCGGAGCACCGCGGCGGCCTTGTTGCGGCACTCGGTGTCCTCGGCGACGGGGTCGGAGTCCGCGACCACGCCGGCCCCGGCCTGGACGTACGCGGTGCCGTCCCGCAGCAGGGCGGTGCGGATGGCGATGGCGGTGTCGGAGTCCCCGGCGAAGTCGAGGTAGCCGACGCAGCCTCCGTACAGACCGCGGCGGGTGGGTTCGAGCTCCTCGATGATCTGCATCGCGCGGGGCTTGGGGGCGCCGGAGAGGGTGCCGGCGGGGAAGCAGGCGGTGAGTACGTCGAAGGCGGTGCGGCCCTCGGCGACGCGGCCGGTGACGGTGGAGACGATGTGCATCACGTGCGAGTACCGCTCGATCGACATGAAGTCGACGACCTCGACGGTGCCGGGTGCGCAGACCCGTCCCAGGTCGTTGCGGCCGAGGTCGACCAGCATGAGGTGCTCGGCGCGTTCCTTCGGGTCGGCGAGGAGTTCGTCGGCGAGCGCCTGGTCCTCCCGCGGGGTGGCGCCGCGGTGCCGGGTGCCGGCGATCGGGTGGACCATGGCGCGCCCGTCCTCGACCTTGACCAGGGCCTCCGGACTGGAGCCGGCGACGTCGAAGCCGTCGAACCGGAAGAGGTACATGTACGGCGACGGGTTGGTGGCGCGCAGCACCCGGTAGACGTCCAGCGCGCTTGCCGTGCACGGGGTTTCGAAGCGCTGGGAGGGGACGACCTGGAAGGCCTCGCCGGCCCTGATGCGCTCCTTCACGTCCTCCACCGCGTCCTGGTACGCCTCGCCGCCCCACAGCGCGGTGTACGGGGGCAGCTCGGAGGGCGGGAGGGCGGCGGGGGCGTTCTCGACGGGGCGGGAGAGGTCCCGTTCCATGGCGTCCAGGCGCGCGACGGCGTCCGCGTACGCCTCGTCGACGCCGGTCGTCAGGTCGTTGTGGTTGATCGCGTTGGCGATCAGCAGGACGCTGCCGTCCCAGTGGTCGAGCACCGCCAGGTCGGAGGTGAGCAGCATCGTCAGCTCGGGGAGGTGCAGGTCGTCCTCGGTACGGTCGCCGATCCTCTCCAGGCGGCGCACGATGTCGTAGCCGAGGTAGCCGACCATGCCTCCGGTGAACGGGGGCAGCGCGTCGTCGACGACCAGGTCGTGCGGGGTGTGCAGGGTCTCGATGGTGGCGCGCAGGGCCTGGAGCGGGTCGCCGTCGACGGGGACGCCGACGGGCGGGACGCCCAGCCAGTGGGCCTGTCCGTCGCGTGCGGTGAGGGTGGCGGCGCTGCGTACCCCGATGAAGGAGTAGCGCGACCAGGTGCGGCCGTTCTCCGCGGACTCCAGGAGGAAGGTGCCGGTGCGTTCGCCCGCGAGTTTGCGGTAGAGCCCGACCGGGGTGTCGCCGTCCGCGAGGAGCCTGCGGCTGACGGGGATGACGCGCCGGTCGACGGCAAGCTTGCGGAAGGTGTCGAGATCCATGGCGGCCGGCCCTTACTGCGCGAGGGGGAGGACGTCGGCGTCGAAGCAGGTGCGGTCGCCGGTGTGGCAGGCGGCACCCGTCTGGTCGACCCGGACGAGGACGGTGTCGGCGTCGCAGTCGAGCGCGACGGACTTGACCTGCTGGATGTGGCCCGAGGTGTCGCCCTTGACCCAGTACTCCTGGCGGCTGCGGGACCAGTAGGTGCAGCGGCCGGTGGTGAGGGTGCGGTGCAGGGCCTCGTCGTCCATCCAGCCGAGCATCAGTACCTCGCCGGTGTCGTACTGCTGGGCGATGGCCGGGACGAGTCCGTCGGCACCGCGCTTGAGTCGGGCCGCGATGGCCGGGTCGAGGTTGCCGGACGGCGGCGGGGTGCTGGGCGTGGGCGCGCTGGTCATGCGCCCATTGTGCCGTGGTCGCGGGGGCGGTTCCGTGCGGCGTCCACTGGGCGGACCGCGGGCGGCGGTCGTACGCTGGCGACCATGTCGACCCATGCGAAGCGTGAACGACTCCTGCTCGCCGATCTGTTGGAAGCGGCGGGACCGGAGGCCCCGACCCTGTGCCAGGGCTGGACGGCCCGGGACCTGGCCGCCCATGTGGTGGTCCGGGAGCGCCGGCCGGACGCGGCGGGCGGGGTGGTGCTGGGCGTTCTGAAGAACCGTCTCGACCGGGTGCAGGCGGAGTACGCGGCCAAGCCGTACGAGGAGCTGATCCAGCTGATCCGTACCGGACCGCCGCGGATGTCCCCGTTCGGCCTGAAGCAGATCGACGAGGCCGCCAACACCGTCGAGTTCTACATCCATACGGAGGACGTCCGCCGGGCCCAGCCGGACTGGTCGCGGCGGGAGCTGGACCCGGTGTTCGCCGATGTGCTGTGGGCACGGGCCGAGCGGACGGCCCGGCTGCTGGGCCGCAGGTCCCCGGTGGGGCTGGTGCTGCGCCGCCCGGACGGCCAGACGGTGGTGGCGCACAAGGGCACCCCGGTGGTGACGGTGACCGGCGAGCCGGGCGAGCTGCTGCTCTTCGCGTTCGGGCGGCAGGACGCGGCCGCGGTGGGCATCGAGGGCGACGAGCAGGCGGTGGACCGGCTGCACACGGCGGAGCTGGGGATGTAGGCCCACCCGGGCGTACGGGGGCGGGGTCAGCGCGGGAGCTCCGCGCGGCGCAGCCGGGTGAAGGCCAGGCCCGTCACCGCTCCGGCGGCGCACAGCGAGGCGCTGGTGGCGAAGACCGGGCCGGTCCCCCAGATCGCGACGGCGGCACCCGTGACCGGGTAGCTGAGCGGGGCGATCGCATGGGTGAAGAGCGTCGAGACCGAGGTGACCCGGCCGAGGTAGGCGGGTTCGGTGACGGTCTGGATCAGGGCCCCGCCCAGGGAGCCGCCGAGTCCCGCGAAGAGCCCGACGCAGACCGCCGCGGCAGCTGCGAGGGCCACCGAGGGCAGCTGGGCCAGGGCGCCGATGGCGACCGCGCCGACCAGTACGGCCAGGCACATCACCAGTCCGGCGCGCGGCACCCGGCCGCGCACGGCGAGCAGCAGTGCCGTCGCGCCGGCGCCGATGCCGAAGGCGGCGATGATCCAGCCCATGCCGGACGCGCCCCAGTGCCGCTCCTCGGCGAGCAGGATCAGGCCGAGGTTGAGCGGCCCGACGAAGCCCAGTTCGCTGACGGCGACGACGATCATCAGCGGTCCGAGCAGCGGGTGGCGGCGGATGTGGCGCAGCCCGTCGGCCAGGTCGTGCCAGGCGGTGCCGGAGGGTTCGGCGCCCTTCCGGTCGGGCAGCGGGCGCATCCGCAGGGACAGCAGCAGCGGCAGCGACACGGCGAAGAGCATCCCGGCGGCGGCGAACGCGAGCGTCGGCCCGCCGAGGGCCACCGCGACGCCGCCGAGCGGGGCGCCGACGACATTGGCGAGGCGGGTGGCGAGGCCGCGCATTCCCTGGACCCGGGCCAGCTGTCCGGGGGCGGTGACCCGGGGCGGCAGGGCGCCGACGGCGGGCAGGAAGAGGGCGTCGACCACGCCGAAGACGAGCGCGACGGCGATCAGCATCCACAGCGCGGGCGAGGTGAACAGCAGGGCGGCGGCCAGGCCGAGGACGACCAGGCAGCGGGCGGTGTCGCTGCCGATGACGACGCGGCGCGGGCCGATCCGGTCGGCGAGCACTCCCCCGCCGAGCATCAGCACGGCCCGGGGTATGGAGCCGACGGCGAGGACGACCCCGGTCTGGGTGCCGCCGCCGGTGCGGGCGGCGGCCCAGGCGAGCGCCATGTAGTAGACGCTGTCGCCGATCATCGACGCGGTGTAGGCGCCGAGCCAGCGCAGGACGTTGGCGTCGCGGTGGGCGGGGCGTTCGGCGGTCCGCGCGGGTGTTGCCGTGTCGGTGACGGTCATGGGGTCGGCCTTCCGGGGCGGCGGGTCAGGGGCGGAACGGGAAGGTGTACAGGTGTACGGCGACGTTCTCGCGGCCTTCGGTGTCTCCGGCCTCCTCGCGGGCGCGGCCGAGTTCCTCGTACCGGTCGACCACCTCGTGCATCTCGCGGCTGAGCGCGGCGAGCTCCTCGGCGGTGAGCCGGGCCAGGTACTCGGAGCTGGAGGCGGCGCTGCGCCACTGGAGCGGCCAGGTCGGGGCCGAGTCGAGGTAGCGGCGGTACAGCTCGATGTGCTGGTCGAAGGAGAGCCTGCCGACGGCGGCGTGCGTGGCGGCCTTCTCGGGGGCGTCGGTGAAGTCCTCCTCGTGGAAGTTCAGCCCCTTCGAGGCGGGCTGCCACCAGCGTTCGCGGGCGTCCGTGCCCTGCTGCCCGGCCTCCTCGATCAGGCCGTGGTCGGCGAGCTTGCGCAGGTGGTAGCTGACCAGCGAGACCGCCTCGTCGACCTGCTCGGCCAGTTGGGACGCGGTGGCCGTGCGGGCGATGTAGAGCGCCCGGTAGAGCCGCATCCGCAGGGGGTGCCCGAACGCCTTCAGGGTCTCCAGGTCCGAGACCCGGCGTGATTCCTTGCTTGCCATGCCTCGACCGTAGATGGAAAAGAAAACTTGCGCAATCATTCTTGCGCAATAAAAGCTGCGGAATCCGCGCGCGGTGGAGCGGAGGCCCGCGCGGTGGAGCGGAGGCCGTGGAAAAGCCCGACGCCGGGCGGGGCCGGTTTTCCGGCTCCGCCCGGCGTCGGGCTCGTTCGTGCGACTGCTCAGCGGACCGGGTGGCCGGCCTCCCTGAGCGCGCCCTTGACCTCGGAGATCCGCAGATCGCCGAAGTGGAAGACGGACGCGGCGAGCACCGCGTCGGCTCCGGCCTCGATGGCGGGCGCGAAGTCGGCGAGCCGGCCGGCGCCGCCGGAGGCGATGACGGGGACGGTCACATGCTTGCGTACCGCCGTGATCATCTCGGTGTCGTAACCGTCCTTGGTGCCGTCCGCGTCCATCGAGTTGAGCAGGATCTCGCCCGCGCCCAGCTCGGCGGCCCGGTGCGCCCACTCGACGGCGTCGATGCCGGTGCCCTTGCGGCCGCCGTGCGTGGTGACCTCGAAGGTGCCGGCGGGGGTGCGCCGGGCGTCCACCGAGAGCACCAGGACCTGGCGGCCGAAACGCTCGGCGATCTCCCGGAGGAGGTCGGGGCGGGCGATGGCGGCGGTGTTCACGCCGACCTTGTCCGCGCCGGCCCGCAGCAGCTTGTCGACGTCGTCGGCGGTGCGGACGCCACCGCCGACCGTGAGCGGGATGAAGACCTGCTCGGCGGTGCGGCGCACCACGTCGTAGGTGGTCTCCCGGTCGCCGCTGGACGCGGTGATGTCCAGGAAGGTCAGCTCGTCGGCGCCCTCGGCGTCGTACAGCTTCGCCATCTCGACGGGGTCGCCCGCGTCGCGCAGGTTCTGGAAGTTGACGCCCTTGACGACCCGGCCGTTGTCGACGTCCAGGCAGGGGATGACGCGTACCGCGAGGCTCACCGCGCACCTGCCCGGTACGCCTCGACCTCGACCTCGACGACCAGGCTCGGGTCCACGAAACCGGACACGATGATCATCGACGCGGCGGGGCGGACGTCGTCGAAGAGCTCCTTGTGGGCGCGGCCGACCTCGTCCACGTCCCGGGCGTGCGTGATGTACATCCGGGTGCGGACGACGTCGTCGCGGCCCAGGCCGAACTGCTTCAGCGCGTCGAAGGCGATCCGGAAGGAGGTGACGGCCTGCTCGTACGGGCCGCCCGCGGAGATCTGCCCGTTCTCCACCGCGGTGCAGCCGGACACCAGGACGAGGCCGTTCGGCAGCTGCACCGCGCGGGAGTAGCCGAACTTCTCCTCCCACGGGCCGCCGGAGGAGACACGGTTGACGGAGTCGCTCATCCGGAGACCACCCGCAGCGCCTCTTCGAGGGTGAACGCCTTCGCGTACAGCGCCTTGCCGACGATCGCGCCCTCGACGCCGTCCGGTACGAGCGAGGCGATGGCCCGCAGGTCGTCCAGCGAGGAGACGCCGCCGGAGGCGACGACGGGCTTGTCGGTGGCGGCGCAGACGTTCTTCAGGAGCTCCAGGTTGGGGCCCTGGAGCGTGCCGTCCTTGGCGATGTCGGTGACGACGTAGCGGGCGCAGCCCTCGGAGTCGAGCCGGGCGAGCGTCTCGTAGAGGTCACCGCCGTCGCGGGTCCAGCCGCGGCCGCGCAGCGTCGTGCCCCGGACGTCGAGGCCGACGGCGATCTGGTCGCCGTGCTCGGCGATGACCTTGGCGACCCACTCCGGGGTCTCCAGTGCGGCGGTGCCCAGGTTGACCCGGCGGCAGCCGGTGGCGAGGGCGGCGGCGAGCGAGGCGTCGTCGCGGATGCCGCCGGACAGCTCCACCTTGATGTCCATGGCGCCGGCCACCTCGGCGATCAGCGCCCGGTTGTCACCGGTGCCGAAGGCGGCGTCCAGGTCGACCAGGTGCAGCCACTCGGCGCCGGCGCTCTGCCAGGCGAGGGCGGCCTCCAGCGGCGAACCGTAGGAGGTCTCGGAGCCGGACTCGCCGTGGACGAGGCGGACGGCCTGGCCGTCGCGGACATCGACGGCGGGGAGCAGTTCAAGCTTCGGCATTACAGCGTCTCGATCCAGTTGGTCAGCAGCTGGGCGCCGGCATCGCCGGACTTCTCGGGGTGGAACTGGGTGGCCCACAGGGCGCCGTTCTCCACGGCGGCGACGAACGGCTCGCCGTGCGTGGCCCAGGTGACCCGGGGGGCGCGGATCTTGGGGTTGGTGACTTCCAGGCTCCAGTCGTGCACCGCGTAGGAGTGCACGAAGTAGAACCGGGCCTCGGGGTCGAGACCGGCGAAGAGCTGGGAGTCCTCGGGGGCCCGCACGGTGTTCCAGCCCATGTGCGGGACGACCGGGGCCTTCAGCGGGGCGACGGTGCCGGGCCATTCGTCCAGGCCCTCCGTCTCCACGCCGTGCTCGATGCCGCGCTCGAAGAGGATCTGCATCCCGACGCAGATGCCCATGACGGGGCGGCCGCCGGAGAGCCTGCGGCCGATGATCCACTCGCCGCGGGCCTTCTTCAGCCCGTCCATGCAGGCGGAGAACGCGCCGACGCCGGGCACCAGCAGCCCGTCGGCGTTCATCGCCTTGTCGAAGTCGCGGGTGATCTCGACGTCCGCGCCGACGTGGGCAAGCGCCCGCTCGGCGGAGCGGACGTTGCCGAAGCCGTAGTCGAAGACGACGACCTTCTTGTTGTCGCTCACAGCTCGTTCCCTCAGTCCCAGAGTCCCTGGATCCGCAGAATGCCTGCCACCAGGCACATCACGGAGGCGAGCGAGAGCAGGACGAGAACTCCCTTGGGCATGCCCTGCTTCGCGAAGGAGTAGACGCCGCCGGCCAGGAAGAGGCCGACGACGATCAGGATGGTGTTGAGGCCGGTCACAGCGCGCCCTTCGTGGAGGGGAGTATCCCGGCGGCGCGCGGGTCGTGTTCGCTGGCGTAGCGCAGGGCGCGGGCGAGCGCCTTGAACTGGCACTCCACGATGTGGTGGGCGTTGCGCCCGTACGGCACGTGGACGTGCAGGGCGATCTGCGCCTGCGCGACGAAGGACTCCAGGATGTGCCGGGTCATCGTCGTGTCGTACGCGCCGATCATCGGCGCCATGTTCTCCGGCTCGGTGTGCACCAGGTAGGGGCGGCCGGACAGGTCGACGGTGACCTGGGCGAGCGACTCGTCCAGCGGGACGGTGCAGTTGCCGAAGCGGTAGATGCCGACCTTGTCGCCGAGCGCCTGCTTGAACGCGGCGCCCAGCGCGAGGGCGGTGTCCTCGATGGTGTGGTGCGAGTCGATGTGCAGATCGCCGTCGGTCTTGACCGTGAGGTCGAAGAGGCCGTGCCTGCCGAGCTGGTCGAGCATGTGGTCGTAGAACCCGACCCCGGTCGACACGTCGACCTTCCCGGTGCCGTCGAGGTTTATCTCGACGACCACCGAGGTTTCCTTGGTGGTGCGTTCCACGCGGCCTACGCGGGGGCTCATGCGTCGTGCTCCTTCTTCAGTTCGCGTACCGCATCGAGGAACGCGTCGTTCTCTGCCGGGGTGCCCGCGGAGACCCGCAGCCATCCCGGTACGCCGTTGTCCCGGACCAGGACGCCCCGGTCGAGGATCCGCTGCCAGGCGGTGTGGCTGTCGGCGAAGCGGCCGAACTGGACGAAGTTGGCGTCCGAGTCGGTGACGTCGTAGCCGAGGGCGCGCAGCTCGGTGACGATCCGGTCGCGCTCGTCCTTGAGCTGCGCGACGTATCCGAGCAGCGTATCGGTGTGCTCCAGGGCGGCGAGCGCGGTGGCCTGGGTGACGGAGGACAGGTGGTACGGCAGCCGCACCAGCTGGACCGCGTCGACGACCGCCGGGTCGGCGGCGAGGTAGCCCAGCCGCAGTCCGGCGGCGCCGAACGCCTTCGACATGGTGCGCGAGAGCACCATGTTCGGCCGGCCCTCGATCAGCGGGAGCAGCGAGGCGTGGTGGCTGAATTCGCCGTACGCCTCGTCGACCACGACCATCGACGGCCGGGCCGCCTGCGCGGCGTCGTACAGCGCGAGCACGGTCTCCGCGTCGACGGCGGTGCCGGTGGGGTTGTTGGGCGAGGTGATGAAGACGACGTCGGGCCGGTGCTCGGCGATGGCCTTTCTGGCGGCCGCGACGTCGACGGTGAAGTCCTCGTTGCGCGGTCCGGAGATCCAGCCGGTGCCGGTGCCGCGGGCGATGAGGGCGTGCATGGAGTACGAGGGCTCGAAGCCGATCGCGGTGCGGCCGGGGCCGCCGAAGGTCTGCAGCAGCTGCTGGAGCACCTCGTTGGAGCCGTTGGCCGCCCAGACGTTGGCGAGGGAGACCTCGTGCCCGGCGGTGCGGGTGAGGTAGCGGGCCAGCTCGGTACGGAGCTCGACGGCGTCCCGGTCGGGGTAGCGGTTGAGGTCGCGGGCGGCCTCGCGGACCCGCTCGGCGATCCGGTCGACGAGTGCCTCGGGCAGCGGGTAGGGGTTCTCGTTGGTGTTCAGCCGCACGGGTACGTCGAGCTGCGGCGCCCCGTACGGGGACTTGCCGCGCAGCTCGTCGCGGACCGGGAGGTCGTCGATGCGGGTGGTCCTGCGAGGGGTGTCGCTGTTCGTCACTGCTGCGGGACCTCTCCGCCGAACCTGGCCTTGAGCGCGGCGCCGTGGGCGGGGAGGTCCTCCGCCTCGGCGAGGGCCACCACGTGGTGGGTGACCTCGGCCAGGGCATCGCGCGTGTAGTCGACGATGTGGATGCCGCGCAGGAAGGACTGCACGGAGAGGCCCGAGGAGTGGCAGGCGCAGCCACCGGTGGGCAGGACGTGGTTGGAGCCGGCGCAGTAGTCGCCGAGCGAGACCGGGGCCCAGGGGCCGACGAAGATCGCGCCGGCGTTGCGGACCCGGTCGGCGACGGCCGCGGCGTCGGCGGTCTGGATCTCCAGGTGCTCGGCGGCATACGCGTCGACCACCTTGAGGCCGTCCGCCAGGTCGTTGACCAGGACGATCGCGGACTGGCGGCCGGCCAGCGCGGGCTCGATCCGGTCGGTCACGTGCTTGGTCGCGGCGATCTGCGGCTTCAGCTCGGCCTCGGTGGCCGCGGCCAGCTCCTCGGAGTCGGTGACCAGGACTGCGGCGGCCATCGGGTCGTGCTCGGCCTGGCTGATCAGGTCGGCGGCGACGTGCACCGGGTCGGCGGTGGAGTCGGCGAGGATCGCGATCTCGGTGGGGCCCGCTTCCGCGTCGATGCCGATGCGGCCCTTGAGGAGGCGCTTGGCGGCGGCGACGTAGATGTTGCCGGGGCCGGTGACGAGATCGACCGGAGGACATTCGGCCGTTCCGTACGCGAACATCGCGATGGCCTGTGCGCCACCGGCCGCGTACACCTCGTCGACGCCGAGCAGGGCGCAGGCGGCGAGGATCGTGGGGTGCGGCAGGCCGCCGAAGTCCTTCTGCGGCGGGGAGGCGACGGCGATGCCCTCGACGCCCGCCTCCTGGGCCGGTACGACGTTCATGACCACGGACGACGGGTAGACGGAGCGCCCGCCCGGCACGTACAGCCCGACGCGCTCGACCGGCACCCACTTCTCGGTGACGGTGCCGCCGGGGACGACCTGCGTGGTGTGCGTGGTGCGGCGCTGCTCGCGGTGGACGAGGCGGGCGCGGCGGATCGACTCCTCCAGGGCGGCCCGCACGGCCGGGTCGAGCCGCTCGACGGCCTCGGTGATCGCCCGGGCAGGGACCCGGATCGATTCGAGCCGTACGCCGTCGAATTTCTCTCCCCACTCGATCACTGCCGCGGAGCCACGATGGCGTACGTCCTCGCAGATGGGCCGCACTGTCTCCAGGGCGGCTTCCACATCGAACTCGGCACGGGGCAGCAGGTCGCGCAGGGCTCCACCCTCGGGGAGGGCATCGCCGCGCAGATCGATTCGAGAGATCACACCGCAATTCTCGCAGACCGGCTCCGGCGTCCGGTCGCCCGTATCACTGGCTGATACATGTCCCGGACGTCACTGCTGACCAATAGCGTTCACGTCGTCACCCAGAGGGAAGAACAGCTCCGAGCGGAAGGGGCACCCGTGACCGAACCGCACGACGGCGATTTTCCGGACGGTCTGAGCGCGGCCGAGCTGGGCATGTGGCAGGCCTTCCGGAACGGCAGCACCTACGATCTGCGCGCCCGCGATCCCGCGCGCGACGATCCGTTCGCACCGCTGGTCTGGGGACCGGAGCGCAGTGTGGACGGGCGTGTCGTCGCCAGGCTGCTGCTCTCGGGGCCGCCGCCGCGCCCCGGCCGGGTGGCGGCGCTGAAGCTCCGGGGGGTGCGGATCACTGGGACGCTCGACCTCGCGGGCGGGCGCGTCTCGCCGTACGTCGAGATGACCGGCTGCCGCTTCGAGAACGAGGTGGTGCTGCCGGAGTGCCATTTCACGACGTTGCGGATCGTCGGCTGTGCGATGCCGCGGCTGGAGGCGGCCCGGCTGCGCACCGAGGGCGATCTGCATCTGCCGCGCTGCCGGATCCCGCGCGGGATCCGGCTCACCGACGCCCAGATCGGCACCGATCTGCTGATCAACCAGATCGAGATCGGCCCGGACCGGGGCGGCCGGGCGCTGGCCGGGGACGGGCTGGCGGTCGCCCAGGACCTTCAGGCGGAGCTGATCGAGGCGCGCGGCGAGCTGAGTCTGCGCGGGGCGAAGGTCGGTGGTTCGCTGAGTCTGCGCGGCAGCCGGCTGCGCGGCAGGGAGGGGCGGCGCGCGCTGAACGCCCCCCAGCTGAGCGTGGAGCGGACGCTGTACATGAGTGAGGCGTGGGTGAGCGTGGAGACGGGGATCCAGGGCGCCACTCCGCCGTACGGCATCGTCATGGCGTCGACCCCGGCGAGCGGCACCCGTTCGCAGGTCCTCGACTGCCGCGGCGGGGTGCGGCTGGACGACGGGCGGTTCGGCGACGCGGTCGATCTGCACAAGGCGCGGTTCGTGATGGCCCGGCACGAGGAGCTCTCGCTGCGCCGGATCGTCACCCCGGAGCTGCGGTTCAACGCGGAACGGCCGGAGGAGGGCCGGGTCGTGCTGAACGGGGCGAAGGTCGTCACGCTGATCGACGTGTCGACGAGCTGGCCGGGGCCCGGCGGCCTGGCGATGGGCGGTTTCGTGTACGAGAACCTCGTCCCGTACGGACACTTCCCGCTCTCCCGGCGCCTGGAGTGGGTGGCGGCGGCGACCCCGGAGTACGTGCCGGAGCCGTACGAGCGCCTCGCGACGGTGCTGCGCAACTGCGGGGAGGACGCGGACGCCCGGGAGGTGCTGCTGGCCAAGCAGCGGCGGCGGCGCGAGACGCTGCCGCCGGCCGGGAAGCTGTGGGGCTTCATCCAGGACTGGACGGTGGCGTACGGCTACCGGCCGGGGCGGGCCGCGGTCTGGATGGCCCTGCTGTGGGCGGCGGGGGCGGTGGCCTTCGCCCAGCACGCCCCGGCGGCGATCAAGCAGGACGAGCATCCGCAGTGGAACCCGGCGCTGTACGCGCTGGATCTGCTGATCCCGGTGATCAATCTGGGCCAGGACGGTTACTGGCGGATGGAGGACGGCTGGCAGTGGGCGGCGGCCGTGCTCGTCCTGCTGGGCTGGATACTGGCCACGACCGTGGCGGCGGGCGCCTCACGGCTGCTCCGCCGGGGCTGACCGGATCCGGCCACGGTGGATCGGGCGGCGGGCCGTCCGGCGGCTTGTGCCCGTTCCGCCGAACGGCCCGGTACGACACCCGTACACCGTGGTCGAACGACCGCCCGAGCCGCGTCAGAAGTGCCGTACACCATCGGCCGGAACCGCAGGAACAAGCCAGATTCCGAACTTTCCTTTACTTTTTCTTGACCCGGTCCGATACAACCCATTCACTCGGCACCAAAGCTTCACAGCGAGCCTCTGGCGCCGCTCCGACCAGGGCTTTTCAATGGTCTGCACCATGCCAATCCTTCGTGCTCTGCTCCGCGCCGCGCGCGCGGTCCGGCGCCCCTCGCAGGGGACCGCCGGACTGCCCGCCGACGACGAGGTGCTGCTCGACGCCCCCGACGAACGGCTCTCCCCGGCCCTCGTCGCCGCCGCACTCGGGGAGTACGGACCGGCCGCCAAACTCATGGCCACCACCCGGGACGGCGCCGAGTGGGAGAACCGCGACCGGTATCTCGGCCGGCTCGTCGCCTTCGCCCGCAGCCGCGACGGCTGGCTGACCGACTGGCTCGCCGCAGCTCCGCACGACCCGGACGCGCTGCTCGTCAAGGCCCAGCTGGCGGTCCACCGGGCCTGGGAGTCGCCGGCCCGCGCCGAGCAGCTGCGCGAGGTGGGGCCGCTGATCTCGGCGGCTGCCGAGAGCGATCCGCGCGACCCGGTGCCCTGGCGCCTCGCGCTCGACCACGCCCGCGGCACCCACGCCACGCACACCGTGTTCGAGGCGCTGTGGGAGCAGGCGATCCAGCGCTCCTCGCACCACTACGGCTGCCATGTCGCGGCGCTGCGGTACCTCTCCGCCGCCTGGTACGGCTCGCACCGCGAGTGCTTCGACTTCGCGGAGCGGGCCGCCGAGGACTCGCTGCCCGGCTCGCTGGTGCAGGCGCTGCCGCTGCGGGCGGCCTTCGCCCTGCTGATCGAGGGTCCGGGCACCCGGACCACCTCGGTGCAGGAGGAGCGGATCGACGCGGCGGCGGATCTGGCCATCGCGCTGTCCGCCTCGTTGGAGCCGGGCGATCCGTGGTCCGCCGAGGTCCGCAATCTGCTGGCGTTCGTGCTGGTCGGCCGGGGGCGCTGGGACGAGGCCCTGGAACAGTTCCGGCGGATCGGACCGCACGCGGCGTCGTTCCCCTGGTCGTCGGTCTCCGAGGATCCGCTCGGCCGGTTCCTGGAAGCGCGGGACGACACGCGAGTCCGGGTGGCCTGTGCGGCACCTTTCGCGGGACGGGCCGACCGGGGCGGGCCCGGCGGCCATTACGCTTGACCGTTGTGACCACCGCTCGCCTGCCTCTGTTCCCGCTGAACGCGGTGCTGTTCCCCGGCCTCGTGCTGCCGCTGAACGTCTTCGAGGAGCGTTATCGCGCCATGATGCGCGAGCTCCTGAAGACCGACGAGGACGAACCCCGCCGGTTCGCCGTGGTCGCGATCCGTGACGGCCATGAGACCGCCCCGACGGGCGCCGGAATGCCCGACGCGGTGAGCGTCCCCGCCGAGCGCGGCCCCGCGGACGGCTTCGGCCCCGACCCGGTGCAGACCTTCCACCGGGTCGGCTGCATCGCGGACGCGGCGAAGATCCGGGAGCGGCAGGACGGCAGCTTCGAGGTCCTGGCGACCGGCACCACCCGGGTCAGGCTGCTCTCCGTGGAGGCGAGCGGCCCGTTCCTCACAGCCGAGCTCGAAGAGCTGGACGAGGAGCCCGGCGAGGAGGCGGGGGCGCTGGCCGAGGGCGTACTGCGGGCCTTCCGCAGCTACCAGAAGCGGCTGGCCGGGGCGAGCGAACGGTCCCTGACGACCGGCGCGGACCTGCCCGACGACCCCTCCGTCGTCTCGTACCTGGTCGCGGCGGCGGCCGTACTGGACGTCCCGACCAGGCAACGGCTGCTCCAGGCGCCCGACACCGCGACCCGGCTGCGCGAGGAACTGACGCTGCTGCGTGCCGAGACCGCGGTCATCCGCCATCTGCCGTCGCTGCCCGCGGTGGATCTGACCCGCGCCCCGACCCACCCCAACTGATCCGACCACCGATCGACCGAGGACCCGTCCCCGTGGCGAAGAAGCCCAAGAAGCAGCAACAGTCCGGCGGCACCCCGGCCACGGTCACCCTGACCGCGGCCGGCACGCCCTTCACCGTCCACGCCTACGACCACGACCCGGCCTCCGCCTCCTACGGCGAGGAGGCGGCCGAGGCTCTGGGCGTCTCCCCCGACCGGGTCTTCAAGACCCTGGTGGCGGACGTGGACGGCACGCTGACCGTGGCGGTGGTCCCGGTGGCCGGCTCACTGGACCTGAAGGCCCTGGCCGCCGCGGTGAACGGCAAACGGGCCACCATGGCCGACCCGGCAGCCGCGGAACGCACCACCGGCTATGTGCGGGGCGGCATCTCCCCACTGGGCCAGCGGAAGCGGCTGCGTACGGTGCTGGACGCGTCGGCACGCTCCCACGACACGATCTGCGTCTCGGCGGGCCGCCGGGGCCTGGAGGTCGAACTCTCCGCCACGGACCTGGCCGCCCTGACGGACGCGGTATTCGCAGACATCGGCCGCGCCTGACCCCGTCCGGGACGGAGCTGCCCGGTCCATCCCTCAGCCCGCCCGGCAATCGAGTACCAGAGCCCGGGACAGAGCCACCCACTCCACCCCTCAGCCCGCCCGGCGATTGAGGACCGGGGCCCGGGACAGAGCCACCCACTCCACCCCTCAGCCCGCCCGACAATCGAGGACCAGAGCCCGGGACAGAACCACCCACTCCACCCCTCAGCCCGCCCGACAATCGAGGACCAGAGCCCGGGACAGAACCACCCACTCCACCCCTCAGCCCGCCCGGCGATTGAGGACCGGGGCCCGGGGCAGAGCCCCGGTTCGGGAAGGGGCGGGTAGGGGACAAGCCCCGCGCAGCGGCTACGCAGGCGGCACAGGCGGCGCGCCCTCACCGGCGGACCCCCCGGCCCCGTTCACCCCAGGCACACCCGGCGCCTCAGGCGCCCCCGGCGCACCCGGCGCACCCGGAAACGAGTACACCCCCCACTCCGGCTCCGGATCCCGCGGCCCGAACAGCGCCGTCAGCCCGAGATGCACCGCCATCGCCCCCAGCGGCCAGGCCAGCAGCGCCCCCTTCGCCCGCAGCTGGAGCGGTGCGTCGAAGACCACGCCCTTGCCGACCGCCCGCGCGTGCGCGACCACGTCCTGGGTCGGCCCGAGCCACACCCCGAGCCGCCACGCCAGCAGCGAACCGAGCAGCCCGCCCAGCGCGAGACCCAGCACCAGCGCGATGCCGCCGCGCCGCTGGAACCAGAAGACCAGTGCCGCGGAGAGCGCCCCGAAGGCCAGGCCCAGCAGCACGAACGTTCCGTCGGCGCCGATCGCCTCCTCGCCCTCGCTGTCGTTCAGGAAGACGGCGGTGCTGTCGGAGATCAGCGGAACCCTGGGCGCCAGCCACAGCCAGAGGAACCCGAGCGCGATGCCCGAGACGGTCACCAGAGCGGTGACGATCGCGGCCTTCCGCAGATCAGGCCCGCGGTCCTTCTCCTCCTGCGACTCCAGCAGGGCCCCCGGGTAGTGCCCAAAGGCTCCACCCGGACCGCCGGGCCGACCGGGCCCGCCGGATCCCCCCGGGCCACCCCAGTTCGGCGGGGTCTGCCAGGGATCGTTGGACGAAGGCTGGTGAGGCGGCGTCAGAGGTGCAGTCACCGTGCCATCGTGCCAGGCGCCCCCGCGCCGCGCCTCACCGGACCGCTGCCCTGCGGTACGCCCAGGTCGCCGCGGCCAGCGAGAGGACGCCGACCACCGCGCAGACGGCGAGGTCCAGCGCGACGACAGCCCAGTCCGGGTGGGCGTCGAAGGAGCGGGCGAGCGCCTCGACACCGTAGGTGGAGGGCAGCAGATCACGCGCCCAGCCGACCGGCGCCGGCAGCCGGTCGGCGGGAAGCACACCGAGCAGCAGCGCCGCCGACATGCCCAGCTGGCCGAGCAGCGTGGCCAGCTCCTGCCGGGGCGCGAGCAGCCCCAGCGCCGCGCCCAGCCCCGAGAGCGCCGCCCCGGAGAGCGGGATGACGGCGACGAGCACCCACAGATGTGTCAGCGGCAGCCCGAACATCACGCTGCCGGCCACGGCCGTGACGATCGTGCCGGGCACGGTGAAGGAGGCGTACGCCCCGGCCGCGCCGAGCACCACCGCGGCGGGCGGCACCGGCAGGGTCGCGTAGTGGTCGAGCCCGCCGCCGGCCCGCAGCTGCCCGAAGTACTGGGCGAGGAGATTGAGCGCCACGAAGGCCACGACGAGGACACTGGAGCCGGCGACGACGGCGCGTGCCTCGGAGCCGCCGTCGACCACCCCGCGCATCAGCACCATGATCCCGACGGACTGGAAGGTCGCGACGAAGAGCAGCGGGATACGGGCGACCCTGGCCCTGGACAGCTGCGCGCGGTAGACCGCCGCGAGCGAGGGGAACAGCCGGGCCCGCGGGGCGAGCGGCGCGGGCGCCGTCC
Organism: Streptomyces sp. NPDC047917; assembly: GCF_043204345.1. Taxonomy (NCBI): domain Bacteria; kingdom Bacillati; phylum Actinomycetota; class Actinomycetes; order Kitasatosporales; family Streptomycetaceae; genus Streptomyces; species Streptomyces sp. NPDC047917. Next base: position 314,997 of record NZ_JBIDCA010000005.1, read on the forward strand.
CCTCGTGGCCGGAGCCGTCGCCGAGGAGACCCGCGGGGCCGTCCTGCGCGGTCCGGACGGGTCCGGTCACCGCCTGCGCGGGAACGATGCTCGTCACCTGGCGCTGCTCCTGTTCGCTGCCTGCCCGGCCACGCACCCGCACCCGGTCGTCCCGCTGCCCCCGGCCGTACGACTCACCCCGGCCACCTCTCCGGCCCCGGGCGCCCCCTCGGCCCCGACCACCCCGCAGGCCCCCGTCATGACTTCACCAGTCCCTTGGCCGCGTCCCCGCCGAGCGCCAGATAGACGTCCTCCAGGCTGGGCGTGGCCAGCGTGAAGTCGTCGAGGGCGGCGAAGGCCGCGCCGCCGGTCACCGCGGCGACCGCCGCCCGCGCCTCGTCGGGTCCGAGCCGCAGCACCCAGCGCCGGCCGGATTCCTGGGCCGAGCCGCGCAGCGCGGCCACCTCGGGTACGTCGAGGGGCGCCCGGTCGCGCCACACCAGCTCCACCCGGACCTCCCCCGCGACGCGTTCCTTGAGCCCGGTCGGAGTGTCGCAGGCGATGACCCGGCCGCGTTCGATCACGGCGACCCGGTCGAGGACGGTCTCGGCCTCGATGACGTTGTGGGTGACGAGCAGCACCGTCGTGCCGCGCTCGGCCCGGCGCCGGTCCACGGCGGCCCAGACGGCGCGCCGGGCGACGGGGTCCATGCCGGTGGTCGGCTCGTCCAGCACCAGCACCGGCCGCTCCCCCACCAGCGCGGCGGCGAAGCAGGCCAGCCGCCGCTGGCCGCCGGAGAGCTTCTTCAGGGGGCGTCCGGCGATCTCGGTGAGGCCGAGCTCGCCGAGCACGGCGTCGCGTTCGGCGCGGGCGTCCGCCGCGGCGAGGCCGCGCAGCCGTCCGGTGGTCTCGGCGGCGAGCGACACGGTGAGCTCGTCGAGGGCGGTGGACTCCTGCCCGAGGTAGCCGATCAGCCGGGAGGCGCGCTCCGGGTGGCGCACGAGGTCGTGGCCCAGCACGTCGACGCTGCCGGAGTCGGGTCGCATCAGCCCGGTGAGCTGCCGTACCAGGGTGGATTTCCCGGCGCCGTTGGGGCCGAGGAGCCCGAAGATCTCGCCGCGCCGCACGTCCAGGCTGATCCCGTCGGTGGCGCGCACCTCGGGTGTGGCGGGAGTGCCGCGGCGGCCGCGGGCCGCGCGATAGGTCTTGACCAGATCACGCACCGCGCACACGGTCCCGGTCGCCGGCTGCGCCTGTGCTGTGCCCGTACTCACGAGGTACGAGGGTACGGGGTCGGATGCCCCGTATTGCGCCCGGGGCCACGCCGGAGGGGCCGCGGGCGTGCCCGGAGCACCCGCCCGCGGCCCGGCTCGGCCGTCAGCCGGCGGACGGGGTCGTCCGCTCCGCCGCGGGGGTGTGCTCGGCGGCGGCCCGTACATCGATCTCCCGCCAGAATCCCGCCCGGATCGCGTAACGGTCGTGCTCGTCGATCTGGTCGTCCTTGTGGGCGAGCAGGCCGAACCGGGCCGCGTAACGCAGCAGCTCGCCGTCGATGCGGTGCGGGATGCGCGGATACATGGTCGAGAGCTTCTGCAGATGGACGGTCTCCGGGAGTCGCTCCATCCAGCGACGGGCGAAGACCTGGCCGACCTCGAAAGGGTCACCGCCGACGGTGGTGATGTCCTCCTCGCGGTCCGCCCAGCGCTGTTCGGCGCTGGTGAGCTGGGCCAGCGTCGGCAGCGAGGCGGTCTCGGCGGGCTCGCCCAGCGGCCCGCCGCGCTCCGCCCAGCTCTTGTCGGAGGACCAGCGCAGGGTCGCGCCGGCGGGCGAGGGCTGCGGGAGGTGCCGGTCGGGCTGGGCGCCGGGCCCGCGCAGACTGCCCGCCAGGTCCTTGGGGGTGGGGACGCCCCGGCCGCCGTGCTCGGGGCGGTCGGGGCCGGTGCTCTCCTCGGGCGGTGGCTGGGCGCCGTTGGCGGCGGCCGCCGCCTGGGCCTCCGAGGCGCGCTCGGCGGAGGCGGCGAGGGCGGCCTCGGGCAGCGGCGCGGAGAGGATCGCGGCGATCTCCGGACGGGGCACGGGGGACGGGGCACAGACGCCACCCGTCTCCTTGGCCCGTACCGCCTGGGTGATCCAGGCCCGGTCGAGCACCCTTCGCTCGTCGGCCTCGGCCACCAGGTCCTCGGACTGGTTGTAGTCGCCGTCGGCGGCCTGGACGGCCCACAGATGCACGGCGACGCCGTGTTCCTTGGCGGACATCAGGCCGGGCAGCAGATCACCGTCGCCGGTCACCAGCACCACGTCCGAGCAGGCCCGGTTCCTGGCCAGTTCGGTGAGCTCGGCGTGCATCGCGGCGTCGACGCCCTTCTGCGCCCAGCGCCCGTCACTGCGGGTGAGGGCGCCGAGCCGGACGGTGACCCGGGGCATCACGCGCAGTCTGCGGTGCTCGGGCTGCGGCACCCGGTCGGGGGCGCCGTCGAACCAGTAGATCCGAAGCAGCGGCTGCTGCGTGTCGGCCTCGGCCCGCTCGCGCAGGCCCCGGATGAGGGCCGCGTGGTCGACCGTGATGCGGGAACGGGCGGGCTCCCCGGCCAGCAGGCTCGCGGCTGCGCCCAGCAAGTAGCCGGCGTCCACCAGGACGACGCAACGGTCCACGAGATCCACCCTCTTCCAGAAGTTCGGGTGCGGTCCTTGCCAAGGGTTTCCTTCGAGTCTGCCCGACCGCGCAGGGCTTGACGGCCGGAACTCGATCATCGGCGTGGCGGAACCGGAAAACGGCGTGTCACACACCCCCGCTACGCACGGTAATGATCCAACATGCACGGTTTATCCCGCCATGTGAATCTGAACGCGGTCCTGGCCCCGAGAGTTTCCCGAGGAGGAACACCATGGCCAAGAACAAGAACCGCAAGCAGGGCAGCCAGCAGAACCGCGCGTCCGGTCCGGAGCGCGGTGCGGAAGAGGCGAAGACGACCCCGTACGAGTCTCAGATACAGCCTCAGTCGCAGGCCCAGGGCAGCCCTGCCGATGTTGCCCGTAAGCACCAGCGGCGCTTCGGCCACAACTGACCGGGGACTTCTCCGGTCCGGTCGCGGGCCGGGTGACCGAGAGGGGCGCTCCCGCTTTCGCGGGGCGCCCCTCTCGTACGTCTGCTCGGGAGAGCCGGCTCAGCCGGCCAGGCAGGACGGGCCGAGCAGCACCTTCAGGTCACCGAAGAGCGCCGGGTCGGGCTTGACCCGGTGCCGGTCGAGCCGGAGCACCGTGGTCTTGCGGGGGCCCTGGAGCCTGATCCGTACCTCGGTGTCGCCGCGGTGACTGCTGAGGACCTCGCCGAGGCGGCTGACCATGGGCGGGGTGATCTTGACGGTGGGGATGGTCAGCACCACGGGGGCGTTGGTGCCGGCGTTGGAGATGTCGGGGACCTGCATCTCCATGGCGACCAGCCGGGGCACGTCCTCCCGCTTGTCGAGGCGCCCCTTGACGAAGACGACGGTGTCCTCGACGAGCTGGGTGGAGACCAGCTGGTAGGTGGCCGGGAAGAACATGCACTCGATGGAACCGGCCAGGTCCTCGACGGTGGCGATGGCCCAGGCGTTGCCCTGCTTGGTCATCTTGCGCTGGAGGCCGGAGATGATGCCGCCGACGGTGACGATGGCGCCGTCGGCGTGCTCGCCGCCGGTCAGCTGGGAGATCGAGGAGTCCGCCTTGTCGGACAGCACGTGCTCCAGGCCGAAGAGCGGGTGGTCGGAGACGTACAGCCCGAGCATCTCGCGCTCCTGGGCCAGCAGGTAGGACTTCTCCCACTCGATGTCGGAGAACTCCACGTCGAGCCCGAAGCCCGGCTCGTCGCTCTCCTCCTCGCCCATGCCGCCGAAGAGGTCGAACTGGCCCTCGGCCTCCTTGCGCTTGACCTGCACCACGTTGTCGATCATGGGTTCGTGGTGGGCGACCAGGCCCTTGCGGGTGTGGCCCATCTCGTCGAAGGCGCCGGCCTTGATCAGCGATTCGACGGTGCGCTTGTTGCAGACGACCGCCTCGACCTTGTCCAGGAAGTCGGGGAAGGTGTTGTACTTCCCCTTCGCCTTGCGGCACCGGATGATCGAGTCGACGACGTTCTGGCCGACGTTGCGCACGGCGGTGAGACCGAAGAGGATCACGTCGTCGCCCTGGGCGGCGAAGTTCGACAGCGACTCGTTCACATTGGGCGGCAGCACCTTGATGCCCATGCGGCGGCACTCGTTGAGGTAGACCGCCGACTTGTCCTTGTCGTCCTTGACCGAGGTCAGCAGCGCCGCCATGTACTCGGCGGGGTAGTTCGCCTTGAGGTACGCGGTCCAGTAGGTGACCAGGCCGTACGCGGAGGAGTGCGCCTTGTTGAAGGCGTAGCCGGCGAACGGGACCAGCACGTCCCACAGCGCCTTGATCGCCGCGTCGGAGAAGCCCTTCTCCTTGGCGCCCGCCTCGAAGAGGACGAAGTTCTTCGCCAGTTCCTCGGGCTTCTTCTTGCCCATCACGCGGCGCAGGATGTCGGCCTCGCCGAGCGAGTAGCCGGCGACGATCTGGGCGGCCTTCTGCACCTGCTCCTGGTACACGATCAGGCCGTAGGTGAGGCCGAGGACCTCCTTGAGGGGCTCCTCCAGCTCCGGGTGGATCGGGGTGATCTCCTGGCGGCCGTTCTTGCGCTCGGCGTAGTTCGTGTGGGAGTTCATGCCCATCGGGCCCGGCCGGTACAGGGCCGAGACGGCGGAAATGTCCTCGAAGTTGTCGGGCTGCATCTGGCGCAGCAGGGAGCGCATCGGACCGCCGTCGAACTGGAACACGCCGAGCGTGTCACCGCGGCAGAGCATCTCGTACGTCTTGGGGTCGTCCAGCGGGAGGCCGAGCAGGTCCAGCTTGACGCCCTTGTTGGACTCCACCATCTTCACGGCGTCGTCCATGATGGTGAGGTTGCGAAGGCCCAGGAAGTCCATCTTCAGCAGGCCGAGCGACTCGCACTGCGGGTAGTCCCACTGCGTGATGGTGACGCCGTCGGTGTGCCGGACCCAGATCGGGGCGTGGTCGACGATCGGCTCGCTGGACATGATGACGCCCGCGGCGTGCACGCCCATCTGGCGGACCAGGCCCTCGACGCCCTTCGCGGTGTCGATGACCTTCTTGACGTCCGGCTCGTTCTCGTACATCCCCCGGATCTCGCCCGCCTCGCTGTAGCGCGGGTGCTTGGGGTCGGTGATGCCGTTGAGGTCGATGCCCTTGCCGAGGACGTCGGCGGGCATGGCCTTGGTGAGCCGGTCGCCCATCGCGTACGGGTAGCCGAGGACCCGGGCGGAGTCCTTGATGGCGTTCTTCGCCTTGATCTTTCCGTACGTGCCGATCATGGCGACCTTGTCGGCGCCGTACTTCTCCGTCACGTACCTGATCACTTCGACGCGCCTGCGCTCGTCGAAGTCGATGTCGACGTCGGGCATGGAGACGCGCTCGGGGTTGAGGAACCGCTCGAAGATCAGTCCGTGCTCGATCGGGTCGAGGTCGGTGATGCCCATCGCGTACGCCACGATCGAACCGGCGGCGGAGCCTCGGCCGGGGCCGACCGCGATGCCGTTGTTCTTCGCCCACATGATGAAGTCGGCGACGACCAGGAAGTACCCCGGGAACCCCATCTGGATGATGATGTCCATCTCGTACTCGACCTGCTTCTGCCGGTCGTCGGGGACACCGCCCGGGAAGCGCCGGTTCATACCGACGCGGACCTCTTCCTGGAACCAGGTGATCTCCGTGAAACCGTCCGGGATGTCGAACTTCGGCATCAGGTCGCGCTTCTCGAACATGCCGGTGGTGTCGATCTGCTGCGCGACCAGCAGGGTGTTGGCGCAGCCCTCCTGCCAGGCGTCGGAGGAGTCGACGGCGTACATCTCGTCGGTCGTCTTGAGGTAGTAGCCGGTGCCGTCGAAGCGGAAGCGGTCCGGGTCGGAGAGGTTCTTGCCGGTCTGGATGCAGAGCAGGGCGTCGTGCGCGGTGGCCTCGTGCGCGTAGGTGTAGTGCGAGTCGTTGGTCACCAGCGGCGGGATGTCCAGCTTCCTGCCGATTTCGAGGAGCCCGTCACGGACCCGGCGCTCGATCTCGATGCCGTGGTCCATCAGCTCCAGGAAGTACCTGCCCTCGCCGAAGATGTCCTTGTAGTCGGAGGCGGCCTGGACCGCCTCGTCGAACTGGCCGAGCCGCAGCCGGGTCTGCACCTCGCCCGAGGGGCAGCCGGTGGACGCGATCAGGCCCTCGGACCACTGCGCGATGGTCTCCTTGTCCATGCGGGGCCACTTCTGCAGCCAGCCCTCGGCGTAGGCGTCGGAGGACAGCTTGAAGAGGTTGTGCAGGCCCTTCGCGTTGGACGCCCAGATCGTCTTGTGGGTGTATCCACCGGAACCCGAGACGTCGTCGCGCTTCTGGTGCGGCTGGCCCCACTGGATCTTCCGCTTGTGCTTGCGCGACTCGGGGGCGACGTACGCCTCGATGCCGATGATCGGCGTGACGCCCGCCTTCTGCGCCGAGTGGAAGAAGTCGTAGGCCCCGTGCAGGTTGCCGTGGTCGGTCATCGCGATGTGCGACATGCCCATTTCATTACAGGCAGCGAACATGTCCTTGAGCCGCGCGGCACCGTCCAGCAGCGAGTACTGGGTGTGGACGTGAAGGTGCGTGAATGGCGGCTTGGTCACGGCGCTGTGCCTCCGGTGTGCCGGCGCGGCGCGGAACGCCTCCGTGAGGGCGGCGGTCGGGCGACGGGCGGGCGGGCGATGACGGGCTGGGGGACAGCGTGGAAGTCTACGTCTTCGAGGTGACGGACGACGGGCACTCCCGGGTACGGTCACGCGTTGGAAGGGCGGGATCACTCGTCCCTTTTGTCATGTACGTCGTCACGCACGTCAGGTACCAGGAGGCACCCAGAGATGTCGGAAGCGCAGACCGGCGCGGCGCAGCGCGGGGAGCAGATTCTTGAGGTCTTCGACACCGCTTTCGGGGAGCTGCTGGCCGCCGATCCGGCCGCCTTCCGGGTCAAGTTCCGCAAGATGGCGGGCTCGGCCTTCGCCTTCTACCGCGGCACGGCGTGCCTGTTCTACAACGACCTGGAGCGGGAGCGGCACGGCGGCCCGTACCTGGACGAGCGGACCGGCCGGGTGTGGATCCACGGCGATCTGCACGCGGAGAATTTCGGCACGTACATGGACGCCAACGGCCGGCTGATCTTCAACGTGAACGACTTCGACGAGGCGTACGTCGGCCCGTTCACCTGGGACCTCAAGCGGTTCGCCGCCTCCGTCGCCCTGATCGGGTACGCGAAGGCGCTGGGCGACGACCAGATCAGCGAGCTGGTGCGGGTCTACGCCACCGCCTACCGGGAGCGGATCCACGCGCTGGCGACGGGCGCGAAGAACGACGAGCTGCCGCCGTTCACGCTGGACACCGCCGAGGGTCCGCTGCTGGACGCGCTGCGTGACGCCCGCTCGCTGACCCGGTTCTCGCTGCTGGACTCGATGACGGAGATCCGGGACTTCGAGCGCCGGTTCGCCCCGGGCGGCGGCTCCATCGATCTGGACGCGGCGACGCGCTACAAGGTGCTGGCGGCCTTCGACGGCTATCTGGAGACGCTGCCGGAGTCGAGCCTGACCCGCCCGGACTCGTACCGGGTGAAGGACGTCGTCGGCCGTCGAGGCATCGGCATCGGTTCGGCCGGGCTGCCCTCGTACAACATCCTCCTGGAGGGCAACAGCGACGCCCTGGAGAACGATGTGGTGATCTACCTCAAGCAGGCCCAGACGCCCGCCGTCTCCCGGCACATCACCGATGCCGCGGTGCGCGGCTACTTCCAGCACGAGGGCCACCGCACCGTGATCTCGCAGCGCGCCCTTCAGGCGCACGCCGACCCGTGGCTGGGCTGGACCGAGCTGGACGGGGCGGGGCAGCTGGTCGCCGAGGTGTCCCCGTACGCGGTCGATCTGGACTGGTCCGACATCGACGAGCCGGAGGAGATCGCGGCGGTCGTCGCCGATCTCGGCCGGGCGACGGCGACGATGCACTCCGCGGCGGACGACGAGAGCGGCCACTCGCTGGTGCCGTTCTCCACCGAGCGGGCGATCGACGCGGCGATCGCGGCCGACGAGGAGGGCTTCGCCGAGCTGCTGGTGGACTTCGCCCACAGCTACGGCGCCCGGGCCCGGACCGACCACCAGATCTTCGTGGATCTCTTCCGCAACGGCCGGATTCCGGGCCTCTGAAACACCCTTGACGGCCGACGGGAGCTGCAGGAGCTCCGCGGGGTGTCTATGCGGCAACTGCGCGGCGGATGGCTGGATTTCGCCCCCGTCGGCTCCACAGAAACCCCCTTGGCACCACGGTTTCCCCCTTGTAGCGTCACCAGCGTTGATCTTGACCAGTCATCAAGGAGGAACCCCGTGAACCGTCGAGTCACGCTGACCGCCGCCGCCTGCATAGCCGCTGGAGCCTCGCTCCTCGCCGCCCCCGCCCACGCGGCCGAGCGCGACACCTCCGCCTCCGTCGCCGTCGCGGCACAGCCGTCGCAGAACGTTTCGGTCACAGCCAGCGACCGGGTCAAGTGCACCAGCCTGAGCAACGGGCAGCTCTGCATCTCCCTGAACACGAGCCCCTCCCGTATCGAGGTCTTCTACACCAAGAGCGGTGGCTCGACGATCAAGGCCAACCTCGGGTTCCGCGTGGCCACCACGTCCTGGAGCGGGCTGAAGACCATCAGCACCGGCGAGCGGGCCAACGCCACCTGGAACATGAGCTACCCCTGTGGCAAGAAGTACGTGGGGCTGATCAAGGTCCAGGGCCAGGGGACCTTCGAGACCCCCGCGGCCACCCCGCCCTGCGGCTGAGGTCTTCCGTTCGGATCAGGCCGGGCCCGGCCTGATCCGAGCGAGAGCCTGGGCATCATCCGCGCACGGTAGTGGGGGCGAACCGATCCGCAGCCTCCGACGGGCCGTCGCGCCCGTCACCGAGGCGGGCCCCCACTGCCGCGCCGGCCGTCCGCCCGCCACCTGTACCGGCCGATCCGCACCCTTTCGGGGGTCGCCCACAGGTGCGCATGCGACACTCCTCAACGATGGACATATCCGGGACGCAGCTCAGAGTCGTTCGCGCGGCGCTTTTCACGGCGCTCGTCGTGACGCTCTCCGCTGCGTCCCATGTGCTGCTCTCCCGGGTTCCGCTGCCGCTGACCGCCGTCGCCCTGCTGGCCGGCGTGGTCTTCGCGGTGGCGTACGCGCTGGCCGGCCGGGAGCGCGGCTTCGGGGCGATCGCCGGGCTGCTGGTCCCGCTGGAACTGGCCGCCGACACCGTCTTCACCACCGGTCAGCACGTCTGTTACGGCGCGGCCGGCGGCCCGATCGCGGGGCCGCTGCGTTCGGTCGGCGTCGATGTGCTGTGCGGCGGCATGGTCGGCACCGGTGCGGCGCGGGCCGGCGCCGGGGTCGACCCGCTCGCCTCGGTGACCGATGCCGGACACACCACGGCCGCGCTGCTGGCCTCGCCCGCCCCCGCGGTGCCGTGGCTGCTGCTCGCCGCCCATGTGTCGGTCGGCCTGCTCGCCGCGGCCTGGCTCCGGCGGGGCGAGGCCGCGCTGGCCGGCCTGCTGGAGGCGGCCGCCGTCCTGGCGTTCCGGCCGCTGCTGATCGCGGTCGCCGTGATCGGTACGGCACGCCGCCCGGCCCGCCGCCGTACCCGGCCCGCCGGGCACGGCCCGCACCTGCTCGTACACGCCCGTCTGCTCGTGCACTCCGTGGGACGCAGGGGACCACCGCGCTCGGCCTTCACCATCGCCTGAGCACGCACATCCCCCGAGACACCCCTCACCCCATGGAGACACGGACATGAGCAACCGCAACACCCAGGCCAACAAGGCAGCGGCCCGCGAGCGGCTGCGCGCCGAGCGCGAGCGCCAGGCCAAGAAGGACAAGGCCCGCCGGCAGATCATCGTCGGCGTCTCGATCGTCGGCGTGCTGGCCGTCGTGGGCGGCGTCACCTGGGGCGTCATGCAGCTGAACAAGCCGTCCCACTGGGAGGCGGCCAAGGACACGAAGAACGTGACCGCGCCCAAGAACACCTCGGGCGAGAACGGCACCACCGTCGTCATAGGCAAGCCGACCGCCAAGAAGACCCTGGAGCTGTACGAGGACTCCCGCTGCCCGGTCTGCGCCTCGTTCGAGCAGATCATGGGCGAGACGGTGCACAAGGACGTCGACGCCGGCAAGTACAAGATCAAGTACGTCGGTGCCACGTTCATCGACAACGCGGCCAACGGCGAGGGCTCGAAGAACGCGCTGAGCGCGCTCGGTGCGGCGCTCGACGTCAGCCCGCAGGCCTTCCTCGACTACAAGTACGCGCTCTACTCCGCGAAGTTCCACCCGGAGGAGACCGTCGACAAGTTCAAGGACGACTCCTACCTGATCAAGGTCGCCGACTCGGTGGACGCGCTGAAGGGCAATGCCGCCTTCCAGAAGAACGTCAAGGACGGCACGTACGACGGCTGGGCGATGAAGATGTCCGAGGCGTTCGACAAGAGCGGTGTGCGGGGCACCCCGACGCTCAAGATGGACGGCAAGAAGCTCACCGACGGCAAGAGCGAGAACGCTCCGATGACGCTGGAGGACTTCAACACCGCGATCACGGCCGCGCTGAAGGGCTGACCGGCCGGCGACATCCGGGCAGCGGCTCCCCGACGGGCAGGCGAACTTCCTTCGTTCGCCTGCCCGTTCGGCTTACCGGTCAGTAGGGTGCTGCTCCGTGACCAGTCGACACCTTTCCCCGCCGCCCTCCGCCCCCAGCCGCCGCACGGTCGTCAAGGCCGCTGCGGCCACCGCCGTCGCGGCCCCGGTGCTGGGCTCCGCCACCGCCGCCCGCGCCGCGGACGGCCCCGCCTTCCTGCACGGCGTCGCCTCCGGCGATCCGCTTCCCGACGGCATCCTGCTCTGGACCCGCGTCACCCCGTCCCCCGACGCGATACCCGGTTCGGGCCGCGGCGCGGACACGGCGGTGCGCTGGGAGGTCGCCGAGGACCGGGACTTCTCCCGGGTCGTCGCCCACGGCACGACCGTCGCGAGGGCCGCGTCCGACCACACGGTCAAGGCCGATGTACGGGGCCTGGCCCCCGCCACCGCGTACTGGTTCCGCTTCTCTGCGGGCGAGGGGACGCGGACCGTCTCCCCGGCGGGCCGCACCCGGACGGCTCCGGCGGCCGGTGCCGCCACGCCCGGCGTGCGCTTCGGCGTGGTGTCCTGCGCCAACTGGGAGGCCGGGTACTTCTCCCCGTACCGCCACCTCGCCGCCCGCGCCGACCTGGACGCGGTGCTCCACCTCGGGGACTACATCTACGAGTACGCGTCGGGCAGTTACCCGGACGCGAAGTACGTCGTACGGCAGCACGAGCCCAGGCACGAGATCCTCACGCTCGCCGACTACCGCACCCGGCACGCCACGTACAAGACGGACCCCGATCTCCAGACGCTGCACGCCACGCACCCGGTGATCGCGATCTGGGACGACCACGAGTTCGCCAACGACGCCTGGTCGGGCGGGGCCGAGAACCACACGCCGGGCACCGAGGGCGCCTGGGCGGACCGGGTCGCGGGCGCCAAGCAGGCGTACTTCGAGTGGATGCCGGTCCGCGCCTCCACCGAGGGCACCGTGTACCGGCGGCTGCGCTTCGGCAACCTGGCCGAGCTCCACCTCCTCGACCTGCGCAGTTTCCGCTCCCAGCAGGCGGGGATCGGCAGCGGCGCGGTCGACGACCCGGAGCGCAGCATCACCGGGCGGGCGCAGCTGGACTGGCTGAAGTCGGGGCTGGCCGGCTCGGACGCCGCCTGGAAGCTGGTCGGCACGTCGGTGATGATCTCGCCGGTCGCGTTCGGTTCCGTGCCGGCCCATCTGCTGGAGCCGCTGGCCGGGTTGCTGGGGCTGCCCAAGGAGGGCCTGGCCGTCAACGTCGACCAGTGGGACGGCTACACGGACGACCGCAAGGAGCTGATCACCCACCTGCGGGACCGGTCGATCACCAATACGGTCTTCCTGACCGGTGACATCCACATGGCCTGGGCCAACGACGTGCCGGTGAAGGCGGCGACGTATCCGCTCTCCGCCTCGGCCGCCACGGAGTTCGTGGTGACCTCGGTGACCTCGGACAACATCGACGACATCCTGCACGTGGCGCCGCAGACGGTCTCGGTGGTCGCGGCCGCCGCGGTGAAGGCCGCCAACCGCCATGTGAAGTGGGTGGACATGGACTCGCACGGCTATGGCGTCCTGGACGTGACGGCCGAGCGCTCACAGATGGACTACTACGCCGTCTCCGACCGGACGAAGCGGGACGCGACCTCCGCCTGGACGCGTTCGTACCGGACGCTGAGCGGGACGCAGAAGGTCGAGCGGGTGGACCGCCCGGTGCGCTGAGGCGCCATTTTCGGCCACTCCGCCATATGTTGACGGCACATTACGTCGCTACGGCGGGTGGTGTGTCCCATGGACCGAATGGGGACACACCACCCGCCGAGGTAACGCCCATGGTTACGTCGCCGTCTCAAACTCTGGAACGCAAAGAAGATTCCGCCCGCTTTCCACCCTTTGGCGACCGGTCGATTGGGCCTGATCATTCCTCCTCGGGACCTGACATGCGCACGTAATCTCCCGGCGGCGGGTGAGGAAATACCTCCCCCACACATCCGCGAGGAGTCCACGTGCGCACTCTTGTCCGCATATCGCCGCGTATGCGAAACCGTGCGATCGGCACCGCCGTCCTGGCCGGAACCCTGGCCCTGGCACCGCTCTCCGCTCCCTCCGGCTCCGCCGCCTCGGCCGCCCCCAGGAGCTCCGCGTCCGCCGCCCAGAAGTGCGGGGACGAGACCGGCGCCGGCGCCGCGGCGCGCGAGGCCCGCCCCGCGGGCGCCGCCCACACCGACGACCCCAATGAGCTGACCGCGAGCCGGGCCAGGGCCATGGACACGCAGTTGAAGCGGAGACTCGCGGACCGCCGGGTCAGCGGCCCCTCGCTCGCCGCGGGCGCGACCATCCCGGTCTACTTCCACGTCGTGCACTCCGGGACGACCGGCAAGCTCAGCGCGTCAGCGATCAGCAGCCAGCTGAGCGTCCTGAACGCCGCCTACGGCGGACAGGGCTCGGGCAATACGAACTCCGGCTTCCAGTTCACGCTGGCCGGCACGGACTACACGGACAACAGCTCCTGGTACAACGGCGTCTCCCCCGGCTCCGCCGCCGAGAAGGCCATGAAGTCCTCGCTGCGCAAGGGCGGCGCGAACGCCCTCAACATCTACACCGCCGACCTCGGCGGCGGTCTGCTGGGCTGGGCCACCTTCCCCAGTTCGTACAAGTCCAACCCCTCGGACGACGGCGTGGTCATGCTCGACGCCTCGCTGCCCGGCGGCTCCGCCACCAACTACAACGAGGGCGACACCGCCACCCACGAGGTCGGCCACTGGATGGGGCTCTACCACACCTTCCAGGGCGGCTGTAACGGCAACGGCGACTACGTCGCCGACACCCCGGCCGAGAAGAGCGCCGCGTACGAATGCCCGACCGGGCGCGACACCTGCACCAACAAGACCGGGGTCGACCCGATCCACAACTTCATGGACTACACCTACGACTCGTGCATGACCCAGTTCACCGCGGGCCAGGTCCAGCGGATGAGCGACAGCTGGACCGCGTACCGGGGCTGACCCGGCCGAGGGGCCCCGCGCGCGATGCGGGGCCCCTCGCTCCGTCACAGTGTGGCGAGGAAGCCGAGCGCGACCTTCCAGGCCAGTTCGGCCGACGCCTGGTCGAAGTCGGGCAGTTCGGGGTCCGTGAAGAGATGGCCGGCGCCCGGGTAGCGGTAGATCTCGACGTCGGCGCCGGTCCGCTGCATCTGCAGGTACCAGGAGTTCAGCCAGTCGTGGGTCTCGAACGGATCCGGGTCGGCGACGTGCAGCTGTACGGGCAGCTCGTCCACGGACGCGTTCTCGGCGATGTCCGAGGTGCCGTGGAACATCAGCAGACCGCGGGCCTTCTCGTCGCCGAGTGCCAGGGTCTGGGCGGTGGAGGCGCCGAACGAGAAACCGGCGTACACCAGGCCCCGGTCGGAGTAGGGCGCGGCGGCCAGCACGGCCCGCCTGAGCAGTTCGTCCTTGCCCAGCTCTTCCTTGAAGGCGAGGCCCTCCTCGACGGTTTCGAACGTGTGCCCCTCGAAGAGGTCGGGCACCTGTACCTCGTGCCCGGCGGCACGAAGCCGGTCGGCCGCCGCGTGCACCGCGGGGCGCAGACCGTACGTCGAGTGGAAAAGCATGATGTTCATGAGTCCCATGGTGCCAGCTACGGTCGGGAGCATGGAGAACGACGGGATGGAGAACGTGCTGCGCCCGCTGATCGTCGTCGGCGGCTCGGTCCTGATCACGCTGCTGGTCGGCTGGCTGGTCGATCTGCTGCTCAGACGGGCCGACGGCCGACGCCCCGACACACCGTTGTGGGGGCTGCTGCGGCGCTGCCGGATACCGCTCCAGCTGACGCTGTGCGCGGCGCTGCTGCGGGGCTCGTACACCCACACCCGGCTCGAATTGATCAGGGATCACCGGACGGGGATCGGTCAGGTCCTGTCGCTGGTGCTGATCGGGGCCTCGGCCTGGCTGGTGGTGCGGATCGCGACGGCCGTCGTCGACTCCCTCTACGCGAGGTACGCCGCGAACACCCCCGATCCGGCGCGGGTGCGGCGGGTCCGGACCCAGGTGACGCTGATCCAGCGGGTGGTCACCGCGATCGTGGCGGTGGTCGCCATCGGCGCGATGCTGCTGACGTTCCCGGCGATGCGGACGTTCGGCACCTCGATGCTGGCGTCGGCCGGGGTGCTCGGCATCGTCGCGGGCGTGGCCGCCCAGTCGACGCTCGGCAATCTCTTCGCGGGGCTGCAGATCGCCTTCGGCGACATGGTGCGCATCGGCGACACGGTGGTGGTGGACGGCGAGTGGGGCACGATCGAGGAGATCACGCTGACCTTCCTCGCGGTGCGGACCTGGGACGAGCGGCGGATCACGATGCCGGTCTCGTACTTCACCAGCAAGCCGTTCGAGAACTGGTCGCGCGGCGGTGCGCAGATGACCGGCTCGGTCTTCCTGCACCTGGACCACTCGGCCCCGATCGGGGCGATGCGCGAGCAGCTGCGGGACATCCTGGGCGAGTGCGCCGCCTGGGACGGCCGCGACTGGTCCCTGGCCGTCACCGACACCACACCGTCGACGATCCTGGTCCGCGCGGTGGTCACGGCGAAGGACTCGGGCGACATCTGGACGGTGCGCTGCGCCGTACGGGAGCAGCTCATCGGCTGGCTGCGCGACCACCATCCGTACGCGCTGCCGAAGATCGCGACGGCGCCCGCAGCGCTTGGGCCGGGGACGTGGACGGACCGGCACCGCCCGGTGCACGAGAGGCCGTCGGACCGGGACAGAGCGCCGCGCACCGGACTCGGCTGACGGCGACGGCAGGCGGGACGGCGGGCAGCGGGACGGCGGGCCGCGCCGTCCACCCTCCTCACCGCAGGCTGCGGACGTCCAGCTGACGCAGTACCCGGTCGACGATCTCCGGGTCCGCCCCGGCCTCGTTGCGGGCCGACAGCACCGCGTGGCGGGCGGCCGACATCATCTCGCGCTGGACCCGGCTGACCGCCTTGAAGCGCTCGGCCCGCTTCGCGTACGCCTCGCGGCGCTCGTCGTCGACCATGTCGGGACTGATCCGCGCCCCCACGTCGTACGCGAGCCGCTGGAGCCGCTCGGTGACCTCGTCCGGGAACTCCTCGACCTCCTGGATCTCCTTGAGGCGCTGCTTCGCGGCCTTCGCGGCGCGGATCGCGAGCTCCTTCTCCAGCGCCTCCTCGGCGTCCGTGTCCGCCTTGACCCGGAGCTTGCGGACCAGCCACGGCAGGGTGAGCCCCTGGACGACGAGCGTGGCCATGATCACCGCGAAGGCGATGAAGACGATCTCGTCGCGGCCCGGGAACGGCTTCCCGTCGTCCGTCTTCAGCGGGATCGCCAGCGCCAGCGCGACCGAGGCCACTCCGCGCATCCCGGCCCACCACATGACGACGGTCTCCCGCCAGCTGGTGGGGATCTCCTCGCTGACGTCGCGCCGGGTGTGCAGCCGCTTGGCGAGCCAGGTGGCCGGCAGCAGATACAGCAGCCGCACACCGACGACGACCACGACCACGGCGAGTCCCCAGCCCAGCATCTGGAGTTCGCGCCCGTCCGCCGTCCCGAAGACGTTGTGCAGTTCGAGTCCGATCAGCCCGAAGGCGACGCCGGTGACGAGGGTGTCGACGATCTCCCAGAAGGTACGGCCGGTGAGCCGCCCGAGGACGTCGTCGGCGTCGGCGGTGTGCTCGGCGAGGAAGAGCGCGGTGGTCAGCACGGCGAGGACGCCCGAGCCCATCAACTCCTCCGCCAGCACATAACTCACGAACGGCACCAGCAGGGTCAGCCCGACCTGGAGCGTGGCGTCGCCGAGCAGCCCCATGAGCTTGATGGTGAGCCAGCCGAGCACCAGCCCCACCGCCACGGCCACCACCGCGGAGAGGATCAGCAGCCCGAACGCCTCCGGGAGCGAGAAGCTGCCGCTCACCGCGGCGGCGATCGCCACGTGGTACAGCACGATCGCGGTCACGTCGTTGAACAGGCCCTCGCCCTCCAGGATGGAGACGAGCCTGCGCGGCAGCCCGACCGATCCGGCGACAGCCGTCGCCGCGACCGGGTCGGGCGGGGCGACGAGCGCGCCGAGTGCCACGGCCGCGGCGATCGGCAGCCCGGGGACGATCGCGTTGGCGACCGCGGCGACCGCGGCCGTCGTGACGAAGACCAGCGCCACGGCCAGCAGAAAGATCGGTCGTTTATTGGCGGCGAACTGCCGCCAGGAGGTTCGCTGCACGGAGGCGTAGAGCAGCGGCGGCAGCAGCGCCGGAAGGATGATCTCGGGTGGGATGTCCACATTCGGCACGAAGCTGAGGAAGGCCATGCCGACCCCGGCGAGTGTCATCAGCACCGGCGCCGGCAACCCCAGACGCTCCCCCAGTGGCACCGTGACCACAGCCCCGAGCAACAGCAGGAGGAGCAGTGCCATTTGGTCCACGGGGTGCCTTCCGGAGCGCGGCGCGCCGATCTCCGTGATCGGCGGATCTGGGTTCAAAGCCTGCCACGCAGGGCCCGCAATCCAGACAACACCCCCCGATTCCCGACTCCTGGAACAGCATTCCTCCGATGTATCTGCGGTCGAACCCCTTCCGCCGCCTCTTCGGGGCGGGCAGTATGCGGCGTGCGTGATTCAAGGACAAGAACTCTCACCACGTACATGACTGGCAGGAGAGACCCCCGTGACCGCGTTCTCCCGAAGGCATTTCGTCTCCACCGCCGCTGCCGGAACATCCGCACTCTGGCTGGCCGGCTCCCCCACCTCATGGGCGGCGGCCGGCCCCGTACCGACGGAGCGTCCGGACATCGACATCCACGAGCGGACCGTCCGCGACGCCGCCATGACCTGGCGCACGCTCCCCACCGGCTGGCAGGACGCCCCGTTCCTCGCCAACGGCCGCCTGGGCGCGCAGTTGTACGCCGGAGCGACCGCGAACACGCTGAAGCTGATGGTCGGTCACAGCCAGGTGCAGGACCAGCGCGGCCAGTGGCGGGGCGGCATCGGCTTCTCCCGCCTCCCCATCGGGTACTTCACCCTGACCCTGGCCGGGGAGATCACCGCCGTCGACTGGACGCTGGACCTGTACGACGCCGAGCTGCACGGCACCGTCACCACCACCCGGGGCTCGCTGGCCCTCTCCGCCCTGGTCCACAACGACAACGGCGCCCTGCTGGTCTCCACCCGCCCCACCCCCGGCGAGGAGTCCGCGGCCTGGAGCTTCCAGTGGCTGCGGGCCGCCACCACCCGTACCAGCGGCAGGCCCGAGGACTACACACCCAATCCGGACCCCCGCGCCGGCGACGGCTTCGTCGAGCAGCCCCTGCTGGCCGGCGGCGGCTGGACCACGGCCTGGCGCGAGCGGCGCGAGGGCACCGGCCGGCTGCTCGCCGCGCACCTCGTGTACCGCTTCCCCGGCCGGGTGTCCGAGGCGACGGCCGACGCGCTGCGGGCCGTGGACCGCACCCTGGCCACCGCCCCGGACCGGCTGGTGGAACGTCACCGGCGCTGGTGGCACGCGTACTACCGGCGCAGCTTCCTCTCCGTGCCCGACAAGCGGCTGCAGAGCTTCTACCTCATCCAGCTCTACAAGCTCGCCGCGTCGACCAGGGCCGACGGCCCGACGATCTCCGAATGGGGCCCCTGGTTCCCCGAGGTCGGCAACAACTGGACCGCGGTCTGGTGGAACCTCAACGTCCAGATCGGCATGGCCCCGATCCACGGCTCCAACCACCCCGAACTCGACTCGGTGACGGGCGCGTTCCGCCGTTTCGAGCACAACCTCCCCGCCTCCGTCCCGGCCGACCACCGCGACGGCGAGAGCTATGCGCTGGGCCACCCCTCCGACTGGCAGCTGCGCGCGGGCGACACCTACGACGTCGGTGCCCCCGGCTCGTCCCACGTCTCCGACAACTTCGGCAATCTCACCTGGGCCCTGCACAACGTCTGGCAGTCCTACCGCCACTCCATGGACCTGTCGGTGCTGCGCGACGTGGTGTATCCGATCCTCGCCAGGGCCGTCAACTTCTACGCGCACTTCCTGCACGAGGGCCCGGACGGCAGGCTGCACCTGCTGGAGACCCGCTCCCCCGAGTACGCCAACGCCGAGGACTGCACCTACGACCTCTCGCTGATCCGCTGGGGAGTGCGCACCCTGATCGCCTCGGCGCGGCTGCTGCGCAACGGCGATCCGCGGCTGAGACGCTGGCAGGACATCGAGCGGCGCCTGACCCCGTACGCCGAGGACCCGGCGGCCGGCGTCATGATCGGCAGAGACGTCCCGCTGGCGGGTTCGCACCGGCACCATTCGCACCTGCTGTGGCTGTACCCGCTGCGTGAACGGAACTGGGACCGGGCGGGGGACCGCGGGGTGATGCGGCGTTCCATGGACCACTGGGTCTCCATGCAGGAGCTGTGGCACGGCTACAGCTACGCCACCGCCTCGTCCATGTACTCGGTGATGGACGAGCCGGAGAAGGCCCTCGACTTCCTGACCTTCTTCACCGGTCTGAACGTGGTCGCGGACTGCGCGATGACGGTCAACACGATGTACCGGGAGGGCAGGAACCTGGCCCTGGAGAGCCCGCTGTCCGCCGCCCGGTCGATGCTCGACATGGTGGTGCAGAGCCACGAGGGGGTGGTGAAGGTCTTCCCGTCCGTCTCGGAGCGCTGGGCGGACGCCTCGATCGCGTCGCTGCGCACCCAGGGCGCCTTCCTGGTGGACGCGGACCGCTCGGGCGGTGTCACGCGCTGGGTACGGGTGCGCAGCGAGGCGGGCGCACCGCTGACCCTGGACCACTCGGTCACGGGCCGGATCGAGGTACGGGACGCGCACGGGCGCCCCCTGCGCTGGCGGGAGACCGGGCCGGGCCGGATCACGCTCACCCTGCCGCGCGGCGCCACGGCGGTGATCACTCCGCGGGGCGCTCCCCGCCCGCGGACGGTCCCGCGCGACGTGCCGTCGAACGGCACGTGGACCCGCTGGGGCCTGCCGGAGTAGGGCTGCCCGCGCCCTCAGTCCCGCAGGGCGCGGCGCATCGCCCGGTGGGGGATGCCCGCGTCCGGGAACTCGGGGCCGTACACGACATAGCCGAGGCGTTCGTAGAAGCCGAGCGCATGGGTCTGGGCGTGCAGGTCGACGGCGTCCAGACCCAGCTCCCGGGCCGCGTCCTCGATGGCCCGGACCAGCGCGGCGCCGATCCCGAGGCCGCGCGCCTGCCTGGTCACCGCGAGCCTGCCGAGCGAGCCGACGGCCGGGTCGCCCCCGGTCCGGCCGGCGGCGGCCGGGCCGTGCAGCAGCCGCCCGGTGCCCAGTGCCGAGCCGTCCGCCGCGACGGCGATGACGTGCAGGGCGACCGCGTCGAGCTCGTCGTACTCGATCTCCTCGGGTACCTCCTGCTCACCGACGAAGACGGCCTTGCGGACCAGGAAGCAGGCCGCGAGGTCCTGCTCGTCGACGACGGTGCGCGTGGTGTACGGGGCGGGCACGGAGGTCATTCGCTCTCCGCCGCGATCTTGTCCAGGGCCTGCTGGAGGTCGTCCGGGTAGCCGCTGGCGAACTCCACCCAGCTGCCGTCGGACGGGTGCTCGAAGCCGAGCCGGACGGCGTGCAGCCACTGCCGGGTCAGGCCGAGGCGCTTGGCCATCGTCGGGTCGGCGCCGTAGGTGAGGTCGCCGACGCAGGGGTGGCGGTGGGCGGACATGTGCACCCGGATCTGGTGCGTACGGCCCGTCTCCAGCTTGATGTCCAGGAGGCTGGCGGAGCGGTAGGCCTCGATGAGGTCGTAGTGCGTCACGGAGGGCTTGCCCTCGGCCGTGACGGCCCACTTGTAGTCGTGGTTGGGGTGGCGCCCGATGGGGGCGTCGATGGTGCCGCTCATCGGGTCCGGGTGGCCCTGCACCAGCGCGTTGTACTTCTTCTCCACGACCCGGTCGCGGAACTGCGCCTTCAGCAGGGTGTAGGCCCGCTCGGACTTGGCGACGACCATCAGGCCGGAGGTGCCGACGTCGAGGCGGTGGACGATGCCCTGGCGCTCGGCGGCGCCGGACGTCGAGATCCGGTACCCGGCGGCGGCGAGACCGCCGATGACGGTCGTACCGGTCCAGCCGGGGCTGGGGTGGGCGGCGACGCCGACCGGCTTCACGATCACGACGATGTCGTCGTCGTCGTGCACGATCTCCATGCCCTCGACGGGCTCGGCGACGATCTGTACGGGAGCGGGCGCCTGCGGCATCTCCACTTCCAGCCAGGCCCCGCCCCGGACCCGCTCGGACTTCCCGACCACCGAGCCGTCCACCTGCACCTTCCCGGAGGCCGCCAGCTCGGCGGCCTTGGTACGGGAGAAACCGAACATCCGGGAGATGGCGGCGTCGACACGCTCGCCCTCCAGACCGTCGGGTACGGGCAGGGTGCGGACCTCGGGATACGTACTCACCTGTCGAGTATGCCTTGCCGGTACTAGTCCTTGTGCACGGTGCCGTCGGGGTCCAGGCCCTTGAAGGAAAGGATCACGATGAGGAAGCCGCCGCAGACGATCGCGGAGTCCGCGAGGTTGAAAACGGCGAAGTGGGCAGGGGCGATGAAGTCCACCACGGCGCCCTGGAAGGTGCCGGGGGCGCGGAAGATGCGGTCGGTGAGGTTGCCGAGCGCACCGCCGAGCAGCAGGCCGAGCGCGATGGCCCACGGCAGGCTGTAGAGCTTGCGCGCGAGCCGGGCGATCACCACGATGACGGTCGCCGCGATGAACGTGAAGATGATGGTGAACGCCTCGCCGATGCCGAACGCGGCGCCGGCGTTACGGATCGCGCTGAGCTGGAGCCAGTCGCCGATGAGCTCGATCGGCTCGTGGTGCTCCAGCTTCGCGACCACGAGCATCTTGCTGCTCAGGTCGAGGAGATAGGCGAACACGGCCACGGCGAAGAGCACCATGATCTTGCGCCTGCCCCTGCCCGGGGCGGTCTCCCCGCCCCGGTCCTCAACCCGGTCCGCGGCCTCGTCCCCCTCTGTCCCCTCAGCATCGGGGATGTCCGGCGTACCGATGATGCGCTCCGCCTCTGCCACGTGAATCCCTCAACCTAGGTTCCTGACTGAGGACGAGGGTACGACACACCGCCCGGGATCAGCCGCGTCGCTCCTGCTTCTGTTTGTCCTCGACACAGAGCGTGGCGCGGGGGAACGCCTGCATCCGTGCCTTGCCGATCGGATTGCCGCAGATCTCGCACAGTCCGTACGTCCCGGCGTCGAGCCGGGCCAGCGCCCGCTCGGTCTGCTCCAGCATCTCCTGGGCGTTGGCGGCGAGCGACATCTCGTGCTCGCGGGTGATGTTCTTGGTGCCGGTGTCCGCCTCGTCGTCACCCGCGCCGTCGCCGGAGTCGCGCATCAGCCCGGCGAGCGCGGCGCTCGCGGCCTCCAGTTCACTGCGCAGCCGCATGGCCTCGCTGCTCAGCTCGGCCCGCGCCTCGGCGACCTCGTCCGGGGTCCAGGGATCCTCCCCCGGCCTGACCGCCAGCTCGCCGGGGGCTGTGGCGGCGACCCCGCGGGCCGGGGGCACGGGCGCCGCGCCCGTGCCGGCCGTGCGGGTCCGGGCCGCGCTCTTCTTGGCTACCACCGTGTGGGCTCCCGTCTTCCCGGCGGCCTCGGCCGCCCCCTCGGCCGCGTCGGCGGCCTTCTTCGAAGCCTTCTTGGCTGCGCTCTTCTTCGCCGGCGCCTTCCTGAGCGGCGCCTCGTGCCCGGCGTCCGCCTGTCCGGCGGCCGCCACCTTCTTCGCGGCGGTCTTCCTCGCCGCAGCCTTCGTCGCGGCGGTCTTCTTCGCCTCGGCCTTCGTCGCACCGGCCTCCGGGACGGTCTCCATGCCCGCGTCGCCACCCGTCTCCCCGGCCGCCGCGCCCGTGGATCCGGCCGACGCCGTCTTCTTTGCGGCGGTCTTCTTCGCCACCATGGCCGCGGCCCCTTCACATATTGTGATCTTGCACGCGAATCGTGCTGGGACGATAAATCGACCCCAGCCCCGCGGCAACGGGGCACGCCGCCGGATCGCTCCTCCCCGCGTCCGGATCCCGGCCTGCCTGCATCCGTTGTGCCCAGCTCACGGCCGGGTAATCCGCCCCCGGATCCCCCGCCCGGACTCCGTACTCCGCCGTCTGGCCATTCGGGTCACGCCCCGTCCGCCGCGTTAAACCGGTCGGCCGTCCCCCGTACGGGCCCGTACACTGGCCTCAGCGAGAGGCGTGGATGGGACGAGTAGCGTCGTACGCAGCCAGGAGCGACCCGGGGACGGTGGAAGCCCGGGGGCGAGCGCGTCGTGAAGATCACCCGGAGCCGTCGGAAGAAAGCTCTGGACAGTGGGCTCCGCCCACGGGCACCAGGCAAGTAGAACCGGCATCGCGCCCCAATGAGGGGGCCACGGGCGCACACCCGGGGCCAAGGAGGGTGGTACCGCGGGAGCCGATGAGGCCCTCGTCCCTCCGACGGAAGTGGAAAACGTCCGCCGGAGGAAGTCCGCCCATGACATCGCCGCAGTACCACCAGGTACCCGCCCAGGTCGACCTGCCCGCGCTGGAGCACGCCGTGCTCGATTTCTGGCGCGACAGCAAGGTCTTCACCAAGAGCCTCGAACAGTCCGAGGGACGCCCCGAGTGGGTCTTCTACGAGGGCCCGCCCACCGCCAACGGCATGCCCGGCGCCCACCACATCGAGGCGCGCGTCTTCAAGGACGTCTTCCCCCGCTTCCGGACCATGCAGGGCTACCACGTCGGCCGCAAGGCCGGCTGGGACTGCCACGGACTGCCGGTCGAGCTCGCGGTCGAGAAGGAGCTGGGCTTCAACGGCAAGAAGGACATCGAGGCGTACGGCATCGCCGAGTTCAACGCCAAGTGCCGGGAGTCCGTGACCCGCCACACCGACGCGTTCACCGACCTCACGACCCGCATGGGCTACTGGGTCGACCTCGACGACGCGTACCGCACGATGGACCCCGAGTACGTCGAGTCCGTGTGGTGGTCGCTGAAGGAGATCTTCAACAAGGGCCTGCTGGTCCAGGACCACCGCGTCGCCCCCTGGTGCCCCCGCTGCGGCACCGGCCTCTCCGACCACGAGCTGGCGCAGGGGTACGAGACGGTCGTCGACCCGTCGGTCTTCGTCCGCTTCCCCCTCACCTCCGGCCCGCTGGCCGGCGAGGCATCCCTGCTCGTCTGGACGACCACCCCCTGGACCCTGGTCTCCAACACCGCCGTCGCCACGCACCCCGACGTCACCTATGTCGTCGCGACCGACGGCGAGGAGAGGCTCGTCGTCGCGCAGCCGCTGGTCGAGAAGGCGCTGGGCGAGGGCTGGGAGACCACCGGCGAGAGCTTCACCGGCCGTGAGATGGAGCGCTGGACCTACGAGCGCCCCTTCACCCTGGTGGACTTCCCCGCCGAGGCGCACTACGTGGTCAACGCCGAGTACGTGACGACCGAGGACGGTACGGGTCTGGTCCACCAGTCCCCCGCCTTCGGCGCCGACGACCTCGTCGTCTGCCGCTCCTACGGTCTGCCGGTCGTGAACCCGGTCCGCCCCGACGGCACCTTCGAGGAGGGCCTGCCGCTGGTCGGCGGCGTCTTCTTCAAGAAGGCCGACGAGACGCTCACCGAGGACCTGGCCGCCCGCGGCAAGCTCTTCCGGCACGTCCCGTACGAGCACAGCTACCCGCACTGCTGGCGCTGCCACACCGCGCTGCTCTACTACGCGCAGCCGTCCTGGTACATCCGCACGACCGCCATCAAGGACCGGCTGCTCCAGGAGAACGAGAAGACCAACTGGTTCCCGGACTCCGTCAAGAACGGCCGTTTCGGCGACTGGCTGAACAACAACGTCGACTGGGCGCTGTCCCGCAACCGCTACTGGGGCACCCCGCTGCCGATCTGGCGCTGCGAGGACGGCCACCTCACCTGCGTGGGCTCCCGCACCGAGCTCGGCGAGCTGACCGGCACCGACCTCTCGGGCCTCGACCCGCACCGCCCGTTCATCGACGAGATCACGTTCACCTGCACGCACGAGAACTGCCAGCTGGAGGCGTACCGCGTCCCGGAGGTCATCGACGCCTGGTACGACTCGGGCTCGATGCCGTTCGCGCAGTGGGGCTACCCGTACAAGAACAAGGAGCTCTTCGAGAGCCGTTACCCGGCGCAGTTCATCTCGGAGGCCATCGACCAGACCCGCGGCTGGTTCTACACGCTGATGGCGGTCGGCACCCTGGTCTTCGACAAGTCGTCCTACGAGAACGTGGTCTGCCTGGGCCACATCCTCGCCGAGGACGGCCGGAAGATGTCCAAGCACCTCGGCAACACCCTCGAACCGATCGCCCTCATGGACCGGCACGGCGCGGACGCGGTCCGCTGGTTCATGGCGGCCGGCGGCTCCCCGTGGGCGGCGCGGCGCGTCGGTCACGGCACCATCCAGGAGGTCGTCCGCAAGACGCTCCTCACGTACTGGAACACGGTCGCCTTCCAGGCCCTGTACGCCCGTACGTCGAACTGGGCGCCGTCCGCGGCCGACCCGGCCCCGGCGGACCGCACGGTCCTGGACCGCTGGCTGCTGAGCGAGCTGAACGCGCTGGTCGACCAGGTCACGCAGGCTCTGGAGGGTTACGACACCCAGCGCGCCGGCAAGCTGCTGTCCGCCTTCGTCGACGACCTGTCCAACTGGTACGTACGCCGGTCGCGCCGCCGGTTCTGGCAGGGCGACAAGGCCGCGCTGCGCACCCTGCACGAGGCGGTCGAGACGGTGACCCGGCTGATGGCCCCGCTCACCCCGTTCATCACCGAGCGGGTCTGGCAGGACCTGGTCGTCCCGGTCACGCCGGGCGCCCCCGAGTCGGTCCACCTCTCCGCCTGGCCGAAGGCGGACCTGTCGGTGATCGACCCCGCCCTCTCCACGCAGATGGCCCTGGTCCGCCGCCTGGTCGAGCTGGGCCGGGCCACCCGCGCCGAGTCCGGTGTGAAGACCCGTCAGCCGCTGTCCCGCGCCCTGGTCGCGGCGTCCGGCTTCGGGACGCTCTCCCCCGAACTGCACGCCCAGATCACGGAGGAGCTGAACGTCTCCTCGCTGGCCTCGCTCTCCGAGGTCGGCGGCTCGCTGGTCGACACGACCGCGAAGGCGAACTTCCGGGCGCTCGGCAAGCGGTTCGGCAAGGGTGTCCAGGCGGTGGCCAAGGCAGTCGCGAACGCCGACGCGGCGGCCCTCTCGCTGGCCCTTCGCGAGGGCACGGCCTCGGTCGAGGTGGACGGCGAGACGGTCACCCTCTCCCCGGACGAGGTGATCATCACCGAGACCCCGCGCGAGGGCTGGTCGGTGGCGTCCGACTCGGGCGCCACGGTCGCCCTGGACCTGGAGATCACCCCGGAGCTGCGGCGCGCGGGCCTGGCCCGTGACGCGATCCGCCTCATCCAGGAGGCCCGCAAGAACAGCGGCCTGGACGTCGCCGACCGCATCGCCGTCCGCTGGACGTCGGCCTCCCCCGCCACGGTGGAGGCCCTTACCGAGCACGCGGGCCTCATCGCGGACGAGGTCCTCGCCCTGGACTACGCCCAGGGCGAGGCGGACCCGACGTACGGCGAGCCGTTCGAGGACGAGGGTCTGGCGCTGGCGTTCCGCCTCCGCAGGACGGAGCAGTAACCCACGAAGAAACAGGAGGGCCCGGCCGGACACCAGTCCGACCGGGCCCTCCTGCTGTCCCCCGCACCCTCCCGGCCCTTCCCGATTCCGCCACGCCCCGGCACCTCGCTACCACCCGGCCGCCCCAACGCCTCGCTACCGCCCAGCCCCGGCACCTCGCCCCCACCCCGCCCGGCACCTCGCTCCCCCAGCCTCGACGCCTCGATTCCAGCCCTCCCCGAGGCCGCTCCCACCTCGCCCCAACCGTCCGTTTCGGCCGGCCCCGCACCCTTCTCAGCCCCTCCGGCGATTGAGGAGCGGGGTCCGGGGCAGAGCCCCGGTTCCGGGAAGGGGCGGGTAGGGGAACAGCCCCGCGCAGCGGCCCAACACCCCCGACCCCACAGCCCCCGTCACCGACCCCACCCCCACCCCACCTCGCCCCACCCCGCCCGCCCCGCGAAGCGCCCCGCACACGGCAAAAGGGCCGGGCCCCGGGGAAATCCCCGGGGCCCGGCCCTCAGCCTGCCGACGGCTACGCGCTCACCGCGCGCACCCGGCTCAGTTGTCGTCCTCGTCGATCAGGAACCCGCGCATCGGCGAGGGAGCCTGCTGCATCGGCTGCGGCGCCTGCGGCCGCACCGGCGCCATCGGCTGGGTCATCGCCGGCGACATCTGCTGCTGGCCGCCGTACGAGGGCCCACCGCCCATGGACGGGTTGCCGCCCATCGGCTGGTTGCCGTGGTTGCCGCCCATGGTGTGGCCCATGGCGCCCGCACCGGCCGGAGCCAGCGAGGGCGACGGCGGCAGCGAAGCGGTCGCCGGGGTCCGCGGCGGGGCCAGCGAGTCGTCCGCCTGGGTCTCCAGCTGACGCAGCTGGCTCTCCAGGTAGGACTTCAGGCGGGTCCGGTACTCACGCTCGAAGCCACGCAGATCCTCGACCTTGCGCTCCAGCGTCGCGCGGGCCGACTCCAGCGAGCCCATCGCCACGCGGTGCTTCTCCTGCGCGTCCCGCTCCAGGGCGTCCGCCTTGGCACGCGCGTCGCGCTCCAGGCCCTCGGCGCGGCTGCGCGCCTCGCCGACGATCTTGTTGGCCTCGGAACGGGCCTCCGCGATCGCCTGGTCGGCGGTCTGCTGCGCGAGCGAGAGGACACGGGCGGCACTGTCGCCACCGGGGCCCTGACCGGGCTGCTGCATCTGCGGCTGCTGCATCTGCTGCATCTGCTGCTGCGGGGCGTGACCACCCATGGGGCCGCCCATCGGGCCACCCATGGGACCGCCCTGCATCGGGCCGGGGCCGTGCGGGCCCTGCGGACCGGGGCCGTGCTGGCCCTGGGGACCAGGACCGTGACCACTGGGACCGGCGGGCAGCTGCGGAGCACCACCGGGCAGCTGGGGGGGACCCATCTGCGGGGGCTGCTGCTGGACCGGCGGACCCGATATGGCGGCGGGCACCGGCGCCCCGGGCCGGTCCTGCGGCTCCGGCTTGCGCATGCCCTGCTGCTGGTTCTGCGCGGCGGCACGCGTGGCGGCGGCCAGCTTCGCGCGCAGGTCCTCGTTCTCACGGAGCAGGCGGGTCAGCTCGGACTCGACCTCGTCGAGGAAGGCATCGACCTCGTCCTCGTCATAGCCTTCTCGGAGGCGGACGGTCGTGAACTGCTTGTTCCGCACGTCCTCAGGAGTCAGCGGCATCTCTTCTTCACCTCTACGTAGTCGTCGGCAGTCGGCAAGACCGTATCGCTCACAGCCTGATCACAATGCTGATCAGGATGTAGACGATGATCATCAGAACGAAGAAGGACAGGTCGAGTGCCACGCCCCCGAGACGCAGCGGCGGGATGAACCGCCGCAGAAGCTTGAGCGGTGGATCGGTGACAGTGTAGGTGGCCTCAAGTATGACCACCATCGGCTTGCCGGGCTGCCATGAACGCGCGAACTGGAAGACGTAGTCCATGACCAGCCGGAAGATCAGCACGATGAGGAAACACATCAGCGCGATATAGACAACCTGCAGTGCGACGCCCATTTCGCGCTTCCCTCTCCCCTGGCTCTCGTAGCTCCGACCTCGCGGCCGGGTTGTTCCCGGTGTCGTGTTCTCAGCTCTGGTTGAAGAATCCGCCCTCAGCGATACGGGCCTTGTCCTCCGCCGTGACATCGACGTTAGCAGGCGACAACAGGAACACCTTCTGCGTCACGCGCTCAATGCTGCCATGGAGACCGAAGACGAGTCCTGCGGCAAAGTCGACAAGTCGCTTTGCATCCGTATCGTCCATCTCCGTGAGATTCATGATCACCGGAGTGCCCTCACGGAAGTGTTCCCCGATGGTACGGGCCTCGTTGTAGGTCCTGGGGTGCAGCGTGGTGATGCGGTACGGCTCCCGCTCGGACACGACCTTGGGCATGATCACCGGTGCGTTCTTCTCCATGTTCGGGCGTTCAGGTGTGATGGATGCCACGGGGGCGATTCGGGCGGGTCGCTCTCTCTCCGCCGGGATCTGAACCGGCTCCCGCTGCGCGGGAGGCTGCACCGCTCGTACCGGTTCGTCCCGCTCCCGGTCCCGTTCCCGCTCCACCTGATGCGCGGGCTGGTGCCGCCGCCGGTCGCGCTCCGGCTCCGGCTCGGGTTCGAATTCGTCGTCGGGGTCGAACCCCGGACCGTCGTACCCATCGTCCTCCACGAGGCCGAGGTAGACCGCCATCTTGCGCATCGCGCCGGCCATGCTCCGAGTCCTCCGCTCTGTGGTGGATCGGCATCTGTCACCAAGTGCCCCGCGATCCACTGAGGCCTGCCCGCCATAGGCGGGAATGACCATATTTTCTGCTGTGGTCCGACCTGCTTGGCGACGTTACCCGAGCCCGGGTCGGACTCCGAGTACCGCCGTACCGACGCGCACATGTGTCGCTCCGGCCGCGACCGCGTCCTCGACGTCCGCGCTCATCCCCGCAGAGACCATGTTCGCAGCCGGATGGTTCCCGCGCAGGCGGGATGAGAATTCCATCAGCCGGTCGAAGGCGGCCCGTTGGCGACCCGCGTACGGCCCGGCGAGCGGCGCGACGGTCATCAGACCGCCGAGCCGCAGCCCCGGCGCGGACTCCACCGCGTCGGCCAACTCCTCGATCCCGTCCGGTGCGACGCCGCCCCGGTCGCCCCGCTCGCCGCTCTCCGCGTCGAGTGCCACCTGGATGAGGCAGCCGAGTTCGCGCCCTTCGCGTTCGGCGGCGGCCGAGAGGGCCGTGACCAGTCTGACCCGGTCCACCGACTGCACAACATCGGCATAACTCGCTACAGAACGAACCTTATTCGTCTGCAATTGACCGACAAAGTGCCATGTGAGCGACAGATCCGCACATTCGGCTGCCTTGGGGGCCGCGTCCTGGTCACGATTCTCCGCGACATGACGTACACCCAGTCCATGCAGAATCCGCACATCGCTCGCGGGGTAGGTCTTCGTGACCACGATGAGCGTCACTTCATCCCGCTCGCGACCTGCGGCGGCACAGGCGGAAACGATGCGTTCCTCCACCCGCGCCAGATTTTCGGCGAGTTGAGCCTTACGGTCCGTCATGCCCTATCAGTCCAACCAGACATATCCGGCGAGCCGCCCGGTGATGCGGTCGCGGCGGTACGAGAAGTGATCGCCCGATTCGAGGGTGCAGACCGGCGAGGCCTGCCGGTCCTCGACGCCGAGCTCCTTGAGCTGGGCGTGGACCCCCGCGGTGACATCCACCGCCGGAGTGCCCCAGCTGGTCTCGGACCAGGCGGCCGGGACGCTCTTCGCGACGTCGGCGCGCATGTCGGCCGGGACTTCGTAGCACCGCCCGCAGACCGCCGGCCCGGTACGGGCGACGATCCGGGAGGTGTCGGCGCCGAGCCCGGCCATGGCCTCGACCACGGCGGGGACGACCCCGGCGGCCAGACCGGGGCGGCCCGCGTGCGCCGCCGCCACGATCCCGGCGACCGGGTCGGCCAGCAGTACGGGGGTGCAGTCGGCGGTGAGCACGGCGAGCGGAAGCCCGCGCCGCGCGGTCACCACCGCGTCCACCGCGGGGATCTGCGAAGCGTCTCGCCACGGCCCGTCGACGACCGCGACGTCCCGCCCGTGCACCTGGTTCATCCAGACGACCCGCGCCGGATCCAGACCGAGGGTCCGGGCGGCGCGCTCGCGATTGGCCAGAACGGCGGCGGGGTCGTCTCCGACCGCGCCGCCGAGGTTGAGCTCCTCGTACGGAGCGGCGCTCACTCCGCCCCACCGGTCGGTGAAGGCGAAGTGCGCGCCGCCCGTCGAGGACAGTGCGTGGTGCTGAGCTATCACTTCAAGAAGTCCGGGACATCCAGCTCTTCGGCCTGGGAGTCCTGGTACGGACGGGCCGTCGGGACGTGCGGCGGGGCGACCGGCGGCAGGTGGGTCTCGCTCGCCACCGGTACGGGCTCCGACTGCACCGGCGGCTCCTCGCGGATGGGCACGGAGCCCAGTCCACCGGTCTGACGCACGGGCTCCGGGGTCCGGACCGGTGCGGTGGGCTCGTCGCGCTTGGCGGAGTTGGCGCCCAGGACGTTCTCGCGGCGGGCCGGCGGCTGTCCGCCGTCGAAGCCCGCGGCGATCACGGTGACCCGTACCTCGTCGCCCAGCGCGTCGTCGATGACCGCGCCGAAGATGATGTTCGCCTCGGGGTGCGCCGCCTCGCTCACCAGCTGGGCGGCCTCGTTGATCTCGAAGAGACCGAGGTCGCTGCCGCCGGAGATGGAGAGCAGGACACCGCGGGCGCCGTCGATGGACGC
Organism: Streptomyces sp. NPDC047917; assembly: GCF_043204345.1. Classification (NCBI taxonomy): domain Bacteria; kingdom Bacillati; phylum Actinomycetota; class Actinomycetes; order Kitasatosporales; family Streptomycetaceae; genus Streptomyces; species Streptomyces sp. NPDC047917. Next base: position 346,103 of record NZ_JBIDCA010000005.1, read on the forward strand.
CTCCAGGAGCGGCGAGGAGATCGCCATCTCCGCGGCGGCCACCGCGCGGTCGTCGCCACGGGCCGATCCGATGCCCATGAGTGCCGATCCGGCCTCGGACATGACCGACTTGACGTCGGCGAAGTCGAGGTTGATCAGACCCGGGGTGGTGATGAGGTCGGTGATGCCCTGGACACCCGAGAGCAGCACCTGGTCGGCCGACTTGAACGCGTCGAGCACGCTGACCTGGCGGTCCGAGATGGACAGCAGCCGGTCGTTGGGAATGACGATGAGGGTGTCGACCTCTTCGCGGAGTTCGGCGATGCCGTCCTCCGCCTGGTTCGCGCGTCGCCGGCCCTCGAAGGTGAACGGGCGGGTGACCACGCCGATCGTCAGGGCGCCGAGCGAGCGCGCGATGTTGGCGACGACGGGTGCGCCGCCGGTGCCGGTGCCGCCGCCTTCTCCGGCGGTGACGAAGACCATGTCGGCCCCCTTGAGGACCTCCTCGATCTCCTCACGGTGGTCCTCTGCCGCCTTGCGACCGACTGCCGGGTTGGCGCCGGCGCCAAGGCCGCGGGTGAGTTCGCGGCCGACGTCGAGCTTGACGTCGGCGTCGCTCATCAACAGGGCTTGCGCATCAGTGTTGATCGCGATGAACTCGACGCCCTTGAGACCGACCTCGATCATTCGGTTGATGGCATTGACACCACCGCCGCCGACACCGATGACCTTGATGACTGCGAGGTAGTTCTGCGGTGCTGCCACGTCGAAGGCCTCTCGCCTCGAGTTACGTGTCGTCGCTTCGCGGTAGTCCCGCCGCGACGACGGATGCCGATTGGGGCGGTCCGAAACGCCGACCCAAACCCTAACGTTGAAGTTTAGGGTTACCAGTGTGTCTGCTTCATGGACTCTTCCGAACAGGACACTAAGTCGACAAGTGGCGCACGTTCAACGAACACGCCGAACCTCCCGTTTTTCTTTTCACCCTATGTGATCACCCGTAGCGCTGACCAACCAGGGTGCTGGCCAGGCCAAATGTGCGTCAACTGCCCGACACGGAAGGGGCGGTGGGTGCACTCACGTCGAAGTGTCCCGCTTTGGGAGCGGCTTTCATGAGAGCGGTGAGGACTTTCGCCTTCACCGGACCCCCTTCGCCACTGCCCCAGATCACCGTGCGCCCCCGGGTGAGTTGCAGGGAGATCGAGTCGTACGAGGTGACTCGCACGACCTCGGTGTCCTTGGCCACTCCGCCCGGAAGTTCGCCCGCGACCCGGACCGCTTCCCGCACCAGCCGGGCACTGCCGAATCGGCGCAGACTCGCGGACTGATCAGGTTTCAGTTCCAGCAGAGGTACGCGACCGGGCGATTTGTCCACCGTTGCGAAATGAACGCCTTTCGCGTCCACTTCAATGAACTTTGCGCCCTTTTTGACCAACAGGACCGGCTGTCGTTCCGTCACCTTAAGTCCGATTCCGTGCGGCCATGACCGTACGACATCCACGGAGTCGATACGAGGCAACTTCTGGCGCAATCGGGCCGCGACGGCGTCGGTGTCGACAGAGATCAGCGGGGCCCCGATCGGGACCTCCGCCGCGGCCTCCACCTCGGCCGGTGTCAGCACGTCGACACCGGTGGTCGCGACCTGCTCGGCACGGAGCCAGGAGGAGCCGTAGAGCGCCCAGACGGCGCCGGAGGCGAGCAGCAGCACGAGAGCGCCGGACACGATCAGCGTTCTGCGGCTGGGCAGTCGGCGTTTCCGGGGGCGCGGACGCGGCGGGCGGGCCGGGGAGTCCTCCCGCTGCGTTCTCCCGCGCTGGGCGGTCGTCGGTCCGGCCACGCTCGCTCCTTATGCCGGGTCCGGGAGCACCGCTCCCGGACCCGTCCGCCTCACGCGCCTCGGCGTGCGGCAATCGCCTCGTACACCATGCCGACGAGCAGGTCGTCGGCGTCCCGGCGGCCGAACTCGGCGGCGGCGCGGGACATCTCGTACAGCCGGTGCGGATCCGCGAGCACCGGGAGGACGTTGCCCTGCACCCACTCGGGGGTGAGCGCCGCGTCGTCCACCAGCAGCCCGCCGCCGGCGTTGACCACCGGCTGGGCGTTGAGCCGCTGTTCGCCGTTGCCGATGGGCAGCGGTACATAGGCGGCGGGGAGCCCGACGGCGGAGAGTTCGGCGACGGTCATCGCACCGGCGCGGCAGAGCATCATGTCGGCCGCGGCGTACGCGAGATCCATCCGGTCCACGTACGGTACCGGGATGTAGGGCGGCATCCCGGGCATGTTGTCGACGCGCGGCAATTCGTTCTTCGGGCCGACCACATGGAGGATCTGGATTCCGGAGCGCTGGAGCAGCGGCGCGACGCGCTGGACCACCTCGTTGAGGTGGCGGGCGCCCTGCGAGCCGCCGGAGACCAGCAGCGTCGGCAGGTTGGGGTCGAGGCCGAAGGCGGCACGCGCCTCGGGGCGGACCCGGGCCCGGTCCAGGGTGGCGATGGTGCGGCGCAGCGGGATGCCGATGTAGCGGGCTCCGCGCAGCTTGCTGTCGGGGGTGGAGACGGCGACGCCGTGGGCGTACCGCGAGCCGATCTTGTTGGCCAGGCCCGGCCTGGCGTTGGCCTCGTGGACGACGATCGGCACCCCGGCCCGCTTGGCGGCGAGGTAGCCGGGCAGGGCCACGTAGCCGCCGAAGCCGACGACGCAGTCCGCCCTGGTGCGTTCCAGGATCTGCTCGGCGGCCTTGATGGTGCCGCGCAGCCGTCCCGGGACGGTGATCAGTTCCGGGGTGGGCTTGCGCGGCAGCGGCACGGCCGGGATCAGGGCGAGTTCGTACCCCCGCTCGGGTACGAGCCTGGTTTCGAGTCCGCGCTCCGTGCCTAGGGCAGTGATTCCCACGGTCGGGTCCTGCCTGCGCAGGGCGTCCGCGAGGGCAAGCGCGGGCTCGATGTGGCCGGCGGTCCCCCCACCGGCGAGTACGACATGCACCGAAATTCACCGCTCTCCGGACGGACGCTTCTTGACGCGCCGTCTCATCGTCTTCCATCTCACCCCGGGCCTCCGCATGGCCAGGGCAGCCTTCGCCGCGGGATCCTCTCGCGCGAACGCGATCAGCAGCCCGACGGCGAACATGGTCGGCAGCAGGGCCGATCCTCCGTAGGAGAACAGCGGGAGCGGGACTCCGGCGATCGGCAGCAGGCCGAGCACCGCACCGATGTTGATCACGGCCTGCACCGTGATCCAGGTGGTCACACCTCCCGCGGCGTACCTCACGAAGGGGTCCTCCGTGCGTCCGGCCACGCGGATACCCGCATAGCCTAGAGCCGCGAAGAGGGCGAGTACCGACAGCGTCCCCGCCAACCCCAGTTCCTCCCCGGTGATGGCGAAGATGAAGTCGGTGTGCGGTTCAGGTAGTTGGCCCCATTTTTCCACACTCGCACCGAGCCCGGAACCGAACCATCCGCCGGACGCCAGAGCATAGATGCCGTGCACCGCCTGCCAGCAGGAGTCCCCCGGTCCGGGCTCGCTGGCGCCGATGCAGGCGAGCCTGGACATCCGGTTCGGGCTGGTCTTGATCAGCACGAAGGCGATCAGTGCGGCGAAGCCGAGCACCCCGCCGAAGAGCCGGGTGGGCGCCCCCGCCAGCCAGAGCAGTCCGAACAGGATCGCGGTGAGAATGATCGCAGTTCCCATGTCGCCGCCGAGCATGATCAGCCCGAGGAGCATGAAGGCGACCGGGACCAGCGGTACGAGCAGGTGCTTCCACTGGGTCAGCAGCCGTTTGTCCTGTTTGCGGGCGAGCAGGTCCGCTCCCCACAGGATCAGGGCGAGTTTGCCGAACTCGCTGGGCTGGAGCTGGAAGGGCCCGCCCAGGTAGAGCCAGTTCCGGTTGCCGTTGACCGACATCCCTATCCCCGGCACCTGGACCAGCACCATCAAGAAGACGGTGCCCATGAGCAGCGGATAGGCGAGCGCCCGGTGCAGCTTGGCGGGCATCCGGGCGGCGAGCGCCATCAGTCCGGCGCCGATGACGGCGGCCAGGAACTGCTTGCGGAAGAAGTAGGTGCCCGGTTTGTCGAGTTCCAGGGCTTTGATCATCGACGCGGAGTAGACCATCACCAGGCCGAGCACGGTGATCAGCAGCCCGGCACCCAGGATCAGGTAGTACGCGGTCAGCGGGCGGTCCCAGGCCCGGCGCACCCGCTCGTACGTCCCCCGCATCCGCCCGCGCGGGGAACGGGGCGCGCGGGGGCCGCCGGTGGAACGGCCCTTGGAGCCGGGCGCCGAGGGGCGCCGGGAGCCGGCGACCGAACGGACCCTGAGGGCGGGGCCGAGCGCCGCGGGGGCGCCTGCTGCCGCCGTCACGAGCAGTGGTGGGGCGAGTGCCCGGCTGATCGCCGCGGTGGCCCGTGAGCGGCCCCCACGGGGCCCGGCAGAGCTCTCTTCGGCCGGCATCTTCGCTGTCCCCTCCACTGCTCGTGCGCGGAGGCCGGGCCCGTCAGGCGCTCTCGGCAGCGAGTGCGCGGACCGCGTCCGCGAACGCCTCGCCCCGCTTGTTGTAATTGACGAACATGTCCATCGAGGCGCAGGCCGGGGCCATCAGTACGGTGTCTCCCGGCCGGGCGAGCCGTGCCGCCTCGCGGACCGCCTCGGACATCGCCCCAGTGTCGGTCCGGTCGAGGTCGACCACCGGGACCTCGGGGGCGTGTCGCGTGAGGGCTTCCCGGATCAGTTCCCGGTCCCGGCCGATCAGTACGGCGCCCCGCAGCCGCCCGGCTGCCCCGGTGACCAGCTCGTCGAAGGTGGCCCCCTTGGCGAGGCCGCCGGCGATCCAGACGATCGGGTCGTAGGACGCCAGGGACGCCTCGGCGGCATGGGTGTTGGTGGCCTTGGAGTCGTCGACGTACGCGACCCCGTCGATGTTCGCGACGTGCTCGATGCGGTGCGGGTCTGGGCGGAAGGCCCGCAGTCCGTCGCGCACGGCCGCGGGCTCGACGCCGAACGCCCGGGCCAGGGCCGCGGCCGCGAGGGCGTTGGCGACGTTGTGCGGGGCGGGCGGGTCGATGTCCTTGACCTCGGCCAGCTCCTGCGCCTGCTTCTGCCGGTTCGCCACGAAGGCGCGGTCGACGAGAATGCCGTCGACGACGCCCAGCTGGGACGGGCCCGGTGTGTTCAGGGTGAAGCCGATGGCCCGGCAGCCCTCCTCGACGTCGGCCTCACGGACCAGGTCCTCGGTCGCCGGGTCGGCCGCGTTGTAGACGCAGGCGACGCGGTTGCCCTCGTAGACCCGGCCCTTGTCCGCGACGTACGCCGCCATGGAGCCGTGCCAGTCGAGGTGGTCGGGGGCCAGGTTGAGGACGGCGGCCGAGTGGGCGCGCAGCGAGGGCGCCCAGTGCAGCTGGTAGCTGGACAGCTCAACGGCGAGTACGTCGTACTCCTCGTCGCCGAGGACGGCGTCCAGGAGGGAGACGCCGATGTTGCCGACCGCGGCGGTGCGCAGCCCCGCCGCCTGAAGGATCGAGGCGAGCATCCGTACGGTCGTGGTCTTGCCGTTGGTACCGGTGACCGCGAGCCAGGGGGCCGCGCCCGGGCCCCGCAGCCGCCAGGCGAGTTCGACGTCGCCCCAGACGGGGACGCCCGCCTCGGCGGCCGCGGCGAAGAGCGGCTTGTCGGGCTGCCAGCCCGGGGCGGTGACGATGAGCTCGGTGGACTCGGGCAGGGTCGCCCCGTCGCCGAGGCGCACGGCGATGCCCTGCGCCTCCAGCTCCGCGGCCTGCGTGCGGGAACGCTCGTCGTCCCCGTCGTTGACCACGGTGACGACGGCCCCTAGGCCGTGCAGCACCCTGGCCGCCGGGATCCCGGAGACTCCGAGTCCCGCGACGGTGACGTGCTTGCCCTGCCAGTCCTGGTTGCTCACTTCTCGGCTGCCCATCCCGCGTAGAAGAGTCCGAGTCCGACGATCACGCACATGCCCTGGATGATCCAGAAGCGGACCACGACAAGGACTTCGGACCACCCCTTGAGTTCGAAGTGGTGCTGGAGCGGCGCCATCCGGAAGACCCGCTTGCCGGTCATCTTGAAGGATCCGACCTGGATGACCACGGACATGGTGATCATCACGAAGAGGCCACCGAGGATGGCCATCAGGAACTCGGTGCGGGAGCAGATCGCCAGACCGGCGAGGGCGCCGCCGAGGGCGAGCGAGCCGGTGTCACCCATGAAGATCTTGGCGGGCGAGGTGTTCCACCACAGGAAGCCGAAGCAGGCACCCATCAACGCCGAGGCGACGACCGCGAGGTCGAGCGGATCTCGTACCTGGAAACAGGCGTTGGGATTGGTCAGGGTGTCCGCGTTGACGCAGGACTCCTGGAACTGCCACAGCCCGATGAAGGTGTACGCGCCGAAGACCATCACCGAGGCACCGGTGGCCAGACCGTCCAGACCGTCCGTCAGGTTCACGCCGTTGGACATGGCCAGGATCATGAACAGCGCCCAGACGACGAACAGCACCGGGCCGATCGACCAGCCGAAGTCCGCGACGAACGACAGCCGGTCGGAGGCCGGGGTGTTGCCGTGCTTGTCCGCGAACTGGAGCGAGAGCACCGCGAAGGCGATGCCCACGATCAGCTGGCCCGCCATCTTCGCCTTGGCCCGCAGGCCCAGCGAACGCTGCTTGACGATCTTGATGTAGTCGTCGAGGAAGCCCACGAGGCCCATTCCGGCCATCAGGAAGAGCACCAGCACGCCGGAGAATCGCATCTCCTCGCCGGTGATCAGCTTCGCCGCGACGTACGCGATGATCGTCGCCAGGATGAAGGCAATGCCGCCCATGGTGGGCGTGCCCTTCTTGGACCCGTGGGTACGCGGGCCGTCGTCCCGGATGAACTGCCCGTATCCCTTGCGGGCGAGCAGCTTGATCAGCAGCGGAGTTCCGACCAGGGTCAGGAAGAGCCCGATGGCCCCCGCGAAGAGGATCTGCCTCATCGGCCGGCGACCTCGCCCTCGGACGCGTTCTCCAGCAGTGCCATGGCGACCTGCTCCAGGCCGACCGACCGGGACGCCTTCACCAGCACGACGTCTCCCGGGCGCAGTTCACTGCGCAACAGGTCGACCGCGGCCTGTGCGTCGGACACGTGCACCGACTCCTCACCCCACGAACCCTCGTTGTATGCGCCCAGTTGCAGCCAGGAGGCTTCTCTGCCCCCGACCGCGACGAGCTTGCTGACGTTGAGCCGGACGGCGAGCCGTCCGACCGCGTCGTGCTCGGCGAGCGAGGCGTCGCCGAGCTCGGCCATCTGGCCGAGCACCGCCCACGTACGCCGGCCCTTCCCCATGGCGGCCAGCGCGCGCAGCGCGGCTTTCATGGATTCGGGGTTCGCGTTGTAGGCGTCATTGACGAACGTCACGCCGTCCGGACGCTCGGTGACCTCCATGCGCCAGCGGGAGAGGGTGCCCGCCTCGGAGAGCCCTTCGGCGATCTCGTCTGCGGACAGGCCCAACTCATGGGCGACGGCGGCCGCGGCGAGCGCGTTCGACACGTGGTGCTCACCGTACAGGCGCATGGTCACGTCGCTGCACCCGGTGGGTGTGTGGAGCCGGAAAGCGGGGCGTCCGTCGTCGGTGAGACGGACCTTCTCGCCCCGTACGTCCGCATCCGCGGCTTCACCGAAGAACAGCACCCGGGCCTTCGTACGGGAGGACATGGCGCGTACGAGCGGGTCGTCGGCGTTGAGTACGGCGAGGCCGTCCTCGGGCAGCGACTCGACCATCTCGCCCTTGGCCTGGGCGATCTGCTCACGGCCGCCGAACTCGCCGATGTGGGCGGTGCCGACGTTGAGGACGAGGCCGATGCGGGGCGGGACGAGGCCGGTGAGGTAGCGGATGTCGCCGATGTAGCGTGCACCCATTTCGAGGACGAGGTGTCGAGTGTCCTCGGTGGCGCGCAGCGCGGTGAGCGGCAGGCCGATCTCGTTGTTGAGGTTGCCCGCCGGGTAGACGGTGGGCCCCTTGCGTTCGAGCAGCTGGGCGATGAGGTCCTTGGTTGAGGTCTTGCCCGCCGATCCGGTGAGGGCGACGACGGTGGTGCCGAGGCGGCCCACGACGGTGCGGGCGAGCGCGCCGAGTGCGGCCACGACGTCGTCCACGACGATCGCCGGAACGCCGACGGGGCGGGCGGCCAGCACGGCTGCCGCGCCCGCCTCGACGGCGCGCTGCGCGTAGTCGTGGCCGTCGACCCGCTCACCGGCGAAGGCGACGAACAGGCTGCCCTGCGTCACCTTTCGGGAGTCGATGACGACCGGCCCGCTGACGGTTGCTGCCGGATCGGGTATGTCGTGCGACTGCCCGCCGACGATTTCGGCGATCTCGGCGAGGGAAAGGGCGATCACTTGGTCATCCCTGACTGTTGTTCTCGTGGGTGTGGGCGCGGTGGCCGGCGCTCTCGGTGCGCTCGTGCCCCAGGGACCGCTCGATGGCCGCGCGCAGGACCACGCGGTCGTCGAAGGGGCGTACCACGCCGTGGATGTCCTGCCCCTGCTCGTGGCCCTTGCCGGCGATCAGTACGGTGTCACCGGGCTCGGCGCGGGCGACGGCGGCGGCGATGGCGGCGGCCCGGTCGGCGTCGACCAGGACGTCGCCCCGCTCGTGGACGGGCACTTCTGCGGCGCCCGCGAGCATGGCGGCGAGGATTCCTAGGGGGTCCTCGGAACGGGGGTTGTCGGAGGTCAGTACGGCGGTGTCGGCGAGGCGGGCGGCCGCCGCGCCCATCGGGCCGCGTTTGGTGGTGTCGCGGTCGCCGCCGCAGCCGAGGACGATGTGCACCTTGCCCTCGGTGACGGTCCGCAGGGAACGCAGCACGGATTCGACGGCGTCGGTCTTGTGCGCGTAGTCGACGACCGCGAGGTAGGGCTGTCCGGCGTCGACGCGTTCCAGCCGGCCGGGGACGCCGGGGACGGCCGCGACGCCGTCGGCGGCGGTCTGCGGGTCGATGCCCGCGACGGCGAGCGTGACGATCGCGGCGAGGGTGTTGGCGACGTTGAACGGGCCGGGCAGCGGGGCCCTGGCCGCGATCCGCTCGTCCTTGGGGCCGATGACGGTGAAGGTCGATCCGAGCGGCCCGAGTTCGACGTCCTCGGCGCGCCAGTCGGCGTCCGGGTGGCCCTCGGCGGAGAAGGTGACGACCGGGACGGACGCCTCGGTGATCAGCCTGCGGCCGTACTCGTCGTCGTGGTTGACGACGCCCTGCCTGCTGCGGGCCGGGGTGAAGAGCTGCGCCTTGGCCTGGAAGTAGTCCTCCATCCCGGAGTGGAACTCCATGTGTTCCGGGCTGAGGTTGTTGAAGACCGCGACGTCGAAGACGCAGCCGTCGACCCGGCCGAGCACCAGGGCGTGGCTGGAGACCTCCATGGTCACCGAGTCGACGCCGCGTTCGCGCATGACGGCGAACAGGGCCTGCAGATCGGTGGCTTCGGGGGTGGTGCGCTCGGACTTGATGCGCTCGTCGCCGATCCGCATCTCCACCGTGCCGATGAGCCCGGTGGCGCGCCCGGCGCCGCGGAAGCCGCCCTCGATCAGATAGGCGGTGGTGGTCTTGCCGGACGTTCCGGTGATGCCGATCTGGAGGAGGTCGGCACCGGGCCGTCCGTAGATCTCCGCGGCGAGCTCGCCCATCCGGCCGCGCGGGTCCTCGGTGACCAGCACCGGAAGCCCGGTGGCGGCGGCGCGCTCGGCACCCGCCGGGTCGGTGAGGATCGCCGTCGCGCCGAGACCGGCCGCCTGGGCCGCGAAGTCGGCGCCATGGAAGCGGGCGCCCGGCAGGGCCGCGTAGACATCGCCGGGGCGTACCGCCCGGGAGTCGTGGGTGATGCCGGTGACCTCACCGGGTCCCGGCGGCTCTACGCCCAGCCGGGCTGCCAGTTCGCCGAGCGCGGTGGGCCCGATCCGGTCCGGGCGGGGCGCTCCCGGGTAGTTCACAGGGGCGGCCTTCTGGGTGGTTTGGGACTGATCAGCGTGGGGCACGGCGGTGAGCGTACCGGGCGCACCCGGCCTCTCGCGAAGTGAGGGGCCGGGGTTCTGGTGGTTCCCGTTCCGGTTCCCGGGATCGGGCGTGATGGTTGTCACTGGATGGTTTCCCCGAGTTCACTCGCCGGGCTTGAAGGACACCGGCAGCCGGGCTGAGCCGCTGCCGGACGGTGGGGTCTGGAGGGTCTTGAGCGCGAACTCCATGACCTGCTTGTAGATCGGTCCGCAGATCTGGCCGCCGAAGTAGCTGCCCTTGGTCGGGTTCTGGATCGCGCAGTAGACGGTGATCTGCGGTTTGTCGGCGGGCGCGAAACCCGCGAAGGAGGCGGTGTAGCCGTGGTAGCCGCCGCGCACCGGGTCGACCCGGTTGGCCGTACCGGTCTTGCCCGCCACCCGGTAGCCCGGGATCTTGGCCTTCGTTCCGGTGCCCTCCTCGTCGCCGACCACCGACTCCAGCATCGCGGCCAGCGCCTTGGCGGTCTTCGCGCTGACCACCCTGGTCCGCTCGGGCGGTTCGGCGGCCTGGAACCGCCCGTCGGCGCCCTTGGTGCCGCGTACCAGCGTGGGTGCCACGCGGACTCCGTCGTTGGCGATCGTCGAGTAGATGGAGGCGGCCTGCATGGCGTTGAGCGAGAGGCCCTGGCCGAACGGGATCGTGTACTGCTGCGAGGTCGACCAGTCCTGGGGCTTGGCGAGGATGCCGGGGGTCTCGCCGGGATAGCCGAGTCCGGTCGGTGAGCCGATGCCGAACTTGCGCAGGTAGGAGTAGAGGACCTTGTTGGCCTCGGCCTGCGTCTTTCCCAGTTCGCCGGTGGCCAGGATGGTGCCGATGTTGCTGGACTTGGCGAGTACGCCGTTGAGCGTCAGGTACCAGGTGGGGTGGTCGATGTCGTCCTTGAAGAGCCGGTCGCCCCGGTGCAGCCGGTTGGGGACCGTGACGTGGGTGCCGGGGGTGGCGGCGCCCTCCTCCAGCACGGCGGCCATGGACATGACCTTGCTGGTGGAGCCGGGCTCGTAGACGTCCTGGAGGGCCGCGTTGCCCAGCGACGCCGCGTCGGCCTGCGAGAGGTCGTTGGGGTCGAACCCGGGGGCGTTGGCCATGGCGAGGACCTCGCCGGTCCTGGTGTTCTGGACGACCACGTAGCCGCGGTCGGCCCTGGACTTCTTCACCTGGTCGCTGATGGCCTGCTGGGCGGCCCACTGGATGTCGCGGTCGATGGTCAGCTCGATGTCGGCCCCGGGTACGGCCGGGACCTCCTTGGTGCCCGCGGTGGGCACCCGGCGGCCGCCCGCCTGGGCGTAGCGGATCTTGCCGTCCTCGCCCGCGAGCTCCTTGTCCAGCTGCGATTCGAGGCCGCCCGCGCCCTTGCCGTCGGCGTTGACGTAACCCAGTATCCCGGCGGCGAGGCCCCCGTTGGGGTAGACCCGTTTGGTGGTCGCCTCCTGGAACACGCCGGCCAGCACGTTGGTTCCGGCACCGCCGCTCGCCCGGTCCTTGCCCGCCTTCTCGGCGAAGACGGACTTGAGGTCCTTGATCTGGTTCCAGACCTGCGGGGTCTGCCGGCGGGCCAGGACGACGTAGCGGCCCTTCCCGGACAGCTTCCGGGTCAGCTCGGTGACGTCGGTGCCGAGGATCGGGGCGAGGAGCGCCGCCGCCTGCCGGGGCGCGTCGGGGGCCTTGCTGAATTCGGGCGTGAACATCGAGGGGTCGGCGGTGATGTTGTACGCGTCGACACTGGTGGCCAGGGCGATCCCGCTGCGGTCGGTGATCTCGCCGCGCTCGGCGGCGATCGTGTAGCTGAGGTAGCGGTTCTCTTTCGCCTTGGCCGCGTACGCGCTGGCGTCGACGGCCTGGACCTGGAGCAGCCGGACGACGAACGCCAGCATGACGAGCGTCAGGGCGAGGCTGACCAGACGGAGCCGCGGGCGCGGGCTGCCCAGCCGCAGCCGACTCGCGCTCCGGCTGCGGGGCGGGCGGGGGCGCGGTGCCGGGGTGGAGCGGCGGGCGGCGGGCCGGGGGCGCCCCTGGGCGCCTGCGGCGCCGCGCGGGCGTGCGGGGCCGGGGACCCGGCGGCGCGGTGGATCCTTGGGCGGCACTGCGTCACCTGCCGGGGCTCGTCGGGGTCTGTTCTGCCGGGGTACGCGTCCCGGCGGGCGGGGTCGCAAAGGCGCCGGTCGCGGCGGTTCCGGTCGCGGCGGTTCCGGTTGCGGCGGTGCCCGAAGTCGTGGCGGTGCCGGTCGTGGAGGCGCCGGTCCCGGCGGCGCCCGAAGCCGTGGCCGACGGCAGCGGTGCGGGCGGGACCGGGGCACTGGGCCCGGGGCCGGCGGCGGGGGACGCGGAGGCGGCGGGCGCCACCGGCGCACTGCTCTTCGGCTGCGGCGGCGGGACGGGCTCGGCCGTGGTCTCGGCGGGTACGCCGCGGACCGTGCCGTCCGGGTTCAGGAAGGCGGGGCTGCCGCCGGGCACCATGCCCAGCTCGCGGGCGCGCCGCTCCAGCGCGTCCGGCTCGGAGAAGTTGTCGACGTCGCGCTGGAGGGCCTGCTGCTCGTCGGTGAGCTCGGTGGTCCGCTTCTTCAGCTCGCTCAGCCTGAACGACCCCTCGTTGAGGGCCGAGTTGAGCACCAGGAGCGTGATCAGGCCGCCGCCGAGCAGCACCACGACCAGCAGCACGAAGGGCGTACGGGCCGCGTTGCTGGGCCCGGACGGCATCAGCCGGACGAGCCGCGCGGCGCGCCCTTTCAACTGTCCGGCCGGTCCGCTCACCGCGCCGCCCCGTACATCACCGGTTTCCGGGCACCCGGAGGCCGGGTGCTCATCGTTCCTCCTCGCGGATCCGCTGGGCGCCGCGCAGCCGGGCGGGGGCGGCGCGCCGGTTCTCGGCGACCTCCTCCTCGGTGGGCAGCTCCGCGCCGCGGGTCAGCAGCTTCAGCCGGGGCTGGTAACGCTCGGGGACGACCGGCAGTCCGGGCGGCGCCGTGGTGGCGGCGCCCGCCGCGAACACCTGCTTGACCAGCCGGTCCTCCAGCGAGTGGTACGAGAGGACGGCGATCCGGCCGCCGACCGCGAGGCTCTGCACGGCCGCCGGAACGGCCCGCTCCAGGACGCTGAGCTCACCGTTGACCTCGATGCGCAGGGCCTGGAAGGTCCGCTTGGCGGGGTTGCCACCGGTGCGCTTGGCCGCCTGGGGCAGCGAGTCGCGGATCAGCTCGACGAGCCGGGCGCTGTTGCTGAACGGCTCCTTCTCGCGCTCGCGCACGATCGCGGAGACGATCCGCTTGGCCTGCTTCTCCTCGCCGTACGCCCGCAGGATCCGTACCAGTTCGCCCGGCGGGTAGGTGTTGAGCACCTCGGCCGCGCCGATGCCGGTCGTCTGGTCCATGCGCATGTCGAGCGGGGCGTCCTGGGCGTACGCGAATCCGCGGTCGGCCTCGTCCAGCTGCATGGAGGAGACGCCGAGGTCGAACAGGACGCCCTGGACCTTGGGGATGCCGAGCCTGTCGAGCACCTCGGGCAGTTCGTCGTAGACGGCGTGCACCAGGGTGGCCCGGTCGCCGTACGGGGCGAGCCGCTCGCCGGAGAGCCGCAGCGCCTCCTTGTCCCGGTCCAGGCCGATCAGCCGTACGGAGGGGAAGGCGGAGAGCAGCGCCTCGCTGTGACCGCCGAGGCCGAGGGTGCAGTCGACGACCACGGGCTCCTGCGGTCCCGGCGCCTGAAGAGCCGGGGCCAACAGGTCCAGGCATCGCTGGAGCATCACCGGGACGTGTCGGGTCTGGCTCATGCGCCCTCTCAGGCTCAGGTCCCGTGTGGCCGCACGTACGGCCTGGTCCCCGCCCGCTCAGAAGGGGAGGTGGGCCGGCGCCGGGGAAGGGGCGTCGGCCGACCGCGAGCGGGAGAGGGCCGGGCCCGTACGTACGCCGCACACAGGGGAAATCTACGGAATGTGCAGGGTGTCGGTAACTTCCCGTCACTTTAGTCCACCCTGCCATTCGATCGATTCCCGATCAATCAACCCGGCTGCGCGTCGCCGGGCCCCCTGCGCACCCGCCACGACGAACGGTTGCGAGGCTTGTGGGTTACCTCACAACAAGCCTCGTCCACGTTCTTTGTCCCTTCCCGCACCCCGACGGGAGCAGGTGCGGGGGCTAACGTCGTATCCATGTCGACCTCCGCGCACTCCCCCGTCCGGCTCTCCTCGAACGATGCCGACCAGGCCCGTGACGGAGGTACGGTCACCGACCGTCTCGTCGAGGCGAACGTCCGGTACGCCGCCGAATTCGAAGACCCGGGCATGGACGCCAAGCCGGTGCTGCGCGTCGCCGTGGTCGCCTGCATGGACGCCCGGCTCGACCTGCACGACGCGCTGGGCCTGGCGCTCGGTGACTGCCACACCATCCGCAACGCGGGCGGCGTGGTCACCGACGACGTGATCCGTTCGCTGACCATCAGCCAGCGGGCCCTCGGCACGCGCAGCGTGATACTGATCCACCACACCAACTGCGGTCTGGAGTCGATCACCGAGGAGTTCCGCCAGGAGCTGGAGGTGGAGGTCGGCCAGCGTCCGGTCTGGGCGGTCGAGGCGTACAAGGACGCCGACCAGGACGTACGGCAGTCGATGCAGCGCGTGCGCACCTCGCCGTTCCTGCTGCACACCGACGACGTCCGCGGCTTCGTCTTCGATGTGACCACCGGTCTGCTGCGGGAGATCCTTCCCGTCGTCTGACCTCCCCGGCACCACCCTCCAGGAACCGAAAACCCCATCGAAACCGGCATTTCGCCCCCAGTTGTCCACAGGCGAGTGACACGAAGCGGTAACGGCGACGAGAATGCGCGTGTGACATCCCGCCGGACGTGTCCGAAGGGGTGTCCGTGTTTCGGGGTGGGCTGGACCGCTGCGTGCGCCGGCCCGTGAATGGGGTACCCCACTGCTCCTGGAGAGCGTGGGGCAGGGCCGAGGAGGGCCGGGTGACGACCTATGACGATCGAGCGAGCCTCACAGATCTGACCACGACCGCGGAGCGGGTGCGCGGGTCGGTGGAGAGTGTGATCGAGGGCAAGCCTGAGGTCGTACGGCTTTCGCTGACCGTACTGCTGGCGGAGGGGCATCTCCTCATCGAGGACGTCCCCGGGGTCGGCAAGACGATGCTGGCCAAGGCTCTGGCACGGTCCATCGACTGCTCGGTGCGGCGCATTCAGTTCACGCCGGACCTGCTGCCTTCGGACATCACCGGTGTGTCCATCTTCGACCAGCAGCGGCGCGACTTCGAATTCAAACCGGGCGCGATCTTCGCCCAGATCGTGATCGGCGACGAGATCAACCGGGCCTCGCCGAAGACCCAGTCGGCGCTGCTGGAGTCCATGGAGGAGCGCCAGGTCACCATCGACGGACACAGCTACGAGCTGCCCGATCCGTTCATGGTGGTGGCCACCCAGAACCCGGTGGAGATGGAGGGCACCTATCCGCTGCCCGAGGCCCAGCGCGACCGGTTCATGGCGCGGGTCTCGATCGGCTATCCGAGTGCGGAGGCCGAGCTGCGGATGCTCGACGTGCACGGCGGCCTCCCGCCGCTCGACGACCTCCAGCCGGTGGCGCACGCCCACGACATCGTGAAGCTGATCGACGCGGTGCGCACGGTCCATGTGGCCGACGCCGTGCGGCGGTACGCGGTGGAGCTCGTCGCGGCCACCCGCAGCCATCCCGATCTCCGGCTCGGCGCCTCGCCGCGGGCCACCCTGCATCTGCTGCGCGCGGCGAAGGCCTCCGCGGCTCTGAGCGGCCGGGACTACTGCCTGCCGGACGATGTCCAGGCGCTGGCGGTCGCGGTGCTCGCGCACCGCCTGCTGCCGACGGCACAGGCCCAGCTGAACCGCCGTACCGCCGAGCAGGTCGTGCAGGAGATCCTCCGGCAGACACCGGTTCCGACCGCGGACGGCGGAACGCAGGTGCAGCCGCAGCACCAGCCGGGCCGGGTGCCGTACGGCCGGCAGCCCGGCGCACGGCGGGTGTGATGGCCGCCGGGGGGCCGGCCGCGACGGACGACGGCGGCGAGAAGGGCGCTCTGCGCGCCGCGCTGAGCGGGCTGACCACGCGTGGGCGGTCCTTCCTGGCGGCCGGGATCGCCGCGGCGGTCTGCGCCTATGTGCTCGGGCAGGCCGATCTGCTGCGGGTCGGGCTGCTGCTCGCCGCGCTGCCGCTGGTCTGTGTGGTGGTGCTCGTCCGCACCCGGTACCGGGTCGCGGGCACCCGGCGGCTGTCGCCGTCCCGGGTCCCGGCAGGCTCGGAGGCCCGGGTCCATCTGCGGATGGAGAACGTGTCACGGATGCCCACCGGGCTGCTGATGCTCCAGGACCGGGTGCCCTATGTGCTCGGGCCGCGCCCCCGGTTCGTGCTGGACCGGGTGGAGGCGGGCGGCCGTCGCGAGGTGTCCTACCGGGTGCGGTCGGATCTGCGCGGGCGCTATCCGCTCGGGCCGTTGCAGCTGCGGCTGAGCGATCCGTTCGGGATGTGCGAGCTGACCCGTTCGTTCAGCGCGTACGACACCCTCGTCGTCATTCCGCGGACCGAGCCGCTGCCTCCGGTGCGGCTGGCCGGGGAGGCGTCGGGGTACGGCGAGGGACGGCAGCGTTCGCTGGCGCTGGCCGGTGACGACGACGTGATCCCGCGCGGTTACCGGCACGGCGACGATCTGCGCCGGGTCCACTGGCGCTCCACCGCGCGCTACGGCGAGCTGATGGTGCGCCGCGAGGAGCAGCCGCAGCGGGCCAGGTGCACGGTCCTGCTGGACACCCGGCAGATCGCCTACCAGGGGGCGGGGCCCGACTCCGCCTTCGAGTGGGCGGTGTCCGGGGCGGCGTCCGCGCTGGTGCACATGCTGGAGCGCGGCTTCGCCGTCCGGCTGCTGACCGACGACGGGACCGCGGTGCCCGGCGACGGCGCGGGCGGTTTCGCCGGATCGACGCAGGAGTCCGCCGATTCGGCGGGGCTGATGATGGACACGCTGGCGGTGGTCGGCCACTCCGACGGCAGTGGCCTGTCGCGCGCGTACGACGTGATGCGAGGTGGCAACGAGGGGCTGCTGATCGCGTTCTTCGGCGATCTGGACGAGGAGCAGGCGGCGGTGGCGGCGCGGATGCGGCAGCGCAGCGGCGGTGCCGTCGCGTTCGTGCTGGACAGCACGGACTGGGTGCAGGGCGACGTCCCGCCCGCGGGGGCGGAGGCGGCGTCCGAGCGGCGGCTGCGGCTGCTGCGGGAATCGGGGTGGACGGCGGTGGCGGTCTCGCCCGGGGCCGGGCTCGCCCGGTACTGGCGGCAGGCGGGGCAGCAGGGTGTGGCGGCACAGTCCGCCGCGGCGGACGGCACGACGGGTTTCTCCGGGGGATGGTCATGAGCGGTCGTGGTCGGCTGGCGCTGTGCGCCTTTGCGGCGACGCTGATGGCGGCGGCCTCGATGCTGCCGCTGGTCGAGCCTGCCGGGTGGATCCTGCAGGCGGCGTTCCTGCTGGCGGTCCAGAGCGGGATGGGCGCGCTGGTCCGCCGGGCGCCCGTGCCCCGTGCGCTGGTCGTCGCGGCGCAGGCGCTGGTCACGCTGGTCCTGCTGACGGTGGTGTTCGCCAGGCAGCAGGCGATGGCCGGTCTGCTGCCCGGCCCGGAGGCCGTCCAGCGGCTGTCGCATCTGCTGACGTCGGGCGCCGAGGACGTGGGCAGGTACGCCGCCCCGGCTCCCGTGACGGACGGCATCCGGCTGATGCTGATCGGCGGTGTGCTGCTGGTCGGCCTGGTGGTGGACGCCCTCGCGGTGACGTTCCGCAGCGCGGCCCCGGCCGGCCTGCCGCTCCTCGCGCTCTACTCGGTGGCCGCGGGGCTGTCCGGAGGCGGGGCGGACTGGCTCTGGTTCCTGCTGGCGGCCGGTGGATATCTGCTGCTCCTGCTGGCGGAGGGCCGGGACCGGCTCTCCCAGTGGGGGCGGGTCTTCAGCGGCGCGACCGGCAGGCCCCCGGGAGGACCGGCGCTCGGAGCGGCGCTCGCGGGCAGCCGGCCGACGGCCCCGGTCCGTACCGGACGCCGCATCGGTGCGCTGGCGCTGGGCGTCGCGCTGGTCGTCCCGGCGGCGCTGCCTGCGCTCGAAGGCGGAATGCTGTTCGGCGCGGGCGCCGGCAGCGCCGGCAAGGGGGGCGGCGGCACCATCTCCGCGGTGAACCCTCTGGTCTCGCTGCAGGACAATCTGAACCAGCCGGAGAACCGGCAGGTGATGTCCTACCGCACCAATTCCGGCGCCCCGCAGGACTTCTACCTGCGCATCCTGGCCCTGGACCAGTTCAACGGCAGCGAGTGGCGGCCCTCCACCCGCCGTCTCAAGGACGTGCCCAAGCGGCTCCCGGCGCCGGAGGGCCTCGGGCCCGACGTGGCGGTCACCGAGATCACGTCGAACATCTCCGCGTCCCGCTCCTACCAGCAGACCTATCTGCCGCTCCCCTACCCGGCGACCGAGGTCGGCATCGACGGGCGCTGGCGGTACGAACCGGAGGGGCGGACCCTCGTGGGCGACCGCGGGGAGACGACCCGCGGCGCGCAGTACCGGGTCTCCAGCCTGGTGGTCGAACCGACCGCCGAGCAGCTCGCCTCGGCGGGCCCGGCGCCGGCGGAGCTGCGGCGCGAGTACACCCGTGTTCCCGGCTCACTGCCGAAGATCGTGGAAGAGACCGCGAACCAGGTGACCCAGGGCGCCGCCAACGATTACGAGCGGGCGGTGAAGCTGCAGGACTACTTCGCCTCGGACGGCGGCTTCAGCTACAACACCTCGGTGAACTCGGGCACCGGCAGCGCTGCGATCACCCGGTTCCTGAAGGAGAAGCAGGGCTTCTGCGTCCACTTCTCCTTCTCGATGGCCGCGATGGCCCGGACGCTGGGCATACCGGCCCGGGTCGCGGTGGGCTTCACCCCGGGCACCGGGCAGCCGGACGGTTCGGTCTCGGTGGGGCTGCGCGATGCGCACGCCTGGCCCGAGCTGTACTTCGAGGGCGTGGGGTGGACCCGGTTCGAGCCGACCCCGACGCGGGGCACCACACCCCCGTACACCCAGCAGAATGTCCCCACGGGCGACACGGACATCCCGGCCCTGCCCGAGAAGGGCTCCTCGGCGGCTCCGTCGGCCGCACCGTCCGTCCCGGACAGCTGCCCGGCGCAGATGCGCAAGCAGGGCGAGTGCGGCAGCGTGGCGGCACCGGGCGTGAAGCCGCCGACGGATTCGGGGACGCCGACGGGCACCGTCGTCGGTGTGGTGCTGCTCGCCGTGGTGCTGCTCGCGCTGCCCCTGCTGCCGCTGCTCTGGCGGTTGCGGGCACGCAGGCGCAGGCTGGGTCTCTCCGCCGGGCGTACGCCGGGGGGCGGTCGGCTCGCAACGCCGCCCATGGGGCAGGGCAGCACCGGCGGCGACCGGGGCCGGGGCGTCGAACCCGACGCACCGGAGTACGCCACGGCCCGGACGCTGGCGGCCTGGCAGGAGATCACCGACACCGCCTGGGACCACGGCATCGAACCGGACGACTCCCGGACCCCACGCAAGGCGGCGGACCGGGTGGTGCGGCTGGGGCAGCTCGGACCCGACGCGGCCGATGCGGTGCACCGGGTGGCCGGAGCGGTGGAGCAGGTGCTCTACGCCCCTGAGCCCCGGGTGAGCACCGGCCTGGCCGAGGACGTGGCGACGGTACGGGCCGGTCTGCGGGCGTCCGCCGGCCGCCTGGCCCGGATCCGGGCGGTCGTGGCTCCGCGTTCGGCCGTTCGGGTGGTCTGGGCGGCCGCGGACCGCTGGGCGGCGTTCACCGGCGGATGGACGGCGCTGTGGAGCCGTGACCGGTGGGCGGGGTGGCTGCGGCGCCCGTCGCGCCAGCAGGGTTGACCTGGGGCGTGGTCCGCGGCAGGTCGCGGACCGCGCCCCGCCGCGCCGACGGCGGCTGTCCCACGAGGCTCGGCCGACGGCAGCGGCGGTCCGGCCCGCCCCTGTGCGGCCGGGCGGGGCCGCCCAGGTACGCCCCGCCCGCCGAAGCCTCCGCCCGCTCGAAGCCCCGGCCCCTGCCCCGGCCCCTACCCCTGCCTCGGCCCCGACTCCTGCCCCCCGCTCCCGCACGGGAAGTCGGCTACCTCTGATCCTGCTCAGGCACGGCAATCGGCCCGGTGGCCCGGTACGAGTCCGCGGTGACCGGTCCCGGGCATACGTGAGGGGCGGCCGCGTCGCCGCGGCCGCCCCTCACCCAAGTGTGTCCGAGGACCTACTGGCCCTGCTCGTCGCGGCGGCGCTGCCACCGCTGCTCGATCCGGTTCATCACGGTCCGGCGTTGCCTGGGCCGGCTGCGCTCGCCACCGCGCCCGGCTGCCGGATGCTCGCCCGGTTTGGGCGCCTTGCGCCAACCAGTGACCGCAAGGACCGCGCAGCCCAGCATGACGAGAAAACCCACCACGCTGATCCAGATCTGCTGGGCGACCATTCCGGTCATGAGGAGCGCGATACCCACAAGGAAGCCTGCGACCGCCTGGTAGACCCGTCGCCGGGTGTACGTACGCAGCCCGCTTCCCTCGAGCGCTGTCGCGAACTTGGGATCTTCGGCGTACAGCGCTCGCTCCATTTGCTCGAGCATTCGCTGCTCGTGCTCCGAGAGCGGCACGGAGTCCTCCTCGTCGTCGGCCGCGGGGGGCGGCCGGTATGCGGCCCTTCCAGGATAGGCAGGGAATCGCCCCCGTGAAACCCGCCTTCTTGCCCATCAGCCAGTCCGGGCCGCCACGACGGCTCAGCTGCTGAGGCGTTGATTCCCCAACCTCCGATCCGTCATGCCGGATGGTGTCCCCCGATCATACGGGGCGAAGCCCCCGATCGGGGGGCCCGGTGCGTACTCCGTCTGCCGCTGCGTCGCTGATCAGCAGCGCTACGGCCGAGCTACCACCGGACCCGACCGCGCTCAGGCGCGCTTGGTGCCCAGAACGTGCAGCTGCGTCGCCACCGAGTGGAAGGCGGGCAGTTCGGCCGCGGCGGACTCCAGCTTCAGCAGGGCCTCGACCGCACCGGGCTCCGTGTCCACCAGCACGCCCGGCACAAGGTCCGCGAAGATCCGTACGCCGTGGACCGCACCGACCTCGACATCGGCACCGGAGACCAGCTCGGTGAGCTGCTCCGCGGTGTAGCGCCGGGGCACCGGGTCGCCCTCGCCCCAGCGGCCCGCCGGGTCGTCGAGCGCCTGCCGGGCCTCGGTGAAGTGTCCGGCGAGCGCCCGGGCCAGGACGGCGCCACCGAGCCCGGCGGCGAGCAGGCTGAGTGCACCGGACGGCCGGAGCGCCGCCACGGCGTTGCGCACCCCTTCGGCCGGGTCGTCCACGTACTCCAGGACGCCGTGGCACAGCACCGCGTCGTACCCATCGCGCTCGACCACGTCGAACAGGCCGTGGATGTCGCCCTGGACACCGCGGACCCGGTCGGCGACCCCGGCCTCGGCCGCGCGGCGCTCCAGCGCGAAGAGCGCGTTGGGGCTGGGGTCGACGACGGTGACACGGTGGCCGAGACGGGCGACCGGCACCGCGAAGTTGCCGGTGCCGCCGCCGGTGTCCAGCACATCCAGGGCGTCCCTGCCGGTCGCCTTCACCCGGTGGTCGAGGGCGTCCTTGAGGACCTCCCAGACCACGGCGGTACGGAGGGAGGCGCGGGGGCGCAGCTGGTCCGACACGGCAGATGACTCCTCGGCACGGTGCCGCCTGGGACGGCGGAGCGTGAACAGTGCAGGTGGTACGAGCGCTGCCCACCCTATTGCCTCACACCGCCGCTGCCGTCATCCCGCGTCCGGCCGCTCCCTCCTGGCCTGCGGAAGCACCGGCTGGAGCACCAGCAGCCGCTCGACCAGACGCAGGAACATCGCCGCGTCACGCAGCAGGTCGTCGGCGTCCCGCCGGCTGGCGGCACCCGGTATCCCGGCTTCCGCGCGGGCCCGGCGGCGGGCGCCGGAGGCGAACAGCGCGCTCCACTCGGTCAGCTCGGGGGCGATTTCGGGCAGGACCTCCCAGGCGCTGCGGATGCGCCCGCGGCGCCGCCCGGACGTCTCCGGGCGGGCCCGCGCGGCGAGCACCGCGGCGGCGGTGCGCAGCGCCGCGAGGTGGGCGGTGGCGTACCGCTCGTTCGGCACGTCGAGAACGGCGGCCTCGTCGAGGCCGGCGCGGGCCTTGGCGAGCAGATCGAGGGCGGCGGGCGGCGCCGTGGTGCGGCGCAGAACGGGGTGGACATCGCTTGCCGGGCCGGTCAGTGAGGGGGCAGGGCCGTCTGCGCGGCGCCGGGGTGCGGCTGCTGCGGACGAGTGGGCCATGACGAAACCTCCTGTCTCGTGTAACGGCTCCGTGGCCGTATGTATCCATCGTGGGGGTCACCACTGACAATCGGTCTCGACCCCGCCCTGACCTGCTCTTTTGCTTCGTTCGCAAGTTCGGGCTACCTTTTTGAACTGACCGGTCAGTTCAAAACAGGGGGAGGGACCGTGGACAGCCCGCACGGGGCATCCGTCACCGCCGAGAACTTCGGCCTCAAGGGACCGCGCGGCTGGGCCTTCCGGGGCCTGGGGGTCGACGCCGGGCCCGGTTCGCTGGTGGCGATCGAGGGCCCGTCCGGCTCCGGCCGCACCTGCCTGCTGCTCGCCCTCACCGGCCGGATGCGCCCCACCGAGGGCCAGGCGAAGATCGGCGGGCTGCGCCTGCCGCGCAAGATGGCCGCCGTACGCCGCATCGCCGCGCTGGGGCCCGTCCCGGGTGTCAGCGAGCTCGACCCGGCCTTCACCGTCGCCGAGCACCTGCGCGAGCGGGCCCTGCTGCAGCGCCGCTTCGACGGTTCGCTGCGGGCCCTACTGCGTCCGCGTGCCGAACGGATCGCCACCGCCCGGGGACGGATCGACGCGGCGCTGGACGCCGCCGGGCTCGACCCGGCCACGCTGCCCAAGGGCGAGCGGACCTCCGTACGGGACCTGGAACGGCTGGAGGCACTGCGGCTGTCCATCGCCCTCGCGCTGATCGGCAACCCCCGGCTGCTCGCGGTGGACGACACCGATCTCAAGCTCTCCGACGCCGAACGCGCCGAGGCCTGGGAGCTGCTGCGGTCCGTCGCGGCCGGCGGCACCACCGTGCTCGCCGTCTGCAGCCAGGCGCCCGAGGGCGCGATCACCCTGCGCACGGACACCGCTGCCGGGGCCGACCCGGCCGGGGAAGAAACCGCCGAGGCAGGCACGACCGAGACAGACACGACCGAGGAAGGAACGGCCGATGCGTTCGCCGAGACTGGCCGCGCTTGAGCTCAGGCGCTTCGGCAGGGGAAAGCTGCCGCGCGCCGCACTCGTCGCACTGCTGCTCCTGCCGCTGCTCTACGGCGCGCTGTACCTGTGGTCCTTCTGGGATCCGTACGGCCGCCTCGACAAGATCCCCGTCGCGCTGGTCAACAACGACCAGGGCACCACCGCCGCCGGCAAGCGCGTCGCGGCCGGCGACGAGATCACCGGCAAGCTCCTCGACTCCAAGGTCTTCGACTGGCACGAGGTGAGTTCCGCCGAGGCCGACAAGGGTGTCGAGGACGGCACGTACTACCTCTCGCTCACCATGCCGTCGGACTTCAGCAGGCGGATCGCGTCCAGTTCCGGTGACTCCCCCGAGACCGGCGCCCTCCAGGTGCGGACCAACGACGCCAACAACTACATCGTCGGGCAGATCTCCCGGACGGTCTTCTCCGAGGTGCGCACCGCCGCGTCGACCAATGCCTCGCGCGGCTTCTACGACCGGATCTTCATCAACTTCTCCGACCTCCACGACGCGACGGCGAAGGCCGCCAAGGGGGCCGACGACCTCAAGGGCGGCATCGGCAAGGCCAAGAAGGGATCGGAGGATCTCGCGGACGGGCTCAAGGACGCCAAGGCCGGCAGCGGCCGGCTGGCCGGCGGGATCGTCAAGCTGAACAAGGGCGCGGGCGATCTGGAGACCGGCTCCCGGCAGGTGGCCGACGGCACCCAGCAGCTCGCCGACAAGGTGAACGGGGTGGCGGCCGACGTCCGCCCGTTCCTGAAGGACAACGGCAAGTCGATCGCCGACACCGCCCGGCTGGTCTCCGACTCCTCGCAGACCGTGCTGGACAACCTCGACCTGCTGGTGAAGGCGGCACCCACCGCGGCCACCGCCGCCCACACGGCCTCCGACGACCTGGCCGAGATCCACCGCACCACCTGCGTGGACCAGCAGCCCGACGACCCCGACGTCTGCCCGCCGCTCAAGCGCGCCACGACCACGGCGGCCGATGTCGCGAAGGTCGCCGACGACGTGAACGTACTGGTCACGAACCAGAACGGGGACCTGAAGAAGCTGCGCACCCAGCTGACCACGTTCCAGCGGCAGGCCGACGACCTGGCCGAGCACGCACCGCGGCTGGACGAGGACCTGGAGTCCGCCGTCAAGAAGATCAACGCGCTCAACACCGGCGCCCACAAGGTCGCCAAGGGGGCCGACGACCTGCACACCGGCCTGGCCACGGCCAGGACCGGCTCCGCCGACCTGGACTCCGGTGTGAGCGACCTCAGGAAGGGCGCGACGAACCTGGACGGCGGGCTGATCCGGCTCGGCGACGGCTCGGCCACCCTCGCCGAGGGGCTCAACGACGGCGTCGGCAAGATCCCCGACTACGACAAGAAGGACCGCGACGCCCGTACCGGGGTCATGGCCGACCCGGTGCAGCTGGCCTCCCAGTCGCTGCACGCGGCCCCCAACTACGGCACCGGCTTCGCGCCCTACTTCATCCCGCTCTCCCTCTGGGTCGGCGCGATGGTGGCCTACATGCTGATCCAGCCGCTCAACCGGCGCGCGCTCGCCGCCGGGGCCTCCGCCTGGCGGATCGCCTTCGCGGGCTGGCTGCCGGTGGCCGCGATCGGTCTGCTCCAGGTGGCCGCCCTGATGTCCGTACTGCACTGGGGACTCGGCCTGCAGATGACCCGCGCCGCCGGAACGGTCGGCTTCCTGGCACTGGTGACCTGCTGCTTCGCCGCGATCGTTCAGTGGCTGAACGCCCGGTTCGGAGCCGCGGGACGGATCCTCGTACTGGCGGTGCTGATGCTCCAGCTGACCTCGGCCGGGGGAACGTATCCCGTCCAGACCAGCCCCGGGTTCTTCAACGCGATCCACCCCTACCTGCCGATGAGTTACATCGTCGAGGGGCTGCGCCGGCTGATCACGGGCGGCGGCCTGGGCCCGGTCTGGCAGGGCAGCGCGGTGCTGCTGGCCTTCACCGCGGGGGCGCTGGCCCTGACCGCGCTCGCCGCACGCCGCAAGCAGGTGTGGACCCTGGACCGGCTGCACCCGGAGCTGAGCCTGTGAGCACGCCGGAACCTGTGAGAATCGGGGGCATGGAAAGCAGCAGCACCACGCGTCGGCGGGCCACCCGGCAGAAGCTCTACGAGGCGGCCGTGACCCTCATCGCCGAGAAGGGCTTCTCCGCGACCACGGTGGACGAGATCGCCGAGCGGGCCGGGGTCGCCAAGGGCACGGTCTACTACAACTTCAAGAGCAAGACCGAGCTCTTCGAGGAGCTGCTGCGTCATGGCGTCGGGCTGCTGACGGCCTCGCTGCGCTCCGCGGCCGAGGAGACCGAGGAGCGCGGCGGCACCAAGGTCGAGGCCCTGGACGGGATGATCCGGGCCGGCCTGGTCTTCATCGACCGCTATCCGGCCTTCACCCAGCTGTACGTCGCGGAGCTGTGGCGCACCAACCGGGCCTGGCAGGGCACGCTCCTGGTGGTGCGTCAGGAAGCCGTCGCGGTGGTCGAGGGGGTACTGCGCGAGGGCGTGGGCAACGGTGAGCTGAGCGAGGAGATCGACATCCCGCTGACGGCGGCCGCGCTGGTCGGCATGGTGCTGGTGGCGGCCCTGGACTGGCAGGCGTTCCAGCCGGAGCGTTCGATCGACGATGTGCACTCGGCGCTGTCGCTGCTCCTGTACGGGCGGGTCAGCGGGCGCTGACCCGCCCGGCCCGGCGCGTGGCGATCGCGGCGCGCGCGGCACGGAAGACGCCGGTCCGGCGAGGCTCGATCCCCCCGAGCCTCCGCCGGACCGGCGTCTTCCGTGCTGCCGGAGAGCCTTCCCCCGTGGCCCCGTTCTCCCCCGTGGCCCCGGACTCTCCGTCGAACTCCCCCGTGCTTCCCCCGATTTCCCTCGTTTCCCCTCGTGCCGGAGGGAGCGCCGCGACCGTTCCGCCGCCCCGTGTCGGCGGTGCGGGAGCCGCGCCCCTCTCCGTGCGCTCCACTCTCCCGTCCGCGCAGGTGGGAGCCCATCCGCACACCTACTCATCTCGTCGCCTAGGTACGGATACTCAGGCCTGCGCACCGAACCCCTCCCCGGCGTTGCGCCATCTGGTTACGATCGCGTCCGTGTCCGTACTTCCTCTGGTATTCACAAGCGGCTGGGCGAGCGGGATCAACTCCTACGCGGTGGTCCTGCTGCTCGGCGTCTTCGGCGTGACCGGTCTGAGCGACGAGGTTCCCGCATCACTGCAGCGCACCGATGTCCTCGTGGTGGCCGGCGTGCTCTTCCTGTGCGAGGTGGTGGCGGACAAGATCCCGTACGTGGACACGGTCTGGGACTCGGTGCACACCGTCGTCAGGCCGCTCGCCGGTGCCGTCGTGGCCGCGTTGCTGGCCGGTGAGAGCGGTTCACTGCCGGAACTCGCGGCGGCGGCGATCGGCGGGTCCACTGCGCTGATGAGCCATCTGGTGAAGGCGGGCACCAGGATGGCGGTGAACTCCTCCCCCGAGCCGTTCAGCAATGTCGCGGTGAGCATCGCCGAGGACCTCGGCGTCGCCGGGATCGTCACCTTCGCGATATTCCATCCGGTGGCGGCCGCGGTCATCGCGGGGACGCTGTTGCTGCTGGGCATCGTCGTAGTGGCCTTCCTGGCCTCCAGAATCCGCCGGTTCCTGCGCCGCAGGGCCCAGCGGCGCGAGGAGAAACGCCTGGCCGGAGCGGGTGCGCACCAGCCGCCGGGGTGACTGTCGGTGGCGGCCGTTAAGGTCACTGACATGGCACGTATTGCGGTGATCGGCGCCGGGATGGGCGCGATGGCGGCGGCCGCCCGGCTCGCCGTGGCAGGCCACCGGGTGACGGTGTACGAGCGGTCGGAGACCTTCGGCGGTTCGGTGGGCCGGTACGCCCATGAGGGCTTCGTCTTCGACACCGGCCCGGCGCTGCTCCATCTGCCCGCCGTCTACCGCGACCTGTTCGTGAAGACCGGCAAGGAGCCGCTGGAGCGGTGCGTCACGATGACGCAGGTCGATCCGGCGAGCCGCCACCTGTTCGCCGACGGCACGGCGGTCTCGCTGCCGAACGCCTCGCGGGCCGGGGTCGTCTCCGCGCTCGACGGCGCGCTCGGCGGCGGTGCGGGCGCGGTCTGGGGCGGGTTCCTGGACCGGGCCCGCGACGCCTGGGACCGGTCACGTCGCCCGCTCCTGGAGGAGCCGCTGCGCGCCGACCGTCAGGTGCTCGGCCGCGATCCCTATCCGGCGCTCCGGCAGCGCCGCCTGCTGCGCTCCGCCCGGCAGGCGGGCACGGTCGCGGAGATCGGCGCGTGGGAGCTGACGGACCCCCGGCTGGCCGCGCTCCTCGACGGGTACGCCCTGTCGTACGGGCTCGACCCGCAGCGCGCACCGGCGGCGGCGGCCCTGCTGCCGTACATGGAGGAGACGTTCGGCAGTTGGTACGTCTCCGGTGGGACACGGGCCCTGGCGCGGGCGGTGTACGAGCGGTGCCTGGCCCGGAAGGTCGAGTTCGCCTTCGGCACCGAGGTGGCCCGGGTCGTCGAGAAGGACGGCCGGGCGGCCGGCGTCGAGCTGGCGGACGGGACGGTCGCGGAGGCCGGTCATGTGGTGCTGGGGGCCCGGCCGTGGCCGGGGCTGGTGCCGGGTCAGGAGCTGTGGCAGGACGACGACATGGCGGGGCGGCCGGGCCCCGGGCACGGATCGGTGCCGGGCCGGTTCATGGTTCTGCTCTCGTTGCGCGGCGCCCGGCCCTCGGAGACCGCGCACCGGACGGTGGTGCACCCGGCCGACGGTGCGGCGGAGCGCGAGGCGGTGTTCGGCGGACGGCTCGCCGAGCGTCCCACGGTGACGGTGCTGCGCCCCGACGACCCGTCGACCCGTCCCGACGACGGCCACGAGGCGGTGACCCTGACGGCGACGGTCGCCCCGCACGGCGCGGTGGACTGGACGGACCCGGCGGTGCGCGAGCGGTGTGCCGATTCGCTGATCGAGGCGGCGGCCGCGGCCGTGCCCGGGATACGGGAGCGGCTGCTCCGCGCCGAGGTGCGGACGCCGGCCGAGACGGCCGCCGAGACCGGCGCCGAGGGCGGTTCGGTGCCCGCGCCCGCGCTGGCCGGGGCGGGCGGCGCGTATCTGCGTCCCGGCAATCGCACCCGGCTGCCGGGGCTCTACGCCGCGGGCGGCTGGTCGCACCCCGGCGGCGGGCTCGCGCACGCGGGCATGTCCGGAGCCCTGGTCGCCGGGCTGATCGTGGAGGGCGACGACTTCCGCGGCTCGCAGTGACCTCCGCGCCTCGCGGGCTCCCGCTGGTCCGGGCAGCCGTCCGTCGTCAGTAGCGGTACTGCTGTTCGTCGTAGCCGTTGCCGTTGTTGTAGCCGTTCGGGTACGGGGCGGGCTGTGCGGGCGGCTCCGGCGGTGCGGCCGGGTACTGCTCGCCCTCGCGCTGCTGCGGCACCCAGACGCCGCCCGGCGGGGTGTCGGTGGCGTACTGCTGGGCGTACGGGTCGGCGGGGTACTCCTGCCGGCCGCCGAAGCTGTCGTAGCCGTTGCCGTTGCCGTAGCCGTCGTACGCGTCGTACTGCGGGGCGCCGCCGGTGGTGCCGGTCCCGATGTACGGGTCGGAGTAGGCGGCGTACTGCTGCCGGTCGGTCCCGTAGTCGTACTGCCCGGCGAGCGGGTCCTGACCGGCGTAGGCGTCGTGCCCGGCGTAGGCGTCCTGGCCCGGGGAACCGTACGGGGCGGGGTCGGTGTACGGCTCGTAGGCGGCGTACTGGGGCTGGGGCTGCTCCTGGGGGTCCTGCTCCTGCCGGGACCGGTGGTGGTCGGAGTAGACGCCGTACTGCCCGGTGTCGTCCGGCATCGGCTCGGGTTCGTAGACCGCCTCGGCCGGAGCCCCGGGGGCGGGCTGCGGGGCGTTCTCGTCGTGCGCCATCTCCAGGTCCGACACCTGGAGGGTGGGCCCGCGGCCCTCCCGCTCGCCGCCGCCGCGACGACGACGGCTCTCACCGGGGTTGCCCCCTATGGCCCAGCCGGTGGAGAACCCGCGCCGGAAGGAGAGCGTGACGTACGTCTGGCCGGTCGCGAAGGCGATCGTGCCGAGGACGATGACGAACACCGACGGCATCAGCACGCCGACGACCACGATGCCGAAGCCCGCGAAGGCGAGCAGACGCCATCTCAGGCGCGCCTTGTACTGCAGGAGCACCTCGCCGAGCAGCCACAGCGCGACGATTCCGAACGCGATGTAGAGGACTGTCCAGCCCATGCCCGCCCCCTCCTACGGCCACCCCCCGGGTCGCGGCGGGTACGGCCGGTCACGACTGCTTGTGCAGTCCGAGATTTTCGTAGATTTCGAGCGTCGCCGTCGAGTTGTTGAGCGTGATGAAGTGCAGTCCGGGCACACCCTCGGATCGCAGCCTCGCGCAGAACTGCGTTGCGAAGTCGATGCCAATGGAGCGTACAGCGGCGGGATCGTCCTTGGCGGCGAGGATGCGTTCTTTCAGGGACGAGGGGAAAGACGCGTTGCTGAGCTGCGCAAATCTGTCCAACTGTTTGACGCTGGTCAGTGGCATGACTTCGGGAATGATCGGAGTTTCGCAACCCGCAGCGACCACCCGGTCACGCATACGCAGATAGTCCTCCGGATTGAAGAACATCTGCGTGATCGCATAGTCGGCACCGGCGCGGCACTTGTCCACGAAATGCCGGATGTCGGTGTCCCAGTCGGTCGATCGCGGGTGCATCTCGGGAAATGCCGCGACGCCGACACAGAAATCACCGGATTCCTTGATGAGCCGGACGAGATCGGCCGCGTACCGCACGCCCTGCGGGTGCTCGATCCACTCGCCCATCGGGTCGCCCGGCGGGTCTCCGCGCACGGCGAGGATGTTCCGGATCCCGGCGTCCGCGTACTGCCCAACCATGTTGCGCAGCTCGGCGACGGAGTGGTTGACCGCCGTGAGGTGGGCGACCGGAGTGAGGGTGGAATCGGCCGCGATCTGCTCGGTGGCCTTGACCGTCCCGGCCCGGGTGGAGCCACCGGCCCCGTAGGTCACGGAGACGAAGCTCGGCCGCACCGCCTCGACCCGGCGCAGCGCGTTCCAGAGGTTTCGCTCGCCCTTCTCGGTCTTGGGCGCCCAGAACTCGAACGAGTACGAGGTCTTGCCGGTCGCGAGGAACTCACGCACCGTGCGTGCGTGATCTGTCCTGGTGGATGGTGTGCCAAGGGCCATACCGGCAGGTTAACCAGAGCGCGACGGCCGATGGACCGGACCAGCATGAATTGCCCGAATTGACTGGTTGTTTGTCCATCCCTCGGACAGTCGGCCGGATATCGCCTCCCGGCCGCCGGAGACCGCTTCCGGCCGGTCGGCCGGATCACACCGCGGCGCGCTCCCTGATCCTCCTGGCCAGGCCGGCGGTGGCGGCGGCCGGATCGGCGGCCTCGGTGATCGCCCGGACGACGACCACCCGACGGGCCCCGGCGTCCAGCACCTCGTCGAGATTGCCGGCGTCGATCCCGCCGATGGCGAACCAGGGACGCGGCTGGTCGAGCGAGGCGGCGTACCGCACCAGGTCCAGGCCCGGGGCGTGCCGCCCGGGCTTGGTCGGGGTGGCCCAGCAGGGGCCGGTGCAGAAGTAGTCCACGCCGGGCTGGGCGACGGCCGCGTCGACCTCGGAGCGGGCGTGTGTGGAGCGGCCGATCACCACGTCCCGGCCGATGACGGCGCGGGCGGCGGGCACCGGCAGGTCGCCCTGGCCGAGGTGCAGCACATCGGTGCCGATGGCATGGGCGACGTCGGCCCGGTCGTTCACGGCGAGGAGCTTGCCGTGGCGCCGGCACGCCTCGGCGAGGACGGCCAGATGGTCGAGCTCCTCGGCCGCCTCCATGCCCTTGTCGCGGAGCTGGACGATGTCCACCCCGGCGGCGAGGACGGTGTCGAGGAACTCGGGGAGGTCGCCCTGGCGCCTGCGGGCGTCCGTGCACAGATAGAGCCGGGCGTCGGACAGCAGCGCGCGAGGCGTGGACATGGTGCGGTTCCCCCCTGGGAGAGCGTGGTGGAGCGGTTGTCGACGGTCGGTGCGGGCGCGGGCCGCGCGCTCTCGCGCGGCCCGCGCCTCACCTGCGGCCGGCCGTCAGACGGCGAGCGCCTGGGCGCGGCGCTTCACCTCCGTGCCGCGATTCTCGCTCAGTGCCTGGGCGGGGGTGCCGGGCAGGGTCGGGTCGGGGGTGAAGAGCCACTCAAGCATCTCTTCGTCGTTGTAGCCGTCGTCCCTCAGGAGCGTCAGGGTGCCGGAGAGGCCCTTGACCACCTTGTCGCCGTCGATGAAGGCGGCGGGCACCTGGAGCGTCCGGTTCTCACCACGTCGTACGGCGATCAGCTGGCCCTCCTTGACCAGCTGCCGCACGCGCGTCACCTGGACATCGAGCATTTCGGCGATGTCGGGCAGGTGCAGCCAGGCGGGGACGAGAGCATCGATCTTTGCGTCAATCTCGGTCACGGGGACAAGCCTGCCATCCCGCGCCGACAGCCGATACCCGGACTCAGCCCTTCAGGGCCACCGCGGCCACGCCGGCGAGGCGGCAGTGGCCCTGCCGGTCGCCGGGCGACCCGGCCGTGCGCGGTCGCCAGGGACCGCGAGCAGCGGGCCCCGGTGCCGGTGGTGCCCCGGTACGTCTCGGACGAGGCGCCGCCGGCGGCCCGGACCACGCCGTTCTCGCGGGCGGGGCCGCCGGTCGTGTCCACGGTGTCGTCCGTGACCGCGTCCGTGCGCCACCGGTGCGCGTGGACCGTCCTGGATGTGGCGAGAAGCACTCGGCGCCGGGTGACGGCGGCCTTCGGTTCGTAGGTGTCGTGGTCGCCGTGCAGCGGGGTGTCCATGCCGACGCCGATGGGGTGGGACCGGGCGTGCCGGCGGGCCTCGGTGCGCGGTGCCGGTCTTCGTCGTCACGGTGGTCGCGCCGTGGTCGCGCCGGCGCGTCGTCTGCTGCTGCCCGGTCCTGGGGACCGTGTCGTCGTTGGTGTACGCGGAGTTCCGCCCGACGGTGGTGGTGACCCGGCCCTTCGAGGTCCGGACGCAGCCCGGGATCTTCCGGGAGCGCCCGGTCGGCACGGCGACATGGGTGGAGCGGTGCCGCGCGGGGTCCGGACGGTCTTCACCACCGGCCGGTCGGTGAGGGTGTCGACGGTGACCCTGCCGCCGGTCCGGGCCGCGTGCGCGCCGGTGCGGAGGAAGAGCGAGATGCACCGGTTCCTGGCCGCCGTCCAGGGGGGCCGCCCGCGTTCCGGACGCCCCCGTACGCCCTGCGGCACGCTACTGACGGATCGCCGACTTCAGCGGTACGGCCGGGTCGGCGGCCCGTTCGGGATCGAGCCGCGCCCCCGCCTCGATGAGCTTGCGCCCCTGGGCCAGATCGCGCGGCCGCCCGACGGCGAGCACCGCGACCAGGACATCGTCCCGCAGCCAGCACACCGACCAGGCGGGTCCGGCCGGATCGCCGCGCCACAGCAGGGTGTCGGCGTTCCCGTGGTGGCCCGCGTACTGCACGAACCGGTCGAACTGCTCGGACCAGAAGTACGGCACGGGGTCGTACGCCACCGGCTCCGGGACGTCGTCGGCCGCCGCGCCGATGATGTTGGCGGCGGCGGTGCGCGGGCCCTGGAGCGCGTTGTCCCAGTGGTGGACGAGCAGGCGTTCGCCGTACCGGGCGGAGGGGAACGAGGCGCAGTCGCCCACCGCGTACACATCGGGCGCCGAGGTGCGCAGCGCCTCGTCGGCGGTCACCGATCCGTCGGGGCCGAGCGCGATGCCCGAACCGGCCAGCCAGCCGGTGGCGGGGCGGGCGCCGATTCCGACGACGACCGCTCCGGCCGGGACGGTACGCCCGTCCGCGAGGACCACCCGGCCCGGCTCGATGCGCTCGACCCGGGCCCCGGTGAGGAGTTCGGCGCCGGTCTGCGCGTACCAGGCGGCCATCGGGGCGGCGACCTCCGCGGGCATGGCGCCCGCCAGGGGCCGGTCGGCGGCCTCGACGACGGTGACCGCGCAGCCGGCGGCGCGGGCCGCGGTGGCGAACTCGGCGCCGATCCAGCCCGCGCCGACGACCACGACGCCGTGCTGCTCGTCGAGGACCGGCCGCAGCCGTGCCGCGTCGTCGAGGGTGCGCAGCAGATGGACGCCGGGAACGCCCTCGGTGCCGGGCAGGACGACCGGTTCGGCACCGGTCGCGATCACCAGGGCGTCGTAGGGAACGGGCCCTTCCGGGGTGTCCAGTTCGTGCGCGTCCGGCCGGACACCGGTCACCTCACGCCCCAGGTGCAGCTCGATCTCCAGCGCCTCGAAGTCGATGTCGAAGGCGGAGTCCTCGGCCTTGCCGAGCAGCACCGCCTTGGACAGCGGGGGGCGGTCGTAGGGCTGGTGCGGTTCCGCGCCGATCAGGGTGACGGGGCCGGTGAAGCCCTGTTCCCGCAGGGCCACCGCGGTCTGCACCCCGGCCATGCCCGCGCCGACGACGACGACGCGGCGTCCTGTCCGCCGGTCCGGCTGCTCTGACTGCTGCTGATCGCTCACCCGTACACCATAAGCACCTGATTGATCGTCAGGAAAGGGTGGGTTGCCCGACCCTGCTCGTCCCGCCGCCCTGCCGCGGCTCCCGCTCCCACCACTTGTCCGGCCGGATCCGGCCGTCCTCCCGGTGCGGGCGATGACGTCGGGCGGGCGGGCCGTGTGACAGCTCCCGCACCGGTCCGGTGGGGGCGGGGTTTAGGGTGGCCGACGTAAGACACTCGCGGGAGCCCGGACGCACCGGGCTGAGAGGGAGGCTGGGCGGCCTCCGACCGTACGAACCTGATCCGGGTCATGCCGGCGAAGGGAGGGGCTGGAAGCCCATGCGTTCTTCTCGGAACGGGAACGGATCCGATGTCCTCGTCATCGGGGGCGGGATCATCGGCCTGGTGACGGCCTGGCGGGCCGCTCAGCGCGGACTGCGTACGGCGGTGGCCGACCCCGAACCGGGTGGCGGCGCCGCCCGGGTGGCGGCCGGCATGCTGGCCGCCGTCAC
Organism: Streptomyces sp. NPDC047917; assembly: GCF_043204345.1. Classification (NCBI taxonomy): domain Bacteria; kingdom Bacillati; phylum Actinomycetota; class Actinomycetes; order Kitasatosporales; family Streptomycetaceae; genus Streptomyces; species Streptomyces sp. NPDC047917. Next base: position 380,456 of record NZ_JBIDCA010000005.1, read on the forward strand.
CGAACTCCACTACGGCGAACAGCTGCTGCTGGGCCTCAACGTCGCCTCGGCCGCCCGCTATCCGGCCTTCGTGGCCGAGCTGGAAGAGGCGAGCGGCCAGGAGACCGGCTTTCGCACCTGCGGCACGCTGGCCGTCGCGCTGGACTCCGACGACCGTGCCCATCTGCGGGATCTGCATGCCCTCCAGCAGCGTTCGGGCCTCGAATCGGAGTGGCTCACCGGCCGTGAGTGCCGTCGGCTGGAGCCGATGCTCGCGCCGGGCGTCCGGGGCGGCCTGCGGGTCGACGGCGACCACCAGATCGATCCCCGCCGGCTGGCCGCCGCCCTGCTGACCGCCTGTGAACGGGCCGGGGTGGTCTTCCACCGCGGCTGGGTGGAGCGGCTGGGCGTGGTGGGCGGCAGGGCCTCCGGGGCGGTGCTCGCCGGAGGTACGGAGCTGGCCGCCGACCAGGTCGTGCTCGCCGCGGGGAGCCTCAGCGGGCGGCTGCCCGGGCTGCCGGACGAGGTGGTGCCACCGGTCCGGCCGGTGAAGGGCCAGGTGGTGCGGCTGACCGTGCCCGCCGGGTACGCGCCGTTCCTGAGCCGGACGATCCGGGCAGTGGTCCGGGGCGGCCACGTCTACCTCGTACCGCGCGAGAACGGCGAGCTGGTCGTCGGTGCCACCAGCGAGGAGATGGGCTGGGACACCGCGGTCACCGCGGGCGGGGTCTACGAGCTGCTGCGCGACGCCCACGAGCTGGTCCCCGGCATCACCGAACTGCCGCTCACCGAGACCCTGGCCGGCCTGCGCCCCGCCTCCCCCGACAACGCCCCGCTGCTGGGCCCCACCGCCCTGCCCGGCCTCCACCTCGCCACCGGCCACCACCGCAACGGGGTGCTGCTCACCCCCATCACCGGCGACGTCATGGCGGAGTTCCTCACCGGCGGCGAGCCGCCCGAGCCGGCCCGCCCCTTCACCCCGCACCGTTTCGCCTCCGCCACCGCCTCCGTACGTCAGGAGCAGCCCGCATGACCGAGTCCGCACCGCCCACCGTGTCCGTGAACGGCGAGGCCCGTCCGGTCGCCGCCGGCACCACCCTGGCATCGCTCGTCGCCTCGCTCACCACCGCGCACACCGGTGTCGCGGCCGCCGTCAACGAGACCGTCGTACCGCGCGGCCGGTGGTCCACCGCCGTGCTCCGTGACGGCGACCGCGTCGAGGTCCTGACCGCCGTCCAGGGAGGCTGACCGTGTCCGACGACCTCTTCACCCTCGGCGGCACCGCGTTCGGCTCCCGGCTGATCATGGGTACGGGCGGGGCGGCCGGCCTCGACGTGCTGGAGCGCTCGCTGACCGCCTCCGGCACCGAGCTGACCACCGTCGCGATGCGCCGCCTCGACCCGACCGTCCAGGGCTCGGTGCTCTCCGTCCTGAAGCGGCTCTCCATCCGCGTGCTGCCGAACACGGCGGGGTGCTTCACCGCGGGTGAGGCCGTGCTGACCGCCCGGCTGGCCCGCGAGGCGCTCGGCACCGACTGGATCAAGCTGGAGGTGGTGGCGGACGAGCGGACCCTGCTGCCCGATCCGATCGAGCTGCTGGACGCCGCGGAGATCCTGGTGGACGACGGCTTCACCGTGCTGCCGTACACCAATGACGACCCGGTGCTGGCGCGCCGGCTCCAGGACGTGGGGTGCGCGGCGGTGATGCCGCTCGGCTCCCCCATCGGCTCCGGGCTCGGCATCCGCAATCCGCACAACTTCCGGCTGATCGTCGAACAGGCCCGGGTGCCGGTGATCCTGGACGCGGGCGCCGGGACGGCCTCCGACGCGGCGCTCGCGATGGAGCTGGGGTGTGCGGCGGTGATGCTGGCGTCCGCGGTGACCCGGGCCCAGGAGCCCGAGCTGATGGCGGCGGCGATGCGTCACGCGGTGGAGGGCGGGCGGCTGGCGTACCGGGCCGGCCGGATTCCGCGCCGCCACTTCGCCGAGGCGTCGTCGCCGGTGGAGGGGCGGGCGGTGCTGGACCCGGAGCGCCCGGCCTTCTGAGCCGCCGGTACGGCGGTGGAACGCGTGTTCCTGTCACGGCTCGGCTTCAGTACGGCCCCGGGACCGCCCCGGCCCGTGGGTCGTGTCCGTGGCGGCTCGTAGACTCGCCTGCGTGGATACGACCCTCCAGGACCCTCTTGTCGGGCAGCTGCTCGACGGCCGCTACCGCGTCGATGCCCGCATCGCCGTGGGCGGCATGGCCACGGTCTACCGGGCCGTGGACACCCGGCTGGACCGGGTGCTCGCCCTCAAGGTGATGCACCCGGCGCTGGCGACCGACGCCTCGTTCGTCGAGCGCTTCATCCGCGAGGCCAAGTCGGTGGCCCGGCTCGCGCACCCCAATGTGGTCGCGGTCTTCGACCAGGGCGCCCAGGGGCAGTACGTCTACCTGGCGATGGAGTACGTCGCGGGCTGCACGCTGCGCGACGTGCTGCGCGATCGCGGCGCCCTCCAGCCGAGGGCCGCGCTGGACATCCTGGAGCCGGTCCTCGCCGCGCTCGGCGCCGCACACCGGGCGGGGTTCGTGCACCGCGACATGAAGCCGGAGAACGTCCTGATAGGGGACGACGGCCGGGTCAAGGTGGCCGACTTCGGCCTCGTGCGCGCGGTGGGCACCGTCACCAACACCACCGGGTCCCTCCTGGGCACGGTCTCCTATCTCGCCCCCGAGCAGATAGAGAACGGCACGGCGGACACCCGCACCGACGTGTACGCCTGCGGCGTCGTGCTGTACGAGATGCTGACCGGCTCCAAGCCGCACGGCGGCGACACCGCCGCCCAGGTGCTCTACCAGCACCTCAACGAGCCCGTTCCGGCGCCGTCGGCCGCCGTCCCGGGGCTCCCGGCCGGGCTGGACGACCTGGTGGCGAGCGCCACCGCCCGCAATCCCGAGGGCCGCCCGTTCGACGCGGTGGCGCTGCTCGCCGAGACCCGTGCGGCCCGCTCCGGCCTCACCGACGCCCAGCTGGACGCCGTGCCGCCGCAGGCCACCGCCGAGACGCACGACGCCGCCGAGGACCGCACCAGCGTGATCCCGCGGCTGCTCCCGGCCGGCCAGGGCGTCTCGCACCACACCAGTCGGCTGGAGGTGCCCCCGCCCACCGCGCCGCAGGACCGGCGCCGCCGCGGTCCGCGGCGCTCGGTGGTCGCCGTGGTCGTCGGCGTGCTGCTGGCGCTGGGGATCGGCACCGGTGTCTGGTACATCAACTCCGGGCAGTTCACCCAGGTCCCCCTGCTGCTCGGCCAGACCGAGAAGGACGCCCGGCAGCGGCTCTCGAAGGCCGGCCTGGAGCTCAAGGGCGTCGAGCGGGCGTACAGCGACACCGTGGACCGCGGCAAGGTCATCAGCAGCGATCCGGGGTCCGGCGAACGCGTCAGGGGCAACGACGCGGTGAAGCTCGTCGTCTCGCGCGGCCCCGAGATCGTGAAGGTGCCCGACGTCCGGGACCTCTCGCTCGCCGACGCCAGGCGTGAGCTGAAGAAGGCCGGCCTGGTACCGGGCATGGTCACCAAGGAGTTCAGCGACGGGACGGTCCGGGGCGACGTGATCCGTACGGACCCGGCGGCGGGCACCGAGCGCCACCCGGACTCGGCGGTCGCCCTCCATGTCAGCAAGGGCGCCCCGGTGGACGTCCCGGACGTCAGCGGGCTGTCCGTCGCGGACGCCACCGCCACGCTGGCGGACGAGGGGCTCAAGGCCAAGGTGCTGCCCGGCCGGGTCCATTCCCCCGAGGACGCGGGCGACATCGCCCGGCAGTCGCCGGGCGCGGGTGCCGAGGCCGCCGAGGGCGACACCATCGAGCTCACGGTCTCCGACGGGCCGCGGATGATCGACGTCCCCGACGTCACCGGGAAGGACGTCGACGAAGCCACCAGCGAGCTGAAGGACGCGGGCTTCGAGGTCAAGGTCGACCGTCCGTTCCTGTCCTTCAGCGACACCGTCGCGAGCCAGTCCGTCGACGGCGGCGAGCAGGCCGCCGAGGGCAGCACCATCACCATCAAGACCAAGGGACTCTAGATCCATATGCGCAACCCAGTCGGCGGCCACATCCCGGTGGCCGGCGGCCTCGCCAAGGTCGGCCTCCCCTACGCCCGCGAGATGGGGGCGGAGGCCGTCCAGGTCTTCGTCGCCAATCCGCGCGGCTGGGCGACCCCGGTCGGAAGTCCGGCCCAGGACGAGCGGTTCCGCGCCGAGTGCGCCGCCGCGTCCATGCCGGCGTACGTGCACGCCCCGTATCTGATCAACTTCGGATCGCACACCGGGGCGACCGTGGAGAAGTCGGTGGACTCGCTGCGCCACTCGCTGCGCCGGGCCCGCGAGATCGGCGCCCTGGGCGTCGTGGTGCACACCGGGTCGGCGACCGGCGGGCGGCCGCGCGAGCAGGCCCTCGCGCAGGTGCGCACGCACATGCGGCCGCTGCTGGACGAGCTGACGCACGACGACGACCCGTATCTGCTGCTGGAGTCGACCGCCGGGCAGGGGTTCTCGCTCTGCTCGCGGACCTGGGACTTCGGCCCGTACTTCGACGCGCTCGACGCCCATCCCAGGCTCGGCATCTGCCTCGACACCTGCCACATCTACGCGGCGGGCCACGACCTGACCGGGCCGGTGGGCATGCGGCAGACCCTGGACCAGCTGGTGGCGACGGTCGGCGAGGGCCGGCTGAAACTGATCCACGCCAATGACTCCAAGGACGTGGTGGGAGCCCACAAGGACCGGCACGAGAACATCGGCGCCGGGCACATCGGCGAGGAACCCTTCCGCGAGCTCTTCTCGCACCCGGCGACCGAAGGCGTACCGCTGATCATCGAGACGCCGGGCGGCAAGGAAGGCCACGCGGCGGATGTGGCGCGGCTGAAGGGGCTGCGCGACCTGGACCGACGGAGCTCCCCGACCCATTGAGGAATACCCCAGGGGGGTATACGGTTCCTGCTGTCGGCAGGAACCGTTACTCGACGTCCGGGGGTTCACCATGCAGCACGGCACACACCACGAACACGACGGCCGGCCCGTCAGCCATGCGGATCACGCCGCACACACCACCTCCCATCACCCCGGCGGGGTCGGCTGGTCCATGGCCGCCAGGGCCACGCTGCACTGCCTCACCGGCTGCGCCATCGGCGAGATCCTCGGCATGGTGATCGGCACGGCGCTCGGCTGGGGCAACACGGAGACGATGGTCCTCGCGATCGTCCTGGCCTTCTTCTTCGGCTACTCGCTGACCCTGCGCTCCGTCCTGAAGGCCGGCGTCGACTTCCGTACGGCGCTGAGAGTCGCCTTCGCCGCCGACACCCTGTCCATCGCGGTGATGGAGCTGATCGACAACGGCGTGATCGCGCTGTGGCCGGGCGCCATGGACGCCACACTCGCCGACACGCTGTTCTGGGGCGCCCTCGCGATCTCGCTCGCCGTCGCCTTCGTCGTCACCACACCGGTCAACAAGTGGATGATCGGCCGGGGCAAGGGGCACGCGGTGGTGCACCAGTACCACCACTGAGGAGCGCCACGGGGCCGGACGGGACGGGACGGACCGGCCCCGGGAGCCGCCGGGATCAGAGCTCGGGGCCGTCCCCGGGCTCTTCCTGGTAGGAGTACCGCTGCTCGCTCCACGGGTCACCGATGTTGTGGTACCCGCGCTCCTCCCAGAAGCCCCGGCGGTCGGCCGTCATGTACTCGACGCCCCGGACCCACTTGGGCCCCTTCCAGGCGTAGAGGTGCGGCACGACGAGGCGGAGCGGGAATCCGTGCTCGGCGGTGAGCAGTTCCCCGCCCTTGTGGGTGGCGAAAAGTGTTCGGTCCGAGGCGAAGTCGGAGAGCCGCAGATTCGAGCTGAATCCATACTCGGCCCAGACCATCACATGGGTGACGTTCGGCGCGGGCGGCGCGAGTTCCAGAACCGTACGGGCGAGGACTCCGCCCCATTCGGCACCGATCATGCTGAATTTGGTGACGCAATGCAGGTCGGCGACGACCGAGGCGAACGGCAGCACCGAGAATTCCTGATGGTTCCAGCAGTGCTTCTCGCCGTCCGCGGTGGCCCCGAAGACCCGGAACTCCCAGCGGTCCGGCTTGAACTTCGGCACGGGCCCGTAGTGGGTAACCGGCCAACCGCGCTGGAGTCGCTGGCCCGGCGGAAGCTCGGACTGCTCTGACGCGCGTTGTTCCCGGCTTTCCGGCTGACCCATGTCTCCATGGTGACAGACAGGCAGGGGTGGTCCCGACCAGGGCGGGGGGCGATTCGGACAACTCACAGTAAGCCTGCACTTACTGGACGGTCATCGGGTGCGATGCGAAGATGCGGCCAACTTGCCCAGTTCACCGGTTGGAAGGAGCCTGTGCGATGCAGGGCGACCCCGAGGTCCTTGAGTTCCTGAACGAGCAGCTGACCGCAGAATTGACTGCCATCAACCAGTACTTCCTGCATGCGAAGATGCAGGACAACTTCGGCTGGACGAAACTCGCGAAGTACACCCGCTCCGAGTCGTTCGACGAGATGAAGCACGCCGAGATCCTCACGGACCGGATCCTCTTCCTCGACGGACTGCCCAACTACCAGCGGCTGTTCCATGTGCGGGTGGGCCAGACGGTCACCGAGATGTTCCAGGCGGACCGTCAGGTCGAGGTGGAGGCGATCGACCGCCTCAAGCGCGGGATCGAGCTGATGCGCGGCAAGGGCGACATCACGTCCGCGAACATCTTCGAGTCGATCCTGGCGGACGAGGAGCACCACATCGACTATCTCGACACCCAGCTGGAACTGGTCGAGAAGCTCGGTGAGCCGCTCTACATCGCCCAGCTGATCGAGCAGCCGGACAGCTAGGACCCATCGGCCGGCACCGGCGAAACGATCAGGCCGCGTCGGGAAGCGCGATTCCCGGCGCCGTGCCGGGGGCGATGCCCGGTTCGGTTTCGGGGCCCGTCACGGCGTCGGCGCCGGGCATCCGCTTGCCGTCGAGCAGTTCGCGGCGCGGGCAGGCACCGCGGCCGAGCATCGCCTGGATGGCCCGGACGCAACCGCCGCAGTCCGTGCCCGCCTTGCAGGCGGAGGCTATCTGCCGGGGCGTGCAGGCCCCGGCGTCCGCATGCTCCTTGACCTGCTTCTCCGTGATGCCGAAGCATGAGCAGACGTACACGCGGTTCACCTCCCGGCGGGATCGGGTCGTTCGCTGCCACCCCGTTTATCGGTGAGGCTAACCTAACCTTACCCGGCGCTCAGAGGCGTTAAAAGCCTCCGGACGCCCTGTGGGGCACGGATCACATCGATCCGTGCCCCACAGTCGTACGTCCGCTGCCTGCGGTGATGCCTACTGGTCCCGGTACATCTCGGCGACCAGGAACGCCAGGTCGAGGGACTGGCTGCGGTTGAGCCGCGGGTCGCAGGCCGTCTCGTAGCGCTGGTGCAGGTCGTCCACGAAGATCTCGTGTCCGCCGCCCACGCACTCGGTGACGTCGTCACCGGTGAGCTCGACGTGGATGCCGCCCGGGTGGGTACCGAGGCCCTTGTGCACCTCGAAGAAGCCCTTGACCTCGTCCAGGACGTCGTCGAAACGGCGCGTCTTGTGGCCGGAGGCGGCCTCGAAGGTGTTGCCGTGCATCGGGTCGGTCACCCACGCCACGGTGGCGCCGGAGGCGGTGACCTTCTCGACCAGGGCCGGGAGCTTGTCGCGGACCTTGTCGGCGCCCATCCGGACGATGAAGGTCAGCCGGCCGGGCTCGCGCTCGGGGTCGAGGCGGTCGACGTAGCCGAGCGCCTCGTCGACCGTGGTGGTCGGGCCGAGCTTGATGCCGATGGGGTTGCGGATCTTCGAGGCGAACTCGATGTGCGCGCCGTCCATCTGGCGGGTGCGCTCACCGATCCAGACCATGTGGCCGGAGGTGTCGTACAGCTCGCCGGTGCGCGAGTCGGTGCGGGTCAGCGCCGACTCGTAGTCCAGCAGCAGGCCCTCGTGCGAGGCGTAGAACTCGACCGCCTTGAACTCGGCCGGGTCCGTGCCGCACGCCTTCATGAAGTTCAGCGCGTTGTCGATCTCGCGGGCGAGCGCCTCGTAGCGCTGGCCGGACGGGGACGACTTCACGAAGTCCTGGTTCCAGGCGTGCACCTGGCGCAGGTCGGCGTAACCGCCGGTGGTGAAGGCGCGGACCAGGTTCAGCGTGGAAGCGGATGCATGGTACATCTGCTTCAGTCGCTCGGGGTCCGGGACGCGTTCCTTCTCGGTGAAGGCGAAGCCGTTGACGGAGTCGCCGCGGTAGGTCGGCAGGGTGACGCCGTCGCGGGTCTCGGTCGGCTTGGAGCGCGGCTTGGAGTACTGCCCGGCGATCCGGCCCACCTTGACCACGGGCACGGAGGCCGCGTACGTGAGGACGGCGCTCATCTGGAGCAGCGTCTTCAGCTTGGCCCGGATGTGGTCGGCCGACACGGCGTCGAAGGCCTCGGCGCAGTCACCGCCCTGCAGCAGGAACGCCTCGCCCTTGGCGACGGCTCCCATGCGGGCGCGCAGCTGGTCGCACTCGCCCGCGAACACGAGGGGCGGATACGACGTGAGGTCCGCGAGTACATCGCGCAGAGCCTCGGCATCGGGGTACTCGGGCTGCTGCGCCGCGGGAAGGTCTCGCCAGGTGTGGCCACCGGCGACGGAGGTATTGGCGTTCACGGTCACATCCCCAACATTACGGGGTTCGGCGGTGGGTCCATCCACAGGCTCAACAGATGAGACACGCGCTCGGACGAGACAGGCGTCCGCTAGGGTACGGAACATGTTCGCGCAGACAAACCAGAACTGGTGGTGGACCGCTCATCCGGCGGCCCACTGAAAATCGCGCGCGACAGACCACGCGAAGGCCGCCCGAGGGGCGGCCTTCTCCGCGTTTTCGGGAGCCGTTCCTCCATCCGGAAGGAACAACCCCATGCCTCACCGCACCGATGCCGTCGTCGACCGGCTCCTGAGTGACGGCTGCCCGCCGTTCGCGCTGCTGCGCCGGCGCACCCCCGGCCACGACCAGGACACCGTCGAGGTGCTGATCGGCCGGGTGCGGGAAGCGGACCGGCTCGCCGGTCTCCCGGTCGGTGAACTGCCCTCGCTCGCCCTGGTGCCGTTCCGGCAGATCGCCGAGCGCGGCTTCGATGTGCGCGACGACGGGACTCCGCTGTCCGTGCTGGTCGCCGAGGAGACGTACGAACTGCCGCTCGCCGAGGTGCTGGACCGGCTGCCGGTGCGGGAGGTGCGGGTCGAGGGCGGTGCCTTCGACGTGCCGGACCAGGAGTACGCCGGGATCGTCCGGCGGGTCGTCGAGGACGAGATCGGGCAGGGCGAGGGCGCGAACTTCGTCGTCCGGCGGACCTTCGAGGGCGAGATCCCGGGCTTCGGGCGGGCCGACGCGCTGGCGCTCTTCCGGCGGCTGCTGGCCGGTGAGCGGGGGGCCTACTGGACCTTCGTCGTGCACACCGGGGACCGGACGCTGGTCGGCGCCAGTCCGGAGGTCCATGTGCGGATGTCCGGCGGAACGGTCGTGATGAACCCGATCAGCGGCACCTACCGCTACCCCGCCGAGGGCCCGACCGCTGAGGGCCTGCTGTCCTTCCTCGCCGACCGCAAGGAGACCGAGGAGCTCTCCATGGTGGTCGACGAGGAGCTCAAGATGATGTGCACCGTAGGCGACATGGGCGGGGTGGTGATCGGACCGCGGCTCAAGGAGATGGCCCATCTCGCCCATACGGAGTACGAGCTGCGCGGGCGTTCCTCGCTGGATGTGCGGGAGGTGCTGAAGGAGACCATGTTCGCCGCCACGGTCACCGGCTCCCCGGTGCAGAACGCCTGCCGGGTCATCGAGCGGTACGAGCCCGGCGGGCGCGGCTACTACGCGGGGGCCCTGGCGCTGCTGCGGCAGGAGCCGGGCGGGGCGCAGACCCTGGATTCGCCGATCCTGATCCGTACCGCCGACATCTCGGCGGGCGGCCGGCTGCGGGTACCGGTCGGGGCGACCCTGGTACGTCACTCCGATCCGGACGGCGAGGTCGCCGAGACCCATGCGAAGGCGGCAGGGGTGCTCGCCGCGCTCGGGGTGCGGCCCGGCCGGCCAGTGGACGAGGCGGCCCGGCCGCGGCTGGCGGGCGACCCGCGGGTGCGGGCGGCGCTGGATGCCCGGCGGGACGGGCTCGCGCCGTTCTGGCTGCGGATGCAGGAGCGCACCCACGAGCTGTCCGGCCGGGCGCTGGTGATCGACGGGGAGGACACCTTCACCGCGATGCTGGCGCATCTGCTGCGTTCCTCGGGCCTCGACGTGTCGGTGCACCGTTACGACGAGCCGGGGCTGCGCGAGCTGGTACGGGCGCACACCGGTCCTGTCGTGCTGGGCCCCGGGCCGGGGAATCCGGGCGACACCGGCGATCCGAAGATGCGGCTGCTGCGCGGGCTCGCCGCGGAGCTGGTCCGTGACCACCGGTACGGCCTGCTGGGGGTCTGCCTCGGCCATGAGCTGATCGCGGCGGAGCTGGGCCTGGAGATCGCCCGCAAGTCCGTGCCGTACCAGGGCGCGCAGACCCGGATCGAGCTGTTCGGGCGGCCGGAGACGGTCGGTTTCTACAACAGCTTCACCGCGCGCTGCGACGGTCCGGTGGCCGACGAGCTCGCGGCGCACGGTGTCGAGGTGAGCCTGGACGCGGCCACCGGTGAGCTGCACGCGCTGCGCGGGCCGGGCTTCGCCTCGGTGCAGTTCCACCCGGAGTCGGTGCTGACGCTGCGCGGTGCGGCGATCGTGGCGGAGCTGCTGGCGGGATTGCCGGTGGCCGGCTGAAGGGACGGGATCCCGGAGGGCCGTCGGGTGGGCTCCGGTCGCCGGGCCGGAGGCCGCCCCGCCGGCGGCTCAGGCCGCCGGGAGCGCCGGGACCAGGACGTTGTCGCTGCGGCGGCCGGCCAGGTAGTCGGCGACGTTGCCCACCGTCGCGTCGATGATCTGGCCCACCGCGTCCTCGGTGTAGTACGCCTGGTGCGAGGTGACGATGACGTTCGGGAAGGTGACGAGCCGGGCCAGGGTGTCGTCGTCGATGCCCTCCAGCGACTTGTCCAGGAAGAACAGCCCGGCCTCCGCCTCGTACACGTCGAGTCCCACGCCCAAAAAGCGGCCCGCGCGCAACTCGGTGACCAGCGCCGTGGTGTCGATGAGTCCGCCGCGGCTGGAGTTGACCAGGATCGCGTCGTCCTTCATCCGGGCCAGGGCGTCCGCGCCGATGATGTGGTGGGTCGCGGGGAGCAGCGGCACGTGCAGGCTGATCAGGTCGGACTCGGCGAGCAGCTGCTCCTTCTCCACGTACTTCATGCCGAGGGCGGTGCAGGCGGGGTTCTCCGCGACGTCCCAGCCGAGCAGTTCCATGCCGAAGCCGTGTGCGATCCGGGTGAATGCCTCGCCGATCTTGCCGGTGCCGATCACGCCCGCCGTGCGGCCGCGCATGTCACGGCCGAGGAGTCCGTCGAGCCGGAAGTCGAAGTCGCGGGTGCGGCTCGCGGCCCGGATGATCCGGCGGTTGACGGCCATCGCCAGGGTCCAGGCGAATTCGGCGACCGAGTACGGCGAGTAGTAGGAGACCCGGGCGACCCGCAGCGCGAGGCGTTCGGCGACGTCCAGGTCGATGTTGTTGAAGCCGGTGGATCGCTGGGCGATCATCTGTGTGCCCCCGGCCGCCAGGGTCTGCAGGACGCTGCCGCCCAGGTCGGCGTTGACGCTGGTGGAGATGATCTCGTGGCCCGCCGCGATGGGGGCGGTGTCCTTGTTCAGGAAGACGTCCAGGCAGCGGACCTCGTGCTGTCCGGCGAAGGCCCTCTCGATCAGCGGCTTCTCGTCGGACTGCACACCGAAGGCCAGGATTTCCACGGCTTCTCCCGTTCGTCGGGCGGATCGGGGGCCCGGCGGATCGGGGACACGGGCCGGTCATCGCGAACACGCCGGTCATCGCGAATATACGGCCCATGCCCCTGCCGCGCCGCCCGGCCGGGGCCGCCGGCTCAGGCGTCGTCGAGACCGCGCTCGATCGCGTACCGCACCAGCTCCACCCGGTTGTGCAGCTGGAGCTTGCCCAGGGTGTTCTGCACGTGGTTCTGCACGGTGCGGTGCGAGATGACCAGCCGCTCGGCGATCTGCTTGTACGAGAGGCCCTTGGCGACCAGCCGCAGCACCTCGGTCTCGCGCTCGGTGAGCTGCGGGGCCTTGGGCTCGTCGGACGCGGCGGGCACGGGGTCGGAGGCGAGCCTGCGGTACTCGCCGAGGACCAGCCCGGCCAGGCCCGGTGTGAAGACGGGGTCGCCGACGGCGGTGGACCGCACGGCCTCGGTCAGCTCCTGCGTACTGGCCGACTTGAGCAGATAGCCGGTGGCGCCGGACTTGACCGCCTCCAGCACGTCGGCGTGCTCACCGCTGGCGGAGAGCACCAGCACCCGCAGCCCGGGGTGGGAGCCGACGAGCTCCTTGCAGACCTGGACGCCGGGCATGCCGGGCAGATTCAGGTCGAGCACCAGGACGTCGGGGGTGACGGCCTTGGCCCTGCGGACGGCCTGCGGTCCGTCGCCCGCGGTCGCCACCACGTCGAAGCCCGACTCGGAAAGGTCGCGGGCGACGGCGTCGCGCCACATCGGATGGTCGTCGACCACCATGACCCTGATGGCCCGCTCCTGCGCGACCCCGGTGTTCTCCGTGCTCATCTCGCTGATCCTGCCTTCCCCCGTGGAACCTTCGGAACCTTCAACTCGACCTCGGTGCCCTGGCCGGGCACCGAGATCAGCTCGGCCGTGCCGCCCAGGTCACGCAGCCGCCCCCGGATCGACAGGGCCACACCCATCCGCCCTTCCCCCTCGGCCTGGGCGAGCCGCCCGTCCGGGATTCCGGGGCCGTCGTCCCGGACCGTCACGATCACCTCGTCCGGCCAGTCCTCGACGAGGATCCATGCCTGGGCATTCTCCCCCGCGTGGACCCTGACATTGTCCAGGGCGGCACTGACAGCGGCCGCCAGCTCCGTCGCGGCCGCGGCGGCCAGCAGCACCGGAGCGCCCGGCTCCGCGAAGCTGACCCGGGATCCGGCGTGCGGGGCGAGCAGTGCGCGCAGGTCGCGGTCGGCCTGTTCGGACGGTTCGTCGTCGACCTCGACGCTGCGGACCACCGCGCCCTCGGCGGCGTCCTCGGAGACCCGGGTGGTGGGCACGAGACCGCTGGAGACCAGGGTGCGCAGGGCGACCTCCTGCTCCCCGGCCATCCGGCCCAGTTCGGCCGCCTCCCCGCCGATCGCGGTGCCCCGGCGCTGCACCATCGCCAGGACCTGGAGCACGCTGTCGTGGATGTCCCGGGCCAGCCGTTCCCGCTCGCGGGTGGCGGCCTCGATCTCCAGGGCTCGGGCCAGGGTGCGCTCACTGGCCCTGGCCACCTCGATGACGTACCCGATGGCGATGGAGGCGACCCAGACCAGCAGCACGTTGTGGAAGGTGTCCCGGCTGGGATGACCGCGCTCGACGATGTTGGCGACGGCGACGAAGCTCGACGCGAAGGCCGCCCAGCGCCAGCCGCCCTTGATCGCGAAGGCCAGCACGGAGCCCGCGGTCCAGATCGACGGCAGCGTCGGGCCGTCCATCTGCTGGGCCTCGAAGTCGGCGAGCGGGGTGAGAAGTATGCCGGTGAGCGCGACGGTCAGATCGGCGCCGAGGAAGCGTTTGGTGCAGGCGGTGGCGTTCGAGACCTTCGGGAGGGTGGCGAGCGTCCAGACCACCAGCACCGCCAGGAAGGCGACGGCCACCCACGGCCGGTCGTACTTCTCCCGGCCGAAGACGGCGAGCAGTACCGCGTACAGCATCGTCAGGATGCGATACGCGGTCAGCGCACTCCACAGCGGCTGCTCGACCGACATACGTACGACCCGCTCACGCCTGGCCACAAACCCCACCCCCTGGACGGAACGGACGCGTTCACGCGCCGTACCGTTCCTTCACCCCTGCGTCGCAGACCCGGTGTCCTTGTGCTTCTCCGCCTCGGCGCGGCGCTTGGCCTCGTCCGCGATCTGCCGCTTGGCCGCCGTCGCGTAGATGTCGACGTACTCCTGGCCGGAGAGCTTCATGATCTCGTACATCACCTCGTCGGTGACCGAGCGCAGGATGAAGCGGTCCCCGTCCATGCCGTGGTAGCGGCTGAAGTCGAGCGGCTTGCCGATCCTGATCCCGGGGCGCATCAGCTTGGGCATCACCTGGCCGGGCGGCTGGATCTTCTCCGTGTCGATCATCGCGACGGGGATGACGGGCGCCCCGGTGGCCAGCGCCACCCTGGCCAGCCCGCCGGGCTTGCCCCGGTAGAGACGGCCGTCGGGCGAGCGGGTGCCCTCCGGGTAGATACCGAAGAGGCCGCCGCTCTCGATGACCTCGATGCCCGCCCTGATGGCCGCCTCACCGGCGCCGCGGGCGCCCGAGCGGTCCACCGGGAGCTGGCCGACGCCCTTGAAGAAGGCGGCGGTCAGCTTGCCCTTCACTCCGGGGGCGGTGAAGTACTCGGACTTGGCGATGAAGGTGACCTTGCGGTCCAGGACGGCCGGCAGGAAGAAGGAGTCGGAGAACGACAGATGATTGCTCGCGAGGATCGCCGGTCCCTGCGCGGGGATGTTCTCCAGGCCCTCCACCCATGGCCGGAAGGCGAGCTTCAGTGAGCCGCCGATGGAGAACTTCATTGCGCCGTAGATCAACTCGGGTGCCTCCTGTGTGCTGTCCGACAGACCTTAACCCGTGGGGCGCCCGCGCTCCCGCCCGGCACGGAGCCGCTGTGGCGGCCGCAGCGGGTGACGGCCCTGGTCGGTGCCCGTGACGGCTCCGGTCGGTGTCGGTGACGGCCCTGGTCGGTGTCGGCCCGGTCGCGTACGGTGAAGTAATCCTCTGCACTCCCCCTTTCGCTCCCCCGCGAGCCTCACGAACAGGAGACCCCGGTGCCGGTCCTTCCCGGAGCCGAGCCGTTCCGCCACGAGGGCGGAGAGGTCGGCGTCCTCCTCTGTCACGGATTCACCGGTTCCCCGCAGTCGCTGCGCCCCTGGGCCGACCACCTGGCGGAGCGCGGGCTCACGGTCTCGCTGCCCCTGCTGCCGGGGCACGGCACCCGCTGGGAGGACATGCAGCTCACCGGCTGGCAGGACTGGTACGCGGAGGTGGACCGGGAGCTGCGCTCCCTGCTGGAACGGTGCGCCCAGGTCTTCGTCTTCGGGCTGTCCATGGGCGGCGCGCTGACGCTGCGGCTGGCGGCGAAGCACGGGGACGCGATCAGCGGCCTGGTGCTGGTCAACCCGGCCAACAAGGTGCACGGCCTGTCGGCGTACGCGCTGCCGGTCGCCCGCCATCTGGTGCGGACGACGAAGGGGCTGGCGAGCGACATCGCCCTGGCGGGGTCCGACGAGGTGGGGTACGACCGGGTGCCGCTGCACGCGGCGCATTCGCTGCGGAAGTTCTTCCGTCTGGTCGATGCCGAGCTGCCCCAGGTCACCCAGCCGCTGGTGCTGCTGCACAGCCCGCAGGACCACGTGGTGCCGCCGGCCGACTCGGCCCGCATCCTCAGCCGGGTGTCGTCGACGGACATCGAGGAGATCCTGCTGGAACAGAGCTACCACGTCGCGACGTTGGACCACGATGCGGAGCGGATCTTCGACGAGAGCTACCGGTTCATCGGCCGCCTCGCCCCGAGCGTCGGAAAGAAGGGGAGCACGTCAGGTGGCTGAGCACGACGCGGAGCGCGCGGGCAGCGAGGAGGAGCGCGAGCCTCTCCCCGCCGAGGGAGCGGCCGTGCCCGACGACGGCACGGGCCCGCAGGACGGCGCGGCACAGCAGGCGGCACCGGGCGCCGACGGCACCCGGTCCGAGCCGCCGGTCGACGAGGACGCCGCGTGGCAGGCGATCGTCGCCGGGTACGGCGAGGAGCCGCCGGACCCGCCGGGCGCCAGGCCGTTCAGGTCGATCGAGGATCTGGCGCTGCCGGACGACGACCAGCCCGTCCTGGATCCGGACAAGGGGATCGGTACGAAGTCCGCGAAGCCGCCGGAGAAGCCGCTCGGCAGCTCGGTGGTCTTCGCGCCCGGAGTCATCGGTCCGCGCGACTACGAGGTCCCGGAGCCGAAGGACGGCGATCCGGACGGCGGCGACGAGGGGCATTTCGTCCCGCCGGAGCCGCCGCCGCTGCCGGAGGCCGATGTCACGGCGAAGTTCGCCTGGCTCGCGGTCGTCGGCGGTCCGGTGCTGATGCTGATCGCGGTGCTGTTGCGGTGGGACATGACCTGGTGGCTGACGACGGTCTGCGTCGGCGGTTTCCTGGGCGGTTTCGTCACGCTGGTGGCGCGGATGAACGACGACGACGAGGACGGCGACGACCCCGGGCGCGGGGCGGTCGTCTGAGACCGGGGCGGAGCTCGGGTGTCAGGGCAGCATCGCGGGCACCCGCAGCACCGCCAGCACCGGCAGGTGGTCGGTGGCCGCCCGCAGGTCCGCCTCGGTGACCCCGGGCAGCCCGGCGGGGACTCCGCAGCCGAGCACCTCGATCCCCTCCGTCGCGAAGATCGCGTCGATGCGCCGTCGCGGGTGGTCCGGCGAGTAGGTGTGCTCCTCGCCCCACGGCCGGACCGCCCAGCAGTCCTGGAGCCGCCCGGCCAGCCGCCGGAACGCGCCCCCGGTCGGTACGTCGTTGAGGTCGCCGGCCGCGATCGCGTGCTCGACACCCATGTCGTCCAGCCGCTCCAGCAGCATCTCGGTCTGGGCCAGGCGTTCGTCCCGTTGCAGGCTGAGGTGGAAGCTCAGCAGCCCGATCCGGGTGCCCGCGATCCGTACCACCGAGGTGGCGAAGCCCCGGCGGTGCAGCCCTGGGGTGAGCGGCAGCAGCACGTCCTGCGTCCGCTCCACGGTGGCCCGCAGCGAGCAGAGCAGCAGCGGCCCGGCCGCCGTGGCACCGCCGCCGAGCACGACCAGGTCGGTACGGGCCGCGAGCCAGGCCGCGCGCTTGCGCCAGCGGAAGAACCGCGGTGCTTCCTGGACGAGGACGAGGTCGGGGGCGCAGGCGTTGATGACGCGGGCCAGCGCCTCGCGGTCGTCGCGCATCGACCGGATGTTGTAGCTGAGCACTCTGATGACGGCCGAACCGTCCGGCTCGGTACGGGAGTCGGGCAGTGGCGTCAGGACCATGCGGCTCACGATACGACGGACGCCCGCCGCTGCCACAAGGGCGCGACGGGCGTCCGGGTTCGCTGCCGTCCGGCCGGCTCAGCCCTGACGGGCGAGGTCGGCCGCGCCCACCAGACCGGCCTTGCCGCCCAGTTGGGCCGCGAGGACCTGGGCGTGCGGGCGCCATTCGCCACCGATCAGCCAGCGCCGGAACGACTTGCGGATCGGGTCGAGCACCAGCTCGCCCTCGTCCGAAACGCCGCCGCCGACGATGAACGCGGACGGGTCGAAGAGCGAGGCGAGGTCGGCCAGTCCGGCGCCGGCCCAGCGGGCCAGCTCGCGGAACGAGTCGACCGACACCGGGTCGCCCTGCCGGGCGGCCTGGCTGATGTGCTTGCCCTCGATGCCGTCCACCGTGCCGTCGCCGAGCGACAGCAGGATCGTGGCGTTCTCCGGGGTGGCGTTGGCACGCTGCTTGGCGTACCGGACGAGTGCGCGTCCGGACGCGTACTGCTCCCAGCAGCCCTGACTGCCGCAGCCGCAGAGCAGACCGTCCGGGACGACCCGGATGTGGCCGAACTCGGCGGCCACACCGAAGCGTCCGCGGCGCAGCTTGTTGCCGATGATGATGCCGCCGCCGAGGCCGGTGCCGAGCGTGATGCAGATGACGTCGTCGTGGCCCTGGCCGGCACCGAAGCGGTACTCGCCCCAGGCGGCGGCGTTGGCGTCGTTCTCGACGACGACGGGAAGGCCGACGCGCTGTTCGACCTTGTCCTTCAGCGGCTCGTGCCGCCAGTTGATGTTCGGCGCGAAGAGCACGGTGGCGCGCTTGTCGTCGACGTATCCGGCGGCGCCGATGCCGACGGCCTCGATCCGACGGCCCTCGCTCGCACCGGACACGGCCGAGGCGATGGCGTCGACGATGCCTTCGGCCGTCGGCGGGGTCGGCACCTTGTGCGTCGAGAGGATCCGGCCCTCTTCGTCGACCACTCCAGCCGCGATCTTCGTGCCGCCGATATCGACGCCGATGGTGAGTCCCATGAATCCCTCAGTTCCGGTCGAGCCCCGCTGAGGCCAACCGTACCCGAGCCGGGGACCCGGCCCTTTCGGTGCCGGTCAGTCCAGGTCGATGTGTTCGCCCGCGGCGGGGCCCTCGTCACGGGGGTCGGAGGGGTCGTCTGCCTTCTTCTCGGTGCCGGCGGGGTCCTGGGTGCCCTGGGTCCAGCGGCGTTCCTGGCCCTCGACGGCGGAACGGTAGGCGGCGAGGAGTTCGCCGCCGGCCGCGGCGATGTGGTCGAAGACGTCGGGGTTGCGCTCGATGACGGGCTCGACAGCGGACTTCGCCTGCTTGATGATCTGCTGCACGGTGCCCTGGGCCGCCGCGCCGAACAGCGGCGACTGGAGGGACGAGAACTTGTCGGCCACGGCGTCGACCAGCTTGCGCAGCTCCTCGGCGGCGGAGCCGGGCGGCGGGCCGTGCTGGGCCCGGCGGCGGGCCTTCTCCGCTTCGAGGTCCTCGGCGCAGGCCTTCGCCCACGCGTCGTCGTCGACGGGACGATCGGTGGCATCGCTCATGGCGGACTCCTGCGACGTGGTGTGCCGGCGGCCCGGCATACGGGGCACGTACTACCGACGTTACCCGAAGCGCGACGCGCCGTTCAGCCCGTCCTCGGCCACAGCCCGGGGTCCGGCGTGAACCGGACCCGGAGCACCCCGTCGGTGAGGGCGGCGCCGGAGACGGTGCAGCGGCGCAGTCCGGACTCCAGCGGGACGATCCGGTGGAACGGGCCGACGGTGAGCAGCAGTTCGTCGCCGCGGCGGACCAGCTGGAGGTCCTTCTTGGCGGCGCCGGGCAGCGGCAGGCACCAGACGAGGACCGGGTCGCCGTCGCCGGACGGCGGGCCGGTGGTCACGATCCGGGCGCCGGGGAGCAGCCCGTCGAGGCCGTCCGGGGTGTCGGGGCTCTCCACCCACCAGGGATCGTCGGCCCGGCCGGGGCCCCGGCCCTCCAGTCCCCCGGCGAGTCCGCCGTCCGCGCGGGAGGCGCCGGCCGCGGTGTCGAGGCGGGCGAGGTCGTCGGGGCCGCGCGGGTCGCGGCCGAGGTGGGGCACCTCGCGCAGCGCGGCGTCGGGCGCCCACTCCTCGTACCAGTGGTCGACGGTCTTCTCCTGCTGGGCGGCGAGTTCCGCGAACCAGGGGTCGGCCGAGTGCCTGGGCAGCACCCGGTTGACCGCGAGGGCGTCGACCCGCAGTCCGTGCAGGGCGAGGCCGGTGCGGGCGGTGCGCAGGGCGTCCTCGGCGGCGGGGCCGGGCTCCGCGACCAGCCGGACCGTGGTGTCGCGGGCCTCGATCAGGGTCTGCACGGCTGCCAGCTCGGCGTCCCTGCGGGCGGCCGCCTCGTACAGCCACTGGGCGGGCATGGGCACACCGGCGAGCTGGGCGAGCATCGGGCGCAGGGCGCGGGCGGCCTGGCGTTCCGGGGGGAGCAGCCGGCGCAGATAGCGGCGCAGCTGTTCGGGGAGGGCGAGCAGGGCGAGTGCTTCGCGCAGGGGTGGCAGGTCGACGACGAGGAGGTCGTGGCCGGCCCGCGACCAGTCGCCCTCGGCGGCGCGGCGCAGGCTGTGCAGCAGGGCGAGCTGGGTGCTGCCGGGGAGCTCGGTCAGCTCCTCGCCGTCCAGCCGGTTCCCGCCGAGCAGGTCCAGTACGACGGAGGCCTGGTCCTGGAGGGCGAGCAGTTCGCCGCGGAAGTGCTCGCCGGAGTCGACGCGGGCGGACCACAGCCCGTCGGTGACCTCGGTGGGCTCGGTGTCCTCGGGGAAGCCGGGTATGCCGTCGGCGGTCAGCAGCAGGGTGCGCCGGCCCCGGCGGGCGGCGGCCAGCGCGGTCGCCGCCGCGACGGTGGTACGGCCGGCGCCGCCGGGACCGGTGACGAGGACCGTACGCATCCGGATCAGGCCTTCGGGACGGACTCGACGCGCTTCTTCAGTCCGGCCAGGGCCCGGTCGATGATGACCTTCTCGGCCTTGCGCTTGATCATGCCGAGCATCGGGATCTTGACGTCGACGGTGAGCCGGTAGGTGACCTCGGTGCGGTCGCCGTCGCCGAGCGGGGCCAGTGCGTAGGAGCCGTCGATGGCGCGCAGCATCTGGGACTTGACGAGGGTCCAGCTGACCTCGTAGTCGCCGATCCAGGTGTAGGCGAGGGTGTGGTCGTCCTTGATCGCTCCGGCGTCGAGGACGAGCCGGACCTTCTCGGCGCGGCCGTGGTCGTCCTCGGCGAGGACCTCGGCCTCCTTGACCTCACCGGTCCACTCCGGGTAGCGGGCGAAGTCGGCGATCACTCCCATGACGTCGGCCGGTGCCGCCTCGATCGTGATGCTCGAGCTGGTGTGTTCAGCCATCGCCGTGGCTCCTCCAGTGCGGTGTACCGGTGCGTCGGCAGATGCCTGCCGTCAGAAGGCTATCGCGTGTGCGCGGCGCCTCGTTCCAGGGTCCGGCGCCGGTGTGGTCACCACTCCAGGGACCAGGGCCTGCCGGTGGACGCGAAGTGGCCGACGTTCACGCATTCGGTGGCGCCGATCCGCATCCGGCGCACCAGCGGCTGGTGGACGTGGCCGAACAGGGCGTACCGGGGGCGGGTCCGGTGGATGGCGTCCAGCAGGGCCCGGCTGCCGCGTTCGAAGCGGCGCGCCACTGTGTCGTACGTCAGCTCCGGCACATCGGGCGGGATGTGGGTGCAGAGCACGTCGACCGGGCCGAGCGCCTCGATCTTCGCCGCGTACTCCTCGTCGCCGATCTCGTACGGGGTGTTCATGGGGGTCTTCAGACCGCCGCCGACGAAGCCGAAGACGCGGCCGCCGATCTCGGCCCGTTCGCCGTCCAGGACGGTGGTGCCGGGATGCGCGTACTCGGACCACAGGCCGGGGATGTCGACGTTGCCGTAGGTGGCGTACGTCGGGGTGGGGAAGGCCGCGAAGAGCTCGGCGTACTGCTTGCGCACCGCCGAGACGATCGCCGCGTTGCGGTCCCGGCCCGCCCACAGGCCCCGGCCGAACTCGCGGGCCTCCTCGAAGCGGCGCGCGGTGCGCAGCGCGACGATCCGGTCGGCGTTCTCCACGCCGAAGAGGTCGGGGAAGATGCCGCGCGAGTGGTCGGCGTAGTCGAGGAAGAGCACCAGGTCACCGAGGCAGACCAGCGCGTCGGCGCCGTCCCCGGCGCGGGCCAGCGCCTCGGTGTTGCCGTGCACGTCGCTGACCACATGGATACGCGTGCGCTGTCTGGTGCTGTCCGGTCCGGCTCGCATGACGATCACCCTAGGACTCCGCCGGTCACCTGGGTAGAGGCCGCCGGACCTGCGAAAATCTTCGCCCGGTCATACGGGTGGACTACTGTGCGCCCAAGGATCACCGTGATGTGTGACGCGTAAGACATCTGACCGGAACCCCCTATCGGGAACCGAGTACTGGTGGGTAACGTCCGGGCAGTCCAGTCGTGCTCACCCCACTGAGCACCTGCCAATCTTGGACCGCAGCCGGTGCGTCACACAGAGCCGTGGCACCGGAGCCCGATGAGGAGCAGCAGTCTTGCGCGAGTTCAGCCTTCCGGCCCTGTACGAGGTCCCCTCGGACGGCAACCTGACGGATCTCATCCGCCGCAATGCCGCTCAGCATCCCGACGTCGCGGTGATGAGCCGCAAGGTGGGGGGCTCGTGGACCGATGTGAACGCCGCGCAGTTCCTGGCCGAGGTCAGGGGCGTCGCCAAAGGGCTGATCGCCGCGGGCGTCGACGCCGGTGACCGGGTGGCCCTGCTCTCGCGCACCCGCTACGAGTGGGTACTGCTGGACTTCGCGATCTGGAGCGCCGGCGCGGTCACCGTCCCGGTGTACGAGACCAGTTCGCCCGAGCAGATCCAGTGGATCCTCGGTGACTCCGCTGCCACCCTGTGTCTGGTGGAGTCCGAGGCGCACCAGGCCTCCGTGGTCTCCGTCCGGGCCGACCTGCCGGCCCTGAAGGGCATCTGGCAGATCGAGGACGACGCGATCCGCGGGCTGACGGCGATCGGGGAGGACGTCTCGGACGAGACGCTGGACCTGCGGATGACGAGCGCCAAGGCGGACGACCCGGCCACCATCGTCTACACCTCGGGCACCACCGGCCGCCCCAAGGGTTGTGTGCTCACGCACCGCAGCTTCTTCGCCGAGTGCGGCAACGTGGTGGAGCGGCTGAAGCCGCTCTTCCGTACCGGTGAGTGCTCCGTACTGCTCTTCCTGCCCGCCGCGCACGTCTTCGGGCGGCTGGTCGAGGTGGCCGCGGTGATGGCCCCGATCAAGCTCGGCTGCGTGCCGGACATCAAGCACCTCACCGATGAACTGGCCTCGTTCCGGCCGACGCTGATCCTCGGTGTGCCGCGGGTCTTCGAGAAGGTGTACAACGCGGCACGCGCCAAGGCGCAGGCCGACGGCAAGGGGAAGATCTTCGACAAGGCCGCGGACACGGCGATCGCCTACAGCCGCGCGCTGGGTACTCCGCAGAGCCCCCCGCTGGGCCTGAGGCTGAAGCACAGGCTCTTCGACCGGCTGGTCTACGGCAAGCTGCGCGCGGTGCTCGGCGGGCGCGGCGAGTACGCGATCTCCGGCGGCGCGCCGCTGGGCGAGCGGCTCGGCCACTTCTACCGCGGTATCGGCTTCACCGTCCTGGAGGGCTACGGCCTGACCGAGACGTGCGCGGCCACCGCCTTCAACCCGTGGGACCGGCAGAAGATCGGTACGGTCGGCCAGCCGCTGCCCGGTTCGGTGGTGCGGATCGCCGACGACGGCGAGGTGCTGCTGCACGGCGAGCACCTGTTCACCGGTTACTGGAACAACGAGGCGGCGACGGCCGACGCGCTGGCCGACGGCTGGTTCCACACCGGTGACATCGGCACGCTGGACGCGGACGGCTATCTCGCGATCACCGGCCGCAAGAAGGAGATCATCGTCACGGCGGGCGGCAAGAACGTCGCTCCCGCGGTGATCGAGGACCGGATCCGCGGGCACGCCCTGGTCGCCGAGTGCATGGTGGTCGGCGACGGACGGCCGTTCGTGGGTGCGCTGGTCACCCTGGACGAGGAGTTCCTGGGCCGCTGGGCCGCGGAGCACGGCAAGCCGGCCGGTTCGACGGCGGTGTCGCTGCGCGAGGACCCGGAGCTGCTGGCCGAGGTGCAGCGGGCGGTGGACGACGGCAACGCGGCCGTGTCCAAGGCGGAGTCGGTGCGCAAGTTCCGCATCCTGGACTCGCAGTTCACCGAGGAGGCGGGCCACATCACGCCGTCGCTGAAGCTGAAGCGGAACGTGGTGGCGAAGGACTTCGCGGACGAGATCGAGTCGATCTACCGGGGCTGACGACCGGGACGCATCCGCGAGAGGGGCCCGCACGGCGCGTGCGGGCCCCTCTGGCGTACGTGGCTCAGAGCAGCTCCCGCAGCCGCTCGGCGAGCAGGTCCCAGCGCCACTTCTCCTCGACCCAGGCCCGCCCCCGCTCCCCCATCCGCCGCCGCAGCTCCGGGTCGCGCAGCAGCGTGACGATCCGGTCGGCCGACTCCTGCGCGCTGCCGCCGCGCACCACCCACCCGGTCTCGCCGTCGAGCACCGCGTCGGGCGCGCCGCCCGAGTCGCCCGCCACCACCGGCAGACCGGTCGCGGAGGCCTCCAGGAAGACGATGCCGAGCCCCTCCACGTCGAGGCCGCCGCGCCGGGTGCGGCACGGCATGGCGAAGACGTCGCCCGCGCCGTAGTGGGCGGGCAGTTCCTCCCAGGGCACCGGTCCGGTGAACCGCACGGACTCCCCGACCCCGGTCTCCTCGGCCAGCCGCCTCAGCTCCTTGTCGTACGGTCCGCCACCGACGATCAGGAGCACCGCGTCCGGCACCTGCGCCAGGATCGCGGGCATCGCGAGGATCAGCGTGTCCTGGCCCTTGCGCGGCACGAGCCGGGACACACAGACGACGACCGGCCGGTCCGAGAGGCCGAGCCCGGCCCTGGTCCGGTCCCCGCCGGAGTCCGGGTGGAAGGTCTTCTCGTCGACGCCGGGCGGCAGTTGGACCATCCGTGCGGCGGCCCCGGGGGTGAGGGCGGGGGCGATCCGGGAACGGGTGTACTCCCCCAGGTACGTGATCGTGTCCGTGCCCTCGCCGATCCGCCGCAGCAGCTGCCGGGCCGCGGGCAGCTGCGCCCATCCCGCCTCGTGCCCGTGGGTGGTGGCGACCAGGCGGCGGGCGCCGGCCCTGCGCAGCGCCGGTGCCATCAGCCCGAGCGGGGCGGCGGCACCGAACCAGACGGAGGTGCAGCCGTGCTCGCGCAGCAGCCGCACCGCGCGCCGGGTGACCCGGGGGGTGGGCAGCAGCATCGTCACGGGGTCGCGCACGACGGTGAAGGGCTGCTCGGCGTCGAAGGCGGCGGTGGCCGCGCGGCCTTCGGGGGTCCGCTTCCAGGTGGAGGCGTACACGACGACCTGTGCGGGATCCAGGCGCAGCGCCATGTTGTGCAGGAACGCCTGGATGCCGCCGGGGCGGGGCGGGAAGTCGTTGGTCACGATCAGGGTCTTGTCCATCCCGGCCGACAGTACCGGCAGCCCGGCCCGATGGCTCTCGCGCGCTCCGGGCGGGCATCATGGCTCCTCGTACTGCCCGGTACCCACCGGGTACCCCCCGACCAGAACGGATGAGGCCGTCATGACGGGATCGACCGGCGCGCGGCTCGCTGTCGCGGTGTGGGCCCTGACCAGGGTCGCGCTGCTGCTCTGCGTCACCAAGGTGATCACGCTGCCCGGACCGGACGTGACCAGCGATGTCTCGGTGATCTACCACGGCTGGTCCGAGGTCCTGAAGACCGGTACGTATCCGCAGTCCGACGTCACCTGGCAGTACCCGCCGCTGGCCGCGCTCGCCGTCCTCTCCCCCGCGCTGCTGCCGTTCCTGGACTACGCCTCGGCCTTCTTCGTCCTCGCGTTCGTCTGCGACCTGCTGGTGCTGGGGCTGCTGCTGTACGCGGGCCGGGGGGACGGCCGGTGGCCGGCCGGCGCCTGGGTGTGGGTGGCGGGGGTGCCGCTGCTCGGCACGACCGCGTACGCCCGCTACGACGTGATGGTCACGGCGGTCGCGGTGGCGGCGCTGCTGGCCGGGGTGCGGCATCCGCGGGTGCTGGGGGCGCTGGCCGCCGTCGGCGCGCTGCTGAAGGTGTGGCCGGCGCTGATCCTGGCCGGTACGGCGCGCGGGCGGCGGACGCGGGTGGCGTGGACGGCCGCGGCGGTGACGGCGGCCGGGCTGCTGGTGGTGTGCACCCTGGCGATGCCGGGGGCACTGGCCTTCCTGGGGTTCCAGCGCGACCGGGGCACCGAGGTCGAGTCGCTGGGGGCGCTGGTCTTCCATGTGGCGCGGCAGTTCGGCTGGCAGGGCCGGGTGGAACTGCACTACGGCTCCCTGGAGTTCCTGGGCCCGCACGTGCCGCTGGTGAGCACGCTCGCCCTCGGTCTGTCGGTCCTGGCGTTCGGCTGGCTGCTGCTGTGGCGGCTGTGGGCCCGTGAGTTCGGCGTGAGCACCCCGGCGGACGCGGCGTTCGCGGCGGTGCTGCTGTTCACGACGACGAGCCGGGTGATCAGCCCCCAGTACATGCTGTGGCTGGTCGGTCTGGCGGCGGTGTGCCTGGTGTTCCGGGACAGCCGGATGGTGCTGCCGGCCGGTCTGGTGCTGGCGGCGACGGGCGTCACCCAGTGGGAGTTCCCGCTCGGTTTCGTGCACGTGGTGACCAGCGACGCGACGGGCGTGACGCTGATGTTCCTGCGCAACGGCCTGTTGGTCGCGGCGACGCTGATCGCCTGCCGCCGGCTGTGGCGGCGGACGGTCACCGCGGTGGCGCGCGAGGGCGGTCCGGCCGCCCGGTCCGGGCGCGGCCGTGCGGCGGAGCCGGTCGAGGTCTGAGCCGCCCGTCCGCTCAGCCGAGCGTGGTGCGCAGGTGGTCGCGCCAGAGCACGGTGAAGTCCTCGGGAGTCGTGCCGAGCACCTCGTGCATGGCCTGCTCCACCGCTCCGTCCCGTCCCCGGTGACCTCCGACGGCCCGGTAGAAGGCGAGCAGCTTCTTCTCGCCCCAGTGGTCGGCGATCAGCTCGCAGGCCGCCCAGCCGCCCTCGTACGCCCTCGCCAGGCGCGCGGGGTCGCCCGCGAAGCCGAAGTCCTCGTCGGTGGGGAGCCCGGCCGGCAGTTCGCCGCGTGCGACTGCTTCCGCGAGTCCGGGCGCGATCTGTGCGGCGGTGCGGTCCTCGGGGAGGTAGGCCGCCCAGTCCGCGAAGCCCTCGGAGAGCCAGGTCGGGGTCGCGGCGGAGGTGCGGGCGCGGGTGGCTACATGGGTGGTCTCGTGGGTGAGCACGACCCGCTGCCCGAAGGCGCCGAGGGTGCCGTACGCCTGCGGGTTGACGATCACCCGGTCCGCCGGGGCCCGGCCCGTGCCGCCGGTCCGTCCCGTGGTGACGGCGGCGATCCCCCGGTAGTCCGCGTCCGTCGACCCCAGCAGCCCCGCCATGTCCCGTACGGTCCTCGGCACGAGCACCACCACGCGGCCCGCCCAGCGCTCCGGCCAGGCGGCCGAGACGGCGGGCACCGCGCGGTCCGCGGTCCGGGCGATCCGGTTCAGCTCCCGGTCCGTGCGGCCGACGCCGAGCACCAGGCTGTGCTTCCCGCGCACCACCCGGACGTCGCCCTGCTGCCAGAGCTCGGCACCGTCCCCGACCGCCCGGTCGCCGACGACGTACCAGCGGCCGGCCGCCCGGTCCCGCTTCAGGTCGAGCACCCGGTCCGCGGTGACCGGCGCCGCGTCGTAGCCCTTGATCCGGTAGCGCAGCTCGACGTCGGCGGTGGCCCGGTCGGCGCCCTCGGCGGTCACGTCGCGCAGCCGGTACGTCCAGGAGCCGAGCGGTACGTCGGCGAGGTTGCCGAGTTCCCGGCGCTGGGCCGCGCGCAGCGCGGTGGCCCCGGGATCCGTGGTGGCGAGGTAGGCGTCCGTGTCGTGGTCCAGCACGGCGGCGGCCCGGCGGTCCAGCGTGGCGCGGACGGCCCGGGTGGTGGATCCGGGGGCGGCGCCGTCGGGGGCCGCGCAGCCGGAGACGAGCAGCGCTCCCGCGAGCAGCGCTCCCGCCGCCCGTCGCCCGCCGTTCCGTCCCCGCCGCCGCATCACCCGATCGAGGGTACGGTCAGACGCGGGTGACCGACGAGACGGGCATCATGCCGACGGGGTCGTAACGCACCGGGGCCCCGGGGTACGGGGCGTGGATCACCTGTCCGTCGCCGACGTACATCGCCACATGGCTCGCGTCCGCGCGGTAGACGACCAGGTCGCCGGGGCGGGCCGCGGAGAGCGGCACCATGTGTCCCGCGTACCGCTGGGCCTGCGAGGTGCGGGGCAGGCTGACCCCGGCCCGGGCGTACGCCCACTGCATCAGCCCGGAACAGTCGAATCCGGCCGGTCCGTTGGCCCCCCAGATGTACGGGCGGCCGAGCGCCTGCCGGACCGCCACGACGGCGGCCGCCGCCCGCGCGGAGCCGGCCGGGAGACCGGCCATGGCGGGGTACCCGGCGTCCCGGCCGGCGCGTGAGGCCCGCTCGAACTCCGCCCGGTCGGCGCCGGGCAGCGCACCCAGCAGCTTCCTGGCTTCGGCGAGCTTGCGCTCGACGGTCCGCTTGTGGCGGGTGGCGTCCGCCCGGCTGCGCTCCAGTTCGGCCAGCGCGCGGGCCGCCTCCGCCCGGGTCTGCGTCAGCCCGCGCTGGACCTGCTGGAGTTCCCGCAGCTCGGCGGCCTGAAGGCCGGTCAGGCGCTCCAGCACGGCCGCCCGGTCGAGGTAGCTGTCCGGGTCGGAGGAGAGCAGCAGAGCGAGCGAGGGGTCGATGCCACCGGAGCGGTACTGCGCGCTCGCCGCCGAACCGAGCGCCGTACGCATCCGGTTGACCCGCTCCTGCCCGCGGGCCGCCCGGTCCTGGGCCCGGTCGACCTCGCCGCGCAGCCGGCCGATGTTCTCACCGGCCGCGTTGTACTGCTCGGTGGCCCGCTCCGCCTCGGTGTACAGCCGGTCGACGCGGGCCTTGGCGGTCCTCGGCGCGTCCTGCGGGTCGGCGTTCGCGGTGGCCGCGCCGAGGGTGGCGGCCGCGGTCGCCGCCGCGGCGGACAGAACGGTGGCCCGGACGCTCAGATTGAGGCCGGACTGTGTGGAACGGCGATGGGACACCACAGGACGCCGCACTCCCTTCCGCTGTACGCAGACGCGCGCAGCCCCTGCCGCCCGGGGCGGGCGGACCGACGACCGGGAGCTGCACGGCAGGCAGACAGTAGTCGGACGATCACGGAGCGGCCAAAGACCGCGCCGGGAGGAAGTGTGGCGGAAACGACGGCGCCCCGCCGGTGACCTGTGGTCTCCGGCGGGGCGGACTGTCGGCGCGGGCGCGGGAATTCGCCCGTTCGGGCGTCGTCAGCCGACGCGCACGCCGAACTGGAAGCTGCCCATGGTGTTCATCGACTCGAAGCGCACGACCGTGCCGGTGTACGGGGCGTGCAGAACGGTGTTGTTGCCCGCGTAGAGACCCACGTGCGAGGTGTTGTTGAAGAAGACCAGGTCGCCCGGCTTCAGCGCGCTGCGCCCGATCCGGACGCCGTCGTTGACCTGGGTGTACGTGACCCGGGAGATCTGGACGTTGGCCTGGGCGTAGGCCCACTGGGTCAGCCCGGAGCAGTCGAAGGCGCTGGGGCCCGTGCCACCGCGCTGGTACGGCTTGCCCACCTGGGTCTTGGCGGCGTTCAGGGCCGCGGCACCCCAGGCGGAGGCGGGGAGTTCGTTGCCCAGGTCGACGCGGTCGCCCGCGGAGCGGCTGGCGCGCTGCTGGTCATCGCGCATCTTCTCGCGCTCGGCGGCGGTCATCGAGTTGAGCAGGCGCTGGGCCTCGCCGAGCTTGCTCTGGAGCTTCTTCTTCTTCTCGCCGAGCGTCTTGCGGACGTCCGCGAGGTCACCGAGCTTGTCCTGGGCCTCCTTGCGCTCCTGCGCGAGGGACCGCTGCTTCTCCTGGATCTTCCCCAGGGTCTCGGTCTGCTTGGCCGTCAACTGGTCGAGGGCCGAGGCCTCGTCGAGGAAGGTGTCCGGGTTGGACGAGAGGAAGAGCTGCACCGACGGGTCGATGCCGCCGGAGCGGTACTGCGCGGCGGCGAGCGAACCGAGGCCGTTGCGGAGCGTGTTGATCTCCTGCTGGCCGCGGGCCACCTTGTCCTGCAGCGCGCCGACTTCCTTCTCCAGCTTCTGCTGCTTCTCCTTGGCGCCGTAGTACTGCTCGTTGGCCTCGCCGGCCTCGTGGCCGAGCTTCTCGACCTTCGCCTTGACCTCGCTCTTGGAGGGCTTCGGGTCGGCCTGGGCCGCCTGGGAGGACAGGGCGACGGCTGCGGCGGCGGTTGCGGTGAGCACGGTCACACGAGCGCGGCTCGGCTGCTTGGGACGACGGTGGGACGCCACGGAGGCGAGCTCCTTCTTCCTCGAGCCGCCTACCGGGCTGTGGGGGATGTGAATCCCCGGCTCCGTGCACGTCACGGACTCGGCGGTGCCTTCACCGTCACCCCGGATGGGTGATCAACCGTGCGAAGGTTCGAGGCCTGACCCTAGTGACCATCTTGTGATCAGTTCAAATCCTCGCCGGAAAAATCTCGTCACGGACCGCACTTCTTTACCCACGACGCACGGGGTGTAGCGGTGACCTGACGGTCCGTTCCCCGAATTCCACCGAGAACCGGCAAGTGCCGCTAGACGCGCGAAAGGCGCTTCAGGAGCAAGACGGACGCAACGGGCCTGGCGCCCGCCTTGGCGACTCCGTCGGCCACTTCGCGGTCGGTGGAGACCACCACGACCGGCCTGCCCGGCGGTTCGGCGCGCGCCAGCTGACGGATGAGTTCGTCGGCGGTCACCCCGGGCTTGCTGAACAGCACCCGGACCCCGCGCGGCGGTGCGAGCAGCACCGGGGCCGCCAGCTCGGCACCGTCGAAGACGCAGGTCATCTCCGCGCCGGTCTGCGCGGCGAGCATCGAGAGCCCGCCCAGCAGCCGCAACCGCTGCTTCTCCAGCGGCAGCTGCGGATAGCCGGTCTTGGTGACGTTGTAGCCGTCGATGATCAGATGCGCCTGCGGCAGCGCGAGCAGCTGGTCGAGCAGGGCCGGGTCGGTCTCCGAAAGGGCCCTGGCGGCAATGTCCTTGGGCGACATCCGGCCCGGCTCGACCGCGTCGACACTGTCCGCCGGACGCATCGAGGAGGGCGGCAGGGCCAGTTCGCGGCGGAGCCCGCTCGCCGCGTCGAGCACCGTGTCCAGCAGCAGCCGCAGCCGCATGTCCTCGACCGAGCGGCCCTCCCTGGCCGCCCGGCGGCCCGCCTCCACGGACGCCTCGGCCTCACCCAGCCGCGCCTTGAGCCGGCGGCTCTCGCTCTCGGCCGCGGAGACCTGGGCGGCCGTCTCGGACCGTACGGCGTCGGTCTCGGCACGGCTGCGGCGCAGCGCGGCCTCGCCGCGCTTGACCTCGCTGACGGCACTGCGCAGCTTGCGCTGGAGGGATTCGGCCTCCTTGCGGGCGGCGTCCAGCTCGACGCGCAGCCGCTCCGTCTCGGCCTTCGTCTGGGAGCGGGCCCGGACCAGCTCCTCGCGCAGCCGCTCCAGCTCGCGGCGGCTCTCCTCGTCGGCGCGCTCGGCGTCCGCGCGCTGGACCTCCTCGCCGGCGGCGGCGACCAGCTTGACCCAGCCCGCCGGGCGCAGCACATAGGCCGCGGCAGCCACGTCGACGGGGTCGGCGGCGGCCGGCGGCGCCCCGGCCTCCAGGGCACCGGCCAGCTCCGGCTGGCCCTCCTTGAGCCGATCGCCGATGCGCTGCCGGAACAGCGAGTCGCTCTCCAGGGCGGCCGCCATCGCGTTCCCGGCGAACTTGGCCCGCCGGGTCGGGGTGAAGCGGGCGTACTGCCGCAGCTGGGCCGGGAGTTCGGTGACCGTCAGGCCGCCGAAGGCGTCCGAGACCAGCGCGACGACCCGCCGCCGTACGCCTTCGGGCAGCGGGCGGTCGAGCGCCTCGACGGCGTCGTCGGCCGCCCCGGCCGACTCGGCGCCGCTAGCGGGCTGCTCCACCATCCGTCACCCCAAATGTCTGTGGGCGCGGCTCCGTCAGGAGTCGGCACCCGGCCTGTCCACCAGTTCGATCTGGTCCACCGCGTTGCACCAACGGCAGCGCACCGACTCGATGGTCTCACTGACCACCTCACGTTCCTCGACGCTGGACTCACCGGCCAGGTCGAGATGGACGTATTCGACGACCTTCGAGGAGCGGGTGACGTCGAAGCGCGTGAGATTTCCGCAGAGCGTGCAGCGCCAGCGAGTCCCGTCGGTCGGCTGGGGAACCGTCGTCATCGTTGCGTCCTCTTTCGTCGAGCCTCGTGCTGCCTTGCTTCAAGGATCTCGCGGTGCGCCGTCGAACTGCGGATGTCCTGCCGTAACCCTACGGCCTCACCGTGTCCCCCCGACACGGCGAGGCGGTCTGTCCCGTTCCCTCCGCTTGCGTCATGCTCTGTTCATGATCGATCGGCGAGCTGTGCCCGGCAGGCTGACCGGCGGGCTGCTACGGACGGTCACCTCCGGCGGCCCACTGGTGACCCATGCCCTGATCGCGGTCTGCTCCCTGGTCTTCGTGATCAGCCCGCTGTCCGGCTTCAACCCGGTCCCCGGCACCGCCGATGCCCTGCTCGCCGCCCAGGCCGGGTACTTCGAACGCTGGGGCGTGATCCCCGGCGAGCTGTGGGACGGCTCCGCGCACGCCCTGCTCACCCCGCTCACCGCCCTGTTCGTGCACGGCAGCTGGCTGCATCTGCTCGGCAACGTGCTCTTCCTGTATGTGTTCGGGGCGATGACCGAGGAGCGCATGGGCCGCATCGGGTTCACCTTCTTCTACGTGATCTCCGGCTACCTCGCACTGGTGGCCTACGCGGCCGCGCACGCCACGTCGGACCAGACCCTGGTGGGGGCCTCGGGGGCGATCTCGGCGGTGCTCGGGGCGTTCCTGTACCTGTTCCCCAGGGCCCGGGTCACCAGCCTGTTCCCGTTCCTCTTCTTCCTGCCGCTGCGCTTCCCCGCCTGGATCGTGCTGGTCTTCTGGTTCGCCCTCCAGTGGCTGGCCGTCCAGGGCGCGGGCAGCGGGGGGCCGGGCGTGGCCTATCTGGCCCATGTGGTGGGCTTCGCCCTCGGCTTTCTCTACGCCTGGGGGCGTTACCGGCGTACGGATAGAGTGAAGGGACCAGCCACGGCCACCGAGGGAGAAAGCCAGCCGTGATCACCGCGATCGTGCTCATCAAAACCAGCGTGGACCGGATTCCCGAGATCGCCGAGGCCATCGCCGCGCTGGACAGTGTCAGCGAGGTCTTCTCGGTCACCGGTACGTACGACCTGATCGCCATGGTCCGGGTGCCCAAGCACGACGATCTCGCCGATGTCATCCCCGGCCGGATCAGCAAGATCCCCGGCGTCGAGGCCACCGACACCCATGTGGCGTTCCGTACCTACTCCCAGCACGACCTGGAGGCCGCCTTCGCCATCGGCCTCGACGCGTAGGCACGCACCTCACCACCCCCGCGGCACTTCGGCGGGGGACGGGCCGCAAGGCTGCCCGTCCCCCGCCGAAGTGCTGTGTGCCTCCGGGCCGCCCGCCGGCCTCAGAGCTGCGTCGCCGCACCCCGGTCCGGGACGCAGCGGCCGTCCTCGGTGCGGTACTTCCACCGGGCGCCCTGGCCGACCAGTTCCCTGACCGCGCGGAGGAACCGCTCGATGTGCTCGTCCGGCGTACCGGCGCCGAAGCTCACCCGGATCGCGTTCAGTGAGAGCTCCCCCGGCTCGGCCTCCGGCGCACCGCACTCGCCGGCCTCCTGCGGGTCGCTGCCCAGCAGGGTGCGGACCAGCGGGTGGGCGCAGAACAGTCCGTCGCGGACGCCGATGCCGTACTCGGCGGAGAGCGCGGCGGCGAAGTGCGAGCTGTTCCAGCCCTCCACCACGAACGAGATGACGCCGACCCGCGGGGCGTCGTCGCCGAACAGCGAGAGCACCTTCACCTCGGGGACCTCGGCCAGGCCGGCGCGGACCGCGGCGACGAGGTGCTGCTCCCGGGCGACCAGGTTGCCGAAGCCCGCCTCG
The DNA here is from genome assembly GCF_043204345.1 of Streptomyces sp. NPDC047917. Lineage (NCBI taxonomy): Bacteria > Bacillati > Actinomycetota > Actinomycetes > Kitasatosporales > Streptomycetaceae > Streptomyces > Streptomyces sp. NPDC047917. The sequence continues at coordinate 413,840 of NZ_JBIDCA010000005.1, forward strand.
GTGAGCGCCTTGCAGGCGGCGGCGATGGAGTACACGCCGATGACGTTGGGGGAACCGGCCTCGTGACGGGCGGCGGTGGAGTGCCACTCGACGTCCACCCCGCCATCGGTGCGACGGGCGACCTTGCGCGAGGCGCCACCGCCCGCGAGGTAGGGCTCGGCCTCCTGGAGCCAGTCGGCCCGGCCGGCCAGTACGCCCGAGCCGAAGGGCGCGTACAGCTTGTGCCCGGAGAAGGCGACCCAGTCCACGTCCAGCTCGGCGATGTCGACGGGGTGGTGCGGGGCGAGCTGGGCGGCGTCCAGCACGATCCGGGCGCCGTGCGCGTGCGCGGCGGCGGCCAGCTCCTTCACCGGCCACAGCTCGCCGGTGACGTTGGAGGCACCGGTGACACAGACCAGCGCGGGGCCGTAGGGGTCGCGCTCCGCGAGCGCCCGCTCCAGCGTCTCGACGGCCTGGGCCGGGGTGCGCGGGGCGTTCAGGTAGGTCACCCGGGCGTCGCGCCACGGCAGCAGCGAGGCGTGGTGCTCGGTCTCGTAGACGAAGACCTGGCAGCCGGCCGGGACCACCGCGGCCAGCAGGTTCAGCGAGTCGGTCGTCGAGCGGGTGAAGATCACCTGGTCACCGGCGCGGCAGCCGAGGAACTCCGCGACGGTGGCGCGGCTGTTCTCGAAGAGGTCCGTGGAGAGCTGCGAGAGGTACCCGGCGCCGCGGTGGACGCTGCCGTAGTACGGGGCGTACGCGGCGACGTCGTCCCAGACCCGCTGGAGGGCGGGGGCGCTGGCGGCGTAGTCGAGCGCGGCGTAGCCGACCTCACCGCCCGTGACCAGCGGAACCGTCACATCCTGGCCCAGAACCGGCAGAGGTGCACAAAGCGACTGGTCGGCGACAGCGGTGAAGACAGACATGGCGAACTCCCGTAAGAGGCAGGCGAATCGCATGCGCCGGCGGATACGCGGCAGCGCAGCGGAGAAAGTGAAAAAAAGGGGTGCGGAAGAGGGCCGACGGCCCTATCGCATTCGCATGCTCACAAGAGGCTCCCTGGGGACCAGGACCCCGGGGGTTGGCATTCACAGATGCCGAGGGGCCCGCGCTTGCCGCAGACCTCGCTGCCTACGGCCTGGTCTTCACCCGGGGCACCCCGCCACGGACGGAGGGTTGCCGGACAGCGGGCCGGGGCCGTAGTCGCTGTCACTCATGACCTGCCCAGCATCCTGCCATATGTACGAAGACGCGCAAGGCGCAGTCCAGGATCCGGACTGCGCCCTGCGCCACATCTGCGCCCGTTTCAGAGCAGGCTCAGGCGTTGCTGGCCGCCACCCAGCGCTCCAGCGCCCGCGCCGCCGCACCGGAGTCGATGGACTCGGCGGCCTTCGCGATCCCGGCCGCGAGCTGCTCGTTCAGCGTGCCGTCCGTCGGGTCGAGAGCCGTCAGCGCCGCTGCCGAGTTGAGCAGCACGGCGTCCCGGGCCGGCCCCCGCTCGCCGGCCAGCACCCGCCGGGCCACATCTGCGTTGTACGAGGCGTCCGCGCCGCGCAGGGCCTGGACGGGCACCAGCTCCAGGCCGACGTCGCGCGGGTCGAACGTCTCCTCGCGCACCGCTCCGTCCCGGACCACCCAGACCCGCGAGGTCGCGGTCGTGGTCAGCTCGTCCAGGCCGTCGTCGCCCCGGAAGACCAGCGCCGAATTGCCGCGCTCGGCAAGGACACCGGCGACGATGGGCGCCATCCTCAGGTCGGCGACACCGACGGCCTGGGAGCGCACCTGGGCCGGGTTGGTGAGCGGTCCGAGGATGTTGAACGTGGTCGGCGTGCCGAGCTCCTTGCGGGCCCTGGCGACGTACCGCAGGGCGGGGTGGAACTTCACCGCGAAGCAGAAGGTGATGCCCGCCTCCTCGGCGACCTCGGCGACCCGCTGCGCGCTGAGGTCCAGGTTGACACCCAGCTTCTCCAGCACGTCGGAGGAACCGCTCGCGGACGAGGAGGCGCGGTTGCCGTGCTTGACGACCTTGGCGCCGGTACCGGCGATGACGACCGCCGACATGGTGGAGATGTTCACCGTCTTGGCGAGGTCGCCGCCGGTGCCGACGATGTCGACCGTGCGGCCGGGCACGTGGATCGTGTTGGCGTGCTCGTACATCGCCCGTACCAGGCCGGAGACCTCGTCGATCGTCTCGCCCTTGGCGCGCAGGGCGACCGCGAATCCGGCGATCTGCACATCGCTCGCCTCACCGCGCATGATGCGGTCCATCGCCCACGCGGTGTCGTCGGCGGTGAGGTCCTCGCCGCGCAGCAGGGGGTTCAGCACGCCGGGCCAGGTACGGTCCGCCACGCTGTCGCCGCCGATCGGGGTCACAACGTTCATGGTCCGCTCCTGGGGTCCACAGCCGGTAAAAGGGATCACCCCCACCCTATCCAGCGCCGGGGACGGCAAAGAGCCCCGTCCATCGAATGGACGGGGCTCCTGCTGTGGCGATCAGTTCAGGCGATCAGTGGTGACCGTGGCCGCTGGTGATCTCCTTGTACTCCTCGACGGTGGGCTTGGCGATCTGGTTGTCCTCGCCGTAGTAGCCCTTGCTGAGCCGGGCCCGCAGCTTCTTCAGGGGCGACACCTTGCGCTCGACACCGTTCTCGTCGACCGTCGGGCCGAGCTCGACCGGCTCGTACTGCTCGTGCGCGGTGAGCGTGTGCAGCTGCTCGGGGCCGAGCGGCTCGTGGATCTCGACGAACTCACCGTGCGGCAGGCGCTTGATGATGCCGGACTCGCGTCCGTGCAGCACCTTCTCCTTGTCGCGGCGCTGGAGGCCGAGGCAGATCCGCCGGGTGGCGATGAACGCGAGGACCGGGCCGACGAAGATGAAGATCCGTACGAACCAGGAGATGGCGTTCAGCGACAGGTGGAAGTGCGTGGCCCACAGGTCGTTGCCACCGCCGATGAAGACGATGACGTACTCGGTGATCCAGGCGACGCCGAAGGCCGTCCGGGTCGGGGCGTTGCGCGGGCGGTCCAGGATGTGGTGCTCGCGCTTGTCCCCGGTGATCCAGGACTCGATGAACGGGTAGACCGCGATGATCGCGAGCACCAGTCCGAAGGCCATCAGCGGGATGAACACGCCCAGGACCAGCGTGTGACCCCAGAGGTTGATCTCCCAGCCGGGCATCACTCGGATCAGACCCTCGGCGAAGCCCATGTACCAGTCGGGCTGGGCGCCGGTGGACACCTGGTCCGGACGGTACGGACCGATGTTCCAGATCGGGTTGATCGTGGCGATGGCCGCGATGATGGCGATGATGCCGAAGACCAGGAAGAAGAACCCGCCTGCCTTCGCCATGTACACCGGCAGCAGCGGCATGCCGACGACATTCTTGTTCGTCCGGCCGGGACCCGCGAACTGCGTGTGCTTGTGGTAGAAGACCAGGATCAGGTGCGCCACCAGCAGACCGAGCATGATGCCCGGCAGCAGCAGGATGTGGATCGAGTAGAACCGGGCGACGAAGTCGTGACCGGGGAACTCTCCGCCGAACAGGAACATCGAGATGTACGTGCCGACGATCGGCATCGACAGGATCGCGCCCTGGGTGAACCGGACACCCGTACCGGACAGCAGGTCGTCCGGGAGCGAGTAGCCGGTGAAGCCGGTGAACATGCCCAGCACGAACAGCAGGAAGCCGAACAGCCAGTTGATCTCACGCGGCTTGCGGAACGCGCCCGTGAAGAAGACGCGCATCATGTGCACGAACATGCCGGCCAGGAAGATCAGCGCGGCCCAGTGGTGGATCTGGCGGACCAGGAGACCACCGCGGACGTCGAAGCTGATGTCCAGTGTCGAGGCGTACGCCTGCGACATCTTGATGCCCTGCATCGGCTCGTACGAGCCGTGGTACACGACCTCGTTCATGCTCGGGTGGAAGAACAGCGTCAGATACACACCCGTGAGGATGATGATGATGAAGCTGTAGAGGGCGATCTCACCGAGCATGAAGGACCAGTGGTCCGGGAAGATCTTGCGCATGTTGGACTTGGCCAGGGAGTAGATCCCGAGCCGGCCGTCCGCCCAGTCGGCCACCCGCTCACCGGCGGGCGCCTTGCGATTGCCCGGTGCTGCCGCACCGGGCGTGTTCGTGGTCGCAGTACTCATCCGCGCTCCCAGAATGCAGGACCGACGGGCTCTTCGAAGTCACCGAGCGCCTCGAGGTTGCCCTCGCTGTTCACGCCGATCCGCAGCTGCGGGAGGGCGTGACCGGCCGGACCGAAGATGACGCGGGCGCCGTCGGAGAGGTCGAAGGTGGACTGGTGGCACGGGCAGAGCACGTGGTGCGTCTGCTGCTCGTACAGGCTGATCGGACAGCCGACGTGGGTGCAGATCTTGGAGAAGGCCACGATTCCCTCGTGGGCCCACTCGCGCTCGCGCTTGTCCTTGATGTTGTCCGGCTCGATGCGGATGATCATCAGCGCGGCCTTGGCGATCTGGTTCTGGAAGTCCTCCGCCTCCTCCGTCAGCCCTTCGGGCATGGCGAAGGTCAGCGAACCGACGGCGACGTCCTCGGGACGCAGCGGCTCCATCGTGTTCATGTTGATGAGCTGCTTGCCCTTGGCCCACAGGGTGTTGCGGAGCTTCTTCTCCGGCAGCGGACCGAGGTCGCGCAGCAGCACGACACCGGAGAGCGGCACCAGGGCCAGCGCGCCGAACATGGTGTTGCGGATCAGCTTGCGCCGTCCGAAGCCGGACTCCTCGGCACCGGCCGCGAAGTCCGCCATGACCTTCGCCTTGACCTCCGGCGTCGCCTCGATGGCGTGCCGGTCGTCGGCGACCTCCACGTCGGACATCAGCGTGCGCGCCCAGTGGACGGCGCCGGCGCCGATCGCGAAGAGGGCGACGCCCAGAGTCAGACCCAGGGAGAAGTTGAGCGCGCTCACATGGCCGAAGGGCCAGATGTACACGATCTTGTCGACCGGGAAGATGACGTAGGAGGCGATGAAGCCGACCGTCGCCAGCATGGACAGCGTGAACATGAACGCGACGGCGCGCTCGGAGCGCTTCGCGGCACGTTCGTCGATGTCCTGGATGCGCGGCTTGTGGGCCGGCAGCCCCGGGTCGGCGAACGGGTCGTCGGCGACCTCTACCGCGCCGTGCGCGGTGCCCTGCTCAGCGGGCAGGTTCTCGTCTGGAATCTCTTGGCTACTCATGACTTCTTGGCCTTAGCGGTGTGGGCCGCGACCCAAATGGCAACTGCGATCAGTGCGCCGAGCCCGAAGATCCAGGCGAACAGACCCTCACTGACCGGCCCCAGGCCGCCCAGCTTCAGCCCGCCCGGGTTCTCCGCCTGGGCGCTGTTCACGGTCTGGATGTACGCGATGATGTCCCGCTTCTGCTGCGCGGGCATCGTCGTGTCCGGGAAGGACGGCATGCTCTGCGGGCCGGTCTGCATGGCCTCGTAGACGTGCTTCGGGTCCACGCCCTCAAGGCTGGGCGCGTACTTGCCGTTCGTCAGCGCGCCGCCCTCACCGGTGAAGTTGTGGCACTGCGCGCAGTTGGTACGGAACAGGTCGCCACCCTTGGCGATGTCCGCACCCTCGGGGTTGACGTCGTTCTTGGTCGGGACGACCGGGCCGGCGCCGAGCGACGCGACGTACGCCGCGAGCTGGTCGATCTGGGCCTGGTTGTAGATGACCTTCTTCTTCGGTACCTGGGCGCCGGGCTGCTGCGCCGGCATACGGCCCGTACCGACCTGGAAGTCAACGGCGGCGGAGCCCACGCCGACCAGGCTCGGCCCGTCGGTGGTGCCCTGACCGCCGGTTCCGTGGCAGCTGGCGCAACCGACGGAGTACAGCTTCTTGCCCTCATCGATGGCGAGGGACTGGGCGGTTTCGTCGGCCTGCGCCTTACTCGCGGGCGCAAACGCGGCGTACAGCCCCCCAGTGGCCGCCAGCGCGAGGAGTAGTACGACGACCGCCGCCAACGGATGGCGTCGTCGTGCGGAGAGCTTTTTCACGGATTACCCCGGTGTCAGGATCTTCTGCGTCGATGCTGGATGTGGTTCGGGTTCGAACCCGGTTACTTGATCATGTAGATCGTGGCGAAGAGGCCGATCCACACGACATCGACGAAGTGCCAGTAATAGGACACGACGATGGCGGCGGTCGCCTGTTCGTGGGTGAACCTCTTGGCTGCGTATGTCCTGCCCAGAACGAGCAGGAAGGCGATGAGACCGCCTGTCACATGCAGCCCGTGGAAGCCGGTGGTCAGGTAGAACACCGAGCCGTACGGGTCGGAGGACAGCGAGAGGCCGTCCTTCTTCACCAGCTCGGTGTACTCGAAGACCTGGCCTCCGATGAAGATCGCACCCATCACGAAAGTGATCACGAACCACGCACGGAGCTTCTTCACATCGCCCCGCTCCGCGGCGAAGACGCCGAGCTGGCAGGTGAGTGAGGAGAGCACCAGGATCGTGGTGTTCGTCGCCGAGAACGGGAAGTTCAGGGCCGAAGCCATTTCCTTCCAGTGCTCCGGTCCGGTCACCGATCGCAGGGTGAAGTACATCGCGAAGAGGGCCGCGAAGAACATCAGCTCGGAACTCAACCAGATGATGGTTCCGACGCTGGTGAGGTTCGGTCGATTGACCGACGGGTGCGCGTGCCCGGTTTCTACTGTCGTTGCTGTCGCCACGACCGACATTATGTCGGTCGCTTATCCCGCCCTCACCCCGGGGGGTGCCGTTCGGTGTGTCAGCCGGGTGTGTCCTCCCCGAACGGCCCATGGATCGGCGGTCCGAAGCGGTGCTGACAGGCCGTCGGGCGGAGTACGATCCGCGCATCGGTTCATGCCCGGAAAGCCCCGAAGACACAGATGTCACGGAGGAACAATGCAGCCGACCGCCACGGTCCTGGTCTACAGCGACGACGCCAACACCCGTGAGCAGGTGAGGCTGGCAGCCGGGCGCAGGCCTGCGGCCGACGTGCCACCGGTGGAATTCCTCGAATGCGCCACCCTGCCGGCCGTCCTGGAGGCGCTGGACCGCGGCGGCGTCGACGTCTGTGTGCTGGACGGCGAGACGGCGCCCGCGGGCGGCATGGGCGTCTGCCGGCAGATCAAGGACGAGGTCTTCCGGTGCCCGCCGGTGCTGCTGCTGATGGGGCGCCCGCAGGACGCCTGGCTGGCCACCTGGAGCCGTGCGGACGCCGCGGTGACCCTGCCGGTCGAACCGGTCGAGTTCGCGGACGCCCTGGCCGCCCTGCTGCGCAGCAGGGCCTGCGTGGACGCCTGAGGCCCGCCGCGGCCCCGTCCGCGGCCCCTCCGAGGGGCAGCGCACCTCCCCGGCCCGGTCAGACCACGGGGCGCAGTCGCGCCGCCTGGATCGTCTCCGTACGGTCCGGGGCGGTGTTCTTCTGCAGGGCGCTGCCCTTCAGCCATTTGGCCCAGGACAGGTTCCAGTCCCCGAAGCCGTTGTCGAACGGCGTCATCGTCTCGCCCTGGCTGCCCACGACCGTGACGATGTCGCCCGGACGCACGGTGTTGTAGAACCACTCGGCCTGGCTGGTGCTCATGCCGGTGCAGCCGTGGCTGACGTTCGCGTACCCCTGCGAGCCGGTGGACCAGGGAGCCGCGTGCACGTACTCGCCGCTCCAGGTGACCCGCGTCGCGTAGTAGACCTGTAGGTCGTACGAGTCGGACGAGCCCTCCGCGATACCGATCGTCTCCCCGCGCATACGTACGCGGTATTCCTTGCCCAGCACGACCTTGACCCCGTTTCGGGTGGAGAAGCCGGGCTTGCCGGTGGTGACCGGAATGGTGTTGATCACCTTCCCGTCGCGCTTGACCGTCATCGAGTGCGCCGCGGCGTTCGTGACGGCCTCGATGCGGTCGCCCGTGGTGAGCCGCAGCGGCTTGGTGGGGGCTCCGTAGAGGGCGTCGGTGACCTTGACGCCGGCCAGGCCGCTGGTGACGTCGATGGTCGCCCTGGCGGGCCAGTAGTCCTTGGGGCGGTAGTGCAGGGTCTTGTCGTCGACCCAGTACCAGGAGCCGGTCACGGCGGGCGTCGAGCGGACCCGCAGGGCGCGCTCGACGTTGGCCCTGGAGGCCTTGTCCTTGACCGGAGCGCTGAGTTCCGCCGTGATGGGCTGTCCGACGCCGTAGGTGCCCGCCTGAGGCCCGAAGGCGACCTTCAGGAACTTCTTGGCGGATGTGGTCCCGAAGGAGAGCGTACGGCTGCCGGGAGCGCCGTCGTCGTCCTCCACGCCGACGCTGACGGTGTACCGGGTGCCGGCGGCGAGCGGGAGCGTGGAGTGCCACCGCTTCCCGTCCGCGTCGAGTTCACCCGCGAGGTGGCGGCCGGTCGTGTCGACGGCCGACACGTCCGTGATCCGGCCGTCGTCGCCGTTGACGGTGACCTCCAGCGGTTTGCCGGGGTCGACCTTCTCGTCGCCGTCCGACGCGTTGGCGGAGACCTCGTCCGCCGCGTCGTACGGCTTCTCCGCGAGCGGGTGGCCACCGGACCCACCACAGGCGGTCACACCTGCGACCAGGGACACGACCAGCAGAGTGCAGCTCACTACGGGGCGGATGCGCGGCGTGTGGTTCATGGACCCACGCTATGAAGATTCATCCGTTTCAGCGCGCGGTGTGACTGCGAACGGGGGACCCGCACTCCTCTCGGTGGAGAAGTACGGGCCCCCCGTCAGGTGGAGCGGTGACGCGGTGTCACTGGGTGCGGTTCTCACCGCGGTAGTACTCGAAGACCCAGCCGAACAGACCGATCAGGATGATCGGGGCCGAGAAGTAGAGCAGCCACCAGCCGAAAACGATTCCCATGAAGGCGAGGGCACCGCCGACCGCCAGCGAGAGCGGCTGCCAGCTGTGCGGGGAGAAGAACCCCACCTCGCCGGCCTCGTCCGCGACATCGGCTTCCTTGTTGTCCTGCGCCATGGCGTCGACCCGCCGGGCCGTGAAGGCCAGGTAGAAGCCGATCATGACGCTCAGCCCGAAGCCGAGGACGAGCGCGGTGGTACCGGCCGGCTCCTTCGACCACACGCCGTACGTGACGGCCATGGCGAGGATGAAAACACTGAGCCAGATGAACATCTTGCCCTGGATCTTCACTTGCCGGCCTCCTTGCCACCAGCGAGGGCCTTGTCATCCTCGGAGTGGTGCTCCAGCTGTTCGAGCGCCGAGATCTCCGGGTGATGCAGGTCGAACGCCGGGGATTCGGAACGGATCCGCGGCAGGGTGAGGAAGTTGTGCCGCGGCGGCGGGCAGGAGGTCGCCCACTCCAGCGAACGGCCGTAGCCCCACGGGTCGTCGACCTCGACCTTCTTGCCGTACTTGGCGGTCTTCCACACGTTGTAGAAGAACGGCAGCATCGACAGGCCGAGCAGGAACGAGGAGATCGTCGAGATCGTGTTCAGCGCGGTGAAGCCGTCGGCCGCGAGGTAGTCCGCGTAACGACGCGGCATGCCCTCGGCGCCCAGCCAGTGCTGCACCAGGAACGTGCCGTGGAAGCCCACGAACAGCGTCCAGAACGTGATCTTGCCGAGCCGCTCGTCCAGCATCTTGCCGGTGAACTTCGGCCACCAGAAGTGGAATCCGGAGAACATCGCGAAGACCACGGTGCCGAAGACGACGTAGTGGAAGTGCGCGACGACGAAGTACGAGTCCGAGACGTGGAAGTCCATCGGGGGCGAGGCCAGGATCACGCCGGTCAGACCACCGAAGGTGAAGGTGATCAGGAAGCCGACGGCCCAGAGCATCGGTGTCTCGAAGGACAACGATCCCTTCCACATCGTGCCGATCCAGTTGAAGAACTTCACACCGGTCGGTACCGCGATGAGGAATGTCATGAACGAGAAGAACGGCAACAGCACGCCGCCCGTGACGTACATGTGGTGCGCCCACACCGTCACGGAAAGACCCGCGATGGCGATCGTCGCGCTGATCAGGCCGATGTAGCCGAACATCGGCTTCCGGCTGAACACCGGGATCACTTCGGAGACAATTCCGAAGAATGGCAGGGCAATGATGTACACCTCTGGATGGCCGAAGAACCAGAAGAGGTGTTGCCAGAGCAATGCGCCGCCATTGGCCGCGTCGAAGACATGCGCACCGAATTTACGGTCCGCCTCCAGCGCGAAGAGCGCGGCGGCCAGCACCGGGAAGGCCAGCAGGACCAGCACACCGGTCAGCAGGACGTTCCAGACGAAGATCGGCATGCGGAACATCGTCATGCCGGGCGCGCGCATGCAGATGATCGTGGTGATGAAGTTGACCGAACCGAGGATCGTGCCGAATCCGGAGAAGGCCAGACCCATGATCCACATGTCGGCGCCGACACCCGGCGACCGGACCGCGTCCGAGAGCGGGGAGTAGGCGAACCAGCCGAAGTCCGCCGCACCCTGCGGGGTGAGGAAGCCGGCCACCGCGATGAGCGAACCGAAGAGGTACAGCCAGTACGCGAACATGTTCAGCCGCGGGAACGCCACATCGGGCGCGCCGATCTGCAGCGGCATGATCCAGTTCGCGAATCCGGCGAACAGCGGCGTCGCGAACATCAGCAGCATGATCGTGCCGTGCATCGTGAACGCCTGGTTGAACTGCTCGTTCGACATGATCTGCGTGCCGGGACGGGCCAGCTCGGCGCGCATGAAGAGCGCCATCAGACCGCCGATGCAGAAGAACGCGAACGATGTGACCAGGTACATCGTGCCGATCGTCTTGTGGTCAGTGGTGGTCAGCCACTTGATGACGACGTTTCCCGGCTGCTTGCGCCGGACCGGCAGCTCGTCCTCGTACGAGTCGTCTGCTGCCGCGGCACCCTGAGGTTCGTTGAGGATGCTCACAGTTTGTTCGTCTCCGCATTCCTGGCCGGGTCAGTCTGCTCGATGCCGGCCGGCACGTAGCCCTTCTGGCCCTTCTTCGCCAGCTCCTCCAGGTGCGCCTGGTAGCGCTCCGGGGAGACGACCTTGACGTTGAAGAGCATCCGGGAGTGGTCGACGCCGCAGAGCTCGGCGCACTTGCCCATGAAGGTGCCCTCCTGGTTGGGAGTCACCTCGAAGGCGTTGGTGTGGCCCGGGAAGACGTCCTGCTTCATGAGGAACGGCACCACCCAGAAGGAGTGGATGACGTCACGCGAAGTCAGAACGAAACGGACCTTCTCGCCCTTCGGCAGCCACAGGGTCGGACCCGGATTGCCGTTCTGCGGGTTCCGTGTTCCCGGGACGCCGAAGTCGTAGACCCCTTCCGCGCCCTTGGGGAAGTCCTTCTGGAACCGGTTGGGGATGGCGTTGAGCTCCTTGGGGATCTCGCTGCCCGTGGCGGCGGAGCCGTCCACGTTCTCGATGTAGTTGAAGCCCCAGCTCCACTGGTAGCCGACCACGTTGATGGTGTGGGCCGGCTTCGGGGAGAGCGAGAGGAGCTTCGATTCATCGCGCGCGGTGAAGTAGAACAACACCGAGACGATGATCAGAGGGACCACGGTGTACAGCGCCTCGATGGGCATGTTGTACCTGGTCTGCGGAGGAACCTCGACCTTGGTGCGGCTGCGCCGGTGGAAGATGACGCTCCACAGGATCAGGCCCCAGACCAGCACGCCCGTGGCGAGCGCTGCCGCCCACGAGCCCTGCCAGAGGGAAAGGATCCGTGGTGCCTCTTCTGTTACCGGCGTGGGCATACCAAGGCGGGGGAAGTCCTTGTATGTGCAACCGGTTGCGGTCGCCAGGATCAGGCCCGCAGTCAGCACCTGCGGCAGCTTCCGCCGCATCGGGCGCCGCGACGAGCGGTCGGAGCCGTTGGGACTCACGTAGCGCCTTCCCGAGAGTCTCGCCCGCGCGGTCGGCGCGGCCGTCTTTCTGGTCGGTCGCCGCCCTGACGCGGGCAGGGGTTTGGATGTTTATGCGGACCAAACCCTACTGGACGCTATTTGGGGTCGCGCGGGGAGGGTGCCCAACGCGCCGTCCGACTCCCCGAAGGGGTGGAACACGGGCCTCCGACCGCCATCTGACGCCCCCTCTCCTGGCCCCGCGGGAGGCCCGTCCCCGGCCCGGCGACCACCTCGGGCTAGCGTGGCCGCGTGCCCTACTTCGACACCGCTTCCGCCGCCCCCCTGCACCCCGTCGCACGCCAGGCGCTGCTTGCCGCACTGGACGAGGGCTGGGCCGATCCGGCCCGGCTGTACCGGGAGGGACGGCGGGCCCGGCTGCTCCTGGACGCCGCCAGGGAGGCCGCCGCCGAGGCCGTCGGGTGCCGCCCGGACGAGCTCACATTCACTCCTTCGGGGACCCTGGCGGTTCACTCGGGAATTTCCGGGGCGCTCGCTGGACGTCGGCGTGTCGGCCGCCATCTGGTGGTCTCCTCGGTCGAACACTCGTCGGTGCTCCATTCGGCCGCCTCCCATGAGGCCCGGGGCGGGGCGGTCTCCGAGGTCCCGGTGGACCGGTCGGGGGCGGTGAGCGCGGCGGCGTACGCGGCGGTGCTGCGCGAGGACACCGCGCTGGCCTGTCTGCAGTCCGCCAACCACGAGGTCGGCACCGAGCAGCCGGTGGCCGGGGTCGCGGAGGCGTGCCGGGCGGCGGGGGTGCCGCTGCTGGTGGACGCCGCGCAGTCGCTGGGCCGGGAGCCGGTGCCGGAGGGCTGGTCGCTGCTGACGGGCAGCGCCCACAAGTGGGGCGGGCCGTCCGGCGTCGGGCTGCTGGTGGTGCGCAAGGGGGTGCGGTTCGCCGTCCAAGGTCCGGCCGACGAGCGGGAGTCGGGGCGGGCCGCGGGGTTCGAGAACCTTCCGGCGATCGTCGCGGCGGCGGCGTCGCTGCGGGCGGTGCGGGCCGAGGCCGCGGCCGAGTCCGTGCGGCTGCGGGCCCTGGTGGACCGGATCAGGGCCGCGGTGCCGGAGCTGGTGCCCGATGTGGAGGTGGTCGGCGATCCGGTGCGGCGGCTGCCGCACCTGGTGACCTTCTCCTGTCTCTATGTCGACGGGGAGACACTGCTGCACGAGCTGGACCGGGAGGGTTTCTCTGTTTCATCCGGTTCGTCCTGCACCAGCAGCACGCTGACACCCAGCCATGTGCTCAGGGCCATGGGAGTGCTTTCTGAGGGGAACGTACGGGTGTCACTGCCGAACGGCACCTCCGGCCAGGACGTCGACCGCTTCCTGGAGGTGCTGCCCCGGGTGGTGGCGGAGGTACGGGAGCGGCTGGGCGCGCCCGTCGGGCCGCCCCGGGGGGCCGCCCCGACCGGGTCGCTGGTGGTCGACGCGCTCGGGAAGCGGTGCCCGATCCCGGTGATCCGGCTCGCGAAGGTGATCGGGGACGTGCCGGTGGGCGGGACGGTGACCGTGCTCTCCGACGACGAGGCGGCGCGGCTGGACATCCCGGCGTGGTGCGCGATGCGCGAGCAGGAGTACGTGGGTGAGGAGCCGGCGGACCGCGGCTCGGCCTATGTGGTCCGCCGGCTGTCCTGACTACGCGAGGTGGGTGCGCACCTCGGCGGCGGCGTCATGGCCGTAGGCCTTGGTGAAGCGGTCCATGAAGTGGGTGCGGCGCAGCGTGTACTCCTGGGTGCCGACCGTCTCGATGACCAGGGTGGCCAGCATGCAGCCGACCTGGGCGGCGCGCTCCAGGCCGACGCCCCAGGCGAGGCCGGAGAGGAAACCGGCCCGGAAGGCGTCGCCGACACCGGTCGGGTCGGCCTTGGTCTCCTCCTCCGGGCAGCCGACCTCGATCGGGTCCTGGCCGGCCCGCTCGATGCGGACGCCGCGGGCGCCGAGGGTGGTGACCCGGTGGCCGACCTTGGCCAGGATCTCCTCGTCGGTCCAGCCGGTCTTGGACTCGATGAGCCCCTTCTCGTACTCGTTGGAGAAGAGGTACGTGGCGCCGTCGAGGAGGATCCGGATCTCGTCGCCGTCCATCCGGGCGATCTGCTGCGAGAAGTCGGCGGCGAACGGGATGCCCCGGGAGCGGCACTCCTCCGTGTGGCGGAGCATCCCCTCGGGGTCGTCGGCGCCGATCGAGACCAGGTCGAGGCCGCCTACCCGGTCGGCGACGGCCTTCAGCTCGATGAGCCGGGCCTCGCTCATCGCGCCGGTGTAGAAGGAACCGATCTGGTTGTGGTCGGCATCCGTCGTACAGACGAAGCGGGCGGTGTGCAGGACCTCGGAGATCCGGACCGATCCGGTGTCGACGCCGTGGCGGTCGAGCCAGGCGCGGTACTCGTCGAAGTCGGAGCCGGCGGCGCCGACCAGGATCGGCTCCGTGCCCAGCAGGCCCATGCCGAAGCAGATGTTGGCGGCGACACCGCCCCGGCGCACGTCGAGGTTGTCGACCAGGAAGGAGAGCGAGACCGTGTGCAGCTGATCCGCGACCAGCTGGTCGGCGAAACGGCCGGGGAAGGTCATGAGGTGATCGGTGGCGATGGAGCCGGTGACTGCGATTCGCACGGGGAGACTGCTCCTGCGGAGATCGGGGGGAACGGGTGACTGTGTTCCCGGGGCGGCGTGACAGTTCACGCTACCGGTTCCCCGGACCCGCCATGAAGGGGGAAAAACTACCCGATAGTAGGGCTTTCTTCCTGGGGCCCGGGGTGCCTACGGTGCGGATATGTCGAACCACATCGCCACGCGCGAGTCCGAAATCAGCCTGGCCGAGCTGCGCGGTGACTGCGCGCGGATGGCTCCGCACTGGGTGGCCCGTCCGAAGTCCGCCCCCGCTCCGGTGGCGCCGTCCCGGATTCACGGGGTCACCGTGCCCGCCGCCTCCGCCCGGCTGGTCGACGCCATGTCCGACTACGGCGACTGAGAGGCGGACGGGACACCCTCCTGCCCTGGACACCCTCCTGCCCGGACGGCGCCCGGAGGCCGCCGAGACGTCCGCGCCGATCGCACCCGACACGCCCTGAGCCCCGCGAGGGAACCGCGCGCGCCGCTGCTCCGTCCCACCGTTGTCCCCGTCCGGGGACGGACGACAGGCCGGGCGACGGCACGTGACGGCCAGGCAGGCGAAGGAGCGATCCGGTGAGCACCGAGCGACCCGACAACGACGTGACCGGCCCCCGGCGGCGTTCGCCGCTCGCCGTGGCTTCGGTGGCGGCAGCCGTACTGCTGGCCGGCGGCGGTGGCGCGTACTGGGCCGCGACCGCGGCCGACGGCGACGGCAGGTCCGGCAGCGGCGCGGACGACGGCGGGCGGCGCACCCCTCCCCCGCTGGCCCTGGGGCAGCACTCGGGCGCTCCCACGGCGCCGGAGGCACCCCCGCAGGGCATCGCGCCGGGCGAGCCCGATCCGAGCGGCGGCCGGGTGGTCTACCGTGCGTCCGGCAAGCTGCCCGACGGGCCGCGCACGGCCGCGGTGCGGCAGTCGGTGGGGACCGTCTCGGCGGCCGAGGTGGCCCGGCTGGCGAAGGCGCTGAAGCTGGCGGGCACGCCGCAGGCCGAGGGCACATACTGGAAGGTGGGGTCCGACGGGGACGGCTCGGGCCCGGTGCTGCGGGTGAACAAGCAGGCCCCGGGCACCTGGAGCTTCACCCGGTACGGCTCCGGCGGTACGGACGACTGCCGGAAGGGAGCCGTCTGTTCGGGCAAGAACCCGGCGCCGGGCGGCAGCGGCTCCCCGGTGGGCGAGAGCGCCGCCAGGGCCGCAGCGGCACCGGTCCTGAAGGCGGCGGGGCAGCCCGACGCCACGCTGGATTCCGGCCAGCTCATGGGTGCGGTGCGGGTGGTGAACGCCGACCCGAAGGTGGACGGCCTGCCCACGTACGGCTGGTCGACCGGGATCCAGGTGGGCCCGGACGGCGAAGTCGTCGGCGGCAGCGGACAGTTGAAGGGCCTGGAGAAGGGCGACAGCTATCCGGTGATCGGCGCGGCCGAGGCGCTGAAGCAGCTGAACGGCCCCGCGACCCGCAAGGCGGCACGCGCGGACATCGGCGGCTGCGCCACTCCCGTACCGCTGGACGAGGGCCTGGAGTCGCCGAAGGCCCGCTGCGGGGCGCGGACCGGGGCCGAGCGGCCGACGACGACCGTGACGGTCGACAAGGCGGCGTTCGGCCTGGCGGTGCAGTACGTGGCGGGCAAGCAGACGCTCGTACCGTCCTGGCTCTTCTCGGTGCAGCAGGCCGCCGGCGGCCGGGGCACCACGGTGACACAGGTCGCCGTGGCGCCCTCGTACCTGACGAGGAGCGCCCCGGCGACGACCGCCCCCACGCCGCCCCCGACGCCCCCGACGCCCCCGGGCAACGCGGAGAAGGCCCAGCGGCAGCTGCTGTCGTACAGCGCGGACGGGCGGACCCTGTCGGTGACGTTCTGGGGCGGGGTGTGCAGCACGTACACCGCGAGCGCGGCCGAGAGCCAGGACCGGGTGACCGTGAAGGTGACGGAGGCGAAGCAGCCCGGGAAGAAGGTCTGCATCATGATCGCCAAGGAGCTGACCCGGACGGTGACGCTCGACGCGCCGCTCGGCGACCGGACCGTGGTCGACGCGGTGTCGGGCGGCGACGTGCCCCGCGACTGAGCATCGGCCCCGGGTACGGCCCGGACACGACGACGGCGGCGGCCCCGGAATCCGGGGCCGCCGCCGTCGTGCCGTTCCGCGTCGCGCTCAGGCGTGCGCGCCGCCTTCAGGACTCAGCTGAAGGAGTCGCCGCAGGCGCAGGAGCCGGTGGCGTTGGGGTTGTCGATCGTGAAGCCCTGCTTCTCGATGGTGTCGACGAAGTCGATGGAGGCGCCACCCAGGTACGGAGCACTCATCCGGTCGGTGACGACCTTGACGCCGTCGAAGTCCTTCACGACGTCGCCGTCGAGCGAACGCTCGTCGAAGAAGAGCTGGTAGCGCAGGCCCGAGCAGCCGCCGGGCTGGACGGCGACGCGCAGCGCCAGGTCGTCACGGCCTTCCTGCTCCAGCAGGCCCTTGACCTTGGCTGCGGCGGCGTCGGACAGGAGGATGCCGTCGCTCACGGTGGTGGTCTCGTCCGATACGGACATCTGCTTCTCTCCCGGGTTGTACGGAGACTGCTTGCCGACGTTGCAACCGTCGGGACCGCGGATTCATTCCGGGCCGAGCGCTTGCCTGTTCCATTCATGCTCGCACACCGGTCGGCCGGGGGGATGCGTCACATCGACACTATGGCCGTCGTCAAAGTGACGTGAACCGGATATGATAGATAGCGTCAATTAGACGAAAAGGCTTCGCGGAAGCTCTTCGCAGAGGCTTTCAGCAGAGAAGAAAGGGTGCGTGACGTGACCACGGCCCACCCCGTCCAGGATCTCGACGTCCAGCCGACGCCCCTCGCCCTGCTCCTGCTCGGCCGTGAGGCCGACCCGAGGAGCGAGCGTGGCGTCGAGTGCCCCGGCGACCTGCCCTCCCCGTCCGACCCGGACCTGGTGGAGCGCGCCCGCGCGGCCAAGGAGAAGCTCGGGGACAAGGTGTTCGTCCTCGGCCACCACTACCAGCGCGACGAGGTCATCCAGTTCGCGGACGTCACCGGCGACTCGTTCAAGCTCGCCCGTGACGCGGCCGCCCGCCCGGAGGCCGAGTACATCGTCTTCTGCGGCGTGCACTTCATGGCCGAGTCGGCGGACATCCTGACCACCGACGACCAGAAGGTCGTACTGCCGGACCTGGCCGCGGGCTGTTCCATGGCCGACATGGCCACCGCCGAGCAGGTCGCCGAGTGCTGGGACGTGCTGACCGAGGCCGGGGTAGCCGATCAGGTCGTGCCGGTCTCGTACATGAACTCCTCCGCCGACATCAAGGCGTTCACCGGCCGGCACGGCGGCACGATCTGTACCTCGTCCAACGCGAAGCGGGCGCTGGAGTGGGCCTTCGAGCAGGGCGAGAAGATCCTCTTCCTGCCCGACCAGCACCTGGGCCGGAACACCGCGGTCCGGGACCTGGGGATGTCACTGGAGGACTGCGTCCTCTACAACCCGCACAAGCCGAACGGCGGCCTGACCGCCGAGGAGCTGCGGAACGCGAAGATGATCCTGTGGCGCGGGCACTGCTCGGTGCACGGCCGCTTCTCGGTGGAGTCCGTCGACGACGTCCGCGCGCGGATACCGGGCGTCAATGTGCTGGTGCACCCGGAGTGTAAGCACGAGGTCGTGGCGGCGGCGGACCAGGTCGGCTCGACGGAGTACATCATCAAGGCCCTGGAGGCGGCCCCGGCCGGCTCGAAGTGGGCGATCGGCACTGAGCTGAACCTGGTGCGCCGGCTGGCGAACCGGTTCGCGGCCGAGGACAAGGAGATCGTCTTCCTCGACAAGACGGTCTGCTTCTGCTCGACGATGAACCGGATCGACCTGCCGCACCTGGTCTGGGCGCTGGAGTCGCTGGCCGAGGGCAAGCTGATCAACCGGATCGAGGTCGACCCGGAGACGGAGAAGTACGCCAAGCTCGCGCTGGAGCGGATGCTGGCGCTGCCGTAGCCCCAGGTCTTTCGTTCGGATCACGCCGGGCTCGCGTGCCCCGGTGCCTGATCCGGCCCGACTCAAACGCAAGACCCTGGCCGCGAAAGGCCCCGGGGCGCTTCGGGCGCTTCTCCGGGGCCTTTCGCACAGGTGGCGGCAGCGGGCCGATTTCCCCCGTACGGCCCTCACGGTGGCCGTAGCGTAATTACGCTGCTACTCAACGCAGCGCACATTTCATGGGGGTACGGCACCACATGGCTTCTCGCAGCTCGGTGGACGACCTGGTGGTCGTCGTCCCGGGAATTCTCGGCAGTCGGCTGGCGGACGCGGACGGGCACGAGGTCTGGGGCCTGTCGGGCCGGGCCCTCCTGCACGGGATCCGTACGTTCGGCCGGTCCGTCAAGGGCCTCGCGCTCCCCCCGGACCTGGGCGACGAGCACCCGGGCGACGGTGTGCGCCCGCTCGGTCCGATGCGCGACCTGCACGGGCTCCTGGGCATCGGGACGCTCGTGGACGGCTACGACGGCTTCCTGGAGTGGCTGGAGGACAACTTCACGCTCCGGCGGCGGGGCGAGAAGGACGAGGCGGACTCCCCCGCCAATCTGACCGGCTTCGCCTACGACTGGCGGCTGTCCTGCCGCTACAACGCGGACCGGCTGGCCGAGCGGGTCGACGAGGAGCTCGGCCGCTGGCGGGCCTCGGCGCCGGAGCGGGCCGAGGCCCGAGTCGTCTTCATCTGCCACTCGATGGGCGGCCTGGTCGCCCGCCACTACGTGGAGCGGTGCGGCGGCGCGGAGGTGACACGCCGCGTGATCACGCTCGGAACGCCGTACCGGGGCTCTCTGGACGCCCTGCTCTCTCTGGTCAACGGGGTGGGCCCGGCCGGTATCGGGCTCACCTCGTTCGCCCGCGGCCTTCCCTCCCTCCACCAGCTCGTCCCCGACTACGCCGCGCTGATCACCGAGCCGGGCGGGCCGCTGCGCCACGCCCGTGAGGTGACCGGCCTGCCCGGGACCGACGCGGCCCTGATCGAGGACGCCGCGCGTTTCCACGAGGCGCTGCGGGAATCCGGGGCGGGAACGGCGTACGGAGTGGAGTACGTACCGATCAGCGGGGTGCTCCAGCCGACCCCGACCACCGCCGAGGTCCGGGGCGAGAGGCTGACCGGTCTGCTCACGATCGACGGGGCCGACGAGGGCGGCGACGGCCGCGTGCCCAGGCTCTCCAGCGCCCACGTGGGGGCGGCGGGACGGCCCGCGCTCACGCCCTGGGAGAAGCACGGCTCGCTCCAGAACAACACGGCACTGCGCCAGAACCTCTACAACTGGCTCACCCCGGACCTGCCGGTCCACCGGGGCACGGAGACCGCGGGCGTCCCGCTGGTGGTGGACGCCCCGGACGTGATCGCCGAGGGCGAGGTGTACGAGCTGCGGGCCACGGTCCCCCAGGACGTACGGGGTCACGACCGGGTGGCCGTCTTCGCGGCGGCCGAGGGCGGTCGGGCGCGGACGCTGAGCAACCTGGGCGGCGGCCGTTACGTGGCCCGGCTCGCCGGGCTGCCGGCCGGGCCGCACCGGGTGCGGGTGAGTACGGGGAGCACGGGCCATGTCGTGATGACCGCGCTGGTGCTGGTACTGGAGGGCGGGGCGGGCGATGGTGTGTGAGACGGGCGGGGCGGGCGTGACGGGCGGGGCGGGCGTCGAAGCACGTGAGCCGGCGGGCGTCGACGGACGCGAGCCGGTGGGAACGGCGGACGGCGAAGCACGTGAGCCGGCGGGCGTCGACGGACGCGAGCCGGTGGGAACGGCGCTGTGTGTGGTGTGTGAGGAGTACGCCGACCGGCGGAGCTTTCCCCGGCTGGCCGGTGCGACGGTCCAGATGGCGGAGATCGCCGGGCTGCTGGACGGCCTGGGGGTCGCGACGCATGTGGCGGGCGGTGGGAACCCGTCCTGGACGGCTTTCGACGAGGCCCTCACCACCTGGAGCGAGGGCTGGCGGGAGACGGGGGCGGCGAAGCCCGCGATCATCGTCTGGTCGGGGCACGGCGTGCTGATCGACGACGAACTGCGCCTCGCTCTCTGCGACCTGGATCTCGACGTCGAACAGGCGACGCGTGACGCACGCGCCCTGAGGCGGGGCATTTCGGCCGAGACGCTGGTCAATGAGGCGGTGGCGTCGGGCGCGGACCAGATCCTGGTGATCATCGACACCTGTCACGCGGGGGACGCGGTGGGCCGGGGCATGGAGAAGGCCCTGCGCCGCTGGGAGGGCATGTCCACGCCGCCCGGGCAGGTGAAGTGGCTGGGAATCGTGGCGAGTTGCCGGCGCAACGAGACGTCGGACGGCGGCGGCCCCCTGCTCACCGCGTTGGCGGAGGTACTGAGGGACGGTCCCGCCACCACCGAGTACCGCTCGGCGTGGAGCGCCCGCAACGAGCTGGTCGGCGGCCCGGACCTGCTGGCCGCGCTGACCGAGCGCTGGCGCGGCGAGGGCCAGA
Organism: Streptomyces sp. NPDC047917; assembly: GCF_043204345.1. Taxonomy (NCBI): domain Bacteria; kingdom Bacillati; phylum Actinomycetota; class Actinomycetes; order Kitasatosporales; family Streptomycetaceae; genus Streptomyces; species Streptomyces sp. NPDC047917. The sequence goes on from NZ_JBIDCA010000005.1 coordinate 434,710, forward strand.
CGCCGGTACCCGCGACCCTCGGCACCGGACTCCCGGTCTTTCCCAACCCGCGCCATGTGCCCGGGTCCCCCGCCCGGCTGGTGGAGCACCTGGTGCTCGCGGCGCGCGGGGTCGGGTACCGCGAGGAGGGCTGGTTCTTCACGGGACGGAAGGAGGTGCTGGGCCGGATCGTCGCGTGGCTGGCGGCGGACGAGGCCGGGCTCTTCCTGGTGACCGGCCCGGCGGGCTGCGGCAAGTCGGCCGTACTGGGCCGGATCGCGACCCTCACGGACCCCGTGCAGCGGAGGGAGACCGAGAAGTACGGGGGCCTGCGCGAGGACGACCCGGACCCGGGCCTGAACCCCGGCCGCTCCCTCGCCTCCGTACACCTGCGGGGCCTGAGCCCCCTCCAGGCGGTCTCGGAACTGGCCCGGCAGCTCGGGCTGCCCGAGCCCCGCAACACGGACGACTTCCGCGGCGAGCTCCGTGAGCTGTCCCCGCAGCCGGTGCTGGTGCTCGACGGCCTGGACGAAGTACCCGCCGAGCACCTGCGCGCCATGATCGAGGAGCTGGTCTTCCCGCTCAGCCGGACGGGCCCGGTCCTGCTCGGCTCCCGCGACCGCGCGTTCCGCAGCCGCCTGGCGGAGGACGGGCGCGGGGACGAGACGCTGCCGGACGCCCTGACGCGGCTGATCGGCGCGGGTGTCACCACCGCGGACCTGGAGCGGGAACCGCACACCGAGAAGGACATCGGTGAGTACGTGTTCCGCCGGTGCGCGGAGGCCGGTGTCCCGCAGGACCGGGCGCGGGAGACGGGCGACGCGGTCGCCTCGCGGGCCACGGCCGTGGGCGGCGGGTTCCTGTTCGCCCGGCTGGTGGTGGGGTCGCTGCTGGCGGGGGCGGGCGCCGCCCGTGGCGACCGGTGGCCGGCCGGCCTGCCGGACTCCATCGAGGCCGCGTTCGAGGAGGATCTGCGGGCCGGGCCGGTGCGGGTCCGGGAGGACGGCACCGAACTTCCCGGCGCCGCACGCGACTTGCTGACGGCCCTCGCGTGGACGGTCGGGCGCGGCATGCCCGCCGGGGGCGTGTGGGAGGAGGTCGCCGGGGCGCTGGGCGGCGGTGACGTGTCGTACGACGAGAGCGATGTGGACTGGCTGCTGTCCGTCTACGGCCGCTATGTCGTCGAGGACGCGGAAGGCGGACAGGCGGTGTTCCGGCTGTACCACCGCGAGTTCGTGTCGCATCTCGCGGACCGGCCGGGGCCGGGTGGTGCCGAGGCCGGAGAGGTGGTGCCGGCCGCACTCGTCGCGTACGCCGAGCGGCGGACGGCGGACGGCGGCTGGGACTCGGTCGATCCGTACGTGCGGCGGGGGCTGGCGCTGCACGCGGCGCGGGCGGGTGCGGCGGGGATCGCGATGCTGAGGGGACCGGCGGAGCGGGGCGGGGAGGGCGCGGTCCCCGTTCTGGCCCAGGCGTTGATCCTCTTCTCCCAGCGGCTCAGGACGGAAGGGCGTCCCGACGAAGCACTGAGTGCGGCGCGGGAGGCGCTCACCCTGTACAAGGAGCTGGAGCGCACCTTTCCCGGGGTCTTCAGCACGGCGCTGGTACGCACCCTCATCAACGTTGCCAACCGGTACGCCGACATCGGCGACCGCGAGGGGGCGCTGCCACCGGCGCGCGAAGCGGTCGAGCTCCAGCGGAGCCTCGCCGACGCGGGCGGAAGCGCGTGCCTCCCCGATCTGGCTCTCGCCCTCGGCACTCTCGGCCGGCGTGTCCACGACATCGGCGACCGCGAGGGGGCGCTCGCGCTCACCCTGGACTCAGTCGGCATCTACCGGCAGCTCGTCGAACGGACTCCGGCGGCGTTCCGTCCCGGCCTCGCCGCCACGCTGACCAACCTGGCGGCGAATCTCTCGACCGTCGGGGAGCGCCGGGCCGCCGTACCTCTCGCGCAGGAGGCCGTGGAGATCTACACCGAGCTCGCCGCGGCGCACCCCGACGAGTTCCTGGCCCCTCTCGCCTCCGCGCTGACCAACCTGGCCAGCAGTCTCAAGTCCGTCGGGAACCACGTGGGCGCGCTTCCTCACGCGGTGGCAGCGGTCCGGGTCGACCGGAAGGTGGCCGCGCGCCACCCCACCGGTCTCCGGTCCGCCCTGGCCGGCTCCCTGACCAATCTGTCCGTGCACCGGGAGGACGTCGGTGATCTCGCGGGGTGCCTCGCGCCCGCGCGGGAGGCCGTGGAGATCTGCCGGGAACTCGTCGCGCGTCATCCGGTCGCCTTCCAGCCGCAGTTGGCGGGCGCTCTGCACAACCTGGCGGACCGGATCTCCGCCACCGGGGACCACGAGGGCGCGCTCGCTCCGGCGCGGGATGCCGCGCGCATGTACGCCGGGCTCGCTTTGCAGCACCCCGACGTCTTCCAGCCGGATCTCGCCCGGTCCCTGACCTCACTGGCCAACAAGACGGCCGCCGCGGGAGACCGCGCTTCGGCGGTGCTGCTCGCGCGGGAGGCCGTACGCATCCAGCGCGAGCTGGCCGCGGAACGGCCGACAGCGTCCCTCCCGGGCCTGGCCGCGATGCTCAACAACCTCGCCATGCACCTCGTCGCCGCGGGTGAGCCCGCGACGGCTCTGCCCAACGCCGAGGAAGCGACCGCACTCTACGGGCGTCTGGCCGCCGAGGACCCGGACGCCTTCCTCGCAGAGTTCGCGACGGCCCTCACCAACCTCGGCAACCACCGGGCAACCCTGGGCGACGTTTCGGGGGCGCTCACGGCGGGCCGGGAGTCGGTCGCCATCCGCCGCGCACTCGCCGCCCAGCACCCCGCCGTCTTCCGGCCGGAGCTGGCCACGTCACTCACCAATCTCGCCGCCCACCTGAACAGGGCCAAGGACCCGACGGCGGGGCTGCGGGCCTCGGAGGAAGCTGTCGCCCTCTTCCGTGAACTCGCCGCACGCGAGCCTGCCCTCCGCTCCCCTCTCGCGGGCTCACTCGGCACTCTGGCCCAGAACCTCGCCGACACCGGCAGCCGGAAGGAGGCCCTGGTGCCGGCCGGCGAGGGGGTCCGGATCCTGCGTGGGCTCGTCGACGAACTCAGCGGTGCCCACCTGCCCGATCTGGCTCTCTCCCTGCAGAACCTCAGCAAGCACCTGGGGGCCGGCCAGGACGCCGAAGGGGCGGTGGGCGCGGCGCGGGAAGCGGCCGCCGCCTACCGGACCCTGGCACTGGAGAACCCCGGTGCCTTCGAGAAGTCCCTGGTCTCCGCACTCGCCAACCTGGCCGGGGCACTCGCCCTCACCGACGACCACGCGTCGGCGGTCCGGGAATTCGACGAGGCCGTGGCGGAGTTCGGCGCCCACCCCGCAACCGCCCGGCGCCTCGGTGCCGAGCGGAGCATCTTCCTGCTGGGCTGTCCCGGTGCCCGGGCCTCGGCCGGCGTACGGGAACTGGTGTCCTTTCTCCACCGGGACGCCACGCCGGACGGCGGCGCGGACCCCGTGACCGTACGGGCCCGGCGGGCGCTGCGCGCGTACGGCGATCCCGACGCGGTCCGCACCGCGTGGGAGGAGGAGACCCTCGCCCCCGCACCCGCCTGGCTCGCCCTGTCGGCCAGGACGCTGGACCTCGTCGGTTCCTGGATGTTCGCGCCCGACTGGCCCGGGTCACGCGACGTCTGGTCCCGGAACGCCGAAGTGCTCGGCAGCGGGGAGGCGGCGACGGCACTGGAGGAGCTGGCGTTCCTGGACCCCCGCACCGCACAGCAGCACGCCGCGCTCCGCGAGGCCGTCCTCGCCCACGGCGTGACCGCCGCGTACGATCCGCTGATCCTCGCGGAACAGGTGGCGGAGTGGGTGGACTGCGCCGACTGGGCGGAGTCACGGGCCTTCCTCCGGGACCATCCCGGGATCCTCCGGGCCCGGCCGCCGGAGGACACCCCGCTCGCGCACGTCGCCGTCCTCGATGTCGCCCGTACCGAAGGGCTGGACGCCGCGTACCGCCTCGTCGAGGACCGCGACGCGCTCCAGGCGTACGTGGAAAGGGCGTTGGCGGCGGGGGACGGCAACGCGCTGCTGCACGCCGCGGCCGTCGAGGGGCAGGTCTTCGACGACGGCCTGTCCTCCCTCACCCACGCCCAGGCGGGCCTGGTGCTCGCCGGATCCGTCGAGGGCGTCGAACCGGAGGAGCTGGCCACGCTCCTGCCCCGCGCGCCCGAGGCGACCCGGGCCAGGCTGCTGCGGGAGATCGTCGCGCTGAGCGTCCGGCACGCCCACCCGCACGGCGAGACGTGGCTCCGGATGGTCCAGGCCCTCAACGGGGCCGCCTGACGACCCCGGAAAGGGAGAGGGCCCTGCCCCACGCGGCTGCGTGGAGCAGGGCCCTCCCGTCGTGCCGGGCGTATCAGGCCTTCGCGGGCTCCGGTTCCTCGGAGGCGGTCGCCTCCGCGGGGGCCGGGGCGGGCACGCCCGCCTTCTTCGCGCGCTTGGCCTCCTTCTTCTTCGCGCGGCGCTCCTTGCGGAGCTCCACCATCGCGTAGAGCGTCGGCACCAGCAGGAGCGTCAGCAGGGTCGAGGTGACCAGGCCGCCGATCACGACCACGGCGAGCGGCTGCGAGATGAAGCCGCCCTCACCGGTGACGCCGAGTGCCATCGGGAGCAGGGCGAAGATGGTCGCGAGTGCGGTCATCAGGATCGGGCGGAGCCGGTGGCGGCCGCCCTCCATGACCGCTTCGACGACACCCATGCCCTGGGTCCGGTACTGGTTGATCAGGTCGATCAGCACGATCGCGTTGGTGACCACGATGCCGATCAGCATCAGCATGCCGATCATCGCCGGTACGCCCATCGGGGTGCCGGTGATCACGAGCAGGCCGATGGCGCCGGTCGCCGCGAACGGGATGGAGACCAGCAGGATCAGCGGCTGGATGAGGGACTTGAAGGTCGCCACCAGCAGCATGAAGACGATCGCGATCGCGGCCAGCATGGCCAGGCCGAGCTTCAGGAACGCGTCGTTCTGGTCCTCGGAGACGCCGCCGATGGTGGCGGTGGCACCGTCCGGGAGCTTCAGCTCGTCGATCTTCTTCTGGAGCGCGGTGCCGACCGCACCGGTGTTGTCACCGATGGGCTTGGCGGTGATCGTCGCGGCGCGCTGGCCGTCGATCCGGGTCATCGAGACCGGGCCGGGGACCAGCTCGACATCGGCGATCTGACCGAGCTTCACCGGGCCGAGCGGGAGGTCCTTCAGCTCGGCCATCGTGGTGGCCGGGTGGGCGGAGCTGATGACGACGTCGCGCTCGGTGTCGTCCATGATCGCCTTGCCGGACGGGGTGCCGCGCACCGCTCCGGCGACGGCCGCGCCGAGCGTGGCCTGGTTGAAGCCGGCCTCGGCGGCCTTGGGCGTGGCCTTGACCGAGATCCGCGGGACGCTCTGCGCGAGGTCGCTCTGGACGTCGGTGACGTCCTTCAGCCCGGCCACCCCGGCCCGGACCTGCTCGGACGCCTTCCTCAGCACGTCCGCGTCGGAGGCCTTGACCACGACGCTGAGGTCCTGGCTGCCGAAGCCGTCGCCCGCGGCGATGGTGGTGTCACCGATGCCGTCGAGCTTGCCGAGCGCGGTGTCGATGCGCTTCTGCGTGGCGTCGAAGTCGCCCGAGTCCTTCAGGGTGACCTGGTAGGAGGCCTGGTTGGCACCGGTGCCGCCGCCGAAGGCCGCCATGAAGCCGGACGAGCCGACGGTGACCTGGTAGTCCTTGACGCCCTCGTCCTCGGTGAGGACCTTCTCGACCTTCCTGGCCGCCTTGTCGGCGGCCGCCAGGCTGGTGCCGGGGGCCAGCTCCTGCTTGATGGAGAGGACTTCCTGCTCGCCCTGGTCGAAGAAGTTGGTCTTCAGCAGCGGGGCCATGCCGAAGGTGGCGAGGAACACCACGATCGCGATGACGATGCTGGTGATGCGACGCCGGGTGGCGAAGCGCAGCACCGGGATGTACAGCTTCTGGAGCCGGCTGCGGGCCTCCTTCTCCTCGGCCTCGCGGCGCGCCCGGTCCGGGTCCTCCGTGGCGCCCTTCGGGGCGCGCAGGAACCAGTACGACAGGACGGGGACGACGGTCAGCGAGACCAGCAGGGATGCCAGCAGGGCCGCGGTGACGGTCAGTGAGAAGGAGCCGAAGAGCTCGCCGACCATGCCGCCGACGAGACCGATCGGCAGGAAGACGGCGACCGTGGTGAGGGTCGAGGAGGTGACCGCGCCGGCCACTTCCTTCACCGCGGTGATGATCGCCGACTGGCGCTCCTCGCCGTAGCCGAGGTGACGCTTGATGTTCTCCAGGACCACGATCGAGTCGTCGACGACACGGCCGATCGCGATGGTCAGCGCGCCCAGCGTGAGCATGTTGAGCGAGAGGTCACGGGTCCAGAGCACGATCAGCGCGAGGACCACGGAGAGCGGGATGGAGACCGCGGTGACCAGGGTCGAGCGCAGCGAGGCGAGGAAGACCAGGATCACGATGACGGCGAAGAGCAGACCCAGCGCGCCCTCGGTGGTCAGACCGGAGATCGCCTTGGAGACGGCGGGGCCCTGGTCGGAGACCACGGTCAGTTCGGCACCGGCTCCGAGGTCCTTGCGGAGGTCGGGGAGCTTGTCCTTGACCGCGTCCGAGATGGCGACGGCGCTGCCGTCCTTGTCCATCGTGGCCATCACGGCGAGGCTCGGCTTGCCGTTCGTACGGGTGATGGAGACCGCGGTGGACGGCTCCTGCTTCACCTTGGCGACGTCACCGACGCGGACCGGCTCGCCGGGCTTGCCCGTGGCCGGGTCCTGACCGGTGACCCGCAGGTCCTCGATCTGCTTCAGGGAGGTGAAGGCACCGCCGACCTGGACGGTGCGGCTCTTGCCCGACTCGGAGAAGGAACCGGCGGGGACGGTCGCCCCGCCCGCCTGGAGCGCCTGGGAGAGCGTCATGGCGTTCAGACCGGCGGCGGCGAGCTTCTTGTCGTCGGGGGTGACGGAGACCTGAAGGTCCTGCACACCGTCGACGGAGACCTGGCCGACGCCGCTGATGTCCTCCAGGGCGGGGACGACCGTGCGGTCCAGCTGGTCGGCGAGCGCCTGCTGGTCCTTGTCGGAGGTGACGGCGAGGACGACGGCCGGGATGTCGTCCGTCGAACCGGCGATGACCTGCGGGTCGACGTCGTCGGGAAGCTGGGCGCGGGCGCGGTTCACCGCCTGCTGGATGTCGGCGACGAGCTGCTTGGTGCCCTCGCTGCCGAAGTCGAAGGACGCCATGATGACGGCGCTGCCCTCGCTGGCGGTCGAGGTGATCCCGGTGACGCCGTCGACGGCCTTGACCGAGTTCTCCAGCGGCTCGACGACCTGCTTCTCGACCACATCGGGGGACGCACCCTGGTAGGGGGCGATGACCGACACCATCGGAAGTTCGATGGTGGGCAGCAGCTGCTGCTTGAGCTGCGGGATCGCTATCGCCCCGAATACGAGCGCGACGATCGAGATCAAACCGATCAGGGCCCGTTGCGCGAGGCTGAATCTGGACAGCCAGGACATGGGTGGGTCTCTCTTCTGTGGCTTACGCGGCAGGTGGGCGGGCGGCTGAGGGGCAGACCCGGCCCATCTATACGATCGCCTGCCGGCAGGGCCCGGGGCGTCAATCCCAGGTCGCTTTCTTATGCCGCGCATACCGCAGGTGGAGTACGCCGTATCTCCACCCCTCACTCCACCCTGGGGCGCACCAGGCCTGATTCGTAGGCAATTACCACCAATTGGGCCCGGTCCCTGGCGCCCAGCTTCGCCATCGCCCGGTTCACATGGGTCTTGACGGTGAGCGGGCTGACGGCGAGCCGCTCGGCGATCTCGTCGTTGGAGTGGCCGCCGGCGACCAGGACGAGCACCTCGCGTTCCCGGCCGGTGAGCGCGGCGAGCCGGTCGGTGTACTCCGCGGCGCTCGGCCCCTCGCCGTCCGAACTGCCGCCCTGCGCGAGGAAGGTGGCGATCAGCCCCTTGGTCGCGGCGGGCGACAGGAGCGCCTCGCCGCCCGCGGCGATACGGATCGCGTTGAGCAGTTCCTCGGGTTCCGCCCCTTTGCCGAGGAAGCCGGACGCCCCGGCGCGCAGTGACTGCACCACGTACTCGTCGACCTCGAAGGTGGTGAGCATGACGACCCGCACGCCGGCCAGTCCGGGATCGGCGCTGATCATGCGGGTCGCGGTGAGTCCGTCCGTGCCGGGCATCCGGATGTCCATCAGCACCACGTCGGCGCCGGTCGAGCGGGCGAGCTCCACGGCCTGTGCGCCGTCCGCCGCCTCCCCGACCACCTCCATGTCGGCCTCCGAGTCGACCAGCACCCGGAACGCGCTGCGCAGCAGCGCCTGGTCGTCGACGAGCAGCACCTTGATGGGCTCTGTCATGCGGTTTCCCCCGTCCGGCCCACCGCGCCCGGCTCCCCGGACTCTCCTGTGCGGGCCTCGACGGGCAGGATCGCATGGACCCTGAATCCGCCGCCGTAGCGGGGCCCGGCGGTGAGGGTGCCGCCGAGCGCGGTGACACGTTCGCGCATGCCGAGCAGGCCGTGCCCGCCGCCGTCGCCGTGGCAGCCGCCCCCGCCGGAGCCGTTGTCGATCACGGTGACCTCGGCCGTGGCCCCGACCCGTACGACGCTCACCTCGGCCCGGGCCCCGGAGCCCGCGTGCTTGCGGACATTGGTCAGCGCCTCCTGGATGACCCGGTACGCGGCCAGGTCGACGGCCGCGGGCAGCGGGGGCCGCCGGTCGGTGCAGACCACGTCGACGGGAAGCCCGGCCCGGCGGACGGTGTCGACCAGTGCGTCGAGGACGGCGAGGCCGGGTGCGGGTTCGGTCGGCGCCGCCGGGTCGCCGGACTGCCTCAGCAGCCCGACGGTGGCCCGCAGTTCGTCGAGCGCGGAACGGCTGGCCTCGCGGACGTGGGCGAGCGCCTCCTTGGCCTGGTCGGGGCGCTTGTCCATGACGTGGGCGGCCACCCCGGCCTGGACGTTGACCAGGGCGATGTGGTGGGCGACGACGTCGTGGAGATCGCGGGCGATCCGCAGCCGCTCCTCGGCGACCCGCCGCCGGGCCTCCTCCTCGCGGGTGCGCTCGGCCCGGTCGGCCCGTTCCCTGATCGCGTCGACGAAGGCGCGCCTGGAACGGACGGCGTCCCCCGCCGCGCAGGCCATGCCGGTCCAGGCGAAGACTCCGAAGTTCTCCTGGCTGTACCAGGGCGCCGCGCCGAAGAGCATCGCCGAGCCGGTCAGCACGGCCACCGTGAGCAGACCGACCCGCCAGGTGGTGGGCCGGTCGGTGCGGGCGGCGACGGTGCACAGCGCGATGACGGTGGCCATGACCACGGGGGCGGGCGGGTCGGACTTCACCAGCTCGACGACGGTCAGCCCGGCGGTGACCGCGAGCACCACCAGGGGACTGCGCCGCCGCCAGATGAGCGCCACGGCGCCGGCCACCATCAGCAGCACACCGCTGACTGCGGGCGGGCGGGTCCCGAAGGAGGGCCCCTCCCCCGGGCGCGGGTGGATGAACGACCCGCCGACCATCGCCACCAGCACGGCCAGGGCCAGGGCGGCGTCCAGCGCGAGGGGATGGTCGCGCAGCCAGTGCCGGACGCGCAGAACACCGGTTCCGAGGGTGGTCACGTCAAGCTACGTTACGGCGTGTCGCGGGGGAATCCGACCGGATCCCGCGCGAACGGCGTCCGGACACGCCCGTGCCCCGGGTCCGGCGGACCGGACCCGGGGCACGGGTTCACGCGTGTGCTGGAGCGGGGAGAGCGGCGTCAGCCGGGGATCAGCCCGTCGTCGCGGAGCATGGCGCGCACCTCTTCGAGGGTCGCGTCGGCCGAGGGCAGGATCAGCTCGGACGGCTCCAGGGAGTCGTCGGGCAACGCTGTGCCGAGCTCGCGCACCCTGGCCAGGAGCGCGTGGAGAGTGGTCCGGAAACCCGGTCCGTCACCGCTCTCCATCTCGGCGAGCAGTTCGTCGTCGAGCCCGTCGAGCTCGGCGAGATGACTGTCGGCCAGTGCAACCTGGCCCTCCCCCATGATCCGTACGATCATGACGCCGCCTCAACTCTTGTCGAACCTGTGCGGGGACTGCGACGACTGCTGCTGGGCGGAGTCCTGCGGGCCGCCCTCGATCGCCTGCTGGCTGGAGCCGCCGGCCAGCTCGGCCTTCATGCGCTGAAGCTCCAGCTCCACATCCGTACCACCGGAGATCCGGTCCAGCTCGGCGGCGATGTCGTCCTTCGCCGTGCCGGTCGGGTCGTCCAGGGCACCGGAGGCGAGCAGCTCGTCGATCGCGCCGGCCCTGGCCTGCAGCTGCTGGGTCTTGTCCTCGGCCCGCTGGATCGCCAGGCCGACGTCGCCCATCTCCTCCGAGATCCCGGAGAACGCCTCGCCGATCCGGGTCTGCGCCTGGGCGGCGGTGTAGGTGGCCTTGATGGTCTCCTTCTTGGTGCGGAAGGCATCGACCTTGGCCTGCAGCCGCTGCGCCGCGAGGGTGAGCTTCTCCTCCTCGCCCTGCAGCGTGGTGTGCTGCGTCTCCAGGTCGGTGACCTGCTGCTGGAGTGCGGCGCGCCGGGACAGCGCCTCGCGGGCCAGGTCCTCGCGGCCGAGCGCGAGTGCCTTGCGGCCCTGGTCCTCCAGCTTGGACGACTGTCCCTGCAGCTGGTTCAGCTGCAGTTCGAGCCGCTTGCGCGAAGTCGCCACGTCGGCGACCCCGCGACGTACCTTCTGAAGCAGTTCGAGCTGCTTCTGGTACGAGTAATCGAGGGTCTCGCGCGGATCCTCGGCCCGGTCAAGGGCCTTGTTTGCCTTCGCGCGGAAGATCATCCCCATACGCTTCATGACACCGCTCATGGGCTTCGCGCGCCCCCTTCTGACGGACTGAGCTCCAGCACTCCAACAGAACCCACAGTACGGGCCCTGCCTCTATTACCGCACTGTTCGAGCAAGGATGTGCTCCTACCCAAGGACGACTGCACCAGGTCACCACTCCGGCCCAAGGAGTAGGCGGGGGTAAGGGAGACCCGGTCACGTCACCCGTACCGGGCACCCCGGTACACCTGCGAGGACGCAGGCCGTTGCCGGATCGTTCCCGACCGGCCTGGGGTCATGGGAAACGAACCCGTACCCTTGGGCCTTGTGTTCCGTAGCCGTTCGAAGGAAGAGAAGGCGCCCACCGGCAAGGTGACGGCGGACCTCTCCAAGCAGCCCCGCGACCCGCAGGCCCCCAAAGGTCGCCCCACCCCCAAGCGCAGCGATGCCCAGTCGCAGCGCCGTCGCGCCTCCAGTGGCGCGCCGCTCGACCGCAAGGAGGCCATGAAGCGGCAGCGCGAAGCGCGCCGTGTGGACATGGCCAAGCAGCGTGAGGCGCTCGCCAGTGGCGACGAGCGCTATCTGCCGGCTCGCGACAAGGGCCCGGTGCGGCGCTTCGTCCGCGACTACGTGGACTCACGTTTCTGCATCGCGGAGTTCTTCCTGCCGCTCGCCGTGATCATCCTGATTCTCAGCGTGATCCAGGTGCAGAACATCCAGACCATCTCGCTGCTGCTCTGGCTCATCGTGATCGTGCTGATCGTGCTCGACTCGGTCGGTCTGTCGATCCGCCTCAAGAAGCAGCTCAAGGAGCGCTTCCCCGATACGCCCAAGCGTGGCGCGGTCGCCTACGGCCTGATGCGCACGCTTCAGATGCGTCGCCTCCGGCTCCCGAAGCCGCAGGTCAAGCGTGGAGAGCGGCCCTGAACACGCACATCTCCGGCTCGGTCGGCGGTCCGTCCGCCGGCCGGCCGGACGATGTCGTTCCCGTGGCCGGGTTCTCCGGCGCCTCCTCGGTGTGGCTGAAGGGACTCGGCGGGCTGCGCAACACCGTCCGCCAGGAACTGGTGGCCCGGCAGCTCGACGAGCAGATAGCGGCCCGCTTCCCGGTCGGGCAGCGGCTGCGGGTGCTGGACGTCGGCATGGGCCAGGGCACCCAGGCGCTGCGCCTGGCTCGGGCCGGTCATACGGTGACCGGCCTGGAGTCGGACGCCGAGATGCTGCGGGTGGCCAAGGAGGCGCTCGGCAGCGAGCCCGCGGGCATCCGTGAGCGGGTCCGGCTGATCGAGGGCAACGGCCTGGACACCGGGGTGCACTTCCTGCCCGGCAGCTTCGACGTGGTGCTCTGCCACGGCGTGCTGATGTATGTCCGGGATCCGGACGCGATGCTGGCGGGCCTGGCCCGGATGCTCGCCCCGGGCGGACTGCTCTCGCTGCTCGTACGGAACGCGGACGCGCTGGCGATGCGCCCCGGGACCGCCGGGGACTGGGACGGGGCGCTGGCCGCGTTCGACACGGACACGTACACCAACCGGCTCGGCCTCACCGTGCGGGCCGACCGGCTGGACGCCCTGACGGCCACACTCGCCGGGATCGCGGCGCCGCTGCACGCCTGGTACGGGGTGCGCGTCTTCACGGACAACGTGAGCAACGACGTGGAGCTGCCGGCCGCGGCCGAGCTGGAGCAGGTGCTCGCCGCGGAGGACCGGGCCGGGCGGACCGATCCGTACCGCCGGGTGGCCGCGCTGCTGCACCTGTGCGGGGTCCGGGGCTGAGGGGACACGGGCGCGGGTCGCCGGGGCTGCCCGGCGCCGTGCCCCGACCGGCCGAACCCAAGAGGTCGCCAAAAGGGACAAAAGCAACAATCGGAGCATGGATATATTCCACTCCCGCGCCCGCGTCCGCCGGCTGCTGCTGCCCCTGGCCGCAGGGATCTGCGCGATCGCCCTGGTGAGCGGATGCTCGGACGCGGCCTCCGAGTCACCCAGGTCCGACCCCAGCGATCCGGCCTCCGCGACCCGGACCGCGAGCGATCTGCAGAGCGACTACCAGGCCGTGATCAAGGACGTGCTGCCGTCGGTGGTGCAGATCCAGACCGCCGAGGGCCTGGGCTCCGGCATCGTCTACGACACCAAGGGCCACATCGTCACCAATGCCCATGTGGTCGGCAACGACAGGACGTTCAAGGTCACCGTCGCGACCGGCGAGAAGGTGCTGAACGCCGCGCTGGTGGCCTCCTACCCGGAGCAGGATCTGGCCGTCATCAAGCTCGACAGCGTGCCCGACGGGCTGAAGCCCGCGAAGTTCGGCGACTCGGAGAAGGTCGAGGTGGGGCAGATCGTGCTGGCGATGGGCTCGCCGCTCGGACTGTCCTCCAGCGTCACCCAGGGCATCGTCTCGGCGCTCGGCCGGACCGTCAGCGAGAGCCGCGCGGGCGGCGGCACCGGCGCGACGATCGCGAACATGGTGCAGACCTCGGCCGCGATCAACCCGGGCAACAGCGGGGGTGCGCTGGTCAACCTGTCCAGCGAGGTGATCGGCATCCCGACCCTGGCGGCGACCGACCCGGAGCTGGGCGGCAGCGCGGCGCCGGGGATCGGGTTCGCCATCCCGGTGTCGATGGTGAAGACGGTCGCCGACCAGATCATCAAGAGCGGCAGGGTCATCGACTCGGGCCGGGCGGCCCTGGACATCACGGGTCGCACCGTCGTCGACGACAACTACCAGCCGGCCGGCGTGGCCCTGGTCAGCGTGGCGAAGAACGGCGCCGCGGAGAAGGCGGGGCTGCGGGTCGGCGACATCATCGTCAGGTTCGACGACCTGCCGGTCACGACGATCACCTCGCTGTCGGAGGCGCTGGCCTCCGACAGACCCGGCCAGAAGGTCACGGTGACATATCTGCGCGACGGGGCGGAGAGGACGGCGAAGGTCACCCTGGGCGAGATCTGACATCCCTCCTCGCGCGAGGAGACGAGGAGATCCGGAGCGCTCCTCGCGCGAGGCGGTGGGATCAGCCCTGGTCCGCCTGGAGGCTCATGGGGCCGTAGATCTTCGTCGAGTCGTCGAAGAGCGTCACCTGGTCCGCCCCGCCGTCCAGGAGTTCCTTCCAGTACTCACCGATCCAGGACTCCGCGTCGCCCTGGGTGGTGAATTCCTCCGGCTGCAGGGCCGGCTCCGTCTCCGTACCGTCGGACTTCTCGAACCGCCACGTCCACGCCATGTCCGCCTCCTGGGTCGCTTTGCTGCCCCGCAGCCTAGTGCCTGACCGGCGGGTCGGGGCCGGTGCCGGGCCTGCTCCGTATCCGGACGAGAGGCCCCAGGTCGTGCACCGGCCGCACGGACACGGGAGGATCGAAGGCGTGGAACTGACTCTGCTCGGCACCGGAGCCCCCGACGGGCTGCCGCAGCCCGAATGTCCCTGCGCAGCCTGCGCCGTCGCCCGCGGGGCGCGCTCGCGGGCCGCGACCGCGCTGCTGGTCGACGACGCGCTGCTGCTCGATCTCACTCCGGGGGCCGTGTTCGCCGCGGCCCGTGCGGGGCACTCGCTCACCGGGGTGCGACAGGTGCTGCTCACCCATCCGCACGACGGGCCCGCCGTGGAGCTGCCGGCGGGGCTGCCCCCGGCGGGGCGGGTCCCGGACGGGCGGGTGCTGACGCTGATCAGCGGGCACCGGGTGCGTGCGGTGCCGATGGACGCGCCGGGGACCGGGTACGAGGTCACCGGACCGGCGGGCCCCCGGCTGCTGTACATGCCGCCGGGCGCCGCGCCCGCCGGCCTCACCGACCGGGTGGCGGAGCCGTACGACATGGTGGTCGGCGATGTGGTGGGGCGGCCGGACGCGGTGGCGCGGCTGCGGGCGGTGGAGGCGATCGGCCCGGCCACCGAGATCGTGGCCGTCCATCTGGACCATGCCGCGCCGCCCGGGGCCGAGCTGGACCGGCGGCTCGCGGCGGCCGGCGCCCGGGCCGTGCCGGACGGGACGACTCTGGTGGTGGGCGAGTACCACGCGGTTCCGTCGGTTCCCCGGCGCACGCTGGTGACGGGCGGGGCCCGATCGGGGAAGTCGGTGGAGGCCGAGCGGCGCCTGGAGACGCTCCCCGAGGTGGTGTACGTGGCGACCGGCGGCGGCCGGGAGGGCGACGCCGAGTGGGCGGCCCGGGTCGGTCTGCACCGGGAGCGCCGGCCGGCCGCCTGGCGCACCGAGGAGACCTGTGAGCTGGTGGAGCTGCTGGAGTCGGACGGGCCGCCGCTGCTGATCGACTGCCTGTCCCTCTGGCTGACCGACGCGATGGACCGGGTGGACGCCTGGGACGACGAGGCGTGGACCGGGGGCGGCGAGGACGCCCTGCACAAGCGGACCGCCGAGCTGGTCGCGGCGGTCCGCGGAACGCGTCGTACGGTCGTCGCCGTCACCAACGAGACCGGTTCCGGCGTGGTGCCCGCGACGGCCGCCGGGCGGCGCTTCCGGGACGAGCTGGGCCGGCTGAACGCCGCGTTCGCCGACGAGTGCGAGCAGGTGCTGCTGGTGGTGGCCGGACAGGCGCTGGTGCTGCGCGGCTGACCGGGCCGCCCGTGCCCCCGGCCGCGGGGGCCTCGCTCCGACCGGGCGCCGGAAACGCGGCGGGTACTGTTCCGCAGTAACGACCTCACCCGCGATTGTCAGCGGGAGAAGGAGCGGCGCCTGGGGCCTTCGAATCCAAGGCGGAGGAGGGAGTGATGGCGGGGCCATCGCGACTGACGACAACGCCGGAGGCGGAGGTCCCAGGCGCCGCGACGCCGCTGCCCATCGTGGGTGAGGTCGTAGCCCGCCGCCGGGCTCACCGGCCCACTCGACGCATCGACCCGCGAGGCAGACCCCCGTGAATCTGGACGACTTCTCCGACCTGATCGAACGCCCCGACGGCGGCGTACGGCGCGATGCCGAGGAACGACGGGAGCGCCTGAGCGTTCCCGTCGGCTCCCTCGGCCGCCTGGACGAGCTGGGCGAATGGCTCTCGGCCGCTCAGCAGTCCGTACCGGTCAAGACGATCGAGCAGCCGCGTGTGGTGCTCTTCGCCGGTGATCACGGGGTCGCCGGGCTGGATGTGTCCGGGCGTGCGGCCGGCGGCGCGTACGAGCTGGTGCGGGCCACGCTGGAGGGTGCGACGCCGCTCGCGGTGCTGGCCCGGCAGTTCTCCGTACCGGTACGGATCGTCGACGCCGGTCTGGACTGCGATCCGGAGCTGCTGCCCGAGCCGGTGGTACGCCACCGGGTGCGGCGGGGCAGCGGCCGGATCGACATCGAGGACGCGCTGACGGCCGAGGAGGCCGAGCGGGCGGTACGGCTCGGCATGGCGATCGCCGACGAGGAGGCCGACTCGGGCACCGATCTGGTGGTGCTCGGCGATCTGAGCGTGGGCGGGACCACGGCCGCGGCCACCCTGATCGCGGCGCTGTGCGGTACGGACGCCTCGGTGGTCACCGGGCGCGGCGGCGCGGGCATCGACGACCTGGCGTGGATGCGCAAGTGCGCGGCGATCCGGGACGCGCTGCGGCGGGCCCGGCCGGTCCTCGGTGACCAGCTGGAGCTGCTGGCCACGGTGGGCGGTGCGGATCTGGCGGCGACGACCGGGTTCCTGTTGCAGTGCGCCGTGCGCAGGCTGCCGGTGATCCTGGACGGCGTGGTCTCCGCGGCCTGTGCGCTGGTGGGCCAGCGGGCCGCCTTCCGGGCGCCGGACTGGTGGCTGGCGGGTCAGGCGAGCGGTGAGCCGGCCCAGGCCAAGGCGCTGGACCGGTTGGCGCTCAACCCGTTGCTCGACCACGGCGTCATCGTGGGTGAAGGAAGCGGGGCACTGCTCGCACTCCCGCTCGTCCGGGCCGCGGCCGCACTCGCGGCCGAGCTGCCCGAACGCGAACCCGTCGCCGAGGAGAAGGACGGCGCCGGCGAGGAGGCCGGGGCCGGCGCCACGTACGGCGACGCGACCTGATCCTCGCGGACCGGCGCCGCTGCGGCCGTCTGACACCGGCCGCAGCGCAGTCCCTCATGCAGTGCGATGCACCATATGATCGCTTTTCATGGGAGAGGTCCGATTGGCCACCGACGAATCCGGGCGGGACACCGTCCGGTCACCGAGCACCGTCCGGTCACGGCGCAGCGCGGCATTCGCCATCTGGTATCTGCGCGTCGTGTCGTTCATCAACTTCCTGAGCGCCGTCTGGGTCACTCTCGGCAACGATCTGCGCCGCCACAACACGGAGAACTACTTCACCCCCTACCTGCTCACCGCGGGCTTCTCCTCCGGGGTCGTCGCCCTCTTCCTGGCGATCACCATGCGCCGCCGCAAGCGGGCCGCCTGGATCGTGAACATGGTGGTGAGCGGCCTGCTGCTGCTCCTCTTCGCCCTGGTGATCGCGTTCCCCGAGGTCCGGCGGTACCCGCAGAACTGGATCTCGCTGACGCTGACCGCCGCCTTCGTGCTGGCGCTGATCCTCGGCCGGCGCGAGTTCTACGCGAAGGGCGACCGGTCCAACCCGAAACTGGCGGCCGTCGTCGCGATCGGCGGGCTGCTGGTCACGTCACTGCTCGCGGCGGGCCTGGTCACCCTCACCAACACCGCGTCCGACGGCTACCGGGCGTCCTTCCTGGACCGGTGGCGCTACGGGGCGCTGCGGCTGGTCTCGGTCGCCGACAACGACGCCGACTTCCCCGGGATCACCGCCCCCGGCTGGGTCAACGTCACCATCAACGTGCTCTCCACACTGCTGCTGATCGCCGTCGTGTACGCGGCGTTCCGGTCCCGCCGGGCCGTCGACCCGATCACCCCGGAGGACGAGGCCCGGCTCCGGGCGCTGCTGGAGAAGCACGGCGAGCGCGACTCGCTCGGCTACTTCTCGCTGCGCCGGGAGAAGAGCGTCATCTGGTCCCCCACCGGGAAGGCCGCCGTCACCTACCGGGTGGTGGGCGGGGTCTCGCTCGCCTCCGGTGATCCCATCGGCGACCCGGAGGCCTGGCCCGGGGCGATCGATCCGTGGCTGGCCGAGGCCCGCGAGCACGGCTGGATCCCGGCGGTGATGGGGGTGAGCGAGGAGGGCGGCACGATCTACGCACGGCACGGCCTCGACGCCCTGGAGCTGGGCGACGAAGCGATCGTGGAGACCGCCGAGTTCACCCTGGAGGGGCGGGCGATGCGGACCGTCCGCCAGGCGTACAACCGGGTCCGGCGCGCCGGGTACGAGGTGACCGTCCGCCGCCACGCGGACATCCCCGAGGACGACATGGCCGAGCTGGTGCGGCGCGCCGACGACTGGCGCGACGGGGCGACCGAACGCGGCTTCTCGATGGCGCTGGGCAGGCTCGGCGATCCGGCCGACGGCCGGTGCGTGATGCTCGAATGCCGCAACGCCCCCACCGAGGAGGGCGCTCCGGGCGAGCTGCGTGCCGTACTGAGCTTCGTGCCCTGGGGGCCGAACGGACTCTCGCTGGACCTGATGCGCCGTGACCGGGACGCGGAGAACGGGCTGATGGAGTTCATGGTCATCGAACTTCTCCGGCGCGCCCAGGAGATCGGGATCACGCAGGTCTCACTGAACTTCGCGATGTTCCGGTCCGTCTTCGAGCGTGGTTCGCGGCTCGGCGCCGGGCCGGTGCTGAGGCTGTGGCGCTCGATGCTCAGTTTCTTCTCGCGCTGGTGGCAGATCGAGTCGCTGTACCGCGCCAACGCCAAGTACCGGCCGATCTGGGAGCCACGCTTCATGCTGTTCGAGAAGAGCTCGGACCTGCTGCGCATCGGTGTCGCGGCGGGCCGCGCCGAAGGGTTCCTGGAGGCGCCCGGTCTGCCCAAGTGGCTGCACCGCTCGCATCTCGGGGCCGATGGATGAGACCCGTGGGCGCACTGCGCCGGGCGGCTCGCCGGGAATGGGGTTCGCTGACGGCGACCGTACGCGCGGCGCTCGCCGCCGACCGGCTGTGGGCCGTCCCGATGACGATCGCCGCGGTCTGTCTGACGGCGCTGCTCCACGCGCTGCAGCAGCACTCGTGGGGTCTCGGGGTGGTGCACACCCTCGGGGCGGTGCAGGCCGAGGACCCGTTGCCGCTCTCCCTGCTGCGTACGCCGTTGTCGCTGTTCGTGCCGGCGCCGGATCTGCCGGTCTGGGGGGCGCTGGTGCAGATCCTGGTGGTGTTCGGCACCGCCGAGATCTGCCTGGGCCGGTGGCGCACGCTGCTGATCGCGTACGTGGCGACGCTGGCCGGGACGCTGTACGCGCGGGTCGGTGTCGCGCTCGGCCCGGACGGGCTGTTCGGGCTGCCGGCCTCGGACGCCCTGATCGTCGACACCGGGCCGTCCGCGGCGGTGGTCGGCCTCGCCGTCTACCTCTGTTACGTCCACCGGGCCCGCTTCACCGGGGCGCTGGTGATCGCGGCGATGGTGGCCGAGGTGGTCCTGAAGAACAATCTGGCGGGCAAGGAGCACCTGGTGGCGATCGCCGCCGTCCTCCTGATGTGCGTCCGCGCGCCCCGCCGGGACCGGCCCCGGGATCAGGGCTTGCGCCCCGGGAGTGGCACCCGGTCCGGTGCGCCGCCGATCAGATCCTCGAACCTGCGCCGCGGACCCACCCAGCGCACATCGTGATGGTAGGCGCGCAGCACCGACCGGGCGCGGGCCCGGTGCCGGTTGCGGTAGAAGCGCCTGGCCCACATCGAGGTCGGCCGGGCCAGCCGGACCGCGCCGATCAGCGCGACGAACGGGACCAGCGTGCCGACGACCGCGAGCCGCGCCTTGCCCTTGAAGAGGGCGATCAGCACGAAGCAGAAGTTGACGATCAGGGTCAGGACGACGCCGAGCCGGTCCTGCTGCTCGTCGCTGCTCAGCTCGTTCACGCCGAGGGGTGAGAACCCGCCCAGCACCAGCAGCACCAGCGCCGCGGTGAGGACCACCACCTCCACGCTCTGGCGGCCCTCCTCGGTCCAGTACACGTCGTCGAGATGGAGGATCAGGGCGAACTCGTCCAGCACCAGCCCCGCGCCCGCGCCGAAGACCACGGCACAGATTCCCGCGGTGACGCCCTCCCGCCCGCTGGCGACCGCGCCGAAGCCGCCGACGACGCTCAGCACCACCCCGGGGACCACGTGGTGGATGTGCATCCCGCCGGGTGTGATGTTGCGGAACGGGCCCTTCCCCGCCCGGATCATCCGGGTGATGAACCGGGTGATCGCGAAGGTGAGCACGAAGGAGGCCAGGGCGAGGAGCAGCGGCAGCTTCCCCGGCTCGACGATGTTCTGATCGAACCAGTGACCCATGCCACCCACTCCCGATAAGCCGCTCATGCCCTGGTCTGTCGTGTTACGGGCAATCTATCGGCCGGGCGCACCGATTAGCCTGCGCGCCGTGACCTCCCTGAACAGCCACGGCGTCCGTTTCGCCTTCGGCACCCTGACCGTGTTCCCCGTCCGCGTCACCCGCTGGGACCGCGAGGCCGCCCGCGCCGGAATGCTGTGCGCGCCGCTCGCCGGTCTCGTGGTGGGGCTGCTCTCGGCGGCTGCCGGCGGCCTGTTGCTGCTGCTCGGCTCGGCCCCGCTGCTCGCCGCGGTCGCCTCGGCGGCCGTGCCCGCCGCGCTGACCCGGGGTCTGCATCTGGACGGTCTCGCGGACACCGCCGACGGCCTGGGCAGCGGCAAGCCCGCCGACGACGCCCTGCGGATCATGAAGCAGTCGGACATTGGGCCGTTCGGTGTGATCACGCTGCTGTTCGTGCTGCTGGCCCAGGTGGCCGCGCTGGCCGAGCTGTACGGGCGGGGCTGGGCGTACGGCGCGGTGGCGGCGGCCGTCGCCGCGGTCACCGCCCGGCTCGCGCTCACCCTGGCCTCCCGCCGGGGCGTGCCGCCGGCCCGTCCGGAGGGGCTGGGCGCGGCGGTGGCGGGGACGGTCACGGGGCGGGGCGCGGCGGCGGTCGGGGCCGTGGTGGTCGCGGGCTGCGCGGGGGCCGGTGCGCTGCTCGGCGGGTACGGGGCGCCGCGCCACGCGCTGGCCGCGGTGGCCGCGCTCGGGGTCGCCCAGCTCCTGCTGCGGCACTGTGTGCGGCGCTTCGGCGGGGTGACCGGCGATGTGTTCGGCGCGCTGGCGGAGACCGCGGCCACGGCGGCCCTGGTGGTCCTGACGTTCGGTTAGTGCCTCTCGTCCGGACCGGGCCGGGCTCGCGGGCCCCGGCGCCCGACCCGGCCGAAAGGTCCTAGCCGTTCTGCGCGCGGCCCTTCGGGCACTCCTGGCGCCACACCCCGAGTTCGTACTTCTTCAGCAGCGAGCTGAGCCCCAGCCGCCGCGACCCGGCGCAGAACCGGGCGACGGGCAGCTCGTACTCGACGTGGAAGACGGCCTTGCCCGCCTTCACGAACGGGGTGAGCTCCTCGCACTCGTCGTACTGCGCGCACTGCTCGTTGACCGCGAAGTCGAAGTCCGGCTCCAGCTCCGGGATCTGCCCGAGATCGTTCTTCAGGCCGACGGCGAGCCCGTGGCGGTGGGCGAGCCGGGCGATGAGCCGGTTGTAGCGCAACTGGTCGGCGGCGGTCAGCGGGAAGCCGGTGCGGTTGCGGTAGCCGTCCATGTTGTCGGGCTCCACCGCGTCGAACCCCTTCTCGGCGCACATCTCGATCCGCCGCTCCATCAGCGGCTCCAGGATGTCCGTGCGACGGATGTCGAGCCAGTACTCCCCGTCCCAGCCGTTGCCCTTGCCGCGCACCGAGGCGGGGAACTTCCCGGCGTCCGGACGGAAGTCCTCCCAGGCACCGGTGGAGAGGTAGCAGATCACCTTGCGGCCCCGGCGGTGCAGATCCCCGACCGCCGCGGCCCCGTGGTCGAAGCCGTCGATGTCGTACACCGGGACGTCCACCGTCGGATCCAGTCTGCCGGAGAGCTGCCACTGCCAGCGGGTGCCCGCTGCCGGCCGCCAGTGGTCCTCTCCGGCGGGTTCCGGTGCCGCGGTGCAGCCGGCCAGCAGGGCCAGCAGAATCAGTACGGCGACGGGCAGCGCCCGGCTTCCCCGCGTCGTGCCTGCGACCCCATGGGCGCGCATGGTTCTCCCCCCATAGGGCCTTTCACCTCCAACGACCCTACGTCCACCGTCCCTTCCGGCCGCACGGGCCCCGGCCGGGCCGCCCGGGACCGGGGACCGCGGCGCCACAACGAGCCACCGACGGCCCGCCGCCGTGTTCCCGCACCAAGGGCGCGCGTAGGCTCATTACCGGCACATTGCGGCGGCGTCCACGATGCGCCGGGCACGGTCGGCCACCCCCTCGGCCAGCACAGACCGACAACGAACTCAACGGAAGCGAGATTTCACCACCGTGACTGCTCTCACTCTCAGCACTGCCGGTGCGGCGACGCTGCGCGCCGACGCACTCGTCGTCGGCGTCGCCAAGGGCTCCGGGTCCAAGGCTGGGAGTCTGGTCCTCGCACCGGGCTCCGAGGCCGTGGACAAGGCGTTCGACGGAAAGCTCGCCACCGTCCTGCAGGCCCTGGGCGCCGCGGGTGCCGAGGGCGAGGCGACCAAGCTCCCCGCACCCGCCGGTCTCAAGGTCCCGGTCGTCGTCGCGGTCGGGCTCGGCCCGGTCCCGCAGAAGGACGAGGCGTACGACACCGAGGCGCTGCGCCGGGCCGCCGGTTCGGCCGCCCGCGCCCTGACCGGCTCGAAGAAGGCCGGCTTCGCGCTGCCCGTCGCCTCCGCCGAGGACGCCGAGGCGATCGCCGAGGGCGCGCTCCTGGGCGCGTACGCCTTCACCGCGTACCAGGGCGGCGAGGACAAGCTCGCCCCCAAGGGCAAGAAGAACGGCAACGGCGCGAAGCTGCCGCTCGGCGAGGTCGCCCTGCTCGGCACCAAGCCGCGCGACAAGGCGTTCAAGGCGGCCGCCGAGCGCGCCGTCGCGCTGGCCGAGGAGATCAACCGCGCCCGCGACCTGATCAACACCCCGCCGAACGACCTGTACCCCGAGTCCTTCGCCGCCGTGGCCACCGCCGCGGGCAAGGAGCACGGCATCAAGGTGCAGGTCCTCGACGAGAAGGCGCTCGTCAAGGGCGGCTTCGGCGGTCTGCTCGGCGTCGGCCAGGGCTCGACCCACGGCCCGCGTCTGGTGAAGCTCGCCTACACGCACCCGAAGGCGGAGAAGACCCTGGCCCTGGTCGGCAAGGGCATCACCTACGACTCGGGCGGCATCTCGCTGAAGCCGGCCGGCCACAACGAGACGATGAAGTGCGACATGAGCGGCGCCGCCGCCGTGTTCGCCGCCGTCGTCGCGGCCTCCCGCCTCGGCCTCCAGGTCAACGTGACCGGCTGGCTGGCGCTCGCCGAGAACATGCCGTCGGGCAACGCCACCCGCCCCGGTGACGTGCTGCGCATGTACAGCGGCAAGACCGTCGAGGTCCTCAACACGGACGCCGAGGGCCGGCTCGTCCTCGCCGACGCGCTGACCCGCGCCTCCGAGGAGAACCCGGACGCGATCGTCGACGTGGCGACCCTGACCGGCGCGATGGTGCTGGCGCTGGGCAACCGCACCTTCGGCATCATGGCGAACGACGACGCCTTCCGTACCTCCATCCACGAGATCGCCGAGGAGGTCGGCGAGGCCTCCTGGCCGATGCCGCTCCCCGCCGACCTGCGCAAGGGCATGGACTCCCCGACCGCCGACATCGCCAACATGGGCGAGCGGATGGGCGGCGGCCTGGTGGCCGGTCTGTTCCTCCAGGAGTTCGTGGGCGAGGGCATCGCCTGGGCACACCTGGACATCGCCGGTCCGGCCTTCCACGAGGGCGCGCCGTACGGCTACACGCCCAAGGGCGGCACCGGCTCCGCGGTCCGCACGCTGGTCAGGCTGGCCGAGCGCACCGCCGCCGGAGACCTCGGCTGAGGTCTCGACCGTGACGTACGGCCCCGGGCATAGGCCCGGGGCCGTACGTGTTACGCCGATGGCATCGCCGCACGGATCCGGCCGGTTTCGCTCTCGACGAAATCAGCAGGGGTCTACGCGGCGGTAACCCCCTGGGGCGGATGATCGTCCGTCCCAGACCCGGGCCCCGCGTCCCGCCCACCGTCAACAAGTGCGAAGATGGGTTCTCGGCAGGACAGGGCCCCCACCACAGGGCCGAATAACAAAAGCGGCCGAACACCAGCCGACCGGCCGGTCATCCCCCAGCGACGGGGCCCGGCGTACGGCGCACATGCATGGAGGACGTGACGTGGCGAACGACGCCAGCACCGTTTTCGACCTAGTGATCCTCGGCGGTGGTAGCGGCGGTTACGCCGCGGCCCTGCGCGGAGCGCAGCTGGGCCTGGACGTCGCTCTGATCGAGAAGGGCAAGGTCGGCGGCACCTGCCTGCACAACGGCTGTATCCCCACGAAGGCCCTGCTGCACGCCGGTGAGATCGCCGACCAGGCGCGCGAGTCCGAGCAGTTCGGTGTCAAGGCCACCTTCGAGGGCATCGACATCGACGCCGTCCACAAGTACAAGGACGACGTGATCTCTGGCCTGTACAAGGGTCTGCAGGGTCTCATCGCCTCGCGCAAGGTCACCTACATCGAGGGTGAGGGACGGCTTTCCTCCCCCACCTCGGTGGATGTGAACGGCCAGCGCGTCCAGGGCCGCCACGTGCTGCTCGCGACCGGCTCCGTGCCGAAGTCGCTGCCGGGCCTGGAGATCGACGGCAACCGCATCATCTCGTCGGACCACGCGCTCAAGCTGGACCGCGTCCCGAAGTCCGCGATCGTGCTGGGCGGCGGCGTCATCGGCGTCGAGTTCGCCTCGGCGTGGACGTCCTTCGGCACCGACGTGACGATCATCGAGGGCCTGAAGCACCTCGTCCCGGTCGAGGACGAGAACAGCTCGAAGCTTCTTGAGCGCGCCTTCCGCAAGCGCGGCATCAAGTTCAACCTCGGTACGTTCTTCCAGGGCGCCGAGTACACGCAGGACGGCGTCCGCGTGACCCTCGCCGACGGCAAGACCTTCGAGGCGGAGGTGCTGCTGGTCGCCATCGGCCGCGGCCCGGTCTCGCAGGGCCTGGGCTACGAGGAGGCCGGCGTCGCGATGGACCGCGGTTACGTCCTCGTCGACGAGTACATGCAGACCAACGTGCCGACCGTCTCGGCCGTGGGTGACCTGGTCCCGACGCTCCAGCTCGCGCACGTCGGCTTCGCCGAGGGCATCCTGGTGGCGGAGCGGCTGGCCGGTCTGAAGACCGTTCCGATCGACTACGACGGTGTCCCGCGGGTGACGTACTGCCACCCCGAGGTCGCCTCCGTGGGCATCACCGAGGCGAAGGCCAAGGAGCTCTACGGCGCGGACAAGGTCGTCGCTCTGAAGTACAACCTCGCGGGCAACGGCAAGAGCAAGATCCTCAAGACCGCGGGCGAGATCAAGCTCGTCCAGGTCAAGGACGGTGCCGTGGTCGGCGTCCACATGGTCGGTGACCGTATGGGCGAGCAGGTCGGCGAAGCCCAGCTGATCTACAACTGGGAGGCGCTGCCGGCCGAGGTCGCGCAGCTCATCCACGCCCACCCGACCCAGAACGAGGCGATGGGCGAGGCCCACCTGGCCCTGGCCGGCAAGCCTCTGCACTCCCACGACTGATCCAGTCGACCGGGCGCGACGACCGACCACTTCCGCACTTTCGTAAGGAGCAACTGAAACCATGTCGGTTTCCGTAACCCTTCCGGCGCTCGGCGAGAGCGTCACCGAGGGCACTGTCACCCGCTGGCTGAAGGCCGAGGGCGAGCGCGTCGAGGCCGACGAGCCGTTGCTCGAGGTTTCGACCGACAAGGTCGACACCGAGATCCCGGCCCCCGCGGCCGGCATCCTGGCCTCCATCAAGGTCGCCGAGGACGAGACCGTCGAGGTCGGCGCCGAGCTGGCCGTCATCGACGACGGCACGGGCGCGCCCGTGGCCGCCGCGGCTCCGGCCGCCGAGCCCGCGGCCGCCCCGGCCCCGGCCCCGGTCGCCGAGGCCCCCGCCGCGGCTCCGGCTCCCGCCGCCGAGGCCCCGGCCCCCGCCGCCGCCCCGGCCGGTGGCGCCGCCGGCACCGACGTCACCCTTCCGGCGCTCGGCGAGAGCGTCACCGAGGGCACCGTCACCCGCTGGCTGAAGGAGGTCGGCGAGGAGGTCACGGAGGACGAGCCCCTCCTGGAGGTCTCCACGGACAAGGTCGACACCGAGATCCCGGCCCCGGTTTCCGGTGTGCTGCTGGAGATCGTCGTCGCCGAGGACGAGACAGCCGAGGTCGGCGCCAAGCTCGCCGTCATCGGTGCCGCGGGTGCTGCCCCGGCCGCCGCTCCGGCTCCGGCCCCCGCCGCTCCGGCCCCGGCTCCGGCCGCCCCGGCCCCGGCTCCGGCCCCGGCCGCTCCGGCCGCCCCCGCTCCGGCTCCGGCCCCGGTGGCGCCCGCCGCCCCGGTCGCCGCCCCGGCGCCCGTGGCCGCCGCTCCGGTCGCCGCTCCGGCTCCGGTCACCCCGGCCGCCCCGGCCGCGACCTCCGGTGACGACGGCGCGTACGTCACGCCGCTGGTCCGCAAGCTCGCCGCCGAGAACGGCGTCGACCTGGGCGCGGTCAAGGGCACCGGCGTCGGTGGCCGCATCCGCAAGCAGGACGTAGTGGCCGCCGCGGAGGCCGCGAGGGCCGCCGCGGCCGCCCCGGCTCCGGCCGCCGCCGCTGTGGCTGCCGGAGGCCGTGCCGCCTCGAAGGCGCCGAAGCTGGAGGCGTCCCCGCTGCGCGGCCAGACGGTCAAGATGACCCGCATGCGCAAGGTCATCGGCGAGAACATGATGAAGGCGCTGCACTCGCAGGCCCAGCTGACCTCGGTCGTCGAGGTCGACGTCACCAAGCTGATGAAGCTGCGCAACAAGGCGAAGGACGCGTTCGCCGCCCGCGAGGGCGTCAAGCTGTCCCCGATGCCGTTCTACGTCAAGGCGGCGGCCCAGGCGCTGAAGGCCCACCCGGTCGTCAACGCCCGGATCAACGAGGACGAGGGCACCATCACGTACTTCGACTCGGAGAACATCGGCATCGCCGTGGACGCCGAGAAGGGTCTGATGACCCCGGTCATCAAGGGTGCGGGCGACCTGAACATCGCCGGTATCTCGAAGAAGACCGCCGAGCTGGCCGGCAAGGCCCGCGGCGGCGGCCTGACGCCGGACGACATGTCCGGTGCCACCTTCACCATCAGCAACACCGGCTCGCGCGGTGCGCTGTTCGACACCGTCATCGTGCCGCCGAACCAGGCAGCCATCCTGGGCATCGGTGCCACGGTCAAGCGTCCGGCGGTCATCGAGACCGAGGAGGGCACCGTCATCGGTGTCCGCGACATGACGTACCTGTCGCTCTCCTACGACCACCGTCTGGTGGACGGCGCGGACGCCGCCCGCTACCTGACCTCGGTCAAGGCGATCCTGGAGGCCGGTGAGTTCGAGGTCGAGCTCGGCCTCTGAACCCCTCGGCTGTAACCAGCCTCACCAGCTGCGCCCCCGTCCGGAACACTTCCGGACGGGGGCGCAGCCGTATTGTCTAGACACCACCGGTCGCCCCGGCAATCGTGATGGTGCGGACAGCACCGGTTTGCCCCGAAGGAGCCCCTCATGACCCCGCCCGTCGTCCACTCGCTGCGCGAACAGATCCGCGAGCACATCGTGGACGGGATCGTCAGCGGGCGCTGGAAGCCCGGTGAGCGGATCGTGGAGCGCCGGATCGCCACCGAGCTGGAGGTCAGCCAGACGCCCGTGCGCGAGGCCCTGCGGGAGCTGGAGACGCTCCGGCTGATCGAGTCGGCGCCCAACAAGGGCGTACGGGTCCGCAATCTGACCGCCGCCGACCTGGAGGAGAGCTATCCGGTACGGGCCGGTCTGGAGCAGATCGCGGCGGAGCTGGCGGCGCCGGCCCTCGGCGAGGACTGCTCGCGCCTCACGCCGTACGTGACGGCGCTCTACGAGGCGGACCGGCTGGCCGACGGCGAGGCGCAGGCGCGGCACACCGTGGGCTTCCACCGCGAGATGGTGCGGGCCGCCGGGAACTCGGTACTGCTGCACACCTGGGAGGGGCTGGGCATCGAGGTGTTCACCGCCCTGTCGATCCGGTGGCTGGGCACGGTGCAGAAGTCGTACGCGGAGGAGCACGAGGCGCTCGTCGAGGCGTTCCTGCGCAAGGACCCGGACATCGGGGTACTGGCGAAGGCCCATGTGCTCGGCTGCGCGCCGCGCGCCTGAGCGTCGTACACATCTGTCGCGTGGGGTGCTCGCCTGCGCGAGCGAGCGCCCCATTTGCACGTTAAATCCCGTCACTCCGTGCCTCATTCCGAGACACCCCATGCCACTTTCTTCATATCGAGAAGTTTTGCCCTTCACCCTTTGATCGATCATCGATCGGAGACTTAGAGTTCACTTCGCGGGCCCACCGGCCCCATCGCCCTGTCCTGCCAGTCAGGGCCTTCTCCACCCCCCTCCACTCCGGAAGGCGGCGATCATGACCGACCCCGTAGGAAAGCTTCCGAGCGAGCTCGACCAGCTCCCGGACCGTGACCCCGAGGAGACCGCCGAATGGGCGGCCTCCCTGGATGCCGTCACCAAGGCCGCGGGCCCGCACCGGGCCGCGTACCTGATGCGCCGTTCGCTCGAACACGCCGAGGGCGCCGGTCTCGCGCTGCCCAAGCTGCTGGAGACCGATTACGTCAACTCCATCCCGACCGCCGCCGAGCCCGAGTTCGACGGCGATCTGGAGATGGAGTCCAGGATCACCGCCTGGAACCGCTGGAACGCGGCCGCGATGGTCACCCGCGGCGCGCGCTACGGCGTCGGCGGCCACATCGCCACCTTCGCCTCGGCGGCCTGGCTGTACGAGACCGGCTTCAACCACTTCTTCCGCGGCAAGGAGGGGGACGGCTCCGGCGACCAGCTCTACATCCAGGGCCACGCCTCCCCCGGCATCTACGCCCGCGCCTTCCTCGACGGCCGGCTCAGCGAGCAGCAGCTCGACAACTTCCGCCAGGAGGCGGGCGGCGACGGCCTGCCGTCCTACCCGCACCCGCGGCGGCTGCCCTGGCTGTGGGAGTTCCCCACCGTGTCGATGGGTCTCGGCCCGCTCTCGGCGATCTACCAGGCGCGCTTCAACCGCTACCTCGCCAACCGCAGCATCAAGGACACGTCGAACTCGCACGTCTGGGCCTTCCTCGGCGACGGCGAGATGGACGAGCCCGAGTCGACCGCCGCCCTCGCGCTGGCGGCCCGTGAGGGTCTCGACAACCTGACCTTCGTCATCAACTGCAACCTGCAGCGCCTCGACGGCCCGGTCCGCGCCAACTTCCGCGTGGTCCAGGAGCTGGAGGGCGCGTTCCGCGGGGCCGGCTGGAACGTCGTCAAGACGCTCTGGGGCAACGCCTGGGACGAGCTGTTCCGGCTGGACACCACCGGTGCGCTGGTCCGCCGGCTCCGGGAGGTCCCGGACGCGCAGTTCCAGACGTACGCCACCCGCGACGTCGCGTACATCCGCGAGCACTTCTTCGGCGCCGAGCCCGCGCTCGCCGAGCTGGCCAGGCTGCTCACCGACGCGAAGATCGCCGAGTGCTTCTACACCTCGCGCGGCGGCCACGAGGCCCGCAAGGTGTACGCGGCGTACCGGGCGGCCCTGGCGCACAAGGGCGCGCCGACCGTGATCCTCGCCCAGACGGTGAAGGGCTTCACCCTCGGCAAGGGTTTCGAGTCCAAGAACGCCAACCACCAGATGAAGAAGCTCTCGGTGGACGAGTTCAAGGACATGCGCGAGCTGCTCGGGCTCCCGATCCCGGACAGTGCCTTCGCCGACGGCCTGGTGCCCTACGGCCACCCGGGCGCCGACTCCCCCGAGGTCCGTTACCTCCAGGAGCGCCGCGCCGCCCTCGGCGGTCCCGCCCCGGCCCGCCGGGTGCACGCCGCGGCGCTGCCGCAGCCCGAGGAGCGCGCGTTCGCCGCCCTCAAGAAGGGCTCCGGCAAGCAGGAGATGGCCACGACCATGGCCTTCGTGCGCCTGGTCAAGGACCTGATGCGGGACAAGGAGACCGGTCGGCGCTGGGTTCCGATCGTCCCGGACGAGGCCCGTACCTTCGGTATGGAGTCGCTGTTCCCGTCGGCCGGCATCTACTCGCCGCTGGGCCAGACGTACGAGCCGGTCGACCGCGACCAGCTGATGTACTACAAGGAGGCCAAGGACGGCCAGATCCTCAACGAGGGGATCACCGAGGCCGGGGCCATGGCGGACTTCATCGCCGCGTCGACGTCGTACGCGACGCACGGCGAGACGATGATCCCCTTCTACATCTTCTACTCGATGTTCGGCTGGCAGCGGACCGGCGACCAGTTCTGGCAGCTCGCCGACCAGCTCGGCAAGGGCTTCATCGTCGGCGCCACGGCGGGCCGTACGACGCTGACCGGTGAGGGTCTCCAGCACGCGGACGGCCACTCGCAGCTGATCGCCGCCACGAACCCGGCGTCGCTCAACTACGACCCGGCGTTCGCGTACGAGATCGCGGTGATCGTCAAGGAGGGTCTGCGGCGGATGTACGGCCCCGAGGCCGAGAACGTCTTCTACTACCTGACGGTCTACAACGAGCCGAAGCCGCAGCCCGCGATGCCGGAGGGCGTCGAGGAGGGCATCGTCAAGGGTCTGTACCGCTTCAAGGAGGGCACGCCCGCCTCCGACCAGGCCCCGCGGGCCCAGCTGCTGGCCTCCGGCACGGCGATCCACTGGGCCCTCCAGGCCCAGGAGCTGCTGGCCGCGGACTGGGGTGTCACGGCCGACGTCTGGTCCGCCACCTCCTGGGGCGAGCTGCGCCGCGAGGCGCTGGAGTGCGACGAGGCGCTGCTCCGCGGTGAGCAGCGGGTGCCGTACGTGACCCAGGCGCTGGAGGGCGCGCCGGGTCCGGTCGTCGCGGTCAGCGACTGGATGCGTCAGGTCCCGGACCAGATCAGCCAGTGGGTGGAGCAGGACTGGTCCTCGCTCGGCACGGACGGCTTCGGCCTCTCCGACACCCGCGACGCGGCCCGCCGGCACTTCGGTGTCGACGCGCAGTCGATCGTCGTCGCGGCGCTGGCCCAGCTGGCCCGTCGCGGCGAGGTGACCGCGTCCGCGGTCAAGGAGGCCCGGGAGCGGTACGGGCTGTGACGGTCCGGGAGCGGTACGGGCTGTGAGGTGACGGCGGCCGGGCACCTGCCCGGCCGCCGCACGCGTGCTGCGGCCACAATGGCCGGATGCGCGCTGCCCGTCTGATCAGAATGGTGCTGCTCCTGCAGTCCCGCCCCGTCATGACCGCCGCCGAGCTCGCCCGTGAGCTGGAGGTGTCCGAACGGACCGTGACGCGGGACGCGCAGGCGCTCTCCGAGGCGGGTGTCCCGGTGTACGCGGACCGGGGCCGGGCCGGGGGCTACCGGCTCGTCGGCGGCTACCGCACCCATCTGACCGGCCTGGCCCGGACCGAGGCCGAGGCGCTCTTCCTCTCCGGGCTGCCGTCCGCGCTGCGCGAGATGGGCCTGGAGGACGCCGGGTCCGCCGCCCGGCTCAAGGTGTCGGCGGCCCTGCTGCCCTCGCTGCGGGACGCCTCCGCCAGTGCCGCCCGGCGCTTCCACCTGGACGCCCCCGGCTGGTACCAGGAGCCGGTCACGCCCGAGCTGCTGCCGGCCGTCGCCGAGGCCGTCTGGGGCGACCGGGTCGTCGGTGCCCGCTACCGCCGCGGCGGCGCGGGCGACGAGGTGGAGCGGGAGCTGGCACCGTACGGGCTCGTCCTGAAGGCCGGGGTCTGGTACGTCTGCGCCCGGGTGGGGGACGACTTCCGGGTGTACCGGATCGACCGGTTCTCGTCCGTGACGGTGTCCGAGGAACGGTTCGAGCGCGACGAGCTGTTCGATCTGCCGGGTTTCTGGGAGGAGCGGGCCGCCCAGTTCGCCCGGTCGATCCTGCGGGCCGAGGTGACGGTACGGGTGTCGCCGGAGGGAGTACGCCGACTGCCGTACACCATGGACCGTTCGGCGGTCCGGGACGCCCTGGAGGCGGCCGGCCCGCCCGATGCCCAGGGGTGGCTCACGCTCGCCCTGCGGGTCGAGTCGGAGGAGGTCGCCTACAGCCAACTGCTGGGGCTGGGGCCGGAGTCGGAGGTGCTGGAGCCGGCCGCGCTGCGGGAGCGTTTCGCCGCGGCCGCCGAACGTCTGCGCGAGCTCTATCGTTGAGAGCCCGTTCTCCCCGTGTCCGCGTGCGTGGCCCGCCGTCAGGGCCGATGCTTGACCCGTGATGGACGAGACGGAGTTCTGGGAGATCATCGACAGCACCCGCGCGGCCGCCGAGGGCGACCCCGAGGACCAGGCCGACCTGCTGGTCGAGCGGCTGGTGCGGCTCGATCCCGATGCGGTGCTGGACTTCGCCCGGCACTTCGAGGCCCGTTTCAACCGCGCCTACCGCTGGGATCTGTGGGGCGCCGCCGCCGTGCTGCTCGGCGGTGCGAGCGACGACGCCTTCGACTACTTCCGGTGCTGGCTGATCGGCCAGGGCCGGGAGGTCTTCGAGGGGGCTCTGCACGACCCCGACGGCCTGGCCGGTCTTCTCGACGACTTCGACGAGGAGATCGACGGGGACGCCGAGGAACTCGGCTATGCCGCCGACGAGGCGTACGAGCAGCTCACCGGCGTGGTCGCCCCGGACCTCGGCCTGCCGCCCCAGGCCGCCGAGCCCGAGGGGACGCCCATGAGCTTCGAGGACGACGCGGTCCTGGCGGAGCGCTTCCCCTCGCTCTGGGAGCGGTTCGGGCCCGGCTGAGTGGCGCGGGCGCGCCCTCGCCTCAGTAGTGGGTGCCGCCGTCGATCCGGATCTCCGTACCGGTGATGAAGGCCCCGTCCCGGGAGCCGAGCATCGCGACGACGCCCGCGACGGTGTCCGGGCTGGCGAAGCCCGCGCCGAGGGCGGGGGCCAGCTTCACGAAGAGCGACATGTCGGCGTCCGCCGGAAGACCCGGGCCGTTGCCGCTGGTCATGTCGGAGGAGATCGAGCCGGGCGCGACGGCGACGAACCGCAGCCCCTGCTTGCTGTACTCGGCGGCCAGCGCGTGCGTCATCGACTGGATGCCGCCCTTGCTCGCCGCGTACGCCGACATGTAGGGGTGCGCGAAGCTCGCCGAGGTGGAGGAGAAGTTGACGACGGCCGGCTCGTGGCCCGCCAGCAGGGCCGGGATCGCCTCGCGGATCATCAGGAACGTACCCGTGAGGTTGACCGCGAGGATCCTGTTGAAGAACTCCAGCGTCGTCTTGTGGGTGTGCTCGGAGCGCAGGATCCCGGCCGCGTTGACCAGTACGTCGAGCCCCCCGAGGGTCTCCACGGCGGAGGCGACACCGGTCCGGACCGCGGCCTCGTCCGAGATGTCCAGGACGAGGGTGGTGAGGCGCTCGGCGCCGCCGTTCGCCAGGGCCGTCTCGTACGTGGCCTTCAGTCCGGCCTCGTTGACGTCGGCCGCGACGACGAGGCCGCCCTCGGCGAGTACGCGGTGGACGGTGGCCTGTCCGATGCCGGAGCCGCCTCCGGTGACGAGTACGCGGCGGCCTTCGTAGCGGTTCATGTCTGTCTCTCTTCCGATCCCGGTGACTGCTGTCACGAAGCGGCTCGGCGGCGCCCCGATGACGTCCCGATCAATGTCCACCGTACGCCTAGGTGGCACGTTTTGCCACGATGGCATTGAGCGCACACTTCTGTCCTGCCGGGGTAATCTCCTGGGAATGAGCACCGAGCCGAGTCAGCCTTCTCTCACCGAGCGCCGGAAGGCCGCGACCCAGCTGGACATCGCGCGCGCCGCGGCCGCGCTCTTCGCCGAGCACGGGCCCGACGGCACCACGGCGGAGGACATCGCCGGCCGGGCGGGTGTGGCACTGCGCACCTTCTACCGCTACTTCCGCTCCAAGCAGGACGCGGTGGGCCCGCTGCTCTCCGGCGGCGGCGAGCGCTGGCGGGCCCTGCTGGAGGCGGCCGAGCCCGGGGAGCCGCTCGCCGGGGTCCTGGAGCGGGCGGTCACCGAGGCGCTCCGGGTGCCGGGCGCGGACGCCGCAGAGCAGCTCGGCTGGACGCGCGGGCTGCTGCGGGCGGCGGTGCAGGACCCGGCGCTGCGCGCCGTCTGGTACCGGGTCAATCAGGATTCGGAGGAGCGGCTGCTGCCGGTGCTGGCCCGGCTGGCGGGCGGCGGGGCGGACCCGCTGGAGGTCCGGCTCGCCGCGGCCGCCGCCACGGACGCGGTCCGGGTCGCGCTGGAGTCCTGGGCGCAGACGGACGCGCCGACGACCGGGCCCGGCTCACCCGCCGAACTGGCGGTCCGCTGCCTGCACGAACTCATGGGCGGCATGCGGCTGTTCAAGCCGTAGGGCGCGGACCGGCCGGCAATCGGCCCCGCGACGCCCCCGGTTGCCGGTCGGTCCGGGTGTCACGGGGTGAGCGAGCGGCCCATCATCACGTCGTCGACGTAACGCCCGTGCAGGAAGAACTCACCGGGCAGCACTCCCTCGACGACGAACCCCTCCGACTCGTACAGGGCGCGCGCGGGCGCGTTGTGGCCGAGGACCCGCAGCGTCATCCGGTTCGCCCCCTCGCCGCGCGCCGCCTCGAAGGCGGCCCGCAGCAGGGTCCTGGCGACTCCGCGGCCACGCGCCCAGTCGGCCACGGCGAGGCCCTGTATCTGCCGGACATGGGTGTTGCAGGCCAGCGGGGTCGGCGGTACCAGCCTGAGGTATCCGGCCGGGCGCGGCTCGCCCCCGCCCGCCTCCGCCTCGGCCACCAGGAAGTCCTCCGGCCGGTGGCGCTCGTCGAAGAACGGGTCGTACGGCGGCTGCGGTGCGGGCGTCACGGCGTGCAACGTCGACCAGGTGGCGCGGTCGAGTTCACCGAGCGCGGCCTCGTCGGCGAGGACGGCGGGACGGACGTGGATCGGGTGGGTACGCGTCTCGGGCATGCGCGCCACTGTGCCATGGCGCGCCTTGGCCGGTCAGCCCGGTTTCGCCACTCGCCGCCCCCGATGACACGAGCCCGTCCGCCGGGCCCGACAGATGGGTTCGGCGGGGCCGCTGGGGCAGGATGGACCCATGCTGCACTCCCGTATCGCTGTCACCGGAGCATCCGGACTCATCGGAGCGGCGCTGGTGCGCTCGCTGCGGGCCGACGGACACGAGGTGGTGCGCCTGGTACGGCGCCCGGCCCGGGCCGGCGACGAGGCGGAGTGGGACCCGGGGCGGGGATACGTCGACGTGGCGGGCCTGGTGGGCTGCGACGCCGTCGTCCACCTCGCCGGCGCCGGGGTCGGCGACCACCGCTGGACCGCCGCGTACAAGCGGGAGATCCGGGACAGCCGGGTGCTCGGGACCGCGGCGATCGCCGAGGCCGTCGCCTCGCTGGACGTACCGCCGAAGGTGCTGCTGTCCGGGTCCGCGATCGGCTACTACGGCGACACGGGGGACCGTGCCGTCGACGAGGGCGCCCCGGCCGGCGAGGGTTTCCTGCCGTCCGTCTGCGTGGAGTGGGAGGCGGCCACGGCAGCCGCCCAGGAGGCGGGCGTACGGACGGTGCACGCGCGCACCGGTCTGGTCGTCGGCCGCGAGGGCGGGGCCTGGGGCCGGCTCTTCCCGCTGTTCCGGGCGGGGCTGGGCGGCCGGCTGGGCAACGGACGGCAGTACTGGAGCTTCATCGCGCTGCACGACGAGGTCGCCGCGCTGCGCCACATCCTGGACACGGAGTCCCTGTCGGGCCCGGTGAACTTGACCGGCCCCGACCCGGTCACCAACAGCGAGGTGACGGCGGCGATGGGGCGGGTGCTGCACCGCCCCACCCTCCTCACCGCCCCTGCACCGGCGTTGCGGCTCGCCCTCGGCGACTTCGCGCAGGACGTACTGGCCAGCCAGCGGGTGCTGCCGGGCCAACTGCTGGACTCGGGTTTCGTGTTCGCCTTCCCCGGGATCGACGCGGCGATCCGCGCTGCCCTGCGCTGAGCGCGCCGCCGACGCGCTCCGCGAACGCACCGGCACCCGCCGGTCCGGGACCCGGACACCACCCGCCGACGCGCCCTGCGCGCATTCGGACGGGCATGCGACCCCGTGCAACGGTGCCCCTGCCGCGCGCGACTGCGCCTTTGCCGGCCGCCTTCCTACCCTCCTTGCGAACTCGGGCATTCCGGGGGTCTGTCGGGGGCAAGAGCCTCCCACCAGTTGCGCCGACTCGGGGAGGGGCACGTGCTCAGCACGGCACACCACGCGGACGTCGTCATCATCGGGGCCGGGATCGCCGGCCTGTCAGCCGCCCACCGGCTGACCAGTGCAGGGGTAAGCGTCAGCGTCCTGGAGGCCGGCCCCCGGGTCGGCGGCCGGATGACCACCACCGATCTGGACGGCTTCCGGCTGGACCACCTCGGCCCACTGCTCAGCACCTCCTACCCGGCCCTGCACACGACACCGGGCCTCGAAGGGCTGGTGCTGCGCAACTTCGCCCCGGGGGTCCTCGTGCACAGCGAGGGCCGCCTGTACCGGACCGGCGATGTGCGGGGCGCGCGGGGCGCGTTCAAGGCAGCGCGCGCCCTGGCAAGCGCCCCCCGTCCACCGATGGGCGGGCCCATCGACCAGGCCCGGCTGCGCGCCGCTCTGTCCCGGCTCGCCGCCACCCCGTCCGCCCGCATCCTGGCCCGGCCCGAACAGACCGCGCTCGCCGGCCTGTCCCACCGCGGCCTGCCCTCCCGTACGGTCAACGGCTTCCTGCGCCCGCTGCTCACCGCGCTGCTCAGCGACCCCGGACTCGGCACCTCCAGCCGGTGCGCCGATCTGGCGCTGCGGGGCTACGCCCGCGGCAGGCTGTGCGTGCCCGAAGGCGGCGCGGCGACGCTGCCCGAACTCCTCGCGGCGTCGCTGCCGCCCGGCACCGTACGCACCGGGGTGCACGTCACGGCCGCCGACATCACCTCGGTCCGCACCAAGGAGCACGGCGAACTGGGCTGCCGTTCCCTGCTGCTGGCGACCGGTGCGGGTGCCGCCGCCGAACTGCTGCCCGGTCTGCGGGTGCCGCCCTTCCACCGCGTGACGGTCGTTCACCACACCGCTCCCGCTCCCCCGCCGACCGGTGCCGCCCTGCTGCTGGACGCCGCCCGCTCGGGCCCGGTCGCGCACACCGCGGTGATGAGCGCGGTCGACCCCTCGCGCGCTCCTCGGGGCCGTACGCTGATCAGCTCCACGGTGCTCGGCACCCCGCCGCCCGATCTGGACCGCACGGTCCGCGCCCAGCTGGCCGCCATGTACGGCACTCCCACGGACGACTGGGAGCTGCTGGCCGCCCACCACGACCCGGAGGCGGTCCCCGCGATGCCGGCCCCGCACGATCCGCGCCGTCCGGTGCGGCTGCTGGCCGGCCTGTACGTGTGCGGTGACCATCGCGACACGAGCACGGTCCAGGGCGCCCTGTTCTCGGGCCGCCGCGCGGCCGAGGCGATCCTCACCGACCTGGGGGTACGGCCGGGGACCGGAACGACGCTGCCCGAGGCGGCGTAGCGCCCGTCCGGCGGTCCGGGGCGCGTCCTGACTCCGGAGGGGCCCGGCGCGCCCCGGGGCGCGCCGGTGGCCGCCCCGGGCTCAGCCCAGCGCGGCGACCCGGTCGCGGTAGCCGCGCACCGCGGCGGCGTCCCGGTACGGCTCCAGACGCCGCTCGAAGTCCCGTACGTACTCCGCCGCCCGCACCGACCGCATCTCCGCGGCCTGCTGCGCGGCCTCGGCGCCGAGCGCGCAGGCCTGGTCGAGCTCGCCGAGCCCGAGCCGGGCGGAGGCCAGCACCACCCGGCAGAACAGCCGGCTGCGGGCGTACGCCGGGGAGCGCAGCTGGAGGGAGCGCTCCGCGTGCTGCGCCGCGGCCCGGTACTGCTGGAGGTCCCGGTGGCAGTGTCCGAACTCGTCGGCGAGCTGGGCCTCGTCGAAGTAGCGCGCCCAGTGCGGCACCTCGTCACCCGGGCGGGCGATCTCCAGCGCGTGTTCCGCCCGCGCCAGCGAGGTGGTGCAGGGCCTGGCCTCGCCGAGCACCCCGTGGCCGCGCGCCTCGACGGCGTGCAGCAGGGCCTGGACGACGGGCGGCGCCGAGGAGCCGATGCCCTGCTGGGCCACCCGGGCCAGCTGTACGGCCTCCCTGCCGTGGCCGAGGTAGACCGCCTGCCGGCTCATCGTGATCAGGACATAGCTGCCGTACGCGCGGTCCCCGGCGGCCTGGGCCAGCCGCAGTGCCTGGACGAAGTACCGCTGGGCCAGACCGTGGGCCGCGATGTCGTACGAGGTCCAGCCCGCCAGCCGGGTCAGGTCGGCGGCGGCGGAGAAGAGCCGGCGCCCGGTGGCCTCCCCGTAGGTGCCGCGGAGCATGGGTTCCGTCTCGTGCTCCAGGTACCGGACGAGCGCCTGGCGGGCGTGGCCGCCGCCGTAGGCGTTGTCGAGGGTCCGGAAGAGCTCGCCGACCGAGCGCAGGGCCGCGACGTCGCCGCCGCTGACCCGCTGGCCGGCGGTGCGTTCGGACTGCCGCTGCCGCGGGACGCCGGGGGTGCCCGGCAGCCCCGCTCCCGGTGGGGCCGGAGCCGTCGGAGCGGTGGGGGATCCCGGTGGTGCGGAGGGTCCGGACGGCCTGGAGGGCGCGGGCCCGCGGGCGCCGGCCCGGGCGCCCGCACCGATCGCCCCGGCTCCGCCGTGCGGCCCGTACGGGCCGCCGCGCGCTCCGCCGGGGACACCGGACCGCGCGGCGCCGATGTTCTCGGCGGCCCCCGCCTCCCCGCCGGCCCCGGCGGCTCCGGCTGCTCTTCCGGCCCCGTCGGCCCGGTGGTCCCCGCCGGTCCCGCCGTGCGTCCGGGTCGCGGGCTCGCCGCCCCGCCCCACCCACTCGTCGGCCCGGCCGATCAGCCAGTCCCGGCTGGGGACGACGAGCCCGGCCGGGGTGAAGGCGATCTTGCGCAGCTCCGCATGGCTGCCCGAGTCCTTCCGCCACAGCCCGCTGACGATGTCGACCGCCTCCGCGGGCGTGGCCGCGAACTCCAGGCCCGCGTAGACCGGGGCACATGCGTCGAGACCCAGGTCCTGGGCGGAGAGGCGGCGCCCGAGCCGCCGGGTGAAGACCTCGGCGATCAGCGCGGGAGTGGTCCCCCGGGGCTGCTGGCCGCGCAGCCAGCGGGTCACGGAGGTCTTGTCGTACCGCAGGTCGAGGCCGTGCTCCAGGCCGAGCTGGTCCACCCTGCGGGCGAGGCCGGCGTTGGAGAAACCGGCCTCGGTGATGAGCGAGGCGAGTCGGCGGTTGGGGGTGCGCTGCGGAGGTCGATCCGACATCAGCTGTACGGTCTCCTGCCTTCGGGGCCGGGCGGGCAGCCCTTATGGAACGGCGTGAATTTAGCGGCCTCCGCAGCAGTCACAGACACCATCGCTTCACTTTCATCCGATCGTGTGAGGATTGAGGTCGGCGCTGACGGGAAGACCTGCCGGGCCACCGCCCGAGGGCCGGTCGTACAGTGGCCCGGGGCGTGATTTCAGTGCATGGTGACGCGGCTCCGGGCACCCCGGCTCCCGGCACCACGAGTAGGGAGGCATCTGTCGTGGCTGAGCTTCGGTTCGTCCGGCTGGGATTCGGCGAGGAAGCCGTCG
Source organism: Streptomyces sp. NPDC047917 (assembly GCF_043204345.1). Lineage (NCBI taxonomy): Bacteria > Bacillati > Actinomycetota > Actinomycetes > Kitasatosporales > Streptomycetaceae > Streptomyces > Streptomyces sp. NPDC047917. The sequence goes on from NZ_JBIDCA010000005.1 coordinate 474,170, forward strand.
ACTACCAGGAGGCCTGGCAGAAGCAGCGCGAGGTGCACGCGGCCAGGTTCGAGGACACCGTCCCCGACACCTGCCTGCTGCTGGAGCACCCGCCGGTCTACACGGCCGGTCGGCGCACGACCGACAGCGAACGGCCGCTGGACGGCACTCCCGTCATCGACGTGGACCGCGGCGGCAAGATCACCTGGCACGGCCCCGGCCAGCTGGTCGGCTACCCGATCCAGAAGCTGCCCCGCCCGGTGGACGTCGTCGCGCACGTGCGCCGGCTGGAGGACGCGCTGATCCGTACCGCCGCCGAGTTCGGCGTGGAGACCTCCCGGGTCGAGGGCCGCAGCGGTGTCTGGGTGCTCGGCGATCCGGTCGAGGAACGCCCGTCGATCGGTGGGCTCTCCCTCGACTTCGACCCGCGGCTGCACGACGAGGAGTTCGACGCCCGGCTGAACGGCCCCGAGTACGCCCCGTCCAACGCCGGCCAGCGCCGCGAGGACCGCAAGCTGGCGGCGATCGGCATCCGGGTCGCCAAGGGCGTGACCATGCACGGCTTCTCCTTCAACGTGAACCCGGACAACACCTGGTTCGACCGGATCGTGCCGTGCGGCATCCGGGACGCGGGCGTCACCTCGCTGGCGTACGAGCTGGGCCGCGACATCACCATCGCGGACGTGCTCCCGGTCGTCGAGAAGCACCTCCGGGACGTCCTGGAGAACGCGGAGCTCGCCCCGCGAGCCGTCGGGCGGCCGGCCGATGCCGTGGCCACGGCGTGACGTACGGATCATCCGGCGGGGAATAGGCCCTGCCGGCCACAGGTTGGCCAGACGTAAAGCCGTTTGAACCACGGGCGTACCCTGGTGTTCGCCGAAGAATCCAATGCAGTGAAAGCAAAGGGGAGTGCCGGAGTGTCCGCTGTCGCACCCGACGGGCGCAAGATGCTGCGCCTTGAGGTCCGGAACAGCCAGACCCCCATCGAGCGCAAGCCCGAGTGGATCAAAACCCGGGCGAAGATGGGCCCCGAGTACAACCAGCTGCAGAAACTCGTGAAGAGCGAGGGTCTGCACACGGTGTGCCAGGAGGCCGGCTGCCCCAACATCTTCGAGTGCTGGGAGGACCGCGAGGCCACCTTCCTCATCGGGGGTGACCAATGCACCCGGCGCTGTGACTTCTGCCAGATCGACACGGGCAAGCCGCAGGCGCTGGACCGGGACGAGCCCCGCCGCGTCGGCGAGTCCGTCGTCACGATGGACCTGAACTACGCCACCATCACCGGCGTCGCCCGCGACGACCTGGAGGACGGCGGTGCCTGGCTGTACGCGGAGACCGTGCGCCAGATCCACGCGCTGACGGCGGAGCGGGAGGCGGGCCGCACCAAGGTCGAGCTGCTGATCCCCGACTTCAACGCGGTTCCCGAGCAGCTCGCCGAGGTCTTCTCCTCGCGCCCCGAGGTGCTCGCGCACAACGTCGAGACGGTGCCGCGGATCTTCAAGCGGATCCGTCCCGGTTTCCGTTACGAGCGCTCCCTGGAGGTCATCACGAAGGCCCGCGAGGCCGGGCTGGTGACCAAGTCCAACCTGATCCTCGGCATGGGCGAGACCCGTGAAGAGGTCAGCGAGGCGCTCCAGGACCTGTACGACGCGGGTTGCGAGCTCATCACGATCACGCAGTACCTGCGGCCGTCCGTGCGCCACCACCCGGTCGAGCGCTGGGTGAAGCCGCAGGAGTTCGTGGAGCTGAAGGACGAGGCCGACGCGATCGGCTACTCCGGCGTGATGTCCGGGCCGCTGGTCCGTTCCTCGTACCGCGCGGGCCGGCTTTTCCAGCAGGCGATCGAGCGTCGCGGCGCGGTCGCCGCGGCGCCCACCGTGTGAATCCGAGCACAAGAAGCTACCGACAGGTAACCGCTGTTCCGACGCGGCCCGTACGCTCCCCGCAGGTCGGGGGCGCGTATGGGCCGTCTCGGCGTGCGCGGCGCCCGTATCAAGGTTTCATTGGTGTTTGACCGACCGGTCATGCGCTGGTAACACCGAGCAGTGACGCTGGGTGCACACGACGCGGTGGCCGGCAGCAGCCGTCCGGGCCGCTGCCGCTCCCGCGCCCCGCCCCCAGCGCCCGCCACCCGCTTCCGCGCAACGCAGTCCCGGGCAGTTCGCTCCGGGCAGCTGAGTCCACGCAGCTCAGTCCGCACATCCGCTCCGAGGAGATTTCCACGATGCAGGCCGTGCCGGTACGCGCCACCGCCATCCCTTCCGTCACCGATGCCCTCCGTGCCGTCGAGTCGCTGTTCCTGGGCAGCGGCCAGCGCACCGCCCGCCGCAACGCCTGGAACGCCGTCCTGGAGGACCGCCGCCGGGCCAAGGACCGGGTGGAGGCCGAGTACGTACTGGAGGCCGCGGCCGACCACCGTTCCTAGGCCACGTAAACTTCTGTACATGGCGAGGAAGGCAAAAACTGAAGGCGCGGACAGCGCCGAGAACGCGGGGCGGCTCAAGCAGATCGCCCTGACCTACAAGATGGCCAAGCGGTCCGACCCGAAGGTCGGTCTTGTCGTCGCGGGCGTGGGAATTGTCACCTTCGGTGTCCTCCTCGGGGTCGGCTTCCTGATCGACCACCCGGTCTACCTGGGCATCCTGGGCTTCGTACTGGCCCTCCTCGCGATGGCGATCGTCTTCGGACGGCGTGCCGAGCGTGCCGCCTTCGGGCAGATGGAGGGGCAGCCCGGCGCCGCGGCGGCGGTGCTGGACCGCGTGGGCCGCGGCTGGACGACGACGCCCGCGGTCGCGATGAACCGCAGCCAGGACGTCGTCCACCGCGCCGTGGGCAAGGCGGGCATCGTGCTGGTCGGCGAGGGCAACGCGAACCGCGTGAAGCTGCTGCTCGCGGCCGAGAAGAAGAAGATGGCGCGCATCCTGGTGGACGTACCGGTGCACGACATCATCGTCGGCAATGACGAGGGCCAGGTGCCGCTGAAGAAGGTGCGCACCAAGATGCTGAAGCTGCCGCGGGTGCTCACCGGCCCGCAGGTGACGGCCGCCAACGACCGGCTGCGCGCGATGGGTGACCTGATGAGCAACATGCCGCTGCCCAAGGGCCCCATGCCGAAGGGCATGCGGATGCCGCGCGGCGGAAAGATGCGCTGACGCCGGCGGGGGGGGGGGGGGGGGGGGGGGGGGGGGGGGGGGGGGGGGGGGGGGCGCCGGCCCGGGCGCCCCGCCGCCGGCGCCAGGGGGCGCGCCCCGGCCCCCCACCCCCCGC
>NZ_JBIDCA010000005.1:477425-479970 GCF_043204345.1 Streptomyces sp. NPDC047917
GGCCGTCGCCCGGGCCGCGGGGGGGGGGGCCGCGCCCGCGGGGGCCCCCCCCCCCCCCCCCCCCCCCCCCCCCCCTCTCCCCCCCCCCCGCCTCTTCGTACGCCCGCAGGTTCGCACGCCCGCAGGTTCGCACGCCTTCCGGTGCGCATGTCCTGCGGGTACGTCCTCCGGGGATGCCCTCCAGGCAGGTCTTCCGACGCCGGTACGGCTGCGTGGCCCTCCGGTGGCGCTCCGCCTCAGATACGGACCTGAACGGCGCGGGCCAGCCGGTCGTGCAGACCGCGGCCGTCACGGTCCCAGACCAGGGCCGGGATCACCAGGCACAGCAGCACGCTCCGGACGACCACCCGCCCGAGCGCCAGCCGACCACCGTTCTCGGCGACGACCCTGATGCCCAGGATTCGCTTGCCCGGCGTACAGCCGATGGTCCCGACGGTGAGCACGCTCAGTACGAGGAAGATGCCCACCGCCCAGTTGCCGGCCGCCTGCTGGTCACCGCGAGCGAACAGCCCGTATGCGATCAGCAGGCACAGGGCCCAGTCGATGAAGATCGCGCCGAAGCGCCGGCCGAGCGGTGCCACCGAACCCGGCCCGTTCTCGGGCAGGCCGAGCCGCTTGCCCCGGTAGCCGAAGTCGGCCCCCATCTCCTCGGCGGCCGCGCGCGGTCCGGAGAGCCACGATCCGATTGCTTGCCTGTTGTCCACCCGAACACGGTACTGCGCCCGCCCGGGCGGGCTGCCGGGCGGGGGCCCGCCACAGGCCCCCGGAGCAGCCGGGAGACGGGCCCGTAACCGGCCACGAGGTGCCGGTCACACCCGGCTCGGTTAACTTCTGCGAAACAAATGGGTCATGCTTGAGAAATCCGGTCTGCCTATGGTCGGGTCCAGCGTGTGCCACCGCACTGGCCGCACCACGAGCTACAACCCCGTCCCTCCCGGGCCGGGAGTAGGAGGAGTTGGATGTTCCAGAACGCCGACGACGCGAAGAAGTACATCGCCGACAATGACGTCAAGTTCATCGATGTCCGGTTCTGTGACCTGCCCGGTGTGATGCAGCACGTCACCGTCCCGGCGGCGACCTTCGACCCGGCCGACGAGCTTGCCTTCGACGGCTCGTCGATCCGCGGCTTCCAGGCCATCCACGAGTCCGACATGGCGCTGCGCGCGGACCTGTCGACCGCCCGTGTCGACCCCTTCCGGCGCGACAAGACCATCAACATCAACTTCTTCATCCACGACCCGATCACCGGCGAGCAGTACAGCCGTGACCCGCGGAACGTGGCCAAGAAGGCCGAGGCCTACCTCGCCTCCACCGGCATCGCCGACACCGCGTACTTCGGCCCCGAGGCCGAGTTCTACGTCTTCGACAACGTCCGCTTCCAGACGTCGGCGAACGAGAGCTTCTACCACATCGACTCCGAGGCCGGCGCCTGGAACACCGGTGCGGTCGAGAACAACCGCGGCTACAAGGTCCGCTACAAGGGCGGCTACTTCCCGGTCCCGCCGGTCGACCACTTCGCCGATCTGCGTGCCGAGATGTCCCTTGAGCTGGAGAACAGCGGCCTCCAGATCGAGCGCCAGCACCACGAGGTCGGCACCGCCGGCCAGGCCGAGATCAACTACAAGTTCAACACGCTGCTCGCCGCGGCCGACGACCTGATGCTCTTCAAGTACATCGTGAAGAACGTCGCCTGGCGCAACGGCAAGACCGCGACCTTCATGCCGAAGCCGATCTTCGGTGACAACGGCTCGGGCATGCACGTCCACCAGTCCCTGTGGGCCGGCGGCGACCCGCTGTTCTACGACGAGCAGGGTTACGCGGGCCTGTCGGACATGGCCCGCTACTACATCGGCGGCATCCTCAAGCACGCTCCGTCGCTGCTGGCGTTCACCAACCCGACGGTGAACTCCTACCACCGCCTGGTCCCCGGCTTCGAGGCCCCGGTCAACATGGTGTACTCGCAGCGCAACCGGTCGGCCGCGATGCGCATCCCGATCACGGGCTCCAACCCGAAGGCCAAGCGCGTCGAGTTCCGCGCCCCGGACCCGTCGTCCAACCCTTACCTGGCCTTCTCCGCGCTGCTGATGGCCGGCCTCGACGGCATCAAGAACAAGATCGAGCCCGCCGAGCCGATCGACAAGGACCTGTACGAGCTGGCTCCCGAGGAGCACGCGAACGTCCAGCAGGTCCCGACCTCCCTCCCGGCCGTCCTGGACGCGCTGGAAGCGGACAACGAGTACCTCCAGGCCGGCGGCGTCTTCACGTCCGACCTGATCGAGACCTGGATCGACTACAAGCGCACCAACGAGATCGCCCCGATCCAGCTGCGCCCGCACCCGCACGAGTTCGAGCTGTACTTCGACCTCTAAAAGGCGGGTCCCCGACCTCTGAGAGCGAGGACGGGTGAGCGAGCCGGTCATCTGACTCGATCGCGCAACTTGATCTCACAGACAGCGGAGAGGGGGGGGGGGGCCCCCCCCGGGGGGGGGGGCCCCCCCCCGCGGGGCGCAATGGGTGGGGGGGAAACACCGGCGGGGGGGGGTTG
>NZ_JBIDCA010000005.1:479980-587806 GCF_043204345.1 Streptomyces sp. NPDC047917
TCTCTACACAAACCTAACCACCACCCCCCCCCCCCCCCCCCCCCCCCCGCCGCCCCCCCCCCCCCCCCCCCCCCCCCCCCCCCCCCCCCCCTCTCCGCTGTGCCTATGGGGTTGGGCCTACAGCTGCTGCTGCTGCTGTTGCTGCTGCTGACCCTGCTGCTGCTGCTGCTGCTGTTGCTGCTGTTGCTGCTGCTGCTGCTGTTGCTGCTGCTGTTGCTGCTGCTGCTGAGGCTGACCCTGCTGCTGTTGCTGTTGCTGTTGCTGTTGCTGTTGCTGCTGTTGCTGCTGTTGCTGCTGCTGCTGTTGCTGCTGTTGCTGTTGCTGCTGCTGTTGCTGCTGCTGTTGCTGCTGTTGCTGTTGCTGCTGCTGTTGTTGCTGCTGCTGTTGCTGACCCTGCTGCTGTTGCTGTTGCTGCTGCTGTTGCTGTTGCTGCTGCTGTTGCTGTTGCTGCTGCTGTTGCTGTTGCTGCTGCTGCTGCTGTACCAGTCGCTGCTGCGGCACCAGGAACGAGGTGGTCCTACACGGGCACGCCCGCAGCCCGGCGTTGAAGCCTGCCGTGAACGACGGGTCGCCATTCGCCTGAGGCGCCTTCGCTGGTGCCGATGCCACCACGGCAGTTGGGGGTGAGGCACTGAATGCTTCCCCGGCGAAACCCGCAGGGAACGCCAGAGCAGCAATGAGCACCGGGCTGAGCCGGACAAAGAATCGCTTTCCACGCATGATTTCGCCCTTCGACTGCCGGAGCCAAAATAGGTCGCTCGTTGGTGAACGGCCGTCTCCAGCAGGATCACACGCGGCGCATCACGCATCAAGGAACCATCTATCCTAGGAGTGACACTCCTCGATGGTGGCCACCTCAACAATCGCACTCCAGAGTCCGCGACAGGTGGGTAATTTCAACGGCGTGCAATGCATGTGGACTTCAGAGAAAATGAATACCTGAAACTTCGACAGAATTCACTTCTAGCCTTTGGGCTGATGAACATGAAGAAGACAAACTTGCGGAACATCAGTGTCACGACGGCGGTCGGCTGCTGCTTGACTGTGGGCCTGTTGGGCACGTCAGCAGGTGAGTCCGTTGCCTCGCCGCAGACTCCTCGGGCCACACCGTCGGAACTCAAGTGCTATACGACCACCGGGAATCCCGACGCGGTCGTGTGCTATCGGGTTTCGAAGCGGATCCTGAACACGGGGGACGGCCGGCTCACGTTCGTGCCCTTCCTCATTCAGGTGCCCACGCCCTCGAACCCCCCGACCCCGTCCGTCGTGAACGTTCTGCCGTCGTGAGCGCTCGCTCTCGCCGTCCATGAACGGTCCGTCCGTTCCAACGCGGTCCGTGATGAGCGCGTAACCCGCATTGTCCAGCGGGTTACGCGCTCAAGGGCGGCATGTTGACCGCCGAACAGACCCGTCAGCCGTCAGCCAGTGGCAGCACCGCCGATGCCTGCGCCACCGGTCACATCACCGGCGCCCGCGCCACCAGTGGCAGCACCGCCGATGCCCGCGCCACCGGTCACATCACCGGCACCCGCACCACCAGTGGCCTCACCACCAGTGCCCGCGCCACCGGTCACATCACCGGCACCCGCACCACCAGTCGCGGCACCACCAGTGCCCGCGCCACCGGTCACATCACCGGCACCCGCACCACCAGTCGCGGCACCACCAGTACCCGCACCACCGGTCACACCACCAGGCGCAGGGGTACCTGGCGTGCCAGGAGTACCAGGCATGCCAGGCGTACCCGGAGTGCCCGGCGTACCCGGAGTACCAGGCGTGCCCGGAGTGCCCGGAGTACCAGGCGTACCAGGCGTACCCGGAGTACCCGGAGTACCCGGAGTACCCGGAGTATTCGTAGCCGTACCGCCTGTGGCAGTACCGCCGGTGGCGTTGATGTTAAGCAGCAGGTTCTGAATCTGCTGCTGCTGTTGCTGCTGCTGCTGTTGGCGCTGTTGCTGCTGCTGCTGTTGCAGCCGCTGGACCTGCCCCTGCTGAACGAATCCAGGCCTGCATTCCGACCTGAATCCGACGCTGTAGCCCGCTATGAACGCCGACTGCTGGCTCAGCGGGAACTGCGACAGATAGTTTCCGACCCTGTTCACGCACAGTCGGCCATCGATCTGTCCTCGCGCCACACCGTTACCGAATCCGGGATCCCCAGGCCCTACCGCGGGTGCTTTCGAGGGCGCCGTCGACGCCGCTGTCGTCGCGGCAGCCGGGGCCGGGGCGCCGAACGCTTCCCCGGCGAAACCCGCTGGGAACGCCAGAGAAGCGATGAGTACTGGGCTGAGTCGGACGAGGTATCGCTTTCCACGCATGGCCTTTTTCTCCCTTCGACCTTCGGACCGAAAGACGTGCGCCAAGCGCTCACCGGTGCACTTTCTCGGCACCGCGCAGGGCCGGACGCCGCTTCCAGGAGCAGCTTCACACGTGACTCAGCACACATCCAGAAACCGACTATCCTAGGAGCAGAAGTCCCCGTAGTAGCCATCCGTAATAGTTGCCCAGCAGAAGGAACGGCGGATGAATTACGACCAACGTCGAGCAGAGCTCGCGGACTTCCTCAGGACACGACGGGTGGCTCTTCAACCGGAAGAAGTCGGCCTCCCGACACGTACGTCACGACGTACCCCCGGCCTCCGGCGGGAAGACGTCGCCGACCTGGCCGGCATCAGCGCCTGCTGGTACACACGGCTGGAACAGGCCCGGGACATCCGGGTGTCCGACCACGTGCTCAATTCCCTCGCCGAGGCCCTCCGCCTCAATGCGGAAGAGCGCGAACATCTCCTGGCGCTGGCGAGCGAGGATACGCGTTGCAGTGCACGCGTCCCCACGGACGGTGTTCCTCCGGCTCTCCAGCGCATTCTGGACAGCCAGCATCCGCATCCGGCATTCGCCCTCGGTCCTCGTTTCAACATTCTCGCCTGGAATCAGGCCCGGACCGATGTCTACGGCGATCTGACCGAGATCCCCACCGAGCACCGCCACATGCTGTGGCTTTTCTTCGGCGGCTACATGCGTGAGCTGATCCAGAACTGGGAGGAGTGTGCCCGATCCGTTCTGGCCGAGTTCCGGGCGGCCACCGGACTGTACGTCCACGAGCCGTGGTTCACCTCGCTGGTCCGCGAACTGAGCAGGAACAGCACGGAGTTTCGCAGCTGGTGGCGTCAGCATGAGGTCGAGGGACGTCACGCGGCCGCCCGGCAGCTGAGACATCCGTCCGTCGGCCGCATGGTGTTGGAGGAGTGCGCGCTCATCGTCGACGACTGCTCGGACCGCCGCATCGTCCTGGAGATGCCGCAGCCCGGCACCGGCACCGAGAACAAGCTGGCGGAGCTTTCCTGCCGGTCCCGGCCCCGCTCCCCTTCTCAGAGCCAGCCCCAGCCCCAGTACCAGTCCCAGTCCCAGTCCCAATCCCAGTGCCAGTCCCAGTGGGCACGGAACGCGCCGATGAGGGCCAAGACGCACGCACCGCAGCGGACGGTCTCATGGGAGCAGCAGAACCACCGCTTCTGACGGCGGTCAGTGGCGCAGTGCCGTGCCCACGTCGGCCTTGACGTCGCCGGACAGCTTGCGGTTGCTGCGGGCGGTGGCGTCCTTGGTCGCCCCGGCGCCGACGCCGTCGACCGTCACCACCGCCGTGTCGAGCAGATTGCCGCTCCCGTCACGGAAGTTGACCTGTACCGCGTACGACTTCTTCGAGTCGGCGCTGTTGGTCACGGTGACCTTCGCGGTGGCGCGGCCGTTGTCGTCGGTGCCGGTGCCGGTCAGCGCCACATCGCCCTTGGCGTTCACACCGTTCTTGAAGTTCTTCATCTTCTCGCCCGCGGCGGCCGTCGCCGAGGCCACCACGTCGGCACCCCTGGATGCCGCCGATGCCGCGGCGGACGCGGCCTTGGAGGCCGTGCTGGAGGCGCTGCCCCCGTCGTCGGAACAGGCCGCGGCGGTCGACATCACGGCCGTCGTCAGCAGTACGGCCCACAGGACTCGCACGGTTTTCCTCGTCATCGTGCCTCCCAGCACTCGTCCCTCGCCAGTCAAAGGGGCCGCGGCCCGGACCGCATGCCGTCTGCGCCGGACGGGTGGGGCCGAACGGCCCGGTGGCCCGGGTCGCCGGAAGGGGCCGGGTCCCGGTCGCGGCCTTTCCGGCCGGACCCGGTCGCGGAGTGGCGGAGGGCGGGCGAGGCTGAGGGGCATGAGCGATCAGGACCCGGGCGGCTTCCCCGAGGTGGTGCGACCGCACCGGCGGCTGTGGCCCTGGGTGCTGCTCCTGGCCGTGCTCGTGCCGGCCGGTGCTGCTGCCGTGGCCGTCGAGGTGGTCGCCGGTGAGCTGTCCGGGGAGGGCGCACGGCCGCTGCGGATCACGTACGAGGTCACCGGCACCGCCGAGGACGTCACCATCACCTATCCGACCTGGCGGAACGGCTACCTGTCGACCGCGCGGCTGTCTCCGCGGACCCTGCCGTGGGCCGGGGAGACGCGAACCAGGGGCTTCATGAACGGCGGCTCGCTCGCCGTCACCGTCGGCGCGTCGGGCGGCGCGGTCGCCTGTGCCGTGACGGTGGACGACGGGACCGTGCGGACGGCCACGGCCTCCGGCGCCTTCGCCACGGCCACCTGTGACGGGTTCTGATCCGGCCCGGGCCGGACCGGCGGGTACGTGGCCGTGCCCCCGGCCCCGGAGGGCTCGGGGGCACAGCCACCGGTGCGTCGGCCGTCAGCGGCCGTAGCGGATCAGGGCTCGGACCATCCGGCAGGTGGTGTCGGACGGCGGGTGGGTCCCGATGCGCTCCGCGGTCGTGCGTATCTTGTCGTTGGTCGCGGTCGACGGGTAGTAGACGCCCGTGTCGAGCAGGGCGATCGCCAGGCGCATGGCCTTCAGGCGGCGGTTGTGGGAGACGTACCACTCGCGGGGCCGGCCCGCGGGGAGCGGCTTCTTCTTCAGGGGCATGTGGAGCGGCTTGGTCGTGACTGCGGCAACGGCCATGGGCAACCTCCTGGCACGATCGTGGAACCCTCACGAACTGCCTCCATTTTACTGCCCGGCACTGACAATCACCCCTGGCCAGAAGGGCTTTCGGGGATCCCTCGCGTACCTTTGACCCCATGGAGATCTGGATCAATCCCGCCTGTTCCAAGTGCCGCAGCGCGGTACAGCTGCTCGACGCGGAGGGTGCCGAGTACACCGTCCGCCGCTACCTGGAGGACGTGCCCTCGCCGGACGAGATCCGGGCCGTGCTCGACCGGCTCGGACTGGAGCCGTGGGACATCACCCGGACCCAGGAGGCCGACGCGAAGGAGCTCGGGCTCAAGGAATGGCCGCGCGAGGCCGGCTCGCGTGAGCGGTGGATCTCGGCCCTCGCCGAACACCCCAGGCTCATCCAGCGGCCGATCATCACCGCGGACGACGGGACCGCCGTCGTGGGGCGCACGGACGAGGCGGTACGCGACGCGCTCGGGCGCTGAGCGGCCAACCCCGGGCGTGCCCGTACAACAGCCCGCGCGAGGCGCGGGCCGCGGCCGGTGCGAGGCACGTACGGCGGCCGGCGCGACGGCCCGTCACCCGATGAAGTCCGCGATCCCGCGGTTCAGTTCGGCGGCCGTCGGCCCGTGCAACGGCAGTGTGTGGTGCGTCGCCGCGGGGATCGTCGCCGTCGTCACCCGCGGGAGCAGCCGGGCCGCAGCGGCGGCGACGCGGGCCGGGTCATGGGCCCGGCCGCGTCCGGCGAGCAGGACCAGGGTCGGTACGTCGAGTCCGCGCAGGGCCTCGGGCGCGGGGCGGGGGCCGGTGACCGGGCGGCCGGACGGGAGGCCGGCGGCCGCGTCGCGCAGCCGCAGCCAGGCCGGGCCGAGCGCGGCGCCTCCCGTCTCCCATTCCAGGAAGGCCCGGGTCCGCTTCGCGTTCGGCCGGAGCAGCATCGGCAGGGCGTGCAGCAGGTAGCCGGGCCGGAGGCCGGCGAAGCACTGGGTCGGGTCCACCAGGACCAGCTTCCGGACTCGGTGGGGCGCGTGCAGGGCGTAGTGCAGAGCGATCCAGGCCCCGTAGGAATGCCCGCCCAGCGCGGTGCGGTCGGCGCCCAGTCCGTCCAGTACCCCGTCGAGCCATGCCGTCAGGTCCGCCACCGTGCGGATCGGGCGCTCCCCCACGACGCTGCGGCCCGGCTCCCCGATCAGGTCGACGGCGTGGACGCGGTGTGCCCGGCCCAGGTGGGCCGCCTGGGCGTACCAGACGGTGGAGGTGGCGCCGCCGCCGGCCAGCAGCACCAGGGGCGGGGCGTCCCCGGGGCCGCAGCTGTTGACGCGAGTGGTGCCGTACGGGGTGGGGATCCTGGAGTACGTCGTTCCGGTCGGCCAGTCGTTCGCCAGGACCTCGTCGTACGCCTCGTCGAACGACGTGGACGTCATGGATGCCTCCTCGGTGGTGACCGCTTCTGCCGGCCCCCGGATATTATCTCGCTCAGCGAGACAATGGGCTTGCCGAAGAGGAAGGGGCGTCGATGGACGCGCAGGAGGGTCCGGGGCTGGAGATCGTTCATCTGCTGCGCAGGGTGACGGTCGAATTCGGGCTGCGCCAGGCCGAGTTCGCGTCCCTTCACGACATGCACAGCACCGATGTGCGCGCTCTGATCTGTCTGCTGGACGCCGAGCGGGCGGGCACGGAAGCCACCGCCGGGTGGCTCGGCGCACAGCTCGGGCTCAACTCCGCGGGCACCACCGCCGTCATCGACCGGCTGGAACGGCTCGGCCATCTCACCCGCACCCGGGACCCGCGCGACCGGCGACGGGTGCTGCTGGCGGTCGACGAGCGGGCGGTGGAGCTGGGGTGGGCGTTCTTCGGGCCCCTGATCGAGTCCACGGTGGCGGCGCTGCGCGACTTCGACGAGAAGGAGACGGCCGCCGTGCGGCGCTTCCTGTACGCCGCGCACGAGGCGGTCACCTCGATCCCCTGAACACCCCGGGGCCGTCCAGCCGCTCCCGGCAGGCCGGGGCCCGCCCGGCGCCGGCTGCCGACCGGGCGGCCCCGGCACCCGGCGCCGCCCCGGCCTTCGTGCCGCTACGCCCCCGCCTGCTTCTCCGCCTCGGCCAGCAGCTCCGTCAGGCGCAGCCCGAACCGTACGTCGCACGGATGCGGATCCCCCGTGCGCGCCGAATGGATCAGGGCGTCGACCGCCGCCCGGAACGCGCCGACCGCGCCGTCCCACCGCGGCATGGTGACCGTCCCCTCCTCGCCCCTGAGCTCGATCTCCGTACCGACCGCGCCCACGGGTGCTCCCAGCGCGAGCGTCACCGTGCTGGACGCGCCGGAGCTGTGGCGCAGGACGAGGTGGGTGGTGTCGGACGGGCCGCGGGCCGCGGTCAGCGCGGTCACATCGCCCAGCACCGGGATCAGGACCGACAGGGCGTGCGGGCCGACGTCCCACAGGCCGCCCTTGTCGCGGCGCCACGGCGAGGCGGCGTACTCACTGGTCGCGCCGGGGGCGAACAGTGCGCCGATCCACTCGGCGCGGGCGGTGAACCAGCCGTCCAGAGCGGCCTGTTCGGCGATCCAGGCGGAAGTCTCGGCCGCGAACCGCAAGGTGCAGAAGACGATTGAGGCGACCCCGGTCTGTTCGACGGCCCGGACGACCTCGCGGGCCCCCGCGACGGTGGTGGCAACCGGTTTGTCCAGCAGCAGATGACGGCCGGTGGCCGCGGCACGGGCGGCGAGCGGGGCCTGGACGTCCGGCGGCAGGGCGAACGCGACGGCGTCACTGGCGGCGAAGAGCTCGTCGATGCCCGCCTCGCCGGTGTACGCCCCGGTGCCGTGCGCGTCGGCCAGCTCCTGCGCGGCCTCGGGACGGCGGCCCCACACACCGCTCAGTACGACGCCGGGATGGGCGGCGAGGGCGGGGGCCTGGGTGTTCCGGGCCCAGGGGCCGGTACCGACCAGGCCGATGCGCAGGGGGGTCGCGGGAAGTGTCGTCATGGGGCCAGTCTGCCGGTTCCGCCCGGGCGATCCGGTATTGAGTTGGCGGAGAGTGACCTCCATGGATACGTTTGCGGGGCCGGCCGCGGGACTCCGGCGCGACTTCCGGGACTTGCCTATGAAGCAAAAATTTCGCTGTTCGCGCCCCCATTCCCCGGCCGGCGCTCCGCCCCCCGCGTGCGGCGGGGCGTGACACCACGGGGGAATCCATGACCGCCATGACCACCAGCACCGGGACCGACGCCGGCCTCGTCGCCGCCGAGGACGTACTCCTCTTCGTCAACGCGGCGATCACCGCGACCGGGCAGCGCGAATTCCGCTCGTCCGCGTACCGGCAGCAGCTCTCGCTGGACTTCCTCCATGAGTACGTACGGGTCAACTACCGCCGGGTGTACGCCGCCTCGCTCGCCCTCGACATCAACGACCACAATGCCGCGCGCATCGTCCGGGGCCTGCTGGAGAACGCGGCCGACGCGAGCGCCGAGGAGAAGCGCACCGAGGGCCGGCTGATCGCCGCCCGGCTGGCGAAGCTGCCGCCGCAGCGCGTGTACCGGCTGTTCCGGGAACTGCGCGCGGCCAAGGTGAACAACCGGCGTACCCGCGCGATCATGCGGGACTGGCTGGCCGCCCGGCCCGATCCGGCGCACGACGCGGTGAAGTACCGCTCCGGCCTGAAGACCGCCGCCCGCCATGCCCACCTCCGGCTCGACGGCTCCGTCGGGCCCGAGGCCTCCGGTGAGCTCGGGGACTTCCTGTTCCGGCCCCGGCGCCGGGCGGGGTACCGGAATCAGCTGCTCGACGCCTGGCGGCGCGCCCACTACGCGCAGGGAGCCGTCGAGGATCTGCCGTTCACGGTCGCCGAGGGCTTCGCCGCCCGGCGCGGGGTGAAGCGCGAGGCGTTCCTGGAGCGGATGGCGCCGCGGATGACCCGACTGGAGCGGCTGCGGACGCTGACGCAGCGCACCGGCGCCGCCGACGCGCCACTGCCCGCCGACGTGGATCTGACCGTGATGCCGCTGACCCGGCTCGCCCTGTACGTCCTGTCGCTGGGCTTCGAGGCACGGAGTACGCACCGCGAGGAGCTGACCCGTGCGCTGCGCACGGCGGCCCGTCGCGCGGCGGGCCCGCACGCCGGGAGCTGGGGCCGGGTCGCCGCCGTGCTCGACGACAGCTACTCCTCGTCCGGGTCGGGAGAGAAGCGGCGCCGCCCGCTCGCCGTGGCGCTGGCCTGCCACTTCCTGCTGGAGACGCTGGCCGCGCCGGGCGCGTACACCCCGCTGTGGACGTCGGACCGTACCGATCCGCTGCTGGTCAGGCCGTGGGGCCCGACCCCGCTCGGTTTCCGTGTGCTGGACGCCCTGGAGCACGGCCCCGAGCGGCTGGTCATCGTCTCGGACGGCTGGGACAACGCACCGCCCGGACTCGCGGGCGAGGTGCTCCGGATCTGGCGGACCCGGCTCGACCCGGACCGGCACACGGCGGTGGTCCATGTGAACCCCGTATACGACGCGGACGCCTTCGATGTGCGGCGGCTCTCGCCGAGCGTGCCCACGACGGGCGTCCGGGACGCGGAGGACCTGCCGGCGCTGGTGGAGCTCGCCGGGTTCGCCGAGGGGCGTACCGGAGCGGCGGCGCTGTATGCCTACCTGGACCGGCAGGTGGCGCGGTTCGTGGGTGACGACGGAGCGGGAGCGGCATCGTGAACAGGCTGGAACTGACCGGGCTCACCACCCGCCCCGCCCAGGTGTGGGGCGGTATCCGGCTGGTGCCGCTGGTGCGCGAGCGGCCCGTCGAGGGGCTCCGGCTGCACGAGGAGCTCTACACGGACCACGGGTACGGCACCGTGGACATCGGTCCGCGCGCCCGCTACGCCTCGGTCATCCCGCACGGCTTCGTCGCCGACTGGTCCGGCGAGGGCGAGCAGTCCGCCGCGTACGGTACGCAGCTCGGCGCCGCGCCGGGCCCGCAGGCGGGGAACCGGCCCGCGCCCCGTACCGCGCGGCTCCAGCGCCACCGCCACCACCGGATGGCGAAGCGCCGGGCGGGCGACCGGCTGCGCTTCCTGCCGCTGCACCTCGCGCTGGAGGGCTACCTCTCGCTGCACTTCGGCGGTCCGGCCGTCGCCTGGGAGGAGTGGTCGCGGCAGGCGCTGCGCGACGGGCTGTCGCCGCGCGCCGAGGACGCGTACATGGGGTGGTCGGTGCGCGGGCTCGGCGCGGCGCTGCGGGTCTTCGAGATCCATCCGGACCAGTGCGGAGTGATGGTGTACGCGGCCGACGCGCTGGCCGCCGCGTTCGTCGTGCCGCACCCGGACGACTACCGGCTGCTGCACCCGTCGCTGGTCGAGGACCTGTACGGCGAGCTGATCCACCAGTACGCGCTGTACGGCGCCCCCGTGCCGGAGTTCGCGGCCCGGATACCCGACGGTCCGCGGCTCGGGACGCTCGCCGGGCTGCGCGCGGCCGCGCGGGCCCAGGAGCGCGAGTGGGCCGAGGCGCACGACACCCTGTTCGCGGGTGAGCTGCTGGACAGTTCGTACGCCTTCGACCGGGTGTACCGGATGGGCCCGTTCACGCTGTGGCGGTTCCTGCCGCCGTTCCTGCCGGGCGGGGCCGGGCAGCACATCGGTGAGACGATCACCGACCACAAGGGACGGGTCGCGTACCTGAAGACGTTCCGGCTGTCCGAGGCCCAGATCAGGCGCGGTCATCTG
This sequence comes from Streptomyces sp. NPDC047917, assembly GCF_043204345.1. NCBI lineage: Bacteria > Bacillati > Actinomycetota > Actinomycetes > Kitasatosporales > Streptomycetaceae > Streptomyces > Streptomyces sp. NPDC047917. Next base: position 490,660 of record NZ_JBIDCA010000005.1, read on the forward strand.
CTGCACCGGCTCGCCGGCGCGGACTGGCGGCTGTCGCGGGCGGCCGAGGCGCTGGGCACCACCGAGGAGGAAGTGGTGCGGCGGATCCGGGCGGCGGGCTTCGAGTCGCTGCTCAGAGCCCGCTCGTAACGGACGAAACCTCGGTAACACGGGGTTCACATCCGGGCAACGGACGGGAAATGGCGCCTTGCGAAGCTGCGCTGCAGAGACCGGACCGCAGCACCGCAGCACCCGCAAAGGATGGCTTCCGTGACGTTCAAGGCCGAGTACATCTGGATCGACGGCACCGAGCCGACCGCCAAGCTCCGCTCCAAGACGAAGATCATGACCGGGAGTCCCTCGCAGGACGTGACGGAGCTGCCGATCTGGGGCTTCGACGGTTCGAGCACCAGCCAGGCCCAGGGCCACGCCTCCGACCGGGTGCTGAAGCCGGTCTTCTCCTGCCCGGACCCGATCCGCGGCGGCGACGACATCCTGGTGCTGTGCGAGGTCTTCGACATAGACATGACGCCGCACGCGTCCAACACCCGGGCCGCGCTGCGCCCGGTGGCCGAGCGGTTCGCGGGCCAGCAGCCGGTCTTCGGCATCGAGCAGGAGTACACCTTCTTCGACGGTCACCGCCCGCTCGGCTTCCCCGAGGGCGGCTTCCCGGCCGCGCAGGGCGGCTACTACTGCGGGGTCGGCGCCGACGAGATCTTCGGCCGCGAGATCGTCGAGAAGCACCTCGACAACTGTCTGAAGGCGGGGCTCGGCATCTCCGGCATCAACGCCGAGGTCATGCCCGGCCAGTGGGAGTTCCAGGTCGGCCCGCTGTCCCCGCTGGAGGTCTCCGACCAGCTGTGGGTCGCCCGCTGGCTGCTGTACCGCACCGCCGAGGACTTCGGCGTCTCCGCGACCCTGGACCCGAAGCCGGTCAAGGGCGACTGGAACGGCGCGGGCGCGCACACCAACTTCTCCACCGGGGCGATGCGCACCGGATACGACGCGATCATCACGGCGTGCGAGTCGCTGGGCGAGGGCTCGAAGCCGATGGACCACGTCAAGAACTACGGCGCGGGCATCGACGACCGGCTGACCGGCCTGCACGAGACCGCCCCGTGGAACGAGTACAGCTACGGCGTCTCCGACCGCGGCGCCTCGGTCCGCATCCCGTGGCAGGTGGAGCAGGACCGGAAGGGTTACATCGAGGACCGCCGGCCGAACGCCAACGTCGACCCGTACGTCGTCACCCGCCTGATCGTCGACACCTGCTGCACCGCGCTGGAGAAGGCCGGCCAGGTCTGATCCGGGCCCTCTCCCGGCTCCCGGCTCCCGCTCCCGGCCCGTTGTCAGCGGCCCGTGCCAGGCTTGGCACATGCTCGACATCAAGGTGGAGACCGAGAACTCCGAGACGCACACCCGTATTTCCGGCCGGGCGCTGAGCGATCTGGTGCACCGGATCGGCCTGAAGGGCGACCGCTTCCTGGTCGTGCAGCGGGTGCCCGACATCCCCGGGACCTTCGTGCAGGTCTGGTTCGACCACGGTGACGGGTATCAGCTGGAGCGCCGTTCCGGTGGTGCCGCCACGCATTTCCGGACGATGGTCGGCGCGCCGGAGCGGGTCGCCGAGCTGATGACCCGGTGGGCGCGCCAGGAGCCGGAGTGGGACGCGGGCGTGGAGTGGGAGCGCGCCGACGTGCCGGAGGAGGAGCCGGTGCCGGAGCTGCCGGCGGAGATCCGGGAGACGCTGGAGGAGCGGATACGGGTGCTGCTCCGCTGCGGGTACGGGACGGTCCAGGAGCTCTCCCGGGCGGCCGAGGACCACCTGGTGAAGGACGGCGTGTCTCCGGTGACCGGCGCGCAGGCACGGCAGCTGGTGGAGCGGCTGTGGCTGGAGCGGGTCGAGGAGCAGCGGCAGTGGCCGGACGTGACCGACCCGGACCGGCTGACCCGGGCGTTCGCCCGGCTGGACCGGGACGGGATCACGGCGCGGGAGCATTTCACCTGCTGCCGGTCGTGCGGGACGTCCGAGATCCGGGGCGCCGGGCGGGAGGACGCGCGCGGCTTCGTCTTCTTCCACACCCAGGGCACCGAGAGCGCCGCGTCGGGGCACGGCCTCTCGCTGTACTACGGCGGGTTCGGCGGGGAGCCGGACGACACCGCGCTCGTGGGCCGGGAGGTCGTAGAGGCGCTCGGTGATGCGGGGCTGACGGTGGAGTGGGGCGGTTCGCCGGACAAGGCGATCGAGCTGACCGGCCTGGACTGGCGCAGGCGGCTGGTGGGTTGAGGGGGCGGCCCGGTGGGGCCGATGCGGGTGGCGGCCCGTCCGTCGCGGCCGTCCGGGGTGAGGAAGGTTACGCGAAGGGTCCGTATCGACGGGTGAGAGAGGTCTGCTCCGGCGTCCGGTTCTCTGGTTCAATGGGGACATGGCCAGCTTCCAGCACACCTCGACAGGTCGCAGCGACCTCGAACCGTTCTGGCCGTCCCGTCAGCACCATGACTTCGACCGGGTGTGTTGTCGCGCGTCGAACGCGCAGGCCCTCTAAAGCCGCCCACCCCGGCCTTCGGCCCGCGCGCAAGCAAGTCCGTCCACCGACGACTCCTTCGCGCGAAAGAGCTGACCCCATGGCGAACACCCGTACCTTCTCCGCCGCGACCGCCGCCACCGCGGCGCCCACGGCGACCGCTGCGGCCACCACCTCCGCCCGCTCCCTCCCGCCCAACCGCCACCGGCTGCGTGCCGTCGACCGCGACGAGGTCGTCCAGCTCGCCGATGTGGCCGAGTTCCTGCCACCGGGTGCCACCTGGCTGCCCGCCCCCCAGCACACCGTTCCGGCGTTGCCGGGCCGGCCCCCGATGGTCGGCTACCTGGTGCTCGTACCGGCCGACCAGCAGCCCGCCGTCACCGCGGCCACCGCCGCGGCCGCCCAGTTCGTGGTGCCGGCACCGGTGGCGGACCCGGCCGCGGGACCGGTGCTCATCGACCCCGTGCAGCGCACCGCCGCGGTGGACGGGAACACGCTCGACCTCACCTACCTGGAGTTCGAGCTGCTCGCCCATCTGGTCGCGCACCCGCACCGGGTGCACACCCGCGACCAGTTGGTGACCACCGTCTGGGGCTACGGGCACGTGGGCGACGGGCGCACCGTCGACGTCCACATCGCCCGGCTGCGCCGCAAGCTGGGCGCCGAGCACCGCCGTTCGATCCAGACGGTGCGGCGCGTCGGCTACAAGTACACGCCCTGACGGGCCGGAAGTGGTGTGAAGCGGCCCTGGTCCGGCGCGTTCCGGACCGGGGCCGTTCCCTGTGCCGGGCGGGCCGGTCCGGTCAGCCGAGTCGCCCGGATCCCACCGGCTCCCGCTCCGGCCCGTGCTCCAGGCTCGGCAGCCGGTTCAGGGCGCGCGGGGTGCGCCAGTTCCGTTCGCCCAGCAGCGCCATCACCGAGGGCAGCAGCACCATCCGTACGACCGTGGCGTCCAGCAGCACCGCGACGGCGAGGCCGACGCCCATCTGCTGCATGTCCTGCATCGACAGCGTCCCGAAGACCGCGAAGACCGCGACCATGATCACGGCGGCGCCGGTCACCGCGCCCGCCGTCCGCCGGACGCCCTCGTCGATCGCGGCCCGGGTGGTCAGCCCCCGGTCGCGGGCCTCGCGGATCCGGGAGACCACGAACACGTGGTAGTCCATGGAGAGTCCGAACAGGACGACCAGGACGAAGAGCGGCATCCAGGACTCGATCGCGCCGACCCCCTCCGAGCCGATCAGCGAAGCCCCCCAGCCGTGCTGGAAGACGGCGACCATCACCCCGTAGGCGGCGGCCACGGAGAGCAGGTTGAGCACGATCGACGTCACGGCGATGACGTACGAGCGGAAGCAGAACAGCATCAGCAGGAAGGTCACCGCCGTGATGAAGGCGAAGACGGGGACGATGCCTCGCTTGAGCTGTTCGTTGAAGTCGGCGGAGCCGGCGGTCTCCCCGGTCACGTACACCTGGGCACCGGTGGCGTCGAACGCGGCGGGCAGCCGCTCCTCGCGGAGTTCCGAGAGCGAGGCCCGCCCGTGCGGGAGGGGTACCTCGATCTCGGCGACGTTCTGCGCCCTGTGGACGGTCACCTTGTCGAAGCCGTCGAGCGCCCTGCGCAGCGCGGGGGCCTCGATGTCGTCGGCCTTCACCACCACACGGGCCGGATCGGGGCCGCCGGGGAAGCTCTCGCTCATCTGCCGGTAGGCGACCGAGAGCTGCGACTGCGATCCGAACTGCTTCTCCAGGCCGAGCTGTTCGGTCTTCATGCCGATGGCGGGCGCGGCCAGCGCGAGCAGTACCACGACCGAGGCGACCGCGAAGGTCTTCGGCCGGGACAGCACCGGCCTCAGCACCCGGCCGGCGATGCCGCCGCCGGTACGGGCGCGCCGGCCCCCGCGCCGGCCGAGGAAGGGCAGCCGCCCCGCTTCGACCCGGTCGCCCAGCCAGGACAGCAGCGCGGGCAGCACCGTCACCGAGCCCAGCACGGCGACGAGGACCACGATGATGGTGGCGAGCGCGAAGCCCTTGAAGAGCATCAGGCCGGACAGGAACATGCCGGCCATCGCGACCGTCACGGTGAGCCCGGAGACCAGCACCGCCCGGCCGCTGGTCGCCGCCGCGATCCGCAGCGCCGTCTCCGCGTCGTGTCCCGCCGCCCGCTCGTCGCGTTCGCGCCGCAGATAGAACAGGCAGTAGTCGACGCCGACGGCGAAGCCCATCAGGAACATCACCGAGTACGTGGTCTGGAACAGGTGCAGCTGGTGGCTGGCGAGCGACAGCAGCCCGAAGGCGGCCATGCACGCGGTGAGCGCCAGCCCGACCGGGAGGAGCGCCGCGACGACGGCGCCGAAGGCGACCAGCAGAATGCCCAGGGCCAGGGGTACGGCGGTGAATTCGGCCTTCTTGAAGTCCTCGGAGAGCAGGTCGCCGAGCCATTTCCCGGCGCTGGCCTCGCCGAACTGGTGGATGGTGACGTCCGGGTGGCCGGCCCGGACTCCGTCCACCGCGTCGAGCACGGGCTGCACCCGGTCCGGAGCCGTCGCCGCGTCCCCCTTCAGTTCGAAGGTGATCAGCGCGTCCCTGCCGTCCGGGGAGGGGACCGGCGCCGCCAGGTCCGCCACCTCGCCGGTCCTCCCGAGGGCCGCGGAGAGCTCGTCGGCGGCGCCCCGCCAGTCCCCCGCCTTCTGGGCGGACACCATGACCAGTTCGCCGGCGGGCCGCCCGAGTCCGGCGTCGTCGAGGATCTGCTCGGCCCGGGCCGAATCGCCCGCGCCGTTCTCCGCGTCGGACATCTCGACCAGTCCGGACGCTCCGCCGATGCCCGTGGCGAGCACGACGAAGAGCAGCCAGCCGAGAATGGCGGTCTTGCGGTGGTGCGCGCTCCACATACCGATGCGTGCCGCGAGGTTGCGCCTCATGGCGTGTTCGCCCCCAGGAGTCAGATGTAGCCGGAAGTTCGCGGCGCCGGACACGGCACCGCTGGTGGACGCCATGAATCTAGGAACGCGGAGCCGTCCGCCCCAGCCGCCGGGCCCCCCTGCCCGGGAGCCGTAGGGCGAGGTCGGCGGGGTGTTGCTGGGTACACCCCGCCCGGGTGGCGAAACGGCTGACGCCCGGGGCCGCCACCGGGTGAGACTGTCTGCGGAGCGGGTCCGGCAGGAGGACCCCACGAGGGGAGACGGGCCGGGATGAACGCGATGCAGGGACGGACAAGGGCCGCGATACGGGCCGCCGGGCGCGGGCTCGTGCTGTCGGTCGCGAGCCTGGCCACTTCGATCACGCTCTTCGTATGGGCCGTGCTCTCCATCGCCTTCATCCCGCTGGGTGTCGGCCTGTTCACCACCCCCTACGTGCTGGAGCTGGTCCGCAAGCACGCCAACCGGCGCCGGCTGCTCGCGGTCACCTGGTTCGACATCCGGATACCGGTCCCGTACCGCCCCTTCCCGAAGGATCTGCGCACCGGGTTCACCGGGCAGGTGGAGCGGACCACACTGATGTTGAAGGACCCGGCGACCTGGCGCGACATCCGGTGGCTGCTGGTCGACATGACGGCCGGCTATGTGGTGGCGACGCTGGCGGCCGCGCTGCTCATCTACCCGGTGGAGGGTGTCGTGCTGGCGGCCGGGCTGTGGCGGGTCTTCACCGACGACGGTTACTGGTACGGCTTCGTCCGGGTCTCCAGCCAGGAGACGGGCCTGGCCGCCGCCGCGCTCGGTGCGGCGTTGTTCGTGACCGGGGTGCTGGTCAGCGAGCGGCTGCTGCGGCTGCACTTCGTGATCGCCCGCGCGATGCTGGCCCCCACCCAGGACGAGGAGCTGGTCCGGCGCATCGACCGGCTGACCGAGACCCGGCACGAGGCCGTGGACACCGCCGCCTCGGAGCTGCGGCGCATCGAGCGCGATCTGCACGACGGCGCGCAGGCCCGGCTGGTCGCGATGGGCATGAGCCTGGGGACGGTCGAGGCGCTGATCGAGAAGGACCCGGCGCAGGCGAAGAAGCTCCTGGCCATGGCCCGGGAGTCGTCGGCCGAGGCGCTCACCGAGCTGCGCGACCTGGTCCGGGGCATCCATCCGCCGGTCCTCGCCGAGCGCGGACTCGGGGACGCGGTACGGGCGTTGGCGCTGCGGCTGCCGTTCGAGTCGGAGGTCGGGGCGGAGCTGGGCGGCCGGATGGACGCCGCGATCGAGTCGGCCGCGTACTTCGCGGTGAGCGAGACGCTGACCAACGCGGCCAAGCACTCGGGGGCGGACCGTGTCTGGGTGGACATCCACCACGAGGACGCCATGCTGCGGGTGTCCGTCACCGACAACGGCCGGGGCGGTGCGACGGTCGGCGGCGGATCCGGACTGAGCGGAATCGAACGCCGACTCGGTACATTCGACGGCATCATGGCCGTCAGCAGCCCCGCGGGCGGTCCCACCATGGTGACCATGGAGATCCCTTGCGAGTTGTCCTAGCCGAAGATCTCTTCCTGCTGCGCGACGGTCTGGTCCGCCTGCTGGAGGCGTACGACTTCGAGATCGCGGCAGCCGTCGAGAGCGGGCCCGAACTGACCCGCGCCTTCGCCGAGTCGGAGCCGGACGTCGCGATCGTCGACGTCCGGCTGCCGCCGTCCCACACGGACGAGGGCCTGCAGTGCGCGCTGGCGGCCCGGCGGGCGAAGCCGGGTCTGCCGGTGCTCGTGCTCTCCCAGCACGTGGAGCAGTTGTACGCGCGCGAGTTGCTGGCGGACGGCAACGGCGGCATCGGCTATCTGCTCAAGGACCGGGTCTTCGACGCCGAGCAGTTCGTCGACGCGGTGCGCAGGGTGGCGGCGGGCGGCACCGCGATGGACCCACAGGTGATCTCGCAGTTGCTGTCGCGGCGCTCGCAGGACCGGCCGATGGGCATGCTCACCCCGCGCGAGCTGGAGGTCATGGAGCTGATGGCGCAGGGCCGTTCCAACGTGGCGATCGCCTCGCAGCTGGTGGTCACGGAGCGGGCGGTGGCCAAACACACCTCGAACATCTTCGGGAAGCTCTCGTTGCCGCCGTCCGACGACGACAACCGCCGGGTCCTCGCGGTGCTCGCCTATCTCGACCGGGGCTGAGTGACGTACGGCCGCGCGACCCCGGCGTGGGGGCCGCGCGGCCGAGGGGTCACGGTGCGGTGCTCAGGTGCAGGGTCGTCGCCCCCAGGTGCGGGGCGGCCCGCGACTCCAGCACCTTCACGCGTACCGAGGTGGCGGTGACGGGTGAGGCCAGCGGCAGGATGCGGCGGTGGCCGATGGTGGTGCCCTCGGCGATCCGCTGCCAGCTCCCGGCGACGCGGGCCTCGACGGCGAACCTCTCCACGCGCTGCCCGTGCCGGATGTCCTCGCGGACGGCGATCCGGTCGAAGGTGTACGGGGCGGGGCCCTGCTCGCGTACGTCGGTGCCGTAGATCCGGCGTACGTCGGCGCCGAAGGCGGTCAGTGACGCGATGTCGGCGTCGTCGATCCGGCCGTCCTTGCCCGGCGGGACGTTGAGCAGCAGGGAGGCGTTGCGGCCGACGCTCTTCTCGTACAGGTTCATCAACTGGGCGGGCGTCTTCGGCCGCTCGTCCTGGTGGTGGAACCAGCCGGGCCTGATCGAGACGTCCGCCTCGGCCGGGTACCACTGGAGGTGGTTGACGGCCGGGTCGAGGAGCTTGGCGCGGGAGCCGATGTCGGGGTCGGTCGAGTCGTTGGGGAGGCTGCCGAGCCCGGTCCACGGGTCGGTGGTGTGCGGGGTGACGCTCCACTCGGTCTCGCGGGCGGTGCCGTTCTCGTTGCCGACCCAGCGCACGCCCTGCGGGCCCTGGAAGACGACGGTGTTCGGCGAGAGCGCCTTCACCATGTCGAACCACTGCCTGACGTCGTACTTCTGGGTGATGCCGGAGCCGGACCAGGGGTTGGCGCCGTCCAGCCAGAGTTCCTCGATCGGGCCGTACTGGGTGAACAGTTCGTAGAGCTGGTTGAGGTAGTACGTGTCGTAGTCGTCGGCCTTCACCCGGAAGGCGGGCAGCCTGCCGCTCCGGACGGCGGCGGCCCGGTCGTCACCGGGGACGAGGGTGGGGATCGTGCGCTCGGTGACCGGGCTGCCGTTGCCGAAACGGCCTTCGCCGGCCGGGGCGCGGTCGCCGTCCTCCAGGGCCATGCGCTCGGGCAGGCTGAGCGGTTCGCCCTCGGCCTGCTTCGCGCGGATCTCGTCGACCCAGCGGGCGTGCCAGGCGTGCGGGAGTTCGGCGCCGTCGGAGGGCGAGAGGTAGAGCCCGACCTTGAGGCCCGCCTTGCGGGCGGCCTTCACGTAGGCGGCCACGACATCGGGGCTGCCGGGGCTGAGCGCGACCGAGTGGTCGGTGTAGCGGCTCGGGTAGAGCACGAAGCCGTCGTGGTGCTTGGCGGTGAGCATGACCTGTTCGACACCGGCGGCCTTGTAGGCGCGCATCCACTGGTCGGCGTCGATGGCCTTGGGTGCGAAGAGCTTCTCGTCCTCGGTGCCCGAGCCCCACTCGCGGTCGGTGAAGGTGTTCATCCCGAAGTGCGTGAAGGCGGTGACCTCCCGCTGCTGCCAGGCCAGTTGGCCGGGCGTGGGCACGATGTTCGCGGCCTTCTCGATGATCCGGTCGGGGCTGTCGCAGGACTCCACCGTCATCTGCGAGGCGGGTTTCACCGGCGCGCCGCACGGGGTGCCCGGTGGCGCCGGCCGCTGGTGCGCGGTCGCCTGTACGGGGACGAGCGCGGCGGCCGCCACCAGTGCGAGCGCACTGAGCACACGGGTACGTCGTGCCATGGTTCCCTCCCGTTCCCGACCAGCATTGGTCGGATCTCTTGGGTGCCAACGTGGGCATGCTGCCGCACACATGAACCCACGGGAAGGGTGCGTACGAGATACGTCCTATCTCTCGTACGCAAAGTCCAAGCGCGCCCGGTGGCGGGCTCAGTCGTTGAACCAGCCCGGCGCATCGAGCCGGAAGGCACCCTCGGGCGCCATCGTGCGCAGGTCCGCCTCCATCGCGCGCACCCGGTCGGCGCCGAGCACCTCCACCCAGCGGGCACGCAGCCGGTCGAACCCCTCGGCGGACCTGACCAGGACGTCCACGCCCCGCGCGGTCAGCCGGACCAGTTTGCGCCGGCCGTCGCGGGGGTCGTCGGCGCGCTCCACGTAGCCGAGCCCTTCGAGTCGCTCCACGGTCTTACCGGCGGCCTGTTTGGAGACCCCGAGCCGCCGGCCGATCTCGCTGGCGGTCGCCCCGTCGCGGCCGACGGCCTGGAGCGCGTAGCCGTACGCGGGGCGGAATTCGGCGTGCCCCTGTCCGGCCAGGTCACGGTGCAACTCGTCGATGATCGACCGGAATCCGGCGAACAGCAGCACGGGCAGCTCGAAGCCCGCCGCGTCCGCCCCGGACACCTCCCCCCGCCGCTCAGCCATTGCAGAACTCGACAACCTGGTTTACCTTTTCGTCAATCACGTTGTCGATTTTAGCCTGTGCAGCCATCAGGAGGGGTCAGCCATGTCCGTTTCCGTCTTCCCCGACCACACCCTCGAATCCGCCCCCGCCGCCGCCCGCCGCAGCATGGCGGCGGTGGCGGAGAAGCAGGGCCGTCTGCCCGCCGCCGTCGCCCGGCTCGCCACCTCGCCGGAGCTGCTCGACGGCTTCCTGCGGGCGAGCGCCCTCTTCGAGTCCAGCACTCTCGACCCGCTCTCCCGCGAGGTCCTGATCATGACGATGGCGACCGGCAACGACTGCCACATCTGCGTGGCGATGCACACCGCGAAGCTCACCGCACTCGGCGCCGACCCCCGGCTGATCGCGGCCCTGCGCGAACGGCGGGCACTGCCGGACGAACGGCTAGAGGCGGTACGGGAGTTCACCCTGGCCGTGCTCGCGACGGCCGGCGCGGTGGACGACGCGGCCCTCCAGGCGTTCCTGGCGCACGGGTACACCGCCCGCAACGCGCTGGAGGTCGTCCTCGGCATCGGCACGTACACCATGTCGACGCTGGCCAACCGGATGACCGGGGCGCCCGTCGACCCGCAGCCGGCCGCCTTCGCCTGACCGCCCCCGCACGCCCGGCGTGTGCCCGGCGGCCCCGGGGCCCGGCCGGCCACCCCGGCGTGCGGCCGAACAGTTGGTTCGGCGCGGACCCGCCGTACGCCCCGTTGCCCGCCCCCTCACCCGTCATTAACGTGCGCACCGCACATACCTGTTGTCGCATGCACCACCATGAACAACACCGAGGAGTGCGGAACATGACGGAACCCTCCCTGCCCTTCAGCTCCTCCGGGCCGACCAGACGTACGCTGCTGGGCACCGCCGCCGCCATCGGCACCGCCACGGCCATCGGCACCACCGCCGCGGCCGGGGCCGCCGCCCCCGCGCACGCCACCGCCGCACCGTCCGCCCCCGGCCCGGACCTCGCGCCCGCGCACGCGGCGCTCCGGCGTCTGCTGCCGGACCACGCGGACCAGTTCCGCCTGCGCGCCCTCCCCCGGGGCGAGGGCGCGCAGGCCCCCGACCGCTTCCGCGTCACCGGCACCACCGGACGGGTCGAGATCGCCGCCACCACCCCGGCCGCCGCCCTGACCGGGGCGCACTGGTACCTCAAGTACAGCTGCGACGCGGTCGTTTCGTGGGCGGGCAGCCGCACCGGGCTGCCCCGCCGGCTGCCCGCACCCCGCACCCCCGTCGAACGCTCCGCGACGGTCCCCCACCGGTTCGCCCTCAACGACACCCACGACGGCTACACCGCCCCGTACGCCGACTGGCCGCGCTGGGAACGGATGCTCGACGTCCTGGCCCTGCACGGCTGCAACGAGGTCCTGGTCACCGCCGGTCAGGAGGCGGTCTACCACCGGCTGCTCCAGGACTTCGGCTACAGCGACACCGAGGCCCGCGCCTGGCTGCCCGCGCCGTCCCACCAGCCGTGGTGGCTGCTCCAGAACATGAGCGGATACGGCGGCCCGCTCGGCCCCGAGCTGATCGCCCGGCGGGCCGGCCTGGGGCGGCGCATCGCCGACCGGATGCGGGAGCTGGGCATGGCGCCGGTGTTCCCCGGCTACTTCGGCACCGTCCCGGACGGCTTCGTGGACCGCAATCCGGGGGCCCGCACCGTCCCGCAGGGCACCTGGAACGGGCTGCGGCGGCCCGACTGGCTCGACCCCCGCACCCCCGTCTTCGCCGAGGTGGCCGCCGCCTTCTACCGGCACCAGGAGGAACTCTTCGGCCCTGCGGACCACTTCAAGATGGATCTGCTGCACGAGGGCGGCACCGCCGGTGACGTCCCGGTGCCGGACGCCGCCCGCGGCGTCGAGTCGGCGCTGCGCACCGCGCACCCCGGAGCGACCTGGGTGATCCTCGGCTGGCAGGCCAACCCCCGGCCCTCGATGCTGGAGGCGATCGACACCGGCCGGCTGCTGATCGTCGACGGCCTCTCCGATCTGGACACCGTCACCGACCGGGAGAAGGACTGGGGCGGAGCCCCGTACGCCTTCGGCACCATCCCGAACTTCGGCGGCCGTACGACCATCGGGGCCAACACCGACCGCTGGACGGAGAAGTTCACGGCCTGGCGGGACAGGCCGGGCAGCGCCCTGGCCGGCACGGCGTACATGCCGGAGGCGGCCGAGCGCGATCCGGCGGCGTTCGAGCTGTTCAGCGAGCTGGCCTGGCGCAGCGAGAAGGTGGACCGCCAGGCGTGGTTCCGGGCGTACCCGACGTTCCGCTACGGCGGCCGGGACCGCTCGGCGCAGGCGGCGTTCGCCGCGCTGGCCGACACGGCGTACCGGCTGACGAGCACCGACGGGCGCCCCGTCGACTCCCTCTTCTCCCGCAGGCCGAGCATCACCGCCTCGACCGGCTTCGCCTTCGACCCGGCCGGTTTCGACCGGGCGTTCGCGGCGCTCCTCGACGTACGCCCGTCCCTGCGCGACTCGGACACCTACCGCTACGACCTCACCGATCTGGCCCGGCAGGCGCTCGCCTGCCGCTCCCGGATCCTGCTGCCGCAGCTGAGGGCCGCGCAGGCCGACAAGGACGTGGCACGGTTCCGGACGCTGGCCGCGCTCTGGCTGAAGCTGATGCGGCTGGCGGACACCGTGTCGGGCTGCCACCGGGCCTTCCTGCTGGGGCCGTGGCTGGAGGACGCCAAGCGGCTGGCGACGAGTCCGGCCCAGGCGGTGCGGCTGGAGTGGACGGCGCGCACCCTGATCACCACCTGGGCGGACCGGACGGCCGCCGACAATCTCAGCAACTACGCCAACCGCGACTGGCACGGGCTGATGGGTGGGGTCCATCTCCCGCAGTGGCAGGCCTACTTGGACGAGCTGACCGACGCGCTCGCGCAGGGCCGGGCGGCGAAGCCGTTCGACTGGTACCCGGGCGAGGAGGAGTGGACCCGGCGCACCGACGCCCATCCGGTACGGGCGACGGGCGACGCCCACCGCACCGCGCGGCGGGTCTTCGACACCCTGGCCTGCGCCCCGTACCAGGGCTCCGTCACGGTCCTGGCCGATCCGGTGGCGTTCACCCCGGGCAGCACCGGCACGGTGACGGCCGCCTTCCGCAATCTCAACGGCCTGCGGCCCACCGGCCGGATCGACTTCGCGCTCACCGGACTCGACGCCACCGCCACCGGCCGGACGCACCTCGACGAGGTCGCGGCGGGCGGGTCCGGTTCGGTGGGCTGGCGGGTCACCGCCCCGTCCGAGCCGCTGACCGCGCCACTGCGGCCGATGCCGTACGAGCTGAGCACCGCCTACGGCCCGCGCGGCGAGGACCGGGTGAGCGATCTGCGGCGCGGCGCGGTGTACATGGCGGCGCCGCTGGGGCCGGACCGGCGCACGTACACGTCGAACGCGGCGGTCTTCGGGGAGCTGGACGGGCGGTTCGCGATCAACGGGGCGGGCCAGGACCTGTGGAAGGGCACCAGCCAGTTCGGCACCGCGTACCAGGAGGGGGTGTGGTCCGACGGGGCGGAGGTGACCGTGCGGGTCGACGCGCAGGAGAACACCGGGGGCTGGGCGCGCTCGGGGCTCGTGGTGCGCAACAGCCTCGCGGCGCCGGGCTCCGCCGGGTTCCTGAACCTGGCGGTGACACCGTCCAACGGTGTGGTGCTCTCGTACGACACGAACGGCGACGGCACCCTGGACGCCTACCGGCGGATCACCGGGATCAAGGCCCCGGTGCTGCTGCGGCTGACCCGGACCGGCGACGGATGCACGGGTTCCTGCTCCACCGACGACGGGGCGACCTGGCGGACGGTGGCCACCGTCGCGGTGCCGGGGACGGCGGCCGCCCAGGACGTGGGGATCTTCATGAGCGCGACGAACGGCGGGAGCGGGCTGCGCGGCACGGTCGAGTTCAGCGGGTGGCGACTCCGGTGAAACAAGGTCCGGTCGCGGTGCGCCGGGCCGGGCCGGGCCGGGCCGGGCCGGGCCGGGGTGACCATCGCACGATTCGCTCGTTCTGCTGAACGTGCGTCCACTGCCAGAAGTACCTTCCGCAGCCGCCCCGGCCGACGGGGAGCAGGCCGGGGCGGCGCTCGTCGAGCACTATCCCCGGCTGGTCCGGCTCGGCTATCTCGTGCTGCCGCCGTCACTCGGCAGCCACCGCCGGGTGCTGAAGGCGCACGCGCTGGCCCAGCGGTGCCTGCTGTCCGGGCACCGGGCGGGGGCCGGGGGCGGCGTCCCGGTGCCGCGCGGGCCCGGCGGTGCGGCGGCGGTGGACCCGTCGTACGCGCACGCCCGGCGCCGGGTGCTGCGGGCGGCCCTGGCGGCGGGCCGCCCGCGCCCCGGGTCCGGGCGCGCCCGGCTGCCGTCGCCGCTCCCGCTCGTGTGGGGGCTGCGGCTGTTCCCGCACTCCGGCGGCTCGGACGGACTCGCCCTGGAGAACGCCCTGTCGGCGCTCTCCGGTCCCGGCCGCGCCGCCCACGCCCTGCGCGGCCTGGAGGGGCTGGCCGACGCGGAGGTCCGGCGGGTGCTCGCGGACGCCGGGGTGGCGGACCCGTACGCGGCACTCGCGGAGGCGGCGGGCGTTCCGGCGCCGCACGCGCTCCTCGGCTCCCCGGAGTTCGACCCCTGCTCGCTCCAGGCCAGGCCGCCGGATCTGCTGCGCCGCCGCCGGTACGCGAAGGCGGTACTGGCGGCCGTCGCGGCGCTGCTGGTGTGCGGGGCTCTGCTGGGCGAGGGCTGGGGGCGCGGCGCTCCGTCCGGGGCGCAGCACACCCGGGCCGCCGTCGCCGGACAGGCCCTGGATCCGGGCAGGGTGAACCGGGTGTCCGCGACGTTCTGGCAGCGCTCGACGCGTACCGACTTCACCTCCTGGCCCACCCGTGGCGGCCGTGCCGGGGACACCGGGCTGCTGCGCCGGGCGCTCACCGTCTGGGCGCACCCGGACGACACGGTGCGTTCCTCGGCGACCCCGGACACCCCCGTCGGGCCTCCGATGGGGGCGCCGCAACTGCTGTACGCGGGCGAGGTGGACGGGGTGGCGGTGGTGCTGTTCCACGACGGGCTGCGCGTCGTGCGGTACGCGGAGCCGCTGGGGGCCGGCCGGGACGGGGGTGTCGCCCTGGACTTCGCCCGGGTCGACGGCGCGGACCGGGCGTCGGCCGTCGCGCTGATCGTGGCCCGTGCGGGCGACCGGATCCGCTACCTCACCGCGCCCTGGGTGACGGCGGTCTCGGTGCGGGACCTGCTGGCGCCGGGCACCGCACCGCGTCCGCTGCGGCGCGGACCCGACGGGGTGACCGCCGCGCTGACCAGTCCGGCGACGGCCCGCGGCTGCCGCGCCTGGGAGGTGGTCGAGGTCCGCGACGGCCGGTCGGCCCGGCTGATGGCGGACCTCGGCGAACTGGCCCCGGCCCGGCTCACCTCGGGCCCGCCGTCCGCGCCGCACGATGTCACCGGGCGGGCCGAGCGGGACGGCTGGGCGCGGACCGCCTGTCTGCTGTCCGAGGTGCGCTCGTACGGGGTGCGGTCGGTGAACTCCTGGCAGTACGCCGTGCAGTCGCTGCCCGAGGGCAACGGCTCCGCGGGCTGGCTCTGCACCCGGGCGGAGACCTGGCGGGGTACCGGCAGCCGGGTCCTCGCCCAGTTCCAGGCCCCGTCGGCGCCGGCCGCCGCGACGGGCGGGCCGCCCGGGGCGGTCGCGGCCAGGGCCGAGGACTCCCCGGCCTGCGGGGCCCGTGACCCCCGGGTGCTGGCCGGGGTGCTGTGGAAGTCGCGGGGCGGCCACTGGTACGTACTGGCGGCGGGCAGTGCGCAGTTCGCCTCGCTGACCGCGTCGGGCGGGGTCGCGGCGCGCTCCGACGGCCGGCTGCTCGCCGCGCCGGCCCGGGCGGGCGACCGCGCGCGGCTGAACGGGACGCTGGTGGACGGCAGTCGGGCGGGCGCGCTGCGCTGACCGCGCGCTCTCCCGGGCGTCAGGAATTCGCCGCACGCCCCTGTTCCGGCGGCTTACCTCTCAGTACATTGACAATATGTCTAACACGCAGCCGGCGCCGGTCGCCTCGGAGCGGACACCTCTCAAGGCCCGCAAGGTCTCCTTCGCCTGGGAGAAGACTCCCCTGCACTGGGTGCCGGGCGACCCGTTCACCACGCACACCATCAATGTGCTCCACCTCCTGCTGCCGGCCGGGGAACGCTGGTTCATCCACGTGTACCGGCAGGTGCTGCCGTACATCCACGACGAGCAGCTGCGCCAGGACGTCATCGGCTTCATCGGCCAGGAGGCCGTGCACTCCCAGGCGCACGACGACGTCCTGCCCCGCCTGAAGGAGCTCGGTCTCGACCCGACGCCGTACACCGCGCAGGTCGACTGGTTCTTCGAGAAGCTGCTCGGCGACCGGACGCTGCCGCCGGGCCGGGCGCGCAAGTGGTGGCTGATGGAGCGGGTGGCGCTGATCGCGGCGATCGAGCACTACACCGCCTTCCTCGGCGACTGGGTGCTCAACGCCGACGAGCTGGACCGGCGCGGCGCCGATCCGATGATGCTGGACCTGCTGCGCTGGCACGGCGCGGAGGAGGTCGAGCACCGCTCGGTCGCGTTCGAGGTGTTCATGCATGTCGACGGCGGCTACCCGCGCCGGGCCCGCACCTGGGCCACGGCGTTCAGCGCGCTGGTCTTCCTCTGGCAGCGCGGCATCCGCTTCTTCATGGAGAACGACCCGAGCCTGCTGAACGGCAAGGGCTCGTTCAAGGACTTCTACGTCGGCGGGAAGCGCGGCACCCTGCCCGCCACCGGTGATCTGCTGCGTTCGGTCCCCCGCTATCTGAGCCGGGACTACCACCCCTCGCAGGAGGGCAGCACGGCCCAGGCCATCGACTATCTCGCCCACTCGCCCGCGGCCACCGCCGCCGAGGCCCGTACGACGGGAACCAGCTGACCATGCCGCTCCCCCTGCCCCGCCCGCGCACCGTCGTTCTGGTCGCGGGCGCCGCACTGCTGGCCAGGCGCGCCCTGCACCGCCGGATCCAGAACTCCCCGCTGTGGCCGCTGCCGGCCCTGGAGGAACCGGTCTCGGGCCACTCCGGGCGCCGGACCACCGCCACCCGCCGACTGCTGATCACCGAGCGGACCACCCCGGCCGAGGGTGTCGTACAGCTCCGTCTCGAAGGCTCCGCCCTGCCGCCGTGGCAGCCCGGCGCGCACCTCGATCTCCTGCTGCCCTCCGGCCTGGTCCGGCAGTACTCGCTGTGCGGCGACCCGGCCGACCCCGACACGTACACCATCGCGACGCGGCTGGTCGAGGACGGCCGGGGCGGCTCCCGCGAGGTCCACGCGCAGCTCCACGAGGGCGAGGAGGTGGAGATCCGCGACCCGCGCAACCGCTTCCCGCTCGCCGGCGCCCCCGCGTACCTGTTCGTCGCGGGCGGCATCGGCATCACCCCGATCCTGCCGATGCTGAGGTCCGTCGCCGCCTCGGGCGCCGACTGGCGGCTGCTGTACGGCGGACGGACCCGCGCCTCGATGCCGTTCCTGGACGAGATCGAGAAGCTGGGCGCGGAGGGCGGCCGGGTGACGGTGGTCGCCGAGGACGAGGCGGGCCACCCGGACGCCGCGGCGGCCCTGGCGAGGACGGCGGAGGGCACGGCCGTCTACTGCTGCGGCCCCGAGCCCCTGATGGACGCGGTCACCGCCGCCCTCCCGCCCGGCCGCACCCTCCATCTGGAGCGCTTCACGGCGGCGGCCGGCCCGTCGGCCGGCTCCGGCCCGTTCGAGGTCGAGCTGCGCCGCTCCGGCCGCACGGTCCGGGTGGCGGCCGACCGGTCGGTGCTGGCGGCGGTCCGCGAGGAACTGCCGTACGTCTCGTACTCCTGCGAGCAGGGCTTCTGCGGAACGTGCCGACAGCGCGTCCTGGAGGGCGAGATCGACCACCGCGACGAGCTCCTGACGGACTCGGAGCGGGACGACTCGATGCTGATCTGTGTGTCCCGGTGCCGGGGCGAGCGGCTGGTGCTGGATCTGTAGCGACGGCGCGGCGGCGAGATCGGGGCCGCCCGCCGCCCCTGCCCAGCCGTCCCACTCGGTACGCTGTCCAGCATGACGACCGGGGTGCGGCGCAGGATGGGCGTCGAGGAGCGCAGACAGCAATTGATCGGTGTCGCGCTGGAGTTGTTCAGTCACCGCGCCCCGGACGAGGTGTCGATCGACGAGATCGCGGCCGCCGCCGGGATCTCGCGGCCGTTGGTCTACCACTACTTCCCGGGGAAGCAGAGCCTGTACGAGGCCGCGCTGCGACGGGCCGCCGACGAGCTGGCGGCCCGGTTCGTGGAGCCCCGCGAGGGTCCGCTCGGCACCAGGCTGCTGAAGGTGATGGGGCGGTTCTTCGACTTCGTCGAAGAACACGGTCCGGGGTTCTCGGCGCTGATGCGGGGCGGTCCCGCTGCGGGGTCCTCGACGGCGAACGCGATGATAGACGGGGTGCGGCAGGCCGCCTGCGAGCAGATCCTGGCCCACCTGGGGGTGGAGGATCCGCCGGCCCGGCTGGAGCTGGTGGTGCGTTCCTGGGTGTCGCTGGCCGAGTCGACGGCGTTGATCTGGCTGGACGGGCGGCGGATTCCGCGCGAGGAGCTGGAGGTGCAGCTGGTGCACGACTTCGCCGCGCTGGCCGCGGTGAGCGCCGCGTACGACGCGGAGATGGCGGGCATCGTGCTGCGGGTGCTCGGACAGGAGCCGGCGGACGGCCCGTTCGGGGAGCTGCTGAACCGCCTCTCCGCGCTGGCGCCCGCCGTACCCGCCGTACCCGCGCAGCGGCTGCCGTAGCGGCGGCGTGGCTCAGCGCTTGTCGTAGGACGGGTCCAGGTCCCGGGTCTCCGCCGACGCGTGGACGGTGACGCCGGGGCCGGGTACGAGGTGCGCCGCGGCCAACTCCAGTACGCAGGAGGTCAGCCGGGCCTTGGTCTGCGCGCTGCGGCCGGGCAGCATCGCGATCGCTATGTGCAGGACCGCGTCACCGGCGGGCGCGTCACCGGCCACGAAGTCCTCGACGCGCCGGAAGCGGGTCTTGCAGGCGGCGATCTTCGTGGTGACCGTCTCGGCGATCAGCGGGTGCAGGGCGAGCGCGAAGCCGCGGCGGTCGAAGCTGTCGTCGAGCTCGGCGGAGTAGTCGACGGTGATCTGCGGCATCATGCGCTCCTCGTTGCGGGGCCGAGGGGGACGGCCCGTTGTCGGACCTCACCCTTACGCCGATCGACATGTCCGTGCAAGGGGCACCGACCGGGCCCTACATGAGCAGTTCGCCCTGGAGTGCGGCTGCCAGGCCGACCTCCGCGTTGTCCGCCCGGCCCCGTTCGAAGGCCCGCTGGTAGGCGGCGTCGCCGACGGCCTCGCGGGCCTGGCGTTCGCATGCCGCGCGCAGCGGTTCCAGTTCGGGGGTGCCGCGTTGCGGCTGGCCGACCATCCGCCAGTACACCTGCCCGGTGCCGTAGACCCGGGCCGCGCGGGCACCCGCGCCCTGGGCGGCGATCGCCGCGGCCAGGATGTCCAGGCCCAGCGCGATGCCGAAGCGGTCGCGCATGCGGTGCTTGCCCGCCAGCATCGAGCGGGCGTGGGCGGCGGAGGTCTCGGCGTCGCCCTGCAGCAGGGCGATCAGGGCGAGCTGGTAGTCGACGTAGCTGCGGGTCCAGCACTCGTCCTGGGCCTCGCAGACCGCGCGCAGCACCGAGGCCGCCTCCGCCGCCTCGTCCAGCCGTCCGAGGCCGGTCAGGGCGAAGACCGTGATGAGCCGGCAGCGCAGCCGGTAGGCCTTTTCGAGCGGGGTGGCGGTGCCGGTCGAGCGCAGCACCCGGTCGACCTCGCGCAGGCCCGCCTCGGGGCGGCCGGTCATCAGATGGGTGAGGCCGCACAGATAGGCGGCGGCGAGGATGCCCTCGTCGGTGCCGTCGCGCGCGGCCTCCCTGGTGCACTCGCGGCCCACCCGGCGGGCGGCCGGGTAGTCGCCCTGGAGCATGACGGTGATGCCCAGCACCCACAGGGCGCGGGTGCGGTGGGGGCCCTCGGCCGGTCCGGCGGCCAGGGCGCGCCGGGCGTATTCGCGGGTCTGCGGGAGATGGCCGCAGCAGCACCAGAAGAAGCCGATCCGGCCGGCCATCTCCTGGGCGGCCGCGGTGTCGTGGGCCAGCAGGTGGTCCAGGGCGGCGCAGAGGTCGGCGTGCGCCTCGGCGATGCGGTGGTACCAGCTGATCTGGTCGTCGCCGGTCCAGCCGGCGTGGGCGTTGCGGGCCAGCCCGAGGAAGCAGGCGGCGTGCCGGTCGGCGGCGGCGCGCTCCTCGCCGAGTTCGGCGAGCCACATCCGTCCGTACTCGCGGATGGTGTCGAGCATGCGGTGCCGTACGCCGTCCCGGCCGACGACGGACTTGGCGACCAGGCCCTTCAGCGCCCTGCTCACACCGTCCGGGCTGAGCGGTCCCCCGGCACAGACCTCGCGGGCCGCGGCCTCGTCGAAGTCGCCGCGCAGGACCGTCAGCCGGGCCCACAGCAGCCGTTCCAGCGGGGTGCACAGCTCGTGGCTCCAGCCGATGGCGGTGCGCAGGGTGCGGTGGCGCGGCGGCCAGACCGAGGCGTCGGCGGGCACGTCGAAGCAGGTCCTGATCCGGGCGGCGACCTGCTGGACGGTGTCCCGGCCGAGGGCCCCGGCCGCGAGTTCGACGGCGAGCGGAATGCCTTCGACGCGGCGGCAGATCTCGGCGGCGGCCTCGGCGTTCCCCGGCTCGTCCAGGGCCAGCCCGGGGGCTGCCAGGGATGCCCGGTCCCGGAACAGCGTCAGGGCGTCCGCCGCGCCCTCGACGGGCAGCGGGTCCACCTCGACGACCTGTTCGCCCCTGGTGTTCAGCGGCTGACGGCTGGTGGCGAGCACGGTGAGACCGGGCGATGTCGTGAGGATCTCGCCGAGCAGGTGGGCGCAGGCGGGGCGCAGATGCTCACAGCTGTCGAGGATCAGCAGCATCTCCTTGTCGACGAGCCATTCGCACAGGGCGTCGATGGGCATGCGCAGGGTGTGGTCGGAGAGCCCGACGGCGTCGGAGACGGTCGCGATGAGCAGTCCGTCGTCGTGCAGCGGCGACAGGTCGGCCCACCACGCGCCGTCGCGGTGTCCGGCCGCCGCCTGCCGGGCGGCGCGGACCGCGAGCCGGGTCTTGCCGACGCCACCGCTGCCGGTGAGCGTGGTCAGCCGGTGCGTGGCGAGGGTGTGTTCGAGCCGGGCAAGTTCGGCTTTCCGTCCGACAAAGCTCGTTGTCTCCTCGGGGATGTTGCTCGCCATGGTCACCGTCGCTGAAACAGGTGGACCGGCCGGTCCCGGACCCTGGTTCCGGTGCGGCACAGGCATGCGGGATGCCTGTGCCGTCCGGAGAGGGGCCGGGACCGGCCGGGGGTGGGAGGGCGCGCCGGGGGTGCGGTGCTGCGGCATTCCCCGACGGCTGCTGCCTCCCAACGTAGCCCTGTCCGGGCTCAACTCAGGGAGAACACCGCCACCGTACGTCCCGGGACGGTGAATCTTCCCGAACTCCGGTCATATGTGGACTTCTTGACAGTAGAATCCGCGCCCGCAGCCTGGACGGGGTGCAGGGCGTACTTCTTCCCCGCCAGTTCGGCGACCGTCTGGGTCTCCGTGCCGGGGGCCGCGTTGAGGACGACCACCAGCTTCCCGAGCCGCATGGTGATCACCCCCGGGGTCTCGTCCTTCCCGGAGAGCGGGAAGGACAGGGCGGACTGCACCTGCCCGGCGGTGGCGAGGGAGAAGTCCTGCTCGGTGGAGCGGATGGTGAGCAGGTCCCGGTACGCGGCGGACGCGCCGTCGATCTGTGCGCAGCCGGGATTCAGCGCGGCATCGGCCAGCAGCGGCTTCGCGTAGGACCACTTGGGCTCGTTGTCGGCGGCCGGCGGCAGTCCGCGGCCGAAGCCGTTGCCGTCGCGGCAGTCCCAGTGCAGCGCGTTGAACCAGTCGCCGCTGTCGTACGAGTTGCGGTCCAGGGACTTGGAGCGCAGCAGGTCGGTGCCCGCCTGGGAGAGCGAGGGCCCCTGCGAGAGGGTGGCCGTCGCCATCGCCAGGACCTGCATGCGGGCCCGGTCGGCCGCCGGGGTGCCCGCCGGGAGCTTGAAGGCGAGCGCGTCGTACAGCGATTCGTTGTCGTGGGCGTCCGCGTAGGCGAGGGCGTCGCCGGGGACCGCGGCGTATCCGGCGGGGGCGCCGTTGTAGTCGACGCCGGAGCCCTTGACGGTGCGGCCCGAGGAGTCGGTGAAGGTGTAGTCGGCGAGGTTGCCGGTGAGGCCGACCTTGATCAGGTCCTGGTAGTGGAGCAGCCGGGCCTTCTGCTCGGCCTTCGTGCCGTTGGCGGCCGAGGCGTTGGGGTCGGTGTAGAGGCCGGTGGCGAAGCCCTGTACGCCCGGGTCCTCGTCGAACGGGGAGCCGCCCCGTACGGCGTCGCGGGACCGGTCGGAGAAGGTGGCGATGCCGGTGCCGGCCATGTTCTTCTGGGTGGCCTGGACGAAGCGGGCGTCGTCGGCGATCTCGCCGAAGTTCCAGCCCTCCCCGTACAGGATGATCTTCTTCCCGTCGACTCCGTCCTTCGCCACGGTCAGCGCGTCGAGTGCCTTGCGGACGGCGAGGATGTTCGCCCTGGGGTGGTGGCCCATCAGGTCGAAGCGGAAGCCGTCGACCTTGTACTCCTTGGCCCAGGTGACCACCGAGTCCACGACCAGCTTGCCCATCATGGTGTTCTCGGGGGCGGTGTTGGCGCAGCAGGTGGAGGTGGCGACGGTGCCGTCGTCCAGCAGCCGCTGGTAGTAGCCGGGCACGATCCGGTCGAGCACGGACTTGTCGTCCTGGCCGGAGGCGACGGTGTGGTTGTAGACGACGTCCATGACGGTCCGCAGCCCCGTGCCGTTGAGGCCCTGCACCATCCGCCGGAATTCGACGGTGCGCTTCGTGCCGTCGGGGTCGGAGGCGTAGGAGCCCTCGGGGACGGTGTAGTGCAGCGGGTCGTAACCCCAGTTGAAGGCGTCCTTCGCGGCGGCCTTCGCCACGCAGGCCTGCTGCTCGTGGGAGTCGGGGGCGTACACGGACAGGTCGCAGGCCGGCTTCTGCTGTGCGGACTTCTTCTCGGGGATGGTGCCGATGTCGAAGGCGGGCAGCAGATGGACATAGCTCGTGCCGGAGTCCGCCAGCCGCTTGAGGTGCTTCATCCCGTCGGAGCCGGTGTCGGTGAAGGCGAGGTACTCGCCGGGGTGCTTCGAGGTGCGGTCCGCGATCGAGAAGTCGCGGATGTGCAGCTCCTGGATCTGGGCGTCGCGCAGCGGTACGGCGGCGGGCTTCCGCAGCCCGGACCAGCCCTTCGGCGCGAGGGCCGGGTCGTCCAGGTCGACGACGAGGCTGCGGGCGGAGTCGGTGGTCAGGGCGGTGGAGTAGGGGTCGGTGACCTTGTTGGTGACCATCCTGCCGACGGAGGGCGCCCAGACGTCGACCGCGTAACGGTAGGGCTTGCCCTTCCAGTTCTTCGGGCCCGTGACGGACCAGACGCCGGTGCGGTCGTCGCGGCGCATCGGGAGGCTGCGGCCTTCGAGCTCCAGGGCGACGGTACGGGCGGTGGGCGCCCAGACCGAGAGGGTGGGGCGGCCGTCGCGGCCGAAGACCGGGCCGAGCGGGGCGCCGGCCGCGTGCTTGCCGTACAGGTCGTCGAGCACGCCCGCGCTCTGTACGCCGGTGGCCGCGAGCAGGGCGCCGTTGGCGGCGCGCTGGGTGGCGATCAGCTGACCGCGCAGCGCCTCACGGACCCGGTCCCGGTCACGGGCGTCGACGGTGAACGCCGGGTAGTCCTTGAGGTGCGGGTACTTCGCCTTCTGCGCGTCGGTCAGCGCGGACGGGGTGAGCCGCAGCCACTGCCCCTCCTCGGAGAGCGCTCCGTCGACTACGGAGAGGGAGCCGTCCTTCGCGTAGACGAGCTGCTGGCTGGTGGCGCCGGTGGTCTTCACCTTCCACACGACGGTGTCGGCGTCGATCCACTGCGCCTCGGCCCTGGTGAGGTCGGGGGTGGGCACACCGCCGGTCTGGGGCAGCAGGTAGCCGGGGGTCGCGCCGAGCATCCAGACCTCGTGCCCGTAGGTGGCGAGGTCGAGCGACTGGTCGCTGGGGAGGTCCTTCTCGTCGCCCTTGTGCAGGATGTAGGAGAGCGAGGTGGCGCCGTCGGTGAGCGGCACCTCGAAGGTGACTCCGGAGGCGTCCTTCTTCACCGGCTGGAGGGGTTTCGCCCAGTCGGTGGGGTCCTTGGCGCCGGTCCAGGTGTGCAGCCCCCAGCCGTCGTAGTCGCCGTCGGGCCGGTAGTAGTGCAGGACGGCCCTGGTGGTGTCCTGCGGCGGGTAGGCGCCGTCGGGGGCCTTGTCGGCCTGGCCGTCCCGGCCCTGCTCGATCCAGACCTGTCCGGTATTGGCGAGTTCGACGGTGCGCTGCGGCCCGTCGGCGGCGCCGTCCTTCTCGACGGTGTACGGGACGGTGGAGGCGCCTTCGTCGGGCTTCAGCCAGGCGAAGGCCCCGTAGGCGTCGCGCCCGGTGAACCGCGCGGTCCGGTCACCGGACCTGAGCGTCCAGCCGGTGTAGTCGCCGTCCGCGCGCTTGTAGTGGACGACGGCGTGGTCGCGCTCGACGGCCACCGGCTTCTCGGGGGCGGGGGCCTGTCCGGCGGTGGTCTCGGCGCGGGCGCTCGCGGTGCGTCCGGTGCGGTCGACGACGACCGCCTTGTAGCGCAGCGGGGTGCCTGCCGCGACCTTGCCGTCCAGGTGCTGGGTGACCTTGTACGGGGCGTGGTCGGCGGAACCGAGCGTGGTCCACTTCCCGTTGCCGGTCTGCGCGGCGAAGACGACCCGGTTCAGCCCGCCGCCGTCGACGTCGGCGGAGATCTCGACGGTGCCGGTGGCCCCGGCGGCGGGCGCCTTCAGGGTGATCGAGGGCCTGGCGGCGGGGTCGTCCAGCGGCTTCTCGGCGCGCAGTACGACGCTGGAGAGGGCGGGGACCGTGACGGTGACCTTCTTGTCGGATCCGCTGCGGATGGTCGAGGAACCGCCGTACAGGGTGCGGAAGTTCATCCTGGCCGACGCGGTGGGCAGCTCGACGGTCTTCGGGGTGGTGCCGTTGTTGGCGGCCACCAGGTACTCGTTGGGCTTCTCGGGGTCCGTGCGGGAGAACGCGTAGACGGATCCTTCGGCGTAGCGCTCGGTCTGTACGCCGTCGCGCAGGGCCGGGTTCTTCCGGGTGAGTCCGGAGAGCGCGGCGATGTTCCGGTACAGGGGGTGCTTCGGGTCGTACGCGTCGGTGGCGTGGGTGCGGTCGGTGCCCAGTTCGTCGTCGTCGAGGTAGTCGGCGGTCTTCGAGGCGAACATGGTCTGGCGGGCGTCCTTGTCACCGCCCGCCCCGGTGAAGCCCTGCTCGTCGCCGTAGTAGACGACGGGGTTGCCCCGTCCCAGGAACATCAGCTCGTTGGCGAGCTCCGCGCGCCGGACGAGTTCCGCGTCGTCGGCCTTCGGGTTGTCCTGTTTCAGGAATGTTCCGATGCGGCCCATGTCGTGGTTGCCGAGGAAGGTCACCTGCTCGTAGGCGTTGGCCCTCCCGGTGGTGTAGCGGTAGTCGTCGCCGAAGACGGCGGAGAGTTTCGAGGCCGGGGCGCCCTGGGAGGCGTACTGGCGTGCCGCTTCCTGGAAGGGGAAGTCGAGCGTCGCGTCGAGCCGGCCCCGGGTGACGTAGGGCGAGGTGACGGCGGTGTCGGCGGAGTAGACCTCGCCGAACATGAAGAAGTCCTTGCGGCCGTGCTGGGCCGCGTAGGTGTCCAGGGCGGTCGCCCACTGGGTCCAGAAGTCCAGGTCGACGTGTTTGACGGTGTCGATCCGGAAGCCGTCTATGCCGAAGTCGCGGACCCACTTCTCGTAGATCTTCGCCATGCCGGTCACGACCTCGGGCCGTTCGGTCCACAGATCGTCCAGCCCGGAGAAGTCGCCGTACTCGGCGGACTCGCCGGCGAAGGTCGAGTCGCCCCGGTTGTGGTACATCGCCGGGTCGTTGAGCCAGGCCGGGACCTTGTCGTTCGCGGTGTTCCGCGGGGTGTACGGGAACGAGTCGGCGTCCACCTTCGCCAGGCCCTTGCTGTCGTCGAACGGGCGGCCGTCCTCGTCCAGGTACGGGTAGGCGCCCTTCGGCCGGTAGCCGTAGGTCTTCTCGGCGTAGTCGACGGTGTCGGCGGTGTGGTTGGTGATGACGTCGAAGAAGACCTTCATGCCCTTGGCATGGGCCTTGTCGATCAGCTTCGTCAGGTCGGCGTTGGTCCCGAAGTGCGGGTCGACCCGGGTGAAGTCGGTGATCCAGTAGCCGTGGTAGCCGGCCGAGGCGTCCTTGCCGGTGCCCTGGACGGGGCGGTTCTTGAAGATCGGGGCGAGCCAGATGGCTGTGGTGCCGAGGCCCTTGATGTAGTCGAGCCGCTCGGTCAGGCCCTTGAGGTCGCCGCCCTGGTAGAAGCCCTTGTCCGTGGGGTCGTACCCGGTCTCCAGGCGCGAACCGGTGAGCCCGCCGCGGTTGTTGGACTTGTCGCCGTCCGCGAACCGGTCCGGCATGACGAAGTAGAACTGCTCACGGGTCAGGTCGTGCCGTGCGGGCGCCCGGACGAGCTTCGCGTCCGAGGGCGGGCCCGGAGGTCTCGGCGCGGCCGACGCGGTGGCCGCCGGGACGACGGGGAGGAGTGCCGCGCAGAGTGCAGCGACGGCTCCCCGCCTGAGGGTGGAACGGGACACGGGCTGGTTCTCCTTGTGTACGGGTGGGGGCTCGGGGTGGGGGTCTTCGTCGGGTGGCGGGGTGGGGCGGGGGCCCATCAGGGCGTCTCCCCGGACGGCGCGGACTCGTCCGGCACCGCGAGCGAGCCGTTCTGTTGCTGCGCCGTCCTGCGGGGATCGCCCTGGTACGCCCCCGCCCCCGGTCGCCCCGGTCAGCCCGTGGTGCCGACGCCCGTGCAGGTACGGGCGTTCACCTGGAGGGCCAGTGCCGTGTTCGCGCCCAGGGTCGCGGTGAACTGGCCCGAGCCGTTCACCGTGACCCCGTTGCCGGACTGGATGTCGCAGTAGTCACCGGCGGGCAGCGAGGTCTGGAACGTACGGGTCAGCGAGGAGCCCTCGTGGTTGATCGCGACGTACGCCCTGGAACCGCGGCCGAAGGCGATCCGGTCACCGCCGTCGTCCCACCAGTCGCTGACGGACTCGCCGCGCGCGGTGTTGCGGAAGCCGACCATGGAGGAGATCTCGCGCCAGGCGTGCTGGCACTTCCAGCCGTCGCTGTAACAGGCGTTCACCGTGCCGCCGTTGGGCGGGCCCGCGTCCTTGTCGGACCACTCGTAGCCGGAGTGCACATCGGGCGAGCCGTACGGCCAGGCGAGCATGAAGACATTGGCGAGGGTGTAGTTCGCGCCGTCCTTGTAGTTCAGCGTGTCGCCGCCGCGCTCGGTGTCGTGGTTGTCGACGAAGACCGCCGCCTTCGACGAGGGCATGAAGCCCCAGCCCTCGCCGTAGTTCTTCAGATAGGCGAGGTTCTCGTTGTTGAAGACCTGCTTGAGGCTTCGGGCGTACCGGAATTCCTGGACGTCCCCGGTGCCGGTGTACTCGTCGGGCGAGACGGCCTCGCCCGCGCCGTATATCGCCTCCTGCTTCCAGTACACGTCCGGGTCGCTCAGCCGTGACTTGATGTTCGCCAGGTCCGCGGCGGGCATGTGCTTGGCCGCGTCGATCCGGAAGCCGTCCACACCCAGGGAGCGCAGGTCGTCGAGGTAGGCGGCGATCCGGCCGCGTACGTAGTCCTCGCCGGTGTCCAGGTCTGCGAGGCCGACGAGTTCGCAGTTCTGGACGTTGGCGCGGTCCTGGTAGTTGCTGATCTGCGCGGTGCAGTCGTCCATGTCGGCCGCGGAGTACACGCCGGGGTAGTCGTACTTGGAGTACGAGGAGCCACCGGTGCCGGTGCCCGATCCGGCCGACATGTGGTTGATGACGGAGTCCGCGACGACCTTGACGCCGGCCGCGTGGCAGGTGCCGATCATGGCGGCGAAGGCGGCGCGGTCGCCGAGCCGTCCGGCGATCTTGTAGCTGACCGGCTGGTACGAGGTCCACCACTGACCGCCCTGGATGTGTTCCTGGGGCGGCGAGACCTGTACGTAGCCGTATCCGGCCGGGCCGAGCGTGTCCGTGCACGCCTTGGCCACCGAGTCGAACTTCCACTCGAAGAGAACCGCGGTGACGTCCTTGTCGCCGGGGGCGGCGGCACTGGCGGTCGCGGTCGGGGACATGAGGACGGCGGCGCCTGCTGCCAGGGCGAGCGCCGCGGACAGTGGTCTGCGTGCCATGTTTCCTCCTGCTGTGGGGGGAAATGCGGGTGACGGTGCAGCCTCACGTGGCAACGCGCCCTGCCCTCAAGGCTCCTGAAGGTTCTTGCTGCAAGAATGCAAACCTTGCCGCAGCCGAGACCGTACGAGCCCTTCAGGTTCCGGTCAACCCTTTGGACATCACCCGCTCACATCCACGAAACCCGGGAGTTTTCTCCCTGCAAGCACTTACGCAAAACATTGCAGCGCTGTTAAGTTTCTCCCGACTCCGGTCCGGTCGGCCGGGGGTTCCGGCGATCCCGGACCCCACGCGCCCGGCCGGCCGGGCCGGTCACGGACAAGAGGGGCACCCGGGGTCGCTCACTCCCCGCAGGCCCATCCAGGGCCGGCTCCCGGTGCCTCTCCTGTACCGCCCGGCCCCATGGGCCTCAGCAGCCCCGGAGTGCGGCGGTGGATCCCCGTACCACCAGCTCGGGCTGGAACACGTACTCCGTGCGCTGCACCGGGCTGCCGCCGATCTCCTCCAGCAGGGCGCCCACCGCCGCCGCGGCCATCGCCTGGACCGGCTGGCGCACCGTCGTCAGCGGCGGATCGGTGAACGCGATGAGCTGCGAGTCGTCGAAGCCCACCACCGACACGTCGCGCGGCACCCCGAGCCCGCGCTCCCGGGCCGCACGCACCACGCCCAGCGCCATCAGGTCGCTGCCGCAGACGATGCCCGTGCACCCCTGGTCGAGCAGCGCGCCGGCCGCGACCTGGCCACCCTCGACGCTGAACAGCGTGGGACAGACGAGGAGTTCGGCCTCGGCCCGGTCCAGGCCCAGCAGGTTCACGACGGCGTCGACGAACCCCTCGCGCTTGCGGCGGGCCGGCACATAGCGCTGCGGCCCGATCGCCAGACCGACCCTGCTGTGGCCGAGTTCGGCGAGGTGCCCGACGGCCATCCGCACGGCGGCGGCGTCGTCGGGCGAGACGAACGGCGCGCTGATCCGCTCGTTGTAGCCGTTGATCAGGACGAACGGCACGCCGCGCTCGGTGAGCGCGGCGTACCTGGCCGGGTCGGCCGACATGTCGGCGTGCAGCCCGGAGATGAAGACGATCCCGCCGACGCCGCGCTCCACGAGCTGCTCGACGAGTTCGTCCTCGGTGGCGCCGCCGGGCATCTGGGTGCAGAGCACCGGGGTGTAGCCGTGCCCGGCCAGCACCTGCTCGACGGACTGCGCGAACGCCGGGAAGATCGGGTTGGTGAGTTCGGGCGTCACCAGTCCGATCAGCCCGGCGCTGCGCTGCCGCAGCCGTACGGGACGTTCGTAGCCCAGGATGTCCAGCGCCGCGAGCACCCGCTGACGGGTGGGGTCCGAGACGCCCGGTTTCCCGTTGAGCACCCGGCTGACGGTCGCCTCGCTGACCGCTGCCTGGCCGGCGATGTCCGAGAGTCTCGGCGCACCGGACCCAGGGCCTCTCGGCAGGGGAACCGTCACACCGTCCACCACACCGTGGTGTCCGCGGGCAGCTCGATCTCGGCGCCGTCGGTGACGACCGGACCGCTGGACAGCAGGACGGTGCCGCGCACGGGAATGCGGACCGGGCGGCCCGTCGTGTTGACGGTGCAGACGAAGCCGGGGCGGGCGAAGATCAGCAGCCCCTCGGGGGCCTGGAGCCACTCCACCGAGCTTCCGGCACCGAGACCCGGGTGCGCCCGGCGGGCGGCGATCGCGGCCCGGTACAGCTCCAGGGTGGAGCCCGCCACACCGGTCTGCGCCTCCACGGACAGCTCGCCCCAGCCCGCGGGCTGCGGCAGCCAGCTGCCGCCGTCGCCGAAGCCGTACGAGCTGCCCTCGCGGGTCCACGGGATCGGCACCCGGCAGCCGTCGCGGAAGCCGTCCTGGCCCTCTGCGCGGAAGAACGACGGGTCCTGGCGCACCTCGTCGGGCAGGTCGGTGACGTCGGGCAGGCCGAGCTCCTCGCCCTGGTAGACGTAGGCGGAGCCGGGCAGTGCCAGCATCAGCAGGGTGGCGGCGCGGCCCCGGCGCAGGCCCAGCTCGCGGTCCCCGGCGGTGCGGATCTGGGTGCCGAGGCCGGGCGGGTTGGCGAACCGGGTGGTGTGCCGCGTCACGTCGTGGTTGGAGAGCACCCAGGTGGTGGGGGCGCCGACCGGGCGCATCGCGTCGAGCGAGGCGTCGATGACCTCGCGGAGCTCGGCGGCGTCCCAGGAGGTGGACAGGTACTGGAAGTTGAACGCCTGGTGCATCTCGTCGGGGCGCACGTAGTTGGCGGTGCGCTCGACGGTGGGGGTCCAGGCCTCGGCGACGGCGATGCGCCCGCCCGTCGCCCGCCGCCGTGCTTCAGACGAAGGCCCTTCGGGCCCCATGGTGTCGGGGTACTCGTCGAGGATGGTGCGCCAGGAGCGGTAGATCTCGTGCACCCCGTCCTGGTCGAAGAACGGCATGATGTCGTTGCCGAGCAGCTTGAGCTGGTCGTGGCTGCCGAGGTCGGGCAGACCCTCGGCCTTGACGAGACCGTGGGCGACGTCGACCCGGAAGCCGTCGACGCCCATGTCGAGCCAGTAGCGCAGGATGGAGCGGAACTCGTCGGCGACGGCCGGGTGTTCCCAGTTGAAGTCGGGCTGCTCGGGCGCGAAGAGGTGGAGGTACCAGTCGCCGGGGGTGCCGTCCGGGTCGGTGGTGCGGGTCCAGGCGGGGCCGCCGAAGACGGACTCCCAGTCGTTGGGCGGCAGTTCGCCGTCCTCACCCTTGCCGGGGCGGAAGTGGTAGCGCTCGCGCAGCGCTGAGCCGGGGCCCTCGGCGAGGGCGCGCCTGAACCACTCGTGCCGGTCCGAGGAGTGGTTGGGCACCAGGTCCACGATGATCCGCAGGCCCAGGTCGTGGGCGTCCCGGATCAGCCCGTCGGCGTCCAGCAGGGTGCCGAACATCGGGTCGATGGCACGGTAGTCGGCGACGTCGTAGCCCGCGTCGGCCTGCGGGGAGGCGTAGAAGGGGCTGAGCCAGACCGCGTCGACGCCGAGGCTCCTGAGGTACGGGAGTCTGTCGCGTACGCCTGCGATGTCGCCCATGCCGTCGCCGTTGCCGTCGGCGAAGCTCCGCGGATAGACCTGGTAGATCACCGCGTCCCGCCACCAGCCGGTCTGGTGGGCCGGAGCGGCGCCGGACGTGCCGGTGGAGGGGGCAGCGAGGTGCTGGGTCATGTCATCCCTGGGGTGTCTGGGTGGGGAGCGGTGCCGGAGCCGGGTCGGGATTCCGGCGGCCGCCGTGACTGGTGCGTGCGGGTCGTGCTGCGGTCATGGCCTCCGCGCCTCAGCCCTTGACGGCTCCGGCGGACATGCCGGTCACGAGGTGCTTCTGCGCGAACAGGAAGACCAGGGCCGCGGGTATCGCGATGAGCACGGACGCGGCGGTCATCGGACCCCACTGGGCTCCGTACTGGTTGACGAAGAGCTGGAGTCCGCCGGCGAGGGTGAGGTTGTCCTCCCCGACCATGAAGGCGGAGGCGTACGCCACCTCGCCCCACGCGGTGATGAAGGAGTAGAACGCGGTGACGGCGAGGCCGGGCTTGGCGAGCGGCAGGATCAGCCGCCAGAACGTGCCGAACGGGGTGAGGCCGTCGACCTGCCCGGACTCGTCGATCTCGCGCGGGATGGTGTCGAAGAAGCCCTTCATCATCCAGGCGCAGAACGGCACCGAGATGGTGAGGTAGGTGATGACGAGACCGGCGGGCTGGTTCAGCAGCCCCATGCTCGCCATGATGTTGTAGATCGGCACGATGAGGACGGCGACCGGGAACATCTGGGTGACCAGCAGCGTCCACATCAGCCCGCGCTTGCCGGGGAAGCGGAAGCGGCTGACGGCGTAGCCGGTGGAGGCGGAGACGATGACGCCGAGGAGCGTGGTGAGTCCCGCGATGAGCAGGGAGTTGCCGAACCAGGTGAGGAACTTCGTGTTCTGGATCAGGTTCGTGTAGTTCTCGAACGTGGTCTCTTTGAAGAAGTCCGTGGTGGTCGCGAACGCGGCGGGCTTCAGCGAGGTGAGCAGGACCCACAGCACGGGGAAGACGGCGATCACGGACGCGACGACGAGCGTCAGGTGCAGGCCTGCGGAGGCCAGCGGCGAACGCTCCCCGCGCGGCCGGACCTTGGGCGCGGAGCGGCGCGCGGCGGGGGTGGGTGCGGTGGTGGTCACCAGTCGTCTCCCTGGGTGCGCAGGACTCGCCGGTAGACGGCGGCGAAGATCAGCAGGAGTACGAGGATCAGTACGCCCCAGGTGGAGGACTGCGCGAAGTCGCGCGGGCTGATCTCGAAGGAGAACTTGTACGCCTGGGTGACCAGGATCTGGGTGGCCTCGCCGGGTCCGCCGCGGGTCAGCAGGTAGATCACCGGGAACATGTTGAAGGTCCAGATGGTGGAGAGCAGGATCACCGTGGTGGAGACCGGCCGCAGTCCGGGCAGCGTGATGTGGCGGAACCGCTGCCAGGCGGTGGCGCCGTCCATCTCGGCGGCCTCGTAGTGCTCGCTGGGGATCGACTGCAGTCCGCCGAGCAGGGCGACCATCATGAACGGCACGCCGAGCCAGACGTTGACGGCGATGACGGAGAACTTCGCCCAGGTGGGGTCGTTCAGCCACGGGACGGCGTCGATGCCGCCGCCGGAGAGGATCTTGTTGAGCAGCCCACGGTCCTCGTTGTAGAGGAAGCGCCAGGCGAAGACGGAGACGAAGCCGGGGATGGCCCAGGGCAGGATGAGCGCCATCCGGTACGCGGAACGGCCGGCGATCCGGCGGTTCAGGATGTTGGCGAGGGCCATGCCGAGGCAGAAGGTGATGGCCACGCAGGAGACCGTCCACACCAGGGTCCAGCCGAGCGTGCCGAGGAACTGTTCGCCGGTGAGCGCCTCGGTGTAGTTGTCCAGACCCACGAACTTGTACGTGGCGGGCAGGTGGTTGACCCCGATGGACCGCGCGACGTTGCGCTCGTTGGCGTCGGTCATCGACAGGTAGATGCCGCGGACCAGCGGGTATCCGATGATCACGCCGATCACGACGACGACCGGGGCGACCATGGTCCAGGCGTACCAGTGGGTCGACAGGGCCCGCCGGAGCCTGCCCGGCGGCGGGGGTGTGCCAGTGCCGCGGCTCCGGCCGCGGGCGACGACGTCGTCGCCCGCGGCCTTCGCCACCGACTGGCCGGTGTGGACAGCCATCAGCCGGCCTGCCTTCCTGTTACTTCCAGCCCTTGAGGAGCTTGCGGTAGGAGTCGCCGGTCGTCCTGGTGGCCTTCTCCGGGGTGGTCTGGCCGGTGAGGACCTTGGTGTACTCGGTCACCAGCGGGGCGAAGAGGCTGCCGGTCTCGGGGATCCAGGGGCGCTCGACGGCGGTCTCGACGACGGGCTTGAAGAAGCCGACGATCTCGTTGTCGACGACGTCCTGACGGGCGTAGGCGGAGGTGCGGGTCGGCAGGAGGCTCAGCTCCTTGGTGACCTTGGCCTGGGTCTCGGCCGACGTCATGTAGTCGACGAAGGCGTAGGAGGCGTCGAGGTTCTTGGAGCCCGCGTAGACGGCCAGGTTGTGGCCGCCCTGCGGGGCGCCCTGCGCGGCGGAGCCGGCCGGGACCGGGGCGATGCCCAGGTTGGCCTTGTCCTTGAACTCCTTGCCGGCGTAGGTGTCGGCGACGGCCCAGGGGCCGTTGATCATCATGGCGACCTTGCCGTCCTTGAAGGACGCCTGCATGTTCTCCCAGCCGTCCGTGGCGTCGGTCTTGGCCGCCCCGGAGTCGACGAGGTCCTTGACGACCTTCATCGCCTTGACGCCCGCGGGGTTGTCGATGGTGACGGACTTGGTGGAGGCGTCGACCATGTCGCCGCCCTCGCCGTACAGGAAGGAGAGGAACCAGTACGCGTCGTCGCCGCGCAGGTACATACCGGTCTTGCCGGTCTTGTCCTTGATCTTCTTGGAGACGGTCTTCAGCTCGTCGACGGTCTTGGGGACCTCGACGCCGGCCTCCTTGAAGATCTTCTTGTTGTAGAAGATGCCCATGGAGTCGATGACCTGCGGCACCGCGTACGTCTTGTCCTTGTACTTGGTGGACGCGGCGGCCTGCTTGAGGAAGTCGTCCGAGTCCTTCAGCGCGGTGGTGCCGTCGAGCGGGGCGAGGTAGCCGAGGTCCGCGAACTCGGGGGTCCAGGCAACCTCGGAGCGGATGACGTCGGGGGCGTCAGAGCCGGACTGCGCCGCGTTCTTGAACTTGTTCTGCGCGTCACCGAAGGGCACGTTGACGTACTTGACGTCGACCTTCGGGTGCTTCTTCTCGAAGTCCTCGGCGATCTTCTTGAAGACCTTGTCCTCACTGCCCGCGGTGGAGGTGTCCCACCACGTCACCGTGCCGGAGAGCTCACCCGAGCTCTTGCCCGTGCCGTCGGACTCGTTGTCGCTGCCGCAGGCGGTCGCCGCGAGGGCCAGGGCCGCGACCAGGGCGGTGGCCGTTATGCCACGTCGCATCTGAACTCCTTCAACTGCCGTACCGCTCCGTCGCGGCGCCGGGTCGACGAGAACGTAACAAGGATGAAAGAACGCCGAAAGAGTTTGCGGAAGATTTCTGCAAGAGCCGACGATCGTTACATTCGCGTGTCCTCACGGTTGCCGTCAAGACCCTTGACGCCGGGCATCGCGACCCGACAGCGGCAGGCCACAGCCCGCAGGTCGTGCGGTGCGACGATCCGACCGGACCCGACAGACCTGGCCCGCAAGACCTTGCAAGAAGTTGCCGGTAAACCCTCGCGAACCGGCGCACGGAGGCAGTCGTCCGATTCATGCCCATGGTGGGCAATCCGACATACGCCCGGTACAGTCCACTTCCATGACCGCACGGCTTGCCGATATCGCAACTCAGGCGGGGGTCAGCGAAGCGACGGTCAGCCGTGTACTGAACGGCAAGCCCGGTGTTGCTGCGGCCACCCGCGAATCCGTTCTCGCCGCGCTCGACGTCCTCGGCTACGAACGGCCCGTACGGCTGCGCAGGCGCAGCGCGGGACTGGTCGGCCTGATCACGCCCGAGTTGGAGAACCCCATCTTCCCCGCCCTGGCCCAGGTCATCGGCCAGGCGCTGACGCGGCAGGGCTACACCCCGGTGCTCGCCACCCAGAGCCCCGGCGGCTCCACCGAGGACGAGTTGACCGAGATGCTGGTCGACCGCGGCGTCTCGGGCATCATCTTCGTCTCCGGACTGCATGCCGACACCTCGGCCGACATGCAGCGCTATGAGCAACTGCGCGCCAAGGGCGTCCCCTTCGTCCTGGTCAACGGCTTCTCGCCGAAGGTGCAGGCGCCGTTCATCTCGCCGGACGACCGGGCCGCGATGCGGCTCGCGGTGACGCATCTGGTGTCGCTGGGGCACCAGC
This sequence comes from Streptomyces sp. NPDC047917, assembly GCF_043204345.1. Taxonomy (NCBI): domain Bacteria; kingdom Bacillati; phylum Actinomycetota; class Actinomycetes; order Kitasatosporales; family Streptomycetaceae; genus Streptomyces; species Streptomyces sp. NPDC047917. The sequence continues at coordinate 526,413 of NZ_JBIDCA010000005.1, forward strand.
GGATCGGTCTGGCGGTCGGCCCGAAGCGGTTCGTGCCGGTGCTGCGCAAGATCGAGGGCTTCCACGCCACCATGCGGGACCAGTTGGGGCTCGCGCCGGAGGCGGTGGAGGAGCTGATCCAGCATTCGCTGTTCACTCTTGAGGGTGGACAGGCCGCGGCCTCGGCGCTGATGGAGCGGGGCTGCACGGCGGTGGTGTGCGCGAGCGACATGATGGCGCTCGGCGCGATCCGGGCCGCCCGGCGGCTGTCGATGCGGGTGCCGCGCGATCTGTCGGTGGTCGGCTACGACGACTCGCCGCTCATAGCGTTCACCGATCCGCCGCTGACCACGATCCGTCAGCCGGTGACGGCGATGGGCCAGGCCGCGGTGCGTACGCTCCTGGAGGAGATCGGCGGCACGCCCGCTCCGCACAGCGAGTTCGTCTTCATGCCCGAACTGGTCGTTCGCGGTTCAACGGCAGCCGGGCCCGCTCCGGCCGCCACCGCCTGACCACTCAAGGATCCCACGCCCGCCCCCTGTACGCAGTTCCGGCACCCACGGATGTGCGGCCCGGCCCCGGCCGGTGGATGATCGGGCGGAAAGGCGTTTTCTGGCAGACTCTGTGCCTATGGGTGAATTGAGCGTGACATCGAAGGAAGGCCGGTCTGAGGCCACCCCGTCACCCATCGTGGACGAGGCGGCCCCTGCGGCGAACGCGAAGCAAGGCACCGGACGTCGTGACGGCGGCCCGGCGGGACCACGTTTCCCGCTCACCGCACTGCGTTCGCTGCGCTCCCCGCGCCGACCGCGCCTCTGGTTCGAGATCCTGCTCGTCGCGGCCAGTTACTGGGTGTACTCGCTGGTCCGCAACGCCGTTCCGGAACAGCGGACCGAGGCGCTGCGCAACGCGGACCGCATCTGGTCGGCCGAGAAGTACCTGGGAATCGCCGTGGAACAGACCGTCAACCACGCGGTGAATTCCGTGACATGGCTGATCGTCTCGATGAACTACTACTACGCGACACTGCACTTCGTCGTCACCGTCTGTGTGCTGGTGTGGCTGTTCCGCCGTCACCCCGGCCGTTACGCGGCGGCCCGGCTGGCCCTGTTCGCGACCACGGGGGTGGCGCTGCTCGGCTACTACCTGTACCCGCTGGCGCCGCCCCGGCTGATGAACGGCGGCCACTTCATCGACACCGTGCTGGTCCACCACACCTGGGGTTCGATGGCCTCGGGCAACTTCAAGAACATGTCGAACCAGTACGCGGCCATGCCGTCGATACACATCGGCTGGTCGCTCTGGTGCGGCCTGACCGTCTTCGCGCTGACCTCCGCGCCCTGGGCACGTGTCCTGGCCCTGCTCTACCCGACGGTCACCCTGGCCGTCATCGTGTCGACCGCCAACCACTTCTGGCTGGACGCGCTGGGCGGGATGGCGTGCCTCGCCTTCGGGCACGCCGTCTCGTACGCCTGGTACGGCTCGCTGCCGCACCACCTGCCCAGGCGGGTGCCGCCGCCGCGCGGCAGGGCCCGGCTGGCGGGGCTGTCCGCGGGCGCGCCGGTGACCCGGCGCCCGGCGGCGGGCGCGGCGGCGGGCCGTCGCTGAGGCCCCGGCCCGCCACGCCACCGCCTCAGCCCCGGTGCGTCACACGCCCACCGCACACCGTGAGCCGCACCGGCGCCTCGCCCAGCCCGTCCGCCGGCGCGTCCACCGGATCCACGCCGAACGCCGTCGGATCGGCCCGGTACCCCACCGCGATCCGGCCCGCGACCCGCTGCTCCCCGGCGGCGACCGCCGCGTGCGAGGTGCGGCCCTCCAGCGCCATCAGCCCGGTCAGCGCCTGCTCGGCGGTGACCGGCTCGGTGTCGTACGCCCCGGGCAGCCGCCGCAGCCGGGCCGTGGCCGGCACCTGCCGTACGTCGTAGTGGGCGATCGGCCAGTCCGAGCCCAGCGCCAGGTACGCCCCGGCGTCGCGCAGGACCCGGCAGCGCCAGGCCCGGCCGGCCCGCTCGCCGCCCAGCCGCTTCGACCACGCGTCGCTGTGGTCGGCCCGGGTGTACGCGGTGCGGGTGGGCCGCATCGAGGCGATCACCCCCAGCTCGGCGAACCGGGCGGCCAGACCGTTCGGCACGGTCTCGATGTGCTCGACGCGGTGGCGGAGCCGGCCGCTCTCCCCCAGGGCCTCGACCGTGTCCAGCACATGCCGGACGGCGGCGTCCCCGATGGCATGGGTGGCGGTGCGCACCCCGGCGCGGTGCCAGCTGGTGGACGGCGGCGGTGTACGCCTCGGGGTCCGCCTCACGCCCCGTAGAAGCGCTCCTCCATCACCGCCCGCGCCCGCCGGGTGATCCGCCGGTAGTCGTCCAGCATGTCGCCGACGTGACCGGGTTCGTACCCCAGGTACCGCCCCACCGCGGTGAGTTCACGCGGCCCCGACGGGAAGGTGTCGCCCGGCCGGCCGCGTACCAGCATCACCGCGTTGCGCACCCGGGTCGCCAGCACCCATGCCTCGTCCAGCGTCTGCGCGTCCTCGCCGGAGATCAGCTCCGCCGCGCAGGCCGCCGCCAGCGCCTCGCGGGTGCGGGTGGTGCGCAGTCCCGGTTCCGCCCAGCCGTGCTGCATCTGCATCAGCTGGACGGTCCACTCGACGTCGCTCAGCCCACCGCGCCCCAGCTTGGTGTGGAGCGCGGGATCCGCGCCGCGCGGCAGCCGCTCGGACTCCATCCGGGCCTTCAGCCGCCGGATCTCACGGACCGCGTCCTCCCCCAGGCCCTCCATGGGATAGCGCAGCGGATCGACCAGCTCGATGAACGCGCGGCCCAGTTCCGCGTCGCCCGCGACCGGTTCGGCGCGCAGCAGCGCCTGGCTCTCCCAGACCAGCGACCAGCGCCGGTAGTACGCCTCGTACGACGCCAGCGAACGCACCAGCGGTCCGCTCTTGCCCTCCGGTCGCAGATCCGCGTCGATGATCAACGGCGGGTCCGCGGTGGGCAGTTGGAGCAGCCGGCGCATCTCGGCGACCATCGCGGTCGCGGCCCGGCCGGCCTCCTGCTCGTCGACGCCCTCGCGCGGCGAGTGGACGAACAGCACATCGGCGTCGGAGCCGTAGCCCAGCTCGTGGCCGCCGAAGCGGCCCATGCCGATGACCGCGAAACGGGTGGGGAGGGTGTCCCCCCACTGTTCGCGCACGGCTGCGCGCAGGGCGCCCGCGATCGTGACGGCGTTCAGATCGGTGACCGCTCCGCCGACCCGGTCGACCAGCGCGCCCGGGTCCTCCTCGGCGGGCCTGTCCTCCGTGCCGTACGAGCCGATGAGGTCGGCGGCCGTGGTCCGGAACAGCTCGCGCCGCCGCACCCCGCGCACCACCGCGACCGCGGTCTCGGCGTTGTCCGCCCGCCCCACCGCGGCGAGCACCTCCTGCTCCAGGTTCTCCCGGGTGCGCGGCCGCAGCCCCTGCGGGTCGCCGAGCAGCGCCACCGCCTCCGGGGCCCGCAGCAGCAGGTCGGGGGCGAGCCGGCCGGCCGACAGCACCCGGGCGAGGTTCTCCGCCGCCGCGCCCTCGTCCCGCAGCAGCCGCAGGTACCAGGGGGTCTTGCCGAGGGCGTCGGACACCTTGCGGAAGCCGAGCAGCCCGGCGTCCGGGTCGGCGGAGTCCGCGAACCAGCCCAGCAGCACCGGCAGCAGGGTGCGCTGGATGGCGGCCTTGCGCGACACCCCGGACGACAGCGCCTCCAGGTGCCGCAGCGCGGCGGCCGGATCGGCGTAGCCGAGCGCTTCGAGCCGGTGCGCGGCCGCCTTCGCGCTGAGCCGGGTCTCCCCCGGCGCGAGCTGGGCGACGGCGTCGAGCAGCGGCCGGTAGAACAGCTTCTCGTGCAACCGCCGCACCACGGAGGCGTGTCGCTTCCACGCCTGGTTGAGTTCGGTGATCGGGTCGGTGCGCATCCCGAGGGAGCGGCCGATCCGCCGCAGGTCCGGTGCGTCCTCGGGGACGAGGTGGGTGCGGCGCAGCCGGTAGAGCTGGATGCGGTGCTCCATGGCGCGCAGGAAGCGGTAGGCGTCGTCCAGTTGCGCGGCGTCCACCCGGCCCACGTAGCCGCCCTCGGCGAGCGCGCGCAGCGCCTCCAGCGTGGTGCCGCTGCGCAGGGTGGTGTCGCTGCGGCCGTGCACCAACTGCAGGAGCTGTACGGCGAATTCGACGTCCCGCAGTCCGCCGGGGCCGAGTTTGATCTCGCGGTCGACGCGGTCGGCGGGGATGTTGTCGACGACGCGGCGGCGCATCTTCTGCACGTCGGGGACGAAGTTCTCGCGGTCCGCGGCCTGCCACACCAGCGGCGAGACGGCCTCGACGTACTCCGCGCCGAGTTCGGGGTCGCCGGCCACCGGCCGGGCCTTGAGCAGTGCCTGGAACTCCCAGGTCTTGGCCCAGCGCTGGTAGTACGCGAGGTGGGAGGAGAGGGTCCGCACCAGGGGGCCGTTGCGGCCCTCGGGGCGGAGGTTGGCGTCGACGGGCCAGATGGTGCCCTCGACGGTCGTGTCGGAACAGATCCGCATCATGTGCGCGGCCAGCCTGGTGGCGGCCTGCACGGCGTCGCTCTCCTCGTGGCCGTCGACCGGTTCCATGACGAAGATGACGTCGACGTCGGAGACGTAGTTCAGCTCGTGCCCGCCGCACTTGCCCATCGCGATCACGGCCAGCCGGCAGCGGGCGGCGTCGGCGGGCGCCGCCGTACGGGCGATGGCGAGCGCCGCCCGCAGGGTCGCGGTGGCCAGGTCGGCCAGTTCGGCGGCGGCCTCGGCGACGTCCGTCGTCCCGCACACGTCACGGGCCGCTATCGACAGCAGGCACCGGCGGTAGGCGACGCGCAGCGAGTCCGGGTCGTCGGCCCCGGCGAGCCCCTGCTCGAACTCGGCCACTCCGGGGTGGAGGTCGGTGGCCTCGTAGGTGACCAGGGCCTGCCAGTCGCGGGGGTGGCGGGCGAGGTGGTCGCCGAGCGCCTCGGACGCGCCGAGCACCCCGAGCAGCCGGTCCCGCAGCGGTTTGGCGGTGATGAGCGTGTCCAGCAGGATCTGCCGTTCGTCCGCCTCCTCGGCCTCCACCAGCCGGACCAGCCCGTTCAGGGCCAGATCCGGGTCGGCGGTGGCGCCGAGCGCTTCGAGGAGTACCGGGTCGGAGCGTACGGACGAGAGATCGGGCAGGTCCAGCAGCCGCTCGGCGGCGGAGGGATCGGTGAAGCCGTGCCGCAGCAGTCGGGTGAACGTGCTGCTCCTGCGCCCCGGCACCGTCGTCATTCCGTGCTCTCCCGCTCGCCGCTCACACACCATTCAGCGCTCCGAGCTTACGGCCTTCCCCGGCGGCGGGGAGTGGGCCGGCGAGGCCCCGCGGCCCCGCTCCGAGGAATCCGGAGGGCGTGTCCCGGTGATTTCGGAGCGCGTGTACCGATGATTTCGGAGCGCGTGCGCAGTCCTCACTTCACGGGCACGATCATTTCCACGACCGGACCGGGAGGCCCACATGCCAGGATTCGAACCCTTCGCCGAGCTGGATCCCGACTACAGCGAGGCGGGCGCGACGGCCTGCCCGTGGCCGGTGGCGAGGGAGCTGCTGACCGGGGCGGAGGTGTACTGGCTGTCCACGGTGCGCCCCGGCGGACGCCCGCACGTCACTCCGCTGATCGGGGTGTGGGCGGACGGCGCGCTGCACTTCGCCACCGGCGCCGAGGAACGCAAGGCCCTGAATCTGGCCGCCGGCCCCGAAGTGGTGCTGACGACCGGAACCGGGGACAACAGCATGTCGAAGGGGCTCGATGTGGTGATCGAGGGCCGGGCCGAGCGGGTGACGGACGAGGCACCGCTGAACCGGCTGGCCGCGGCCTGGGAGGCGAAGTACGGCCCGCAGTGGCACTTCGACGTCCGGGACGGCACCTTCGTGAACGCGGGCCACGCGGCCCTGGTGTTCCAGGTGCGCCCCCGCAAGGCCTTCGGTTTCGGCAGGGGCGCCCACTTCAGCCAGACCCGGTGGCGGTTCAGCTGATCGGCGGCGCCCCGGCGGACGGACCTCGGCCGCCCGGACGGGGCGCCCGGCCGGGCCTGGTGGCGATGACGACGGTCGCGTACAGCTCGTCGGAGGTGACCACACGCGGGATCAGGCCGCTGCGTGCGACGGTCTCCTCGGCCCGTGCCGCCTGCCGTTCGCTCGTCTCGACCAGCAGATGCCCGCCCGGTGCCAGCCACCGGGGGGCCTCGGCGGTGACCCGGCGCAGGACGTCGAGGCCGTCCGCGCCGCCGTCCAGCGCCACCCGCGGTTCGTGGATCCGGGCCTCCGGGGGGAGCAGTTCGACGTCGGACGTGGGTACGTACGGCACATTGGCGAGCAGGATCTCCACCCGGCCGCGCAGCGAGCCGGGCAGCGGCTCGAAGAGGTCGCCCTCGTACACCCGGCCCGCGTCACCGATGTTGCGGCGGGCGCACCGCACGGCCGCCGGTTCGACGTCCGCGGCGTGGAGTTCGGCCCGGCCCAGCGTCGCGGCGAGCGCGGCGCCGAGGGCTCCGGAGCCGCAGCACAGGTCGACGACGACCGCTCCGGGACCGGCGAGGGCGGCGGCCTGCCGGACCAGGAACTCGGTGCGGCGGCGGGGTACGAAGACACCGGGGCCGACGGCGATCCGCAGGCCGTCGAACTCGGCCCAGCCGAGGACGTGTTCCAGGGGCAGCCCGGCGACCCGCCGTTCGACCATGGCGGCGGTCTCGGCGGGGCCGGCGGCGGTGGCGAGGATCAGTTCCGCCTCGTCCTCGGCGAATACGCAGCCGGCGGCGCGGAGCGCGGGGACGATGGTGGCGAGGGTGAGCGGTGAAGCGGTGACCGACATGTGCGGAGCCTTTCGGGAAAGCCGATGGGCGCTCCGCGGTCGACTATGTCGGGTCGACCACGCGTTCGCGAGAGCTGAGCACCCAGCCTGATACAGCGGTAATGGGTCTCACCTCCTCGGTCGGCCCCCGTGTGGGGATGCGTCACACTACACCTGCCGGGGGAACATCGTTCAGCCCGCCACCGCGACCGGTGACGACCCTCCCCTCACGGCCACGCGCGGTGTCCCCGTGCCGTCCGCCGGAACGGTCCAGATGTCGCTTCCCCTGCCGTCCCCGCCGGGCAGTGCGTAGGCGAGCGTGTTGTCGTCCAGCCAGGCCGCCTGGTCGTCGACGCTGTGTTGCTCGGCGAGCGGCGTCTCCCGCATGGTCCGCAGGTCCAGGACGTACAGCCGCCAGGGCGCGGCCGCGTCGTCGGAGACCTTCTTCTTGAAGGCGAGCCGGGTGTTGTCGGGCGACAGGGAGGGGCATTCGACGTTCTGCCGCAGCGCCTTCGCCGTCCAGTCCCGCATGTTCCCCTCGACGAGGTGGGTGCGGCCCTTGGTGGAGACGGTCGCGTAGAAGCGGTTGTCGTCGCGGGCGAAGGTCACGCCCCAGTAGTTGACGTCGGGGGCGTGGTAGCGGGCGCCGTCGATGGTGAGCTGGATGTTCTCCATGGACTTGATGAGGTAGCCGGTGCGCAGGTCGAGGATGGCGGTGCGGGTGGAGAAGGACGTGGTCGCGTACGAGTCGCCGGTCGCGAACACCGTCCAGGACACCATCCGCCCGGAGGCCGAGACCCGGGCGCGGGTGGGCACGCCCGGCACGGTGATCCGGCGCTTCTCGCGCAGCCGCCGGTCGAGGACGATCGCGTACGTCCTGGGCAGCACCCCGGGTTTGGCGCGCAGGCAGAGCGCGCCTTCGCCGGAGGCGTAGAACCGGTCGCAGGCGGGGCCGCCGCGGGTGCGGGTGCCGCCGGTCCGGGCGGCGGTGAGCGGCTGGTGGGCGACGCGCCCGCCGGCCGTGTCCCGGAAGTACAGCGCGGGCCCGCCGAGGGCGAACGAGGCGTCGGCCTCGGTCCGTCGGTCCTTCGTCCGCTGCTCGGCGTGCATCACGTACCCGACGGAGCCGCCCGCGAGGAGCAGCACCGCGGCCACCACGACGGCGATCCTGGCCCGGGGGCCCAGCGGGGTCGCGGGTTTCGGGAACCTGGCACTCATGCGGTCCGCCTTTCGGGGGTCTGGGCCTGCGGCCGGCCGGGGGCCGGGGTGCCGGAGGGGTCGCGCGGCAGCAGCGCCCAGCCGCCCGCGAGGGCGGCGAGCAGGGCCGAGAGCGCCGCCCACAGCGCGGGGCCCGGCCCCCACAGGGTCCAGGCGGCACCGAAGCCCGCCGCGGCGAGCAGCCGGGCCAGTGCCTGTCCGGTCTGGAGCACGGCGAGTCCGCCCGCCCGGCCGTCGGTGGGCAGCACGGGTCCGGCGAGGGCCATCAGCACCCCGTCGGTGGTGGCGTAGAAGACCCCGAGCAGTACGAGGACGGGTACGAGGAGGAGCAGGGCCGGGCCGCCGAGCGGGGCGAGGAGCGTGGCGTACACGCCGAGCAGGGCGAGGTGCCCGTACAGGAAGGGCAGCCGTCGGCCGACCCGGTCCGCGATCCGGCCGGCCGGGATCGCCAGCAGCAGATAGCAGGCCGCCGCGCCGAGCGGCAGCAACGGGAACCAGCTGACGGGGAGGTCGAGCCGGTCCTGGAGCAGGAGGTAGACGAAGGCGTCGCCGATGGTGGCGGCACCGAGCAGGGAGGCGGCGGCCAGGATCCGCCGGAAGGCGGGATCGCGGAGCGCCTCGAACGGCTTGCGCCTGCGGGGTGCCGGGCGCACGGGCGGGGCAGGTTGCTGCCCGGGGACGTACAGGACGAGGAGCAGTACCCCGAGCAGGCCGACGCAGAAGCTGACGACGAACACCGCGTCGTAGGCGTCGGCGGTCGCCCAGAGCAGGGCGAACGCGGCGAGCGGGCCGAGCAGGGCGCCCGTGGTGTCCATCGCCCGGTGCACGCCGAAGGACCGGCCGAGCGTCTCGGGCGGGCTGCTCAGGGTGATCAGCGCGTCGCGGGGTGCGGTGCGGATGCCCTTGCCGACCCGGTCGGTGGCGAGGGCGGCCGCGATCCCCGCGGTGGCGCCGCCCGCGAGGAGCAGGCCGAGCCGGGAGAGTGCGGAGAGGGCGTAGCCGAGCCCGGCGACCCGTTTGTGTCCGCGGCCGCGGTCGGCGGCGTACCCGCCGACCAGTCGCACGACGGCGGCCACGCCGTTGAACAGGCCGTCCAGGAAGCCGAATTGGAGGGGTGAGAGACCCAGTCCGAGGACCAGGTAGAGCGGCAGCACCGCGGTGACCATCTCGGAGGAGATGTCGGTGACGAGGCTGACCGTGCCGAGTGCGAGGACGGTGCCGGGGACACGCCGGCCCGCCCCGCCGGAGCGGGGTCGGACCGGTGTGTCGCGGCGGCCTGTGGTCGCCAGGTACATCAGTGGCAGGTGTACTTCGGGCTGGTGTCCTTGGTCTTGTTGTCGGTGCCGACGTAGTTCCAGCTGTAGCCGGAGTCGGTGAAGTCCATCTTCAGGACGCCGTATTCACCGCTGATCCGCTTCTGGCTGTTGGGCTGGACCTCCTCGATGGGGTAGGGCTCGGCACCGCCCATCCCGCCGACGATCTCGGTGATCCCGTCGGCGACGGCCTTCCCGTCGGGGTTCTGCGGGGCGAACCGCTCGTAGTGGTGGTCGTGCCCGTTGAGCACCAGGTCGGCCTTGGCCCCGTAGAGGATCTTCCAGACCGGCCTGCTGACCGGGTCGTTGCCGTGTCCGCCCGAGGAGTACAGCGGGTGGTGCCAGTAGGCGGCGATGCACGCCTTGCTGTTCTTGGCGAGGTCCGCCTTGAGCCAGTCGATCTGGGCGCTCTTGTCGAAGGAGTTGGAGTCGAGGGCGATGAAGTGCCAGTTGCCCTCGTCGTAGCTGTAGTAGGTCTTGCCCTGGGGGTAGGCGATGTCCCCGAAGTAGGCCTTGTAGCCGGCCAGTGCGCCGGCCGGGTCGTACGTCTCGTGGTTGCCCGGCACCGGACGCGTCTTGGCCTTGAAGGCGCCCCAGGTCTTGTCGTAGTAGTTGCGGAAGTCGGAGATCCGGGCGTCGTCGTACTGGCTGTCGCCCATCGTCAGATAGAACTTCGGGTCGATCTTCTTGGCCAGTGCGGCGGTCTTGGGGTGGGCGCAGTCGCTGTCGGACGCGGTGCACTGGGCGGCGATGTCACCGGCGGCGACCACGGTGAAGGCGCCGGTCTGCGGCGGCTGGCCGCCGAGCGTGCCGTACACCTCGAACTCGTACAGCGAGTAGCCGTAGGCGGTGGCGCGTGCGGTGCCGTACACCCGCAGGTAGCGGCCCTTCCCGGTGAGGGCGGGCCAGTCGTCGGTGCCGCCGTCGCCGGCCGTCTCGTCGGCGAGCCGGGTCCAGGTGGTGCCGTCGGCGGAGATCTCGATCCGGTACGCCTTGGCGTACGCGTCCTCCCAGCTCAGCTTCACCCGCGTGACGTCGGCGGTGGCGCCGAGGTCGACGCTCAGCCACTGGGGGTCCTTGCCCTCGACGCTGGCCCAGCGGGTGGCGGGGTCGCCGTCGAAGGCGTTCTGCGGTCCGAGGTCGGAGCTTTCGTCGGAGGAGGAGGTGGCGGCCTTGCCGCCCGAGATGAGGGGGTCGGCGGCGGCGCCGGCCCGGTCGGGATAGGCGAGCAACAGGCCGCCCACGAGGGCGAGTACGGCGGCGATGACCATGCCCACCGTACGGCGCCGCGTGGGCGTGAGAAGCAGAGCTGAGCCGTTCGGGTGCATCCCTGGACTCCTGGCCTTGTGGGGGTGGCGAGAGCTGGGCATCGGTGCGTGGCCCCGTGTCCGGCCCGGGGTGCGGGCAGGGGTGGGGTCGTGGTGGCCGGGCCAGAGCTCTCACTGAGCGCGTCATGCCTGGGTAGCGGGGCACCGCGCCGGGCCACCGCCGGGAATGCTAGCGAACAGGAAACTTTCCTACCAGTCCCCCAACTGGCTTCGTTCCGCGCCGGGTTCGGCGCCCCGGCCCCTCGAAGCACGCCGGGCCGGAGGCGCACCGCCTCCGGCCCGGATGTCACTGCGTCGCGGTCACAGCACCGGCAGCAGCGCCTTCAGCTCGAAGGCGGTGACCTCGGAGCGGTACTCCTCCCACTCCTGCTTCTTGTTGCGCAGGAAGTTGCGGGGTGGTCGGCTCACCTCCACGGAGGTGCACGACAGACCGTGTAGCTTGCGCACGAGCGGCGGTTGTTGGTCGTTGTTGGTTACTGCTGGCCGCCCTTCGACGGCCCACAGACGGCCCAAGGGCCCGGTTCGCCGACAGCTCGTTTGCCGTTCAGACCATTCGAGCCGCGCCAGGTGAGCGACCACCGATTTAGGAGTTCGATCGGGACTGTCGGCGGCCTGGGCAACCTCAAGGTCTCAGAGGGAGCTGAGGACTTCGATAGCCAGCCGGGTCCGCGGCCGACCGCCGCCGTTGATGTCAGCGAGTAATGTCAGTGGCTCGCACGGCCAAGCGGCCTGCCGTCTCTGCATACCAGCCCCAAAGCGGGCACTTAACCGATCATGTCGAGCATCAGACTTCCAGGAGCAAAATGCCGTCTGCCGCGGACACTAGGCCTCACGCTCCCGCCAGACACGTGCACAAGGAACTTTTCCTTACCCGAAAACGGCGATAGATCAATAACCCTTCTTTCCTCACCTCCGGGGAGGTAAAAGGACAGGCTTTCCAATTCAGGGAACACGAGAGCCACACGCCTCATTGTCTCGACACCCCTTCTCGGGTACCACAGCTTGAGTGTTGACACATTAGGCAGCCGGAGCTCCTGATCTAGCGTTTCGAGTTCATTGAATCCCAGCCCGAGGGATTTAACCTGGCTTTGCGCAGACAAGACATCACTCAGCTGACTTGAAATGCTTTCCACAGACATCAAATCAACCAAATTTAGCGTCTCTAGCTCCAGTGCGGAGAGCACTGAGATGTCCACAAGGCCCCAGCAGCCAAAAAGGTCTAGATTTCTAACATTCCTAACCTGGCGCAGAAACTCTAGATCGCGAAGAGTGGTGTTATATAGGCCGAATACAGGAGTCTCCACACCTTCGAGGGACTCGACAGTATTCCAATCTTGTGTCGCGCCATCCAGGACCAATCTACGGATGGAGCCCAACTTCTTCAACTCCGCCAGCTGATCCCTCTCAGAAACCCAAACTGTAAGCTTCGAGCAGTCAATCTGAGTGAGAATCTTTTCTGCGAACTTCTTCGCATCGAAAGATCTCCAAGTCCGCATAATGTGATTCAGGGTGGACTCGTTGCTGGATTGTGAAATTTCCATCAGAGCCTCAAGGGCTCGCTCACTTCTGATTTCACCTAGAACATCAATCACCCAGGGTTTGGCATTTACAGCGGGGAGAACGGATATAAGATCATCGCCAATAGCGGCAAGCTTTTCGATGTTGCCTCGGACCCCATACTCAATTCTGTGCATATGTTCAAGAACTCGATCTAACACGAGAGTACGGATACTTGCGTCGAGCCGCGTAGCGTAGGGGAGGCAACTGCCAGCAAGTAGGTGAATTTCTCGCCGGATTTCCTCATCCTTCGAAGCATCGGCTTCATCGATGATGTTCCTCAGCAGGATGGCTCGGTCTCTATAGTCACAGTGGCCCACTGCCATGCGGATAACATCCCCCCACTGCTCCTCATGGGCCCTACCAGCGAGCATTTTAAAGTTTCGCGCCTCCTTAAACTCCTGAGCTGCGAGGTAATCTTGAAAGGTCCGGTGAATGAATTCGAAGGTTTCCGTGGTGGTTTCCGTCAACAGACCACTGCGCTCTACAATGTGGTCATAGAGCTGCTCGACACTAAACTTATGACTGATTTGATTCAGGCTCGGCAGCATTCGTTCTATCTGATGTTCAGCATCAGACCTGCCGCCTTCTACCAAGCCTTCACCAACAAGCCACGCCGCGATCTCTTGGAGGAAGGCGCGATGCTCGTCCTCTTCTAGTTCAAGCTCAACCTGACGTTCCTGATCGCGCCGCGCCAGCAGCATCCCGAGTGCAGCCTTATAGATTTCCATTCGCCCGTTCGGGAGCGCTCCGTTGCGGTCTCTATGAAGAGCGCAGATCATCGCACACAGCAAAGGGCTATCTGTCAGTGCTGCCAGCTGGGGCGTCACCTCCAGTGCTCTTTTCAAATTCTCCTGTAGTTCCCGCAGTTCCCCAGCCACACGCTCGTGTTCAAGGGAGGAGAGCCCGGGCGCGGCTGAGGATTCAAGAGCAGCTGCTTGATGCCATTTTTCAATAAAGATTGACCGATCAACTCCGTTCATGGGCAACAGTGCCAACTCATCGAAATGATAGTCGCGAAGCCAGGCAGGAGGCACCGCTGACGGCCGCACTGTTACAAGAACCCAAACATTAGGATAGTGCTCGAGAATCCATCCAAGCCATTCTCTTGCTTCATCACGCTTCTCGTCTGGAATTTCATCCATTCCATCGACCAAAAGAAGCGCTCGCCCATCGCGGAGCACCCGATCTGCCCAACCGTTCGGCTGGTCACTCGCTATTAGTATATTCCCGACTCCTAGGAACTGACTGGGGCTTGGATGGAGATTATCCAATCGATACATCGCTCTCAAGCGGAGTATGAAGGGAACTCTATTATTAAGAACAGAAAGCTCCCCAGAGAGACCACCCGAGGCAGACTTGATTGCGAGCCATTGCATGAGAGTCGACTTCCCGGAACCCGCCTGTCCCCGAAGGAGTATGCGATGCTTCCCTCTGAAGCTCATCTCTACTTTCGCGGATGACAGCATCAAATCTGCATCATGGTCATGCTCTCCGGTTCGGTCATAATCGCTCCCAGAAGAAACTGCCTCAAGGCTCAGGTAAGCTGTCTCCAGATCTAGACCACGGTTATTGGATCTTGACAGGTCCAATCCAAAAATACGAATCTTTCCATGTTCCGCTCGCATCACCTGGGCGTATCTATGCTCGAACTCTGCATCGGCAATTTCTTGTTCTGTTATTCCATTCAGAACCAGGGCTCGCCCAAGGTGCTGTCGTAACACGTCAATAAAGGAAGTATCCTCGAACAGCCTGGCAATTGTGAGGACGCCGACGCGTGAATGACGCCAGCGGCCAGGCCTATCGTCTTCGACTATCAGACCAATTAAAAAATTACGGAAGAAAACTGCCGCTCCAGAGAGGCCACTCCAGGGTGACTTTTCATCCTGAGATGCGTGAGGAGGAATACCCTCGCTGCTGAGAACCAGTTTCCCATTTCCAGAACCGACTCCCGGCGCGAGTGTGCCCCAGAATTGCTCCGCGCGAGGAGTCGTTCCAGAATCCCTTCCTACTCGAGGGAAACCCGTAGCAAAGCAGCCTCGCACGGGCTCAAGGCTCCTTACTTCGCCCAACATGAGGGGTTCCAGTGCTTCGTGCTCATCTGGAGGTATGAGGTCCTCAGCAGCGAACAAAAGTACTGCATCCAATTCGGTATCCCCGATGGGTGGCGACCACAGGACGGAGCACTTAACCTCTCCCACAATCCTGCTAGCATATGCATAAACGGGTCCGTCACCGTACCCAAGCAATCCCCCAGCGCCCACAACATGGGCTGCCGTTAGAATCAAGCGTGAAGAAATGAGTACGCCGCTCCCTACCTGGACAGAACGAACAGCAACTATTCGGTGACGTCCCAAGCTCATAAAGTTGCCTTCCCGAGTTCACGCGACGGTGAATTTTCTATTTTCGGTATCTTTCGACTATGCGAATGGGAAAGTGCCGTCAAGGCCTTCGGGCGCGTCATCACCTACTTTGACACTCTCACCCGTTAGCTGCATTTTCGGTTTCAATGAGATCTTTACCCGATGCGTGCCGCTCCTAGCGAGACCAGTTTCGGCGTCTGCGGTTATTACCCACGCTTTAATTCCAGCCTTGGCTTTGCTGTCATGCCGAACCTCAATTGTGAACTCAAGCTCAAGCGCATCGACTTCCATTTGCATATCATCTTGCTGCGCACTTGCCGAGGCCTCTTTGAGTTGTAGCCGCACGGCTTTGATGGCTTCCGCCAGGTCTATCGAATCAACCTCAGTGCTCATGTAACTCTCCATGCTGGAAGACTAGTTATGCTCAGGGCATGCTAGCCAATTTTGAGTAACTCCGCTGGGTTTCACGCTAGTTGGATGCCGTGCCCAAGCATGACTGGCTCCTCTGACCTTTCAAGAGTGAGTAGTGTCTGAGTTCTGCACGGCGTGTGCGACCGGGTTGGTCGCCGGTCGGCGTACGCCGGTTGATCGCGCACTGCTACGGGCATGGCGGTTGACGCTGCTCGAACGCAAGAGGGGTTCACGTCGGCAAGCCGCTGACCTGTGCACTTCCTGGCGACTTGCCGACGTTCCTCAGGGCGCGTTTCCGCAGAGGCACGGGCACCGGCAATTCCGCCTGAAGGACCACCGCCACTACTACAGACACCCCTCCTTCTTCCTAAGTAGGGAAGCTCTGCGTCACCTGCGTCACCCGGTGACGCAGACGATGACGCACCGGTGACGCACCCCCGGCCGACTGCGTCACCCAAAGCCCCAGGTCACAGGCCCAGATGACGCGGGTGACGCAGTGGCGCAGAAATCCACACCTCGGACAGACACACCACGCTCCTCCGGCCCATGAAGTCTCCCGTGGCACCAAAATCCACCCACCGCCCCGACCCCCGCGCCACCCTCCGGGACGGCCTCCCCGACCGCTACCTCACCCCCGAGGACATCGCCACCCTGCTCTCCATCCCGCTCGACACCGTCTACGCCTGGCGCAAGAAGCGCACCGGCCCGCCCGGATTTCGAGTCGGCCGCCACCTCCGCTACGACCCCGCTGCCGTCCATGCCTGGGTCATCAAGCAGGGCGAACTCGACGCCGCCTGACGCATCCCTCACCAGCCTGTGCCGCCCCTGCCAGGGCGGCACAGGCATTCCCGTACGTCGAGAGGAGTCAGCTCCCACATGGCTGGCCACGTCCAAGACCGCTGGTACAAAACCGAGACCGATGCCAACGGCAAGGAGCGCCGAGTCAAGAGCGACCGCCACGGCACCGGGCTCCGCTGCCGCGCCCCCTACATCGGCCCCGACGGCTCCGAGAAGTCCAAGAGCTTCCGCGACGGGCAGAAGCGCCTTGCCGAGAAGTGGCTCAGCAAGACCGAGACCGACATGGACAGCGGGCAGTACATCGACCCGAAGTTGGCGCAGACGACGTTCCGGGAGTATGCCGAGCGTTGGCTCAAGGCTCAGACCTCCGACCCGACCTCGCGGGAGTCCGTGAACTCCCAGATCCGGTTGCACGCGCTCCCCTATCTCGGCTCGCGGCCTCTCGGCTTCTTCAAGCCGGAGCACATCCGGGAATGGCTGAGTGCGCTGGAGCGGGCCATCCCCGCCACCTCGTACCGGCGCGTCATCTTCTCCAGTGTTTCAGCGATCCTCAACGCCGCTGTCGACGACGAGTACATGCGCAAAAACCCGTGCAACGCGAACACGGTGCACGCGCCGGCACGGAACGTTCAGAAGGTCGTGCCGTGGACGGCGGAGCGAGTCTTCGCCGTGCAGGCCGCGTTGCCTGAGCAGTACCGCGCCATGGTGGATCTCGGTGCGGGATGCGGCCTCCGTCAAGGGGAGATCTTCGGCCTGGCGGAGAACGCGATCCGGTTCGACACCGGTTGGGTGCACGTGGGATGCCAAGTCAAGGTCGTAGAGGGCGCGTTGGACTTTGATCTGCCCAAGCGGCAGAGGGATCGGGGCGTTCCCTTGTCCCCGCAGGTGGCCGAAACGTTGAAGAGGCACATGGCCGACTTCGTTCCGGTGTCCGTGACGCTGCCATGGGCTCGGCCGGACGGAAAGCCTGTCGCCAAGCGCCTCCTGTTCATTCGCCTGGCCGGGAACGGTGCGGTGCGGCGCAACGACTTCAACTCACGGCTGTGGAAGCCCGCCCTCGTAGCAGCCGACGTCATTCCGGCCGCCGAGCAGGGAAGGCCTCACACGGCCGCGAGAGAGCACGGTATGCACGCCCTACGGCACTTCTACGCCTCCGTCCTCCTGGATGCCGGGGAGAACATCAAGGCGCTCAGCACGTACCTCGGGCACACCGACCCCGGGTTCACCCTGCGGACGTACACACACCTGCTCCCGAGCAGTGAGGGACGGGCCCGCGTCGCCGTGGACAAGGTCTACTTGGGCCGCCCCTCTTAGACGACGTTTCTTATGGCTTGATCGTTCGTTGAACTGTGCATGGCGGATCTGGTTGAGCGGTTGGTGCCGGACGAGTTGTGGGCGCTGTTCCGGCGGGTGGTGCCGCCCACGGAGGCGAAGCGTCCGCAGGGCGGGGGCCGGCGGCGGGCGGGTGACCGGGAGGCACTGGCCGCGATCATCTTTGTCGCCGCCTCGGGCTGCACATGGCGGCAGCTCCCGCCGGTGTTCGGCCCGGCCTGGCCCACGGTCTACCGGCGCTTTGCACAGTGGAGCCAGGCTCGGGTGTGGGCGAAGCTCCGCCGCGTCGTCCTCGACGAACTTGGTGCCCGTGGCGAGCTGGACTGGTCGAGGTGCGCAATCGACTCCGTCAGCGTGCGGGCGGCAAAAGGGGGCCACTGACGGGACCGAATCCGACCGATCGTGGCAAGTTGGGGTCGAAGATCCATCTGATCACCGACCGGAACGGACTGCCTCTGTCGCTGGGCATCTCCGGCGCCAACATGCATGACAGCCAGGGCCTTGAGCCGCTCGTGCGCGGCATCCCGCCCATCCGCTCCCGCCGCGGCCCGCGCCGCCGACGGCCCGGCAAGCTCCACGCCGACAAGGGCTACGACTACGACCACCTGCGCCGATGGCTCCGTGAGCGCGGTATCCGCCACCGCATTGCACGCAAGGGCATCGAGTCCTCACAGCGGCTCGGCCGGCACCGATGGGTGGTCGAAAGGACCGTGTCCTGGCTGGCCGGCTGCCGCCGACTCCACCGCCGCTACGAGCGGAAGTCGGAACACTTCCTCGCCTTCGTCGGCATAGCCGCAGTCCTCATCTGCCACCGCCGACTATGACGCAGAGGTGGACCTACAGGTCGACACGCCAGGGCCGAGCTTCCTTCCTCCCATACGCCAGCACTTGGGCGAGCACCTCCCGCATCCGCTCGATGTCTTCGTCGGGCGCGTCGAGTTCCGCCTCGATCTCAGCCTCATCCAGTCCCAGATCATCCAGGGAAGCAGGGTCCAGCGACACCGTGAGCAGCCCGTCCGACAGAGCTACTCCACGGACGCAGCCATAGGCCGTTCCCTGGTCTGGTGTTACCAGGCAATGGCTGTCGAAACCGAGGGACACGTTCTGGCGGGACGGTTCGCCGATGTTGCTCATGAACAGCAGGAAGAAGCCCTCTCCGTCTTCGTCTTCGGAGACACCGGCCTGCGCTACGTCGTTGTCCGAGTCGATCTCTGCCGCCACCACACGAGCGGTGAATCTGTATGCCATGACTGGGTTCTAGCAGGACGTCGAAGCCTGCCGTCACGCAGGGCAACCACCAACAGAAACAACGTCTCAGTCTGACGGCCCACAGACGGCCCAGCAGTGATCACGATCGCTGGTGGGCCGTCCTTGTTGTGCCGAGCAGCCCGCCCGCTCGGCGACCTACAAGGCTGCTGACCTGCGACTACAGCACCGGCAGCAGCGCCTTCAGCTCGAAGGCGGTGACCTCGGAGCGGTACTCCTCCCACTCCTGCTTCTTGTTGCGCAGGAAGAAGTCGAAGACGTGTTCGCCGAGCGTCTCGGCGACCAGTTCGCTCTTCTCCATCAGCGCGATCGCCTCGCCCAGGTTCTGCGGCAGCGGCTCGATGCCCATCGCGCGGCGCTCCGCGTCGGACAGCGCCCAGACGTCGTCGTCGGCGCCGGCCGGGAGTTCGTAGCCCTCCTCTATGCCCTTGAGGCCCGCGGCGAGCAGCACCGCGTACGTCAGGTAGGGGTTGGCGCCGGAGTCGATGGAGCGGACCTCCACCCGGGCGGAGCCGGTCTTGCCGGGCTTGTACATCGGGACCCGGATGAGCGCGGAGCGGTTGTTGTGGCCCCAGCAGATGTACGAGGGGGCCTCGCCGCCGGCGCCCGCGGCGCGGGAGGAGCCGCCCCAGATGCGCTTGTAGGAGTTGACCCACTGGTTGGTGACGGCGGAGATCTCCGCGGCATGGGTGAGCAGGCCGGCGATGAAGGAGCGGCCGACCTTGGAGAGCTGGTACTCGGCGCCCGACTCGTAGAAGGCGTTGCGGTCGCCCTCGAAGAGCGAGAGGTGGGTGTGCATGCCCGAGCCGGGGTACTCGGAGAACGGCTTCGGCATGAACGTCGCTTGTACGCCCTGCTCCAGAGCGACCTGCTTCATCACCAGGCGGAAGGTCATGATGTTGTCGGCGGTGGAGAGCGCGTCCGCGTACCGCAGGTCGATCTCCTGCTGGCCGGGGGCGCCCTCGTGGTGGCTGAACTCGACCGAGATGCCCATGGATTCGAGCATGGTGATCGCCTGACGGCGGAAGTCCATGCCGACGTTCTGCGGGGTGTGGTCGAAGTAGCCGGAGCTGTCGGCGGGGGTGGGGCGGCTGCCGTCGACCGGCTTGTCCTTCAGCAGGAAGAACTCGATCTCCGGGTGGGTGTAGAAGGTGAAGCCCAGGTCGGAGGTCTTGGCGAGGATGCGCTTGAGGACGTAGCGCGGGTCGGCGAAGGAGGGCGAGCCGTCGGGCATCAGGATGTCGCAGAACATCCGGGCCGTGCCGGGGGCCTCCGCCCGCCAGGGCAGGATCTGGAACGTGCCCGGGTCCGGCTTGGCGATCATGTCGGACTCGTACACCCGGGCGAAGCCCTCGATGGCCGAGCCGTCGAAGCCGATGCCCTCGTCGAACGCCTGCTCCAGTTCCGCGGGGGCGACGGCGACGGATTTGAGGTAGCCCAGGACATCGGTGAACCACAGCCGTACGAAGCGGATGTCGCGCTCCTCAAGTGTCCTGAGGACGAATTCCTGCTGCTTGTCCATAGCCACATCCTTGCAGTTCAGACGGTCCGTGCACCACCGCCCGGGGTAGGGGAGAAGCTCCAGTATCACGACCCGGGATTTCACCCAGATTACGCACACGACGTGAGATGGAGCACCCGGCCACCCACTACGATCGGCGCCCATGGCGCGCACGGGGTGGCACGCCTTCGTGACGGCCCCGCGCACGCCGGTTTCCCGGCCTTCGGCCTGTCCGTCCCCGCCCCTTCCCAGAAGGACCTGACGACATGAGTTTCGACCCCAGGACCCCCATGGCCCAGCCGCACGACGCCCACCGCGCGCGGCAGCGCCGCGACCGTGCCCTGGCCATAGGCCTGAGCGTGCTCGTGGTCGTGGGACTGGTCGGGTTCGGCTCGTACATGGTGCTGACCAAGTCCGAGGCGTCCGAGCAGAAGCAGGCCGCCCCGGCGGCGGACGACAAGGCGCCCTCGGACGACGAGGCCCCCTCGGACGGGCAGGCTCCCGCCGACGGGCCGATCGAGGGACTGCGGACCTGGGACGCGAAGAAGCTGACCCGCAACCACGTCACCGGGACCGTCGCCTACCCGATGAAGCCGCCGGTGGGCGGTGACCACAACCCCGTATGGATGAACTGCGACGGCGAGGTATACAAGAAGGCGATCCCCGATGTGAACGCCGTGCACGCGCTGGAGCACGGGTCGGTCTGGGTGACGTACACGGACAGGGCCCCGGCCGCCGACGTGGCGAAGCTGGCCGAGCGGGTCGGCCGGACGCCGTACTCGCTGATGAGCCCGTACGAGGGCCAGGCCGGAACGATCATGCTGACCGCCTGGGGGAACCAGGTGACCGTGGACGGTGCCGACGACCCGCGGGTCGACCGGTTCTTCTCGAAGTTCGTGCAGGGTCCGCAGACCCCCGAGCCCGGTGCGACGTGCACGGGCGGGCTGGGGGCGTCGTGACCGCCGGGAAGCGCCGCGGCCGGCGCGTCGAGTGGGTGGCGGGCTCCGCCGTGGCGCTCGCGCTGCTGTTCGCGGGGGTGGCGACGGTCGCCTCCGCGCGCGGCGGAGCTGACGGGGCCGACCGGGCGGCCGCCGCCCCGCACCCGCCCGCGGCGGACTCGGCGGACGCCGGTTTCGCCCGTGACATGGCGGTCCACCACCAGCAGGCGGTGGAGATGTCCTTCATCGTGCGTGACCGCACGAAGGACGAGGAGGTGCGCCGGCTCGCCTACGACATCGCCAACACGCAGGCCAATCAGCGCGGCATGCTGCTCGGCTGGCTGGATCTGTGGGAGCTGCCGAAGACGACCGCCGAAGAGCCGATGGGCTGGATGGCGGCCGGGCACGAGGGACACTCGGCGAAAAGCACGGACGGGACGGCGGGCACGGACGGGATGGCGGCCGGGCACGAGGGGCACTCCGCGAAGGGCACGGACGGGACGGCGGGCATGGACGGGATGGCGGGCATGGGTACCGGCTACCGGGCCCATGACGGCTCCCTCATGCCCGGCATGGCCACCAGGACCGAGCTGGACCGGCTCCGGACGGCGAGCGGCAGGGCGGCCGAGATCCGGTACCTCCGGCTGATGACCGAACACCACAGGGGCGGCATCGACATGGCGCGCGGCTGCGCCCGGCTCTGCACGGTGAAGGCGGAGAAGCGGCTCGCCCGCGGGATGGTCGAGGCCCAGCAGTCGGAGCTGGACGAGATGGCCCGGCTGCTGGCGGCACGCGGGTCCGCACCCCGCTCCTGAGGAATTCCCGGGTACGCGACCCGGCCGCAGGTGCACCCGAACGGGTGATAGCGGTCGCGTCCCCCGAACGGGCCCATGACGATGGGTTCGCTCGGGGTCGTACAGCATGCCCATCGGCACGCAGGAGGAATCCCTCATGACCACCGCCAAGGACATCATGCACACCGGGGCCACGTGGATCCCCGCGCACGAGACGCTCGACCGGGCCGCGCAGCTGATGCGTGACCACAAGGTCGGGGCGTTGCCCATCTCGGCCAACGGCGAGCAGGACCGGATGATCGGCATCCTCACGGACCGCGACATCGTGGTCGGCTGTGTGGCGATGGGCCACGATCCGTCGAAGATGACGGCGGGCGACCTCGCCCAGGGAACCCCTCGCTGGATCGACTCGGAGGCGGGCGTGGAGATGGTTCTGGAGGAGATGCAGACCCATCGGATCCGCCGGCTCCCGGTGGTCGAGAACAAGATGCTGATCGGCATGATCAGCGAGGCCGACCTGGCGCAGCACCTCACCGAGGAGCAGATCGCCGGCTGGGCGGAGAAGGTCTACGCCCGCGGCTGACCCGCCGCACCGGCTCGGCCCGGCATCCAAGGCCCGGCAGCCCGGCATCCAGGGCCCGGCAGCTCGGCGCCCAAGGCCCGGAAGTCCGGCGATCCGGCGCCCACGACCCGGCATCCCCTGCCGAAGGCTCCCCGTCCGGACCGGCCCCCGCCGGGTCCGGACGGGGAGCCCCGGGGGGTGCCGGGCCATGCCGCGTGCCCGCCCGCCGGGCCCCGTACCGCTGCGGCGATACGTTTCTGCGCGCGAGGGATACCCGGCGGGGGTAGGGTGCTCGACATGACCCTGAGTGGATGTGCGACATACGGACAGTTGTTGCTGTTCGTCTCGCTGCTCATCGGGATCCTCCGCCTCCTCAGGGGCGTCACGGGACGGGACGCGCCGCCGCCGGGGCAGGATCCCCGGCCGGAAGTGACCCGACCGGCCCCGTTGTCGGTACTGCGCATATAGAAGGGGCGCCTCCCCCTCCCCCAGCAGACCGAAATACCGACAACACCCCGAGGTGCACCCCGTCATGCGCACTCCACCCACCCGACGCGCCGTGCTCGGCGCCGCTGTCGCCACTGCCGGTTCGGCGGTACTGGCCGCGTGCTCCGGCGAATCCGACACGGGCCGCGGCGGCAAGAAGACCGGTAGCGCGAACGCCGGTGGCACCAGCCACGGCGGCACAGAACACGGGGCCTCCCCCGGCGGGAGGTCCGAGGGCGAGCACGTCTCCCCCGGCGGGAGGTCCGAGGGCAAGTACGTCTCCCCCGGCGGGAAGGAGGTCGCGGCGGCCGAGGCCGCGCGCGGCTCGGGCCCCGTGCGGAAGGTCGACCTCGTCGCCACTCCGTCCCGGCTCGATCTGGGCGACGGGCTCATCGTCGGCTCCTGGGCGTACGGCGCCCGGCTGCCCGGCAAGGAGCTCCGGGTCACGATGGGCGACACCCTGGCGCTCAACCTCGCCAACCACCTGCCGGAGGAAACGTCTCTGCACTGGCACGGCCTCAATGTGCGCAACGACATGGACGGCGTGCCCGATGTGACCCAGGCGCCCATCAAGCCCGGTGCCGAATTCGCCTACCGCTTCACCGTGCCGCATGCCGGGACGTACTGGTTCCACCCGCACACCGGCGTCCAGCAGGACCGCGGACTGTACGCGCCGCTGATCGTCGAGGACCCGAGGGAGCCTCTCAAGTACGACAGGGAGTGGGTCGTCGTCCTGGACGACTGGGTCGACGGGGTGGCCGGTTCGACGCCGGACTCGGTGCTGTACGAACTCAGCCACGGCAAGGGCGGGATGCACCACGGCAGCGCGAACGGCTCCGGCGGACACGGCTCCCCCGCCAAACCCGCCAAGCCCAAGGGCCGCACCGGTCCCACGCGGCTGGCCGAGGGCTCCTACAGCGAACTGCTCGACAGCCACGGGGGCGACGTCGCCTACCCGTACTACCTGATCAACGGCCGTACCCCGAAGGCCCCCACGTCCTTCGCCGCGAAGCCCGGCGACCGGATCCGGCTGCGCATCATCAACGCGGGCGGCGACACCGCCTTCCGGGTGGCGCTCGGCGGACACCGGATGACGATCACCCACACCGACGGCTACCCGGTCCGGCACAGGACGACGGACGCCCTGCTGCTGGGCATGGGCGAGCGGTACGACGTGGTGGTCACCGCCGGGGACGGGGTGTTCCCGCTGACCGCGCTCGCGGAGGGCAAGAACGCCACGGCACTGGCCCTGCTCCGCACCGGGAAGGGGACCGCACCCACCGCGTCCGTACGGCCCAGGGAGCTGGACGGAGAGCTGGTGGAGGCGTACGGGCTGTGGCCCGACCCGTCCATGGAGCTGTCCCGGCGCAAGCCCGACCGGATCCACCGGTTCAAGCTGACCGGCAACATGCGGGCGTACAACTGGGCCTTCGACCACACCCCGTACGACCCCCACCAGCGCCACCCGGTGTGGGCGGGCGAGCGGGTCAGGCTGGAGTTCTACAACGCCACGGAGATGTGGCACCCGATCCATCTGCACGGGCACTCCTTCGGCGTGGTCGGCCCGGCCGGGCGGCGCCACGAGGCCACCGAACGGGGCAGGGCCGAATGGGCGCGCAAGGACACCGCGATCGTCCGGCCGAACAGCTCCCTGGCCGTCGAGTTCGACGCGAACAACCCGGGGCTGTGGATGCTGCACTGCCACAACATCTACCACTCGGACGTGGGCATGATGACGGTCCTCGGCTACCGGCACTGACCTCCGCCGAACCGGTCCCGGCGGGCCGCGGCCGTGATTCCGCGGCCCGCCAGGACATTGTGTCAGTCAGACGATTACACTGGTGCGCGTGCCTCAACTACGTCTCGCACTGAATCAGATCGACTCGACCGTCGGTGACCTCTCCGGCAACTCCGAGGCGATCGTCCACTGGACCCGGCACTCCGCCGAACAGGGCGCCCATCTGGTGGCGTTCCCGGAGATGGTGCTAACCGGCTACCCCGTCGAGGACCTGGCCCTGCGCTCGTCCTTCGTCGAGGCCTCCCGGCAGGCGCTGAGCGCGCTCGCCGCCCGGCTCGACGCCGAGGGCTTCGGGGAGCTGCCGGTCGTGGTCGGCTACCTCGACCGCTCCGAGACGGCCCAGCCGCGCTACGGCCAGCCGGCCGGCTCCCCCCGGAACGCCGCCGCGGTGCTGCACCGCGGGCAGGTCGCGCTGACCTTCGCCAAGCACCACCTCCCCAACTACGGCGTCTTCGACGAGTTCCGGTACTTCGTGCCGGGCGACTCGATGCCGGTGGTGCGCGTGCACGGCGTCGATGTGGCGCTCGCGATCTGCGAGGACCTCTGGCAGGACGGGGGCCGGGTGCCGGCCGCGCGGGCCGCCGGCGCCGGACTGCTGCTGTCGATCAACGCCTCGCCGTACGAGCGGGACAAGGACGACACCAGGCTGGAACTGGTCCGCAAGCGGGCCCAGGAGGCGGGCTGCACCACCGCGTACCTGGCGATGATCGGCGGCCAGGACGAGCTGGTCTTCGACGGCGACTCGATCGTCGTCGACCGGGACGGCGAAGTGATCGCCCGTGCCCCGCAGTTCGCCGAGGGCTGCGTCGTGCTCGACCTGGAGCTGCCGGCGGCCGCCGCCGAGCCGCCGTCCGGGGTCGTCAACGACGGGCTGCGGATCGACCACGTGGTGCTCTCCGGGGAGCCGCTCCCCGCGTACCCCGCGGAGCTGGCCGGTGGCTATGCGGAGCGGCTGGACGACGACGAGGAGCTGTACTCCGCGCTGGTCGTGGGCCTGCGGGCGTACGCCGCCAAGAACGGCTTCAGCAGTGTGCTGATCGGGCTGTCCGGCGGGATCGACTCGGCGCTGGTCGCGGCGATCGCCTGCGACGCGCTGGGCGCGCAGAACGTGTACGGCATCTCGATGCCGTCGAAGTACTCCTCGGACCACTCCAAGGGCGACGCGGCGGAGCTGGCCCGCCGTACCGGGCTGAACTTCCGCACCGTACCGATCGAGCCGATGTTCGACGCGTACATGGGCTCGCTGGGGCTCACCGGTCTCGCCGAGGAGAACCTTCAGTCCCGGCTGCGCGGCACGATGCTGATGGCCGTCTCCAACCAGGAGGGCCAGATCGTCCTCGCGCCGGGCAACAAGTCCGAGCTGGCGGTCGGCTACTCGACGCTGTACGGCGACTCGGTCGGCGCGTACGGCCCGATCAAGGACGTCTACAAGACGTCGATCTTCCGCCTCGCGAAGTGGCGCAACCGGGCCGCCGAGGAGCGCGGGCAGATCCCGCCGATCCCGGAGGCGTCCATCACCAAGCCGCCCAGCGCCGAGCTGCGCCCGGGCCAGGTCGACACGGACTCGCTGCCCGACTACGACGTACTGGACCGGATCCTGGAGCTGTACGTCGACCGGGACCAGGGACTGGACGAGATCGTCGCGGCCGGCTTCGACCCGGCGCTGGTGGCGAAGACGCTGCGGATGGTGGACACGGCCGAGTACAAGCGCCGGCAGTACCCGCCGGGCACGAAGATCTCCCCGAAGGGCTTCGGCAAGGACCGGCGGCTGCCGATCACCAACCGGTGGCGCGAGTCGGGCTGAGCGGGACGACGGCGCGGCGACCCGGCCGAGCGGGGCGCCGCGCCGTCGCGTTTCAGCGCGCGTCCAGCGGAGCGCCACCGCGATTCAGCGCGCGCCCACCGGAGCGCCACCCGCGTTTCAGCGCGCGTCCAGCGGAGCGTCGTCCCGTACGGGCCGGGCGTCCGCACGGGCCACCACCCTCGACGCCCCCGGTGTGCGTTCCCGGTCCAGCAGCCCCGCCGTGACGGCGACCGCCAGGCCCGCGACCGCGAGGGCCGCGCCGACCGGGGCCGGGGAGGTCCAGCCCCAGCCCGCCGCGATCGCGGCGCCGCCGAGCCACGCGCCGCCCGCGTTGGCGAGGTTGAACGCGGAGTGGTTGGAGGCGGATGCCAGGGTCGGGGCGTCCTTGGCCTTGTTCATGACCAGCATCTGGAGCGGTGTGGTCGTCATGAAGCCGACCGCTCCGAGCAGCACCACCAGCACCGGTGCGGCCCACCGCACATGGACGGCGAACGGGAAGACCGCGAGGACGACGGCGAGCGCGCCGAGCGATCCGTACAGCGTCGGCCGCAGCGCCCGGTCGGTGAGCGGTCCCGCCGCGAGGGCGCCGAGGGTCATGCCGATGCCGAAGAGCGCGAGCACCGGTGTCACCGCCGACTCGCCGAAGCCCATCACCTCGGTCGTCATGGCCGAGAGGTAGGAGTACACGGCGAAGACCCCGGCGAAGCCGAACACGGCGGTGAGCAGGCCGAGCAGCACCTGGCGGTTGCCGAGGGCGCGCAGTTCCCGGCCCAGGCCCTGGTGGGCGTCCACGGGCACCTGCGGTACGAGCCGGGCGAGCGCCGCCACGGCGCACAGCCCGATCGCCGCGACGACCAGGAACGTGGCCCGCCAGCCGAGGTGCTGGCCGAGCAGGGTGGCCGCCGGGACGCCGACGATGTTGGCGACGGTGAGCCCGAGGAACATGGTGGCCACGGCCCGCGCCCGGCGCCCCTCGGGAACGAGACGGGCCGCGACGACCGCGCCGACGCCGAAGAAGGCCCCGTGCGGCAGCCCGGCCAGGAACCGGCCGCCCAGCAGCCAGCCGAAGCCGGGGGCGAACGCGGAGGCGAGGTTGCCGACCGTGAACAGGGCCATCAGCAGCAGGAGCATCCGCTTGCGCGGGATCCGGGAGCCGACGGCGGTGAGCAGCGGGGCCCCCACCACGACACCGATGGCGTACGCCGAGACGAGGTGTCCGGCGGTGGGTACGGAGGTGCCCAGGTCGTCCGCGACATTGGGCAGCAGGCCCATCATCACGAACTCCGTGGTACCTATGCCGAAGGCGCTCACCGCGAGTGCGAGCAGGGCCAGGGGCATGTGGAGAGACCTTTCCGCAGGGAAAACCGGGGAGCCGGGCGGACCGGCGCGCGGCCGGGCCGGCTCCATTGCCGGACGCCCTTCGTTCCCAAACGGAACAAATTCTCTCAGACGGTTTGTTCCGCCGGGTGAACGGACCGTTTCATCGGCGTTCGCCCGGGGTGACGGAACGGCTCAGGGCGTCACAGCTCCACCCGCGCCACGATCGGCAGATGGTCGCTCTCGGTCGCGCCGAGCGTCCACGAGGACACCGGCTCGACGCCCTTGACCATGATCTGGTCGATCCGGGCCATCGGGAACGAGGCCGGCCAGCTGAAGCCGAAGCCGTCGCCGGCCGCGCCCTGGGTGGAGCGCATCTGGGCGGTGACCGCGTTCAGCGAGCGGTCGTTCATCGTGCCGTTGAGGTCGCCGAGCAGGATCACCTTGCCGAGGCGTTCGTGGGAGATGGCCTCGCCCAGGGCGTCCGCGCTGTCGTCGCGCTGGTTGGCGGTGAATCCGGCGTGCAGCTTGACGCGTACGGACGGCAGATGGGCCACGTAGACGGCGACCTCGCCCTTCGGGGTGGTCACCGTGGAGCGCATCGCCCGGGTCCAGCCCATCTTGATGTCGACCGGCCTGGTGGCGCTCATCGGGTACTTGCTCCACAGACCGACGGTGCCCTGCACCGAGTGGTACGGGAAGCGTTCGGCGAGCGCCGCCTCGTACGTCGCCACCTTGCCGCTCGGCAGCTCCTCCAGGGCGATCACATCGGCGCCGGAGGCCGCGACCTGCCGGGCGGTGCCCTTGGGGTCGGGGTTGTCGGCGTTGACGTTGTGGGTGGCCACGGTGAGGTCGCCGCCGGTGCCGGACTTGTCGGTGAGCAGGCCGCCGAAGACGTTGAACCAGACCACGACCGGCAGCAGCAGGGCGATCAGCGCGGTCGCCGAGCGGCGCACCAGGCCGAGGACCAGCAGCACCGGGACGAACACCCCGATCCACGGCAGGAACGTCTCGGAGAGGCTGCCCAGGTTCCCGATGGTGTTCGGGATCTTCGAGTGGAAGGCCATCACCAGGGTGATGAGCACCGAGCAGAGGGCGAGGACGATGCCGCGCCGCCAGATGCCCGGGTCACGGGTCCACCGCTCGCGCAGGTCCCGGAGCCGGGATCCCGCCCCGGCGCGTTCCGGTTCCGGTTCCGCACGGTCGTTCCCGGTGTCCGCTCCGTACGCCTGCACCATCGCGCTTTCCTCACTGCCTTGCCGTGCATGTCGCCGCGCCCTCGACCCTAGGCGATGCGTGGCGGGTTTCCTGCCGTCGACGACGGCCGTACTGTCACGAGGACGAAGGGCGGGGTCCGGCGGGTTCCGGCCGCACGGGGTCCGCCGGGGCTTGTGACAGAACGATCACACTCGGGCGGGTCCGGGAGCGTCAGGCGTCGCCGGGCGGGCGGGTGGCCCGGCCGGGCCCCAGGCCCTCGACCAGGACCTGGACGATCCGGTCGGCGAGATCCTCGGGCAGCGGCGCGTCGGGCCGATGGATGGTGCGTACCAGCATGGGCCCCAGGAACAGGTCGTCCATCAGCCCCACGTCCAGATCCGCTCGGAGTTCACCGGCGTCGACCGCGCGCCGGACGGCGGCCAGCATGGCGACGCGGCGGGGCGCGATGACGCTGCTGTGGTACTCCTCCCACAGCTTGGGGTGGCTCTTCATCTGCGCGAAGACGTTGTGCAGCAGGGCCGAGGAGCGCTGTGCCAGGCCGCGCCTGCGCAGCGAGTCCAGCAGCAGTCGCAGGTCGTCGAGGCCGGCGGTGCCGGAGACGGCGGGTTCCGGCGGCTCCATGTCCTTCAGTACGTCGACGAAGAGTTCTTCCTTGCCGCTCCACCGCCGGTAGATGGTCGCCTTGCCCACCCCCGCGGTGCGGGCTATCCGCTCGATGGACAGGGCCGCCAGGGGCTCACCGTCCTCCAGCAGCCGGACGACGGCGTC
The DNA here is from genome assembly GCF_043204345.1 of Streptomyces sp. NPDC047917. Taxonomy (NCBI): domain Bacteria; kingdom Bacillati; phylum Actinomycetota; class Actinomycetes; order Kitasatosporales; family Streptomycetaceae; genus Streptomyces; species Streptomyces sp. NPDC047917. The sequence goes on from NZ_JBIDCA010000005.1 coordinate 556,012, forward strand.
CAGGATCGCCCGCTCGGCCGCCGCGCTGCGCGGCCGGCCCCGGCGTGGTGCCGGGGTCGGTACCCGTACGCCGGTCCAGTTCCCGTCCTGCTGCGTCGCCGGTCTCATCGGCCCGCTCCCGCCGCGCGCACCGACCGGTCGCCCCGGCCCGACCCGTCGGGGCCCGTGTCGGCGGGCGGCTTCCCCGGCAGGAAGAGAGCGACCACCAGGGCGCCCACCAGGGCGATGGTCGCCGAACCGATGGCGGTGACGTGCATGGCCTTCAGGAACGCGTCGTTCGCGGAGGCGATCAGCGGTGCGCCCGCCGGGCCCAGCTTGTCGGCGATGCCGAGCGTCGCCTCGATCGACTCCCCGGCCGCCTCCCGGGCGCCGGCCGGGACCGCGCCGAGATGGCCCTCGATGTCACCCCGGTAGACGGTGGAGAGCACCGATCCGAGCACGGCGACCCCGAGTGCCCCGCCGACCTGCCGGAAGGTGTTGTTGACGGCCGATCCGGAGCCGGCCTTCTCGCGGGGCAGCGCCTGCATCACCGAGACGGTGACCGGTGTCATCACATGTGCCATGCCGGTGCCCTGGACGAAGAAGAGCAGGCACAGCACCCAGACCGGCGTGGTGCCGTCGAACAGCGCGAACGCCGCCAGCCCGATGGCGACCAGCAGCATGCCCGCGGTGCAGGTGGCGCGGGCGCCGAAGCGGTCGACGAGCAGCCGGGCCCGGGGCGCGAAGATCATCTGGGTGGCGGCCAGCGGCAGCAGCATCAGTCCGGCCTGCAGCGCGGTCCAGCCGCGCACGCTCTGCATGTAGAAGGCGGAGAAGAAGGTCACCCCCATCAGCGCGAAGAAGACCAGCGCTATGGCGGCGACGGCCGCGGAGAACGACGGCTCCCTGAAGTACGAGATGTCGATGGCCGGGTGGGTGCTGCGCTTCTCGTGCCAGACGAACCCGGCCAGGACGAGCAGGCCGCCGAGGCTCGACAGGAGCACCACGGGGTCGGCGAAGTCGGCGAGCTGGCCGCCACGGATGATGCCGTACACCAGCAGCACCAGGCCGACGATGGAGAGCACTACGCCGAGCGGGTCGATCCGGCCGGGGTTCGGGTCCTTGGAGTCCGGCACCAGCATCGTCATCGCGATCAGCGCCACGATCACCACGGGTACGTTGACCAGGAAGATCGAGCCCCACCAGAAGTGCTCCAGCAGCAGCCCGCCGGTGATCGGGCCGATCGCGATGGCCACCCCGACGCTGCCGGCCCATATGCCGATGGCCCTGGGCTGTTCGTCGCGCTCGAAGACGTTCATCAGGACGGCGAGGGTGGCCGGCATGACGAACGCGGCGCCGAAGCCCATCAGGGCGCGCCAGGTGATCAGCTGGGCGGGCGAGCCGGACATGGCCGCCAGCGCGGAGCCGGTGCCGAAGAGCAGGATGCCGAAGAGCAGCACCTTCTTGCGGCCGACGCGGTCGCCGAGCAGCCCGGCGGTGAAGAGGAGTCCGGCGAAGACGAGCGTGTAGGCGTTGATCGCCCACTCCAGCTGGCTCTGGGTGGCGCCCAGGCCGGTGGGTGCGGGACTGGCGATGGTCTTGACCGCGACGTTCAGGATCGAGTTGTCCAGCACGACGATGAGCAGGCTGAACATCAGGACGACGAGGATCGCCCAGCGGCGGCGGTGGACCGCCTCCGGGATCTGGGACGCGTCGGCGCGAGCACCGGACGGTATCGACATGGAACGGAGCTTATCCGATTTCGATACGAGACCGTCTCGTATTGGAAGGCAATCGCCGGTGGGACCGTTCTCCGGCAACGCCTTCAAGGGTGTGCGCGGGCCCACTTCCCGTGGACCACCACGGGATGCCACCATGGAACCGGTCCGGGGACGCCGTCAGGGCGCCTCGAGATGACGAAGGAGCCGTTGGCAATGTCGCTTCAGGCTGCGCGGAACCAGTCCGCAACCACCCCCGCGGGTACTCCCACCGACAGCAGCAAGGCGCTGTACGGAGGCAGGAGCACCCGCCGTATCTCCATCCATGACATCGCCGCCGCCACCGAGCGCGGCGAGAAGTGGCCCATGCTCACCGCCTACGACGCGATGACCGCGTCCGTCTTCGACGAGGCCGGGATCCCGGTGATGCTCGTCGGCGACTCCATGGGCAACTGCCACCTCGGTTACGAGACCACCGTGCCCGTCACGATGGACGAGATCGCGATCCTCTCCGCCGCTGTCGTACGGGGCACCAGGCGTGCCCTGATCGTGGCGGACCTGCCCTTCGGGGCGTACCAGGAGGGCCCGGTCCAGGCCCTGCGCAACGCCACCCGGCTGATCAAGGAGTCGGGCGTCGGCGCGGTCAAGCTGGAGGGCGGTGAGCGCAGCCACGAGCAGATCAGGCTGCTCGTCGACGCCGGCATCCCGGTCATGGCGCACATCGGCCTGACCCCGCAGTCCGTCAACGCGATGGGCTACCGGGTGCAGGGACGCGGCGAGGAGGCCGCCCAGCAGATGCTGCGCGACGCCAAGGCCGTGCAGGACGCGGGCGCGTTCGCCGTGGTGCTGGAGCTGGTACCGGCCGAGCTGGCCGCCGAGGTCACCCGCACCCTGCACATCCCGACCGTCGGCATCGGTGCCGGCCCCGACACGGACGCCCAGGTGCTGGTCTACACCGACATGGTCGGGCTGACCGGCGGCAAGGTGCCGCGCTTCACCAAGCAGTACGCGAACCTCCGCCAGGTGCTGGGCGACGCGGCGAAGGAGTTCGCGGAAGAGGTCGTGGGCGGTGCCTTCCCGGCCGCCGAGCACACCTTCCACTAGCGTCTTCCGTCCGGATCAGGCCGGATCAGGGAGCGCGGCACGCGAGTCCGGCATGATCCGGACAAGAGGCCCGGTCCCGCCGGTCCGTTCCGTCCGAACCACTGCCCGCACCACCGACAGCCCGCCGACATCCCCCATCGGCGGGCTGTCGGCCCGCTGTCGGCGGACTGTCGGTGGCGGCTGGTCTGATAGTCGGCATGACGCGAATCGACAAGAACCCCAGGAGCGGCTCGAACGCCGTCGAGGTCCGGGGGCTGGTCAAGCACTACGGCTCGACCAAGGCTCTGGACGGCGTGGACCTCGATGTCCGCGAGGGCACCGTGCTCGGTGTCCTCGGCCCGAACGGCGCCGGCAAGACCACGCTCGTACGCTGCCTGTCCACCCTGATCCTGCCCGACGCCGGACACGCCACCGTGGCGGGCTACGACGTGGTGAAGCAGCCCCGGCAGCTGCGCCGCACCATCGGTCTGACCGGGCAGTACGCCTCGGTCGACGAGAAGCTCTCCGGCTGGGAGAACCTCTACATGATCGGGCGGCTGCTCGATCTGTCCCGCAAGGCCGCCCGGTCCCGGGCCGACGAGCTGCTGGAGCGGTTCTCGCTCACCGACGCGGCCAGGAAGGCCGCGATGGACTACTCCGGCGGCATGCGGCGCCGGCTCGACCTGGCCGCCTCGATGATCGGCAACCCGGCCGTGCTGTACCTGGACGAGCCGACCACGGGGCTGGACCCCCGGACCCGTAACGAGGTCTGGGACGAGGTGCAGCGGATGGTCGCGGAGGGGGCGACCGTGCTGCTCACCACCCAGTACATGGAAGAGGCCGAGCAGCTCGCCAACGAGCTGACCGTCATCGACAAGGGAAAGATCATCGCCCGCGGCGGTGTCGACGAGCTGAAGGCGAAGGTCGGCGGCCGCACCCTGCAGCTGCGGCCCTCGGACCCCTCGCAGCTCGCCGCGATGGCGCAGGCCATCCGGGAGGCCGGTCTGGACGGCGTCGCGGGCGCGCAGGCCGTCCCGGACGAGGGGCTGCTGTACGTACCGATCCTCAGCGACGAGCAGCTGACCTCCGTCATAGGCCTGCTCGGCACCCGGGGCTTCCCGCTGGCGCACGTCGCCACCGCGCTGCCCAGCCTCGACGAGGTGTTCCTCGCCATCACCGGCGAGAAGTCCGCCTCCGTCACCGACACGATTCCCGAGGAGGTCGCGGCATGAGCACGGCGACTCTGACACCCACGCCCACACCCACCGCGTCCGCCCGTGGCGGGGCGGTCCACGACGAGGGCCGGATCGGACTGCGGAACAACCTGCGCCACATCGGGGCGCTGGTGCGGCGCAACATGCTCCAGATCAAGAAGGATCCGGAGTCGATGTTCGACGCGCTCCTGATGCCGATCATCTTCACGCTGCTGTTCGTGTACGTCTTCGGCGGCTCGGTCGGCGGCAGCATGGGCGGCGGCCGGCAGGAGTACCTGAACTACCTGATCCCGGGCCTGATGGCGATGATGGGCATGAACATCGCCATGGCGGTCGGCTCCGGCGTCAACGACGACTTCCGCAAGGGCGTCATGGACCGGTTCCGGACGATGCCGATCGCCCGTTCCTCGGTGCTCATCGCGAAGATAGTGGTCGAGCTGGGCCGGATGATGGTCGCCACCCTCATCCTGCTGGCCATGGGCTTCGCCCTCGGCATGGAGCTCCAGGAGTCCGTGCTCGGGCTGATCGCGGCGATCGCGCTGTCGGCCGCGTTCGGCGCCGCCATCATGTGGATCTTCATCCTGCTCGGACTGACGATGAAGACGGCCCAGGCGGTGCAGGGGATGGGGATGCTCGTGCTGATGCCGCTCCAGTTCGGCTCCTCGATCTTCGCTCCGACGAAGACGATGCCCGGCTGGCTCCAGACGTTCACCGACTACAACCCGCTGTCCAACCTGGCCGACGCCGCGCGGGCCCTGATGATGGGCGGCCCGCTCGCCCACTCGGTCCTGGTGACCCTCGGCTGGACCGTGGTCATCACCGCGGTGATGGCCCCGCTCGCGGTCGCCAAGTTCCGCAAGAAGAGCTGACCCGGCGGGGGTTCAGCCCCGGTACGCGTCCGTGAGGGCGGCGGCCTCCTCCAGGGAGAGGCCGCCGCCCTCGGCGTACGCGGCCTCGTAGCCGTCCCGGCCGAGCACGGCCACCGTCAGCTCCTCGGCCCGTGCCCAGTCGTCCAGCTCCATCGTCGTGCGCACATGGCCCTCGGGCAGCAGCCCCCGGCCGGCCCCCAGCAGCCGGGCCGCCACGGTGGCCCGCTGCTCGCCGCCGATGCCGGCCAGCGAGCGGGCGACGGCGACGATGTGGATGACGGACATCTGGGGCGCCATCATCTGCGACAGCCGGTCCTTGGACAGCTCCAGCGCCATCAGCCCCCGGGGCAGGGCCTGCTCGTACAGCCCCTCCTGGTTGTCCAGCCAGGCCGTCGCGCCCAGGACGACCCCTTCGAAGACCGCCCTGGCATTGGACCGGAAGTCCTCTCGCAGCGCCGCCAGTTGCTCGCGCGCCTCGCCGGTGCGGCCGCTGCACCCCAGCCACATGACCAAGTGGAGCCGGGCGAAGGACACCGCCCCGTGTCCCTCCCGGCGCCCCTCGGCGAGCACCTCGCGCAGGATCTGCTCGCCCTCGGTGCCGCGCCCCAGTTCGGTGAGCACGGCCGCGTGCCTGGTGCGCAGGACCGCCACCTGGGACTGGGCGCCCAGCTTCCGCGCGTAGCCGATCGCGGCCTGGAAGTCCTCGGCCGCCAGGGCGTACTCACCCCGCCGCTCGTTGGCCTCCCCGCGGGCGGAGAGCGATTCGGCGGCGCCCCAGTCGTCGCCGATCCGGCTGAAGATGCGCAGGCTCTCGTCGGCGTCCGCACGTGCCTCACCCGCCCATTCGGGCCGGTTGGCCAGCACGTTGGCGCGCATCTGGAGGGCCTCGGCGAGCTCCCATTCGTAGCCGTACTCCCGGCAGGCGCGGACCGTTTCGTCCAGCAGCCGGGGCAGGTCGGCGGCCTCGCTGGTGAGCACGACCGCGAAGAACCAGAGCGATGCCGGAACCCGGCAGGTCTGCGGCTGGCCGGCCCGGTAGGTCTTCGCGATGACCCGCAGCCGGGCCATGCCCTCCTCGTCGGCCCAGACGTTCTGGGAGTGGTCCGCGCTGACCAGCTGGACCAGGGCCACCTGGCGCCGCGCCTCCCCGAGCAGTTCGGGCCCCATCGGCGGCGGCGCGTCGGTGCAGCGTTCGTGGATGGAGGGCGCCGGTTCGACGGCCGCGGTCCCGATGGGCGGGGCGAAGGGGTCGGGGCCCAGCGCGGCGGCCGCCTCGGCCCAGTGCAGGGCGTCGGTGCGCAGTTCGCGCATCTGCCAGTACCAGCACAGCGAGAGCACCATGCAGAGCACCTCCTGCTCGTCGCGGGCGGCGACGGCGTGGCGCAGGGCGGTGCGGATGTTCTCGTACTCGCGCTCCAGGAGAGCGACGGCGGCGCGCTGTCCGGCGCCGCGCAGTTCGGGTTCGACGGTACGGACCAGCTCCCGGTAGAACACCAGGTGGCGCCGGACCGCCGGATCCCGCTCCGCCGCCTCGTCGAGCCGGCCGGCGGCGTACTCGCCGACGGTCTCCAGCAGCCGGTAGCGCATCTCGCCGTCCTCGGCGGGCGCGGCGACGACGAGCGACTTGTCGACCAGGGAGCCGAGCAGTCCGGCGACCTCGCGGGCGCCCTGCGGCCCGTCCGCGCAGACCGCCTCGGCGGCGGCGAGGGTACAGCCGCCCGCGAAGACGGAGAGCCCGCGCAGCACGGCGCGTTCGGACTCGTCCAGGAGGTCCCAGGACCAGTCGACGACGGCGCGCAGGGTCTGCTGACGGGGCAGTACGGTGCGGGCCCCGCTGGTGAGCAGGCGAAACCGGTCGTCGAGCCGGTCGGCGATCTGGCGCGGGGTGAGCATCCGCAGCCGGGCGGCGGCGAGTTCGATGGCCAGCGGCAGTCCGTCCAGGCGGCGGCAGATCTCCGCGGCGGCGGCCGCGGTCTCCTCGTCCGCGTCGGTCCGGAAGCCCGGCCGGGCGGCGGCGCCGCGGTCGGCGAGCAGGCGCAGCGCCATCGGGTCGGGCAGCGGTTCGACGGGGCGGACGAACTCGCCCGGGACGCCGAGGGGTTCACGGCTGGTGGCGAGCACGGTGAGGTGCGGGCAGCGGGCCAGCAGGTGGTCGGCGAGGGCGGCGGCCGCGTCGACGACGTGTTCGCAGTTGTCCAGGAGCAGCAGCATGCGGCGCCGGGAACAGTGCTCGGTGAGCCTGGCCAGGGGGTCGTTCACATTCCCCTCGGCGACCCTGAGCTCCTCGGCACCGGCGCCGCGCAGCACGGTCTCGCGGGCACCGAGCGCGGTCAGCACGGCCTCCGGCACCGAATCGGGGTCGTCGACCGGGGCGAGTTCGGCCAGCCAGACGCCGTCCGGCCAGGCGTCCGCGACGGATTCGGCGGTCTCCTGGGAGAGCCGGGTCTTGCCCGCGCCCCCGGGGCCCAGGAGGGTGACCAGCCGGGCGTGCGAGAGGTCCTGGCCCAGGGCCGCGATGTCGTCCTCGCGCCCGACGAAACTGGTGAGCCTGGCCCGGAGGTTGCCGTACGGTGCCGCGGGGGCCGCCGTGTGGGCCGCGGGGGCCGCCGTGTGGGCCGCGGGGCGGAGATCCGTCGGCGGAGCGGACGGGGCAGCCACCGCGGCCGGGGCGAGCGGTTCCCGGCGGAGCAGTTCGGCGTGGAGCGCGCGCAGTTCCGGGCCGGGGTCGGTGCCGAGGCGGTCCGCGAGTCCGGTGCGCACCTCGTCGTAGGCGGCCAGCGCCTGGGCGGTGCGCCCGGCGTCACGCAGGGCCCGCAGCCGCAGCGCCTGAAGGGGTTCGTCGATCGGGTGCTCGGCGCACAGCGCGACCAGTTCGGGCAGGGCCTCGTCCGGGCGGCCGAGCGCGAGAACCGCGCGGAGCCGGTTGCGGCGGGCGTCCAGCCACCGGGCCTCCCAGCGGGCGGCGGCGCCCAGGCGGTCGGGCAGATCGGCCAGGGCCGGGCCCCGCCACAGGACGAGCGCGTCGTCGAGCACGGTCCGGGCCTTCACCGGGTCGCCCTCCTCCAGCGCCCGCGCGCCCTCTCCCGCGAGCCGCTCGAAGCGGTGGAGGTCGACGTCGTCCGGCGCGGCGGCCAGCCGGTAGCCGTTGTCCGCGGAGACGATCGCGTCGTGGCCGACGGCGCGCCGGAGCCGGCCGACGAGCGCCTGGAGGGCGCCCACCGCGTCGGCGGGCGGCTCGCCGTCCCACACCTCGTCGACCAGCACGGTGACCGGGACGACGCGGCCGGGGCGCAGGGCGAGGACGGTGAGCAGGGCGCGCAGCCGCGCCCCGCCGATGGTGACGGCCGTGCCGTCGTCGCGGAGTGCCCGGGTGGTTCCGAGGATGCTGTAGCGCACCGGCCCATTCTCCGTGACTGGGACCGACAGGCGCACACCTGTCCGCCCGTACCCCTGTGCGCCGTGTTCCGGATCGCTCGTCATGCCCCCACCTTTTCCGGAACCACCGCCCCGGCGCGAGACGTTTGTGACGTGTCGGCGGTACGGTCGGGCTCGCCGCCCGCCGCGCCGTTCTCTTCCGGCCGTCCGTCAGGAGTTCGCCGATGATCACCGCAAGCGCCCGCAGCGACCGGCGGATCAGCCCGGTCTTCCTCGGGATCGCCGCCGTGGCGGCGGTGTCGGGCTGGGCGGTGTGGACGGGCACCGGGTATCCGTACGGGCTCGCGGTCTTCGTCTTCGTCACGGCGGCGTGGGTGGTCTCGCTCTGCCTGCACGAGTACGCGCACGCCCGCACCGCGCTGCACAGCGGGGACCTCTCGGTCGGCGCGAAGGGCTACCTCACTCTCAATCCGCTCGCCTACACGCACGCCCTGCTCAGCATCGTGCTGCCGGTGCTGTTCGTGATCCTGGGCGGGATCGGGCTGCCGGGCGGCGCGGTCTTCATCGAGCGGGGGCGGATCCACGGCCGGTGGAAGCACAGCCTGATCTCGGCGGCGGGCCCGCTGACGAACGTGCTGTTCGCGCTGGTGTGCACGGCCCCGTTCTGGCTGGACGCGCTGGACGGTGTCCCGAGGGAGTTCCGGTACGCGCTGGCGTTCCTGGCCCTGCTCCAGGTCACCGCGGCGATTCTGAACTTCCTGCCGGTGCCGGGGCTGGACGGGTACGGGGTGATCGAGCCCTGGCTGTCGTACCGGATCCGGCGGCGGGTGGAGCCGTTCGCCCAGTTCGGGCTGCTCGCGGTGTTCGGCGTGCTGTGGATCCCGGAGATCAACCACGTCTTCTTCGACGCGGTCCGCGGCCTGCTGGACTCACTGGGCGTGAGCGGGACGGAGACGGAGTGCGGCCGCGCCGCCTACCGGTTCTGGGAGAACTGGAACCAGGAGTACCCGGTCTGCGCCCTCGCCCCGTGACCGGCGGTCCGGCCCTCAGCCCGCGGTCTGCGCGGTCTGCGCGCGGTGCCGCCGTACGTAGAACCACGCCATGTTCGACGAGAGCCCGGCCAGCAGCACCCAGACGATCCCCAGCAGGTTGCCCTGGGCGAACGAGATCACGGCCGCGACGACGGCCAGGACACAGACGGTGATGGCGTAGAGAGCGAGTCGGGGCATGGGGGCGGCTCCTGTCGGGGGCGGTGCGCGGTCCCGTCCAGTGTCCCCCATGCCCCTTTTCGCTCGCCGCAGGGTGGGTCCGGGAGCGGCCCGGGCCCGTACGGCCGGTGGCGGGTCCGGCTCAGACGTCGGTGGTGCGGAGCCCCGCGTGCGCCTTGTAGCGGCGGTTGACCGAGATCAGGTTGGCGACCAGCGACTCGACCTGGTGCGCGTTGCGCAGCCGTCCGGCGAAGATGCCGCGCATGCCGGGGATCCGGCCCGCCAGCGCCTGTACGAGGTCGGTGTCGGCGCGGGCCTCGCCCAGCACCAGCACATCGGTGTCGATCTCCTCGATGGACTCGTCCTGCAGCAGCACCGCCGAGAGGTGGTGGAAGGCGGCGGTGACCCGGGACTCCGGCAGCAGCGCGGCGGCCTGCTCGGCGGCGCTGCCCTCCTCGGGCTTCAGCGCGTAGGCGCCCTTCTTGTCGAAGCCGAGCGGGTTGACGCAGTCGATGACGACCTTGCCCGCGAGCTCGTCCCGCAGCGACTCCAGGGTCTTGGCATGGCCGTCCCACGGCACGGCGACGATCACCACGTCGCTGCGGCGCGCGCACTCCGCGTTGTCCGCGCCCTCGACGCCGTGGCCCAGCTCCTCGGCGGCGCTCCGCGCGCGGTCGGCGGCCCGGGAACCGATGATCACCTGCTGCCCGGCACGGGCGAACCGGTAGGCGAGGCCGCGCCCCTGCGGCCCGGTGCCGCCGAGCACGCCGACGGTCAGCCCGGAGACGTCGGGGAGGTCCCAGGGGTCCTTGGCGGGCGGCTTGGCCGCGCTGTCACTGCCATTCGTAGTCATGGCTCCGACATTACTGCCCGCCACGGAAGGCGACCCGGTGTGGTCCCGGGCTTCCCGTTCGGCTGGTCCGGGGCCGTTCTCCGGTGGAGGGTCCGGGTCCTGGGGCATGATGCCGGGCCATGGATGCCGTACGTGTCGCCCTGCTCCGTGAAGTGCTCGCCGGGACCGAGTGGCCCGCCGCGACCCGGCGGTTCGCCGGGGCGCTGAGGTCGTCGGTGGTGCCGCACGGCGGCGGGCTGCTGCTGGTGGGGACGGCGGAGTACGAGCCGTGGCATCTGGCGGCCCATCTGGTCGACGAGTCCACCTGGTCCGGGCTGCCGGAGCTGGCCCCCACCCTGGTGCGCCACCGGGTGGAGCCGGGCGGCCCCGCGCATCTGGCCGTGGGGCTCGGCCGGATCGAGGCGGCGGGGCGGGGCGAGACGCTGCTCCTGGTGGCTCCGGAACGGCCCGGCGCGGGTCTGCTGGAGCGGGTGCACGACGCGCGGCGTGCCGGGGCCACGGTGCTCTCGCTGAACGACGGCGATCCGGAGGTGCGGGGGCTCGCCCACGAGACGCTCGCGGTGACCGGCGCCGACGACGTCGACCTCGACACCGTGCAGCATCTGGTGAGCGCGGCGGCCGGGGAGAACAGCGCCCCCGCGCCGCGCGGCCGCCGCGGCTTCCGGGACCGGCTGTCCCGGCTCGCCGACCAGTTGACGGCGCCGCCCCCGGCGCGCTGGTGAGGCCGGCGGCGGGGCGGCCCGCAACCGTGGGCCCGACGGTGCAGGTCCCACGCTGACAGCCGCTGCCGACTGCCGCCGACGTCCGCTGCGGTGCCACTGCCGACTACATGACTGCCGCCCGCCGCCCGCCGCCCGCCGCCCGCCGCCACAATCCGTTGCCGTGCCACTGCCCACTGCCCACTGCCCACTGCCGCGAAAATCCGTTGCGGTGCCACTGCCGGCGGCACAGCATGGCCTCCTGTGACTTCTGCTCCCTCGCTGGCCGGCCGGCTGGCCGCCCTGCTGCCCGACCTCACCCCCTTGCGCTCCGGCGGCGACTTCCGGCTGCTGTGGATCCAGGGGCTGGTGACGTACTTCGGCAGCTTCATGGCGATGATCGCGCTGCCGCTCCAGATCAAGGAGCTGACGGGTTCGCCGCTGGCCGTCGGGGTGATGGGCGCGGTCGAGCTGGTGCCGCTGGTCGTCTTCGGCCTGTACGGCGGGGCGCTCGCGGACGCCGCGGACCGCCGCAGGGTGATCCTGGCGACCGAGGCGGGGCTGGGGCTGCTCGCGGTCGTACTCCTGGTGAACGCGGCGATGCCCGCCCCGATGCTCTGGCCGCTCTACGTGGTCGCGGCCGGGGTCTCCGCGCTCGCCGGGCTCCAGCGGCCCGCGCTGGACTCGCTGATGGCCCGGATCGTGCCGCACGAGCAGCTGACGGCGGCCGCCGCGCTGAATTCGCTGCGCTGGCAGTTCGGTGCGATCACCGGCCCGGCGGTGGCGGGGGTCACGGTGGCGTACGCGGGGCACGCCACGGCGTACGCCGTCACGGTGGTCACGTTCGCCGGCTCCGTGCTGCTGTGTCTGCGGCTGGCGCCCGCGCCGCCCGCCCGGGAGAACACGAAGCCGTCGCTGCGCGGCATCGTGGAGGGCGCGAAGTACGCCTGGAGCCGGCCGGTGCTGCTGGGGACGTACGCGGTCGACATGGCCGCGATGTTCTTCGCCTTCCCGAACGCGATCTTCCCGTTCCTGGCGGACGACCTGCACGCCGACTGGTCGCTGGGCCTGATGTACGCCGCGGACTCGGTCGGATCACTGGTGCTGGGGCTGACCAGCGGCTGGACGTCGCGGGTGCGGCGGCACGGGCTGTTCGTGGTGTTCGGGGCCGCGGTCTGGGGGCTGGCGATCGCGGCGGCCGGCTGGTTCGGCAATGTGTGGCTGGTCCTGGTCTGCCTGGCGGTGGCGGGCGCGGGCGACATGCTCAGCGGTCTGGGCCGCTCCACGATCTGGAACCAGACGATCCCGGAGGAGCTGCGGGGCCGGCTGGCGGGCATCGAGGTGCTCTCGTACAGCATCGGCCCGCAGCTGGGTCAGGTGCGGGCCGGTGCGATGGCGGGCTGGACGGGGACCAGGTCGGCGATCTGGAGCGGCGGGGTGGCGTGCGTGGCCTCGGTCGCGCTGCTGACGGCCGCGCTGCCGAAGCTGCTCACGTACGACTCCGAGACGGACGAGGACGCGCTGCGCAGGCGGAGGGCCAGGGAGGCCGGGAGCGCCGGGAAAGCCGGCGACTCCAGCCCCTCCGCCGCCTGAGGAGCGGGCTCCGGGAACGCCCCCGGCCTCCCCCGGTCAGGACTCCGGACCGGGCGGGGTGGTGCCCCCGTCGTGCCACTTGGGGTCGTTCTCCCACTCCAGGTTCCGCTCCCGCGCGGTGTCCATCGCGTGCTGCGCCTCCTCGCGGGAGGTGTACGGCCCGAACCGGTCCTTGGCCGGGCACTCGGGGCCCTCCTCGACCTTGTGGTGTTCCAGGCAGTAGTACCACTCGCCCGGCTTGCCGACCGTGCGCTTCTTGAACAGGGCCATCTCCGGCTCCTTCCCTCGGGACCATGCTGCCCCAAGCACGCTGGTTAGGGCCTGTCCGGCGGATCAGGGTCGGACAGGGCGTGGCGTCTGGTGCGGTGCATCGCAAGGCGCCGGAGCGTCCTGATAGCGGAGCTATCCGGGCGTTTCGGCAACGCGGCGAGGTGCCGTGCCAGGCGTCGCGACCCCGGCCATGCTCCGCCGGACAGGCCCTAGACTCGCTGACATGTCTGGCCAGTCGCTGCTCGCACCCGGGGAGATCACTCCCATCCGCTCCGTGCCCGGAAAGATCCGGCGCCCCGAATACGTGGGCAAGCCGGCCCCCACCCCGTACACCGGCCCGGAGGTGCAGGACGCCGACACCGTCGAGCGCATGCGCATCGCCGGCCGGATCGCCGCACAGGCGATGGCGGAGGCCGCGAAGCACATCGCCCCGGGTGTCACGACGGACGAACTCGACCGGGTCGCCCATGAGTTCATGTGCGACCACGGCGCCTACCCGTCGACGCTCGGCTACCGCGGATTCCCCAAGTCGCTCTGCACCTCGCTCAACGAGGTGATCTGCCACGGCATTCCGGACTCCACCGTGCTGCGCGACGGCGACATCGTGAACCTCGACGTCACGGCGTACATCGGCGGCGTGCACGGCGACAACAACGCCACGTACCTCTGCGGCGACGTCGACGAGGAGTCCCGGCTGCTCGTCGAGCGCACCGAGGAGTCGCTGAACCGGGCCATCAAGGCGGTCCGGCCGGGCCGCCAGGTCAATGTGATCGGGCGGGTCATCGAGTCGTACGCCAAGCGCTTCGGCTACGGCGTGGTGCGGGACTTCACCGGGCACGGGATCAACTCCTCGTTCCACTCCGGTCTGATCATTCCGCACTACGACAGCCCGCGCGCGACCACCGTGATGCAGCCGGGGATGACGTTCACCATCGAGCCGATGCTGACGCTGGGCAGCCACGACTACGACATGTGGGACGACGGCTGGACCGTGGTGACGAAGGACCGCAGGCGCACCGCGCAGTTCGAGCACACGCTGGTGGTGACGGAGACGGGTGCCGAGATCCTGACGCTCCCGTAGCCGACCGGACCCTTCCGCCCCGAAAGCGGCCGCCCTGCGGGGCGGCCGCTTTCGCGTACCCGGCACGCGGAACCAGGCGTATCGTTTTTACCGACAGGCCGTCGGGAAGCTGTTGACTTAGGTAAGCCTAAGTAGGAGGATCGGGGTTGTCGACAGCGGTTCCGCACCATGCGGCCGCTGCCGATGTTTCCGTCTCTTCCCGGACTTCCCGTCCCCTTCTCGGTCCCAGGAGGCCCGCCTTGGACGCAACCGCCGCCGCCACGCCCTTCTCGACGCTCATCCGTACCGCGTCGCACGAACAGCACACCGAGGCGGAGACCTCGTCCTTCATGAGCGATCTGCTGGGCGGACGGCTCGGGGTGGACGCGTACACGCGCTACACGGAGCAGCTGTGGTTCGTGTACCGGGCCCTGGAGGAAGGCGCGCAGGCGCTGCGGGGCGACCGGATCGCCGGTCCGTTCATCCGGGCCGAGCTGATGCGCACCGCCGAGCTGGAGCGCGATCTGGCCCACCTGCGGGGCGCGGACTGGCGCGAGGGCCTGGAGCCACTGCCGGCCACGGCCGCGTACGCCGACCGGGTCGCCGAGTGCGCCCGCGACTGGCCGGCCGGATACGTCGCGCACCACTACACCCGCTACCTGGGCGACCTCTCCGGCGGCCAGATCATCCGGGACAGGGCGGAGCGGACCTGGGGCTTCGCGCGCAAGGGTGACGGGGTCCGGTTCTACGTCTTCGAGGAGATAGCCAACCCCGCCTCGTTCAAGCGGGACTACCGCGAGCTGCTGGACGCGGTGGACGCGGACGACCTGGAGAAGCAGCGCATCATCGACGAGTGCAAGCGCGCGTTCGCGCTGAACACGGCGGTGTTCCGGGAGCTGGGCGAGGTGTTCCCGCTCAGCGCGTAGTGCCTCGTCCGGCGCGGCGTGGTGACCGGCCGGGCCGGTCGCCGCGCCGCGCCGTCGTGTTCCGCCGCGTGCTCAGCCGGCGTACGGGGCGGGCTTTCCGCGCAGGGCCAGCACGACGCGTCCGCCGATCTCCACCGCGCCGTCGGGCGCCGGGGCGGTGAGGATCTGGGAGCCGCGGCCCTGCCTGATGTTGAGGGCCCGCCCCAGCTCCGCGCTGAGCAGCAGCGCGGCCGCCCCGGTCGCCTCGTCCTCGGTGATGTTGTCGTCGCGCCGGGGGAACGCCCGCGCCCTGACCCGGCCGGCCGCCTCGTCCTCCCAGGCCCAGACGTAGAGCCACCCTTCCCCCGGCGGCGGGCCGGTGAGCGCCTCGACCTCGGCGACGGATCCGTACCGCTCCAGCGTGCGCGGGGGCGCCCACTCGGGGCGGGCGGTGATCCAGGTGAACTCGCCGTCCTGGCGGGCGAACACGTCGCCGACCGCCAGTTCCAGGATCTCCAGGTCGAGCAGCCAGGCCGTGCCGACGAGCGGGTGCCCGGCGAACGGCAGGCGCAGCCCGGGGGTGTAGATGTCCACCCGACCGCGCTCGGGGTCGTCGACGAAGACCGTCTCGCTGAAGCCGAGCCGGCCGGCCAGTGCCTGCCGGGACGCCTCGTCGGGGTGGCCGCGGCCGTCGCGGACGACACCGAGGGCGTTGCCGTGCCGGCCGTCGGGGCCGCAGAAAACGCGTAGTACGTCGATGCCCGCGGGTACGTCGAATTCGCTGTCGTTCACGTGAGAATTGAAGCACCGCCCGGGCGGCGGCCGTACGACCGGCCCACCCGGGCGGTTCCGTCACGCGCGGACGCGGACGGGTCAGACGGTACGGCGGCGGCGGGCCGCGATCACGACTCCGGCACCGGCCGCGACGACCACGCCCGAGGCGGCGAACAGGGCGCCCACCGGGATGTCGGAGCCGGTGGCGGCGAGGGAGCCCGCGCCGCCGACCGAGCCTCCGCCGACCGAGCCGCCACCGCCGACGCTGCCGCCGCCCGCGGTCGCGGAGCCGCCCGCCGAACCGGAGCCGCCCGCGAGGCCGGAACCACCGGCGGAGGCCGGGAGTTCGGCGTCCTTGTCGAGGGCGACCGCGACGGTCAGCGCGTCGAGCTGCTCACCGGCCGGGTACATGCCGCCGAAGGCCTTGGTGCCGTCGGCGGTGAGGGTCGCCGGGACGGCCGACAGGTTCACCACACCGCCCTTGGCGGCCAGTCGGCCCTTCGGCAGCTTCAGGTCGGCGACGGCCAGACCGGTGTACGTGGAGACCTTCTTGGTCTTGCGGTCCTTGGTGGAGACGTCCGCGATCAGCGTGCCCTTCGTGCCGTTCACCTGGATCTCCATGCCGGACAGGGAGAGATCGAGGGTGTACGCGCCGTTCTCCTCATGGCCCAGGAAGCGGACCTTGCCGTGGAATCCGGCGTTCAGGGTCTGCTTCGCGGCGTCGAAGTGGCCGGTGGCGTCGGGGAAGCGGTAGCCGTCGCCGGAGGCGGTGGCGCCTGCCGTGATCCGGACCTTGCCGTTGGCGATCGGGCCGGTGACGTACGAGCGGAAGGACTTCTTGACGCCCCAGTCCAGGGTGCCGTCGTGGATCTCGCCCGCTTCGGTGCCGGTCGGTCCGGTGGAGGGGGAGGCGGGCGGGGTGGGCTTCGCGCTCGGCCCGGTGGACGGCTCGGTGCTGGGCTTCGCGGAGGGCTCGGTGCCGGGTTCCTCGGTGGGCTTCTCGCTCGGCTTCTCACTCGGCTTCTCGCTCGGCTTCTGGCTCGGCTCCGCCGCCGCCTTCACCGAGAGGGTGGCCGGGTCGAGCGCGTCGCCCTCCTTGTACTGGCCGTCGAAGGCCTCCGAGCCGGCCTTCGTCAGCGTCGCCGGGATGTCCTTGAAGAGCATCGCACCGCCCTCGCCCTTGCCCGGCTTCACCGCCGAGAGGTCGAGGGACGCGAACTCCACGTCGTCCTTGGTGCCCTTCGGGGTCGTGACGTCGACGGTGATCGCTCCGCCGGTCCCGGTCGTGGCGAGCTTCACGTCGGAGAGCGTGATGTCGAGGACGCCGCCGTGGGCGTAGAAGTTGACGCCGCCCCTGAACGCGGTGTCGGTGCCGTGGGTGGCCGTGTCGTAGGTGCCCCTGCCGTCGGTGAAGGTGAACGCGCCGTTGCCGGCGGCCTGGGTGGCCCCGTCCTTGACGGTGATCTTCCCGCCGGAGAACGGCGAGGCGAGGTACTTGCGGAAGGACTCCTTGACGCCCCATTCCAGCGTGCCGTCCGTCAGTTCCAGCTTCGGTGCGGCGGCGGCCCTGCCGCCGGCCGGGGCGCCTTCGTCGGCGAGCGCCGGAAGGGCGAGCACGGTGGCGCCGAGGGCGGCCGCCGTGGCGACTGCGGCGGTAAGGGCTATGGGACGGCGGTTGGCTGCCATGGTCGTTGGTCTCCTCAGGGACAGGGGTGGTGCAGGGGGGGTCAGTTGTTGTTCTGCCGGGTGGCACGGCGGCGGACCAGCCAGAAGGCGCCCGCCGCGGCGACGAGCAGGGCCGCGCCGCCCAGGACCGGGTACAGGACGGTGCCGGTGGCGGTGCCCGCTGCCGCGGTGGCGGCGGCGGGCTTCTCCGCGGCCGGGGCGGACGACGGCCCGGACGACGGCCCGGGGTCGCTGCCCAGGTCGGGCAGGGCGGGCAGTTCGGCCCCGGAGCCGACGGCGACGGCCAGTGAGACCGGGTCCATCGCGGTGCCCGCCCGGTAGAGCGAGCCGAATGCCTCGGCGCCTTCGGTGGTGAGGGTGGCGGGGGCCTCGGTGAGGACGGCGAGACCGTCCTTCGGGGCGAAGTCCTTCGCGGTGAAGGTGACCAGCGGGACGGCCTCGTCCCGGTCGCCGCGGCTGTGGACGTCGGCCAGGAGCGTGCCCCTGCCCGCCGCCAACCGGACCTTGACGGCCGACAGTTCCAGGTCGAGCCCGTCGGCCCCGGTGAAGTGGACGCTGCCCGCGAAGCCGGCGTCCAGGGTCTGCTTCTCCGGGTCGTAGGTTCCGCTGCCCTTCGGGAAGCGGAACAGTGCCCCGCCGTCCTCGGCCCCTTCGGCCAGGGTCCACTTCCCCTTGCCGATGGAGCCGGTGACGTACTCGCGGAAGGTCCGGCGGACGCCCCAGTCGACGGCGGCGTCCTCGAAGCGCCCGGCGGCCGGGGCGGCCTTCCTCGCTTCCTTCTTCTTCCCGGGGGACTTGGTGGCGGCGGGCTTCCCGGCCGGGGCGGAGGTGTCCACCGAGAGGCTGACCGGGTCGAGCGGGGTGCCCGCCGGGTAGTAGCCGGCGAACGACTTCGCGCCCTGTGCGGTCAGGGTCGCCGGGACGTTGCGAAGGGCGATGGGGGTGGAACCGCCCTTCATGTCGATCCCGGACAGACCGAGCGTCGCGAGCGGCACCTGGGCGGCCGAGGTCACGCGGCCGGTCCCCCGGTCCTTGCCGACCATGTCGGCGTACAGGGTTCCGCTGCCGCCCGCGATGCGGACGGTGGGGCGGCTGATGGTGAGGTCGAGCTCATGGCCGCCGTCGGCCTTGCGGTGGCCGAGGAAGCGGACCCCGCCCGCGAAGGCCGAGCTGAAGGCCCCGGTCGCCGGGTCGTAGGAACCGGTGGCGGAGTGGAAGCGGAACTGGCTGCCGCCGACCGTGGCGGCGCCGCCGGTCAGGCTCCAACTGCCGTTCGCCACAGGCCCGGTGACATAGCTCTGGAAGGAGGACTTGATGCCCCAGTCCAGCCGGCCGCCCTGCACCGTGCGGCCCGCCGCCTGCGCGGCGGTGGCCGGGAGCAGCGCCCCCAGCACGGCCGCGAGAAGCACGACGGTGAGTGCGCGGGTACGTCTGGACGACAGCATGGACCCCTCCGAGGTCTCGAAAGTCAGGTAAGGCTAACCTAAGCTATACGAGTTCCGCGGTGGACCCCTACCCCCGCATCGCTCGCATACCAGGACCAACTGCCCCTCGCAGACGACCGGAACGACAGGACGGTGCCCCAGTGCGCTTCTCGCAGGACTTCGCCCCGCCGGGTGCCGACCGGCGGCCGGGGCGCGGCCGGGCCGGGGCCCGTGGACCGCTCGGCATCCTGGCCGCCGCCCTCGCCCTGGCCCTCGGCCTGACGGGCTGCGGCGCCGGCACGGACCAGGGCGCCCCCTCCACCGGAGCCGCCCCCGGAGCCGCCGCCGACCGGATCGAGCCGCTGACCACCGCGCCGCGGCCACAGCTGCCCGTTACGGTGAAGTCGGCGGACGGCGCCGAGGTCACCGTCACCTCGGCGGACCGGATCGTGCCGCTGACCGGCGGGCTGAGCGAGATCGTCTTCACCCTCGGTCTCGGCAAGCGGGTCGTGGCCCGTGACATCACCGCCACCTTCGAACAGGCCGCGAAACTCCCCGTGGTGACCCGGGCCCATGACGTCTCGGCGGAGAGCGTGCTGTCGCTGAAGCCGACCGTCGTGCTCGCCGAGACCACGACCGGCCCGGCGGAGGCCGTCGACCAGATCCGGGACGCCGGCATTCCGCTCGTCGTCGTCGCACCCGCCAAGCAGCTCTCCGACGTCGGCCGCCGGATCGACACCGTGGCGGCGGCCCTGGGCGTACCGGAGTCGGGCACCGAACTGAACTCGCGCACCCGGTCGCGCATCGACACGGTGCGCGAGTCCGTGCCCGCCCCGGCGGACGGGCGGAAGAAACCCCGGGTGGCCTTCCTCTATCTGCGGGGCTCGGCCTCGGTGTATCTGCTGGGCGGCCGGGAGTCGGGGGCGAGTTCGCTGCTCGAAGCGGCGGGGGCCGTCGACGCCGGCAAGGCGTCCGGGCTGACGAAGGACTTCACCGCCATCACCAGCGAAGCACTCGCCAAGGCCGCCCCCGACGCCATCCTGGTGATGACCAAGGGACTCGAATCGGTGGGTGGCGTCGACGGACTCGTGAAGATCCCGGGCATCGCCGAGACCCCGGCCGGGATGGACCGGCGGATCGTCTCCGTCGACGACGGCGTGCTGCTGAACTACGGCCCGCGCACCGACCGGGTGCTGAGCGAACTGATCGCGCAGCTCTACCCGCGGGACGGGGCGGACAAGTGACCGCCCCGTCCCCGCAACGCGTCCGCACCGGGGCCGCCGCCGCCCCGGACCGCGCACCGGCCCCGAAGCCCCGGCGCTCCCCCGCCTTCGCACTGACCGCCGGGCTGCTCGCCGCCCTCCTGGTGAGCAGCCTGCTCTCCGCCGGGCTCGGCGCGTACAGCATCCCGCTCGGCGATGTCCTCGGCTCCGTCCAGCACCGGCTCGGCCTCGGCGGGGCCGCGCTCGACCGGGTCGGCGAGAGCGTGCTGTGGAACGTACGGCTGCCGAGAGTGGTCCTCGCCCTGCTGGTCGGGGCCTCGCTGGGCTGTGCCGGCGCCCTGATGCAGGGGGTGTTCGGCAATCCGCTCGCCGAGCCCGGGGTGATCGGGATCTCCTCCGGCGCCGCGGTCGGCGCGGTCGCCTCGATCGCGCTCGGGCTGAGCTTCTTCGGCAACTGGACCGTCACCGTCTGCGCGTTCGCCGCCGGACTCGTCACCGTGCTGCTGGTGTACGCGCTGTCCCGGTCAGGCGGACGGACCGAGGTGGTGACGCTGATCCTCACCGGGATCGCGGTCAACGCCTTCGCGGGCGCGCTGATCGGGCTGTTCATCTTCTTCGCCGACAACGCGCAGATCTCCCAGATCACCTTCTGGCAGCTGGGCTCGCTGGCCCAGGCGACCTGGCCCAAGGTGCTCGCGGTGCTGCCGTGCGCGGTGCTCGGGCTGCTCGTCGCGCCCTTCCATGCCCGGAAGCTGGACCTGCTCGCACTCGGTGAGCGGCCCGCCCGGCATCTGGGCGTGGATGTCGAACGGCTCCGGATCGTGCTGGTGCTCGTCGTGGCGCTGCTGACCGCCGCCGCGGTGGCGGTCGCCGGGATCATCTCGTTCGTGGGGCTGCTGGTGCCGCATCTGCTGCGGATGGCGAACGGCCCCGGCCATCGCTTCCTGATCCCCGGCAGCGCGCTCGGCGGTGCCCTGGTGCTGGTGGTGGGAGATCTCGCGGCCCGTACCGTCGCCGATCCCGCCGAGCTGCCGCTCGGTGTGCTGACCGCGCTCTTCGGCAGCCCGTTCTTCTTCTGGCTGCTGCGCAGGACCCGTCGCAAGCAAGGTGGTTGGGCATGAGTGCGCTCAGGAATCCGTTCCGGGCACGGGGACGGCTGCTGCCCGCTCCCGCCGCCCCGGGCTCCCCCGTCGCCGAGGCGCGCGGGCTGGGGGTGCGGCTGGGGCAGCGGCCGGTACTCGACTCCATCGACCTGACCGCCCGGGCGGGCGAGGTGCTGGCGCTCGTGGGGCCCAACGGGGCGGGCAAGTCGACCCTGTTGGCGGCGCTGGCCGCCGATCTGCCCGCCGAGCACGGCGAGGTGCGGATCGACGGGCGCCCGGCCACCGGCTGGTCGGCCGCCGAACTGGCGCTGCGCCGGGCCGTGCTGCCGCAGTCCGCCGCGCTGTCGTTCCCGTTCCCGGTGGCGGACGTCGTACGGATGGGGCGGGCCCCGTGGGCCGGTACGGAGCGGGCGGACGAGGACGATCCCGCCGTTGCCTCGGCGATGGCGGCGACCGAGGTCACCGAGTTCGCCGAACGCCCCTTCTCCGCCCTGTCCGGCGGCGAGCGGGCCCGGGTCGCGCTGGCCCGGGTGCTGGCCCAGCGCGCCCCGCTGCTGCTGCTCGACGAGCCGACGGCCGCGCTCGACCTGCGCCACCAGGAGCTGGTACTGCGGATCTGCCGGGAGCGGGCCGCCGCCGGGGACGCGGTCGTCGTGGTGCTGCACGACCTGGGGCTCGCGGCGGCGTACGCGGACCGGGCGGCCGTGCTGCACGACGGGCGGATCGCGGTGGTGGGGCCGCCCGCCGGGGTGTTCACGGACGGACTGCTCGGCGAGGTCTACCGGCAGCCGGTCGAGGTGTTCCCGCATCCGCGGACCGGGGCGCCGCTCGTCGTACCGACCAGAGACGCTTGACCATTGCTTGACTCTTCCGTGAGGCACCCATGGGCTGTCTGTGATCACCCCGTTCCCGGGCAGCCGGGATGAGAGCTGAATCACGGCACGGGTGGGTATCGCTCAGGTAAGCCTCGGTTAAGTTAGGTCCGCCTCACCAGCCTTTGTCCCGATCTTCTCCCGCTTCTCCTTCGTCCTCATGTGGAGCCCGTATGCGAGCCGTTCGTTTCTCCGTCGTCACCGCTGCCGCCACGGTGGCCGCTCTGACCGCCGTCACGGGCTGCGCACAGAAGAGCGACGGCAAGGGCGACGGTGCCCTCCAGGTCGTCGCGAAGGACGACTCCTGCGAGGTGTCGAAGAAGAAGGTTCCGGCCGGTCACATCGAACTGGCCGTGCAGAACAAGGGATCCAAGGTCACCGAGGTCTACGTCCTGTTCCCGGACGACCGCATCGTCGCCGAGCGCGAGAACATCGGCCCCGGCACCAAGGCCAACATCACCGCCGAGATCAAGGCCGGTTCGTACGAGATCGCCTGCAAGCCCGGCATGAAGGGCCACGGCATCCGGCAGAAGCTGGAGGTCACCGGCGGCAAGGCGGCCAAGCGCAGCCCCGAGATGGACAAGGCCGTCGCCGAGTACCGCACCTACGTCCAGGCCCAGGCCGACGAGACGCTGCCGAAGGCCAAGAAGTTCACGGACGCCGTCGCCGCCGGTGACATCGAGGCCGCCAAGAAGATCTACGCCGACTCCCGGCTCGGCTGGGAGCGCACCGAGCCGGTCGCCGAGTCCTTCGGCGACATCGACCCGAAGGTCGACATCCGCGAGGACGGCCTGGAGGACGGCCAGAAGTGGACCGGCTGGCACCGCCTGGAGAAGGCGCTGTGGCAGGACAAGAAGCTGGGCGCCGAGGAGAAGGCCCTCGCGCCGGCCCTCTACAAGGACCTGCTCGACTGGCAGAAGCGGGTTGGCACGGCGGACATCACCCCGACCTCGATGGCCAACGGCGCCAAGGAACTCCTCGACGAGGTCGCCACCGGCAAGGTCACCGGTGAGGAGGAGCGCTACAGCCACACCGACCTGATCGACTTCAAGGCCAATGTCGAGGGCGCGGAGAAGTCCTACGAGCTGCTGAAGCCGATCGCCTCGAAGAACGACGCGGCGCTGGCCACCACCCTGGACAAGCGGTTCGCGGAGCTCAACACGCTGCTGGACAAGTACCGCGAGGACAAGGGCTCCTACGAGTTCACCTCGTACGAGAAGGTCGGCAAGGCGGACCGCAAGGAGCTGTCGGACGCGGTCAACGCGCTGGCCGAGCCGCTGTCCCGGCTCGCCGCCGCGGTGACGAAGTAACGGGCGGGAAGGCTCCGGTCATGTCCGACCAGACACAGGCCGCCCGGACCCCGGACGAGACCTCCGGGCCCGCGCCGTCCCGCCGGGCACTCCTCGGCTGGGGCGGTGCGGGGCTCGCGCTCGGCGCCGTCGCCGCCGGTGGCGCGGTCGCCGCGGTGGGCACCGGCAGCGACGCGGTGCCGGCCGCGGACAGCGGTGCGGCCGTGCCGTTCCACGGCGCGCACCAGGCGGGCATCGCCACCGCCGTGCAGGACCGGCTGCACTTCGCCGCGTTCGACGTGACGACGAAGGACCGCGCCGAGCTGATCGCGCTGCTCAAGGAGTGGACGCGGGCGGCGGAGCGGATGACGGCCGGTCACGCGGTCGGTGACGGGGCGTACGGCGGTCTCGCCGAGGCCCCGCCCGACGACACCGGCGAGGCGCTGGGGCTGAAGCCGTCCCGGCTCACCCTCACCATCGGCTTCGGCCCCTCGCTCTTCGCCAAGGGCCGGTTCGGCCTGGAGGACAAGCGCCCCGAGGCGCTCGTCGACCTGCCGAAGTTCCCCGGTGACAACCTCGACGCGGCGCGCAGCGGCGGCGACCTCTGTGTCCAGGCGTGTGCGGACGACCCTCAGGTCGCGGTGCACGCCATCCGCAACCTCGCCAGGATCGGCATGGGCCGCACCGCGATCCGCTGGTCCCAGCTGGGCTTCGGCAAGACGTCCTCGACGACGCCGGACGCCCAGACCCCGCGCAACATGATGGGCTTCAAGGACGGCACCCGGAACATCTCCGGCACCGACACCGCCGCCCTGGACGAACACGTCTGGGTCGGCGGGAAGGACGACGCGGGCTGGATGACCGGGGGTTCGTACCTGGTCGCCCGCCGCATCCGGATGCACATCGAGACCTGGGACCGCGCCCCGCTCCAGGAGCAGGAGGACGTCTTCGGCCGCGACAAGGGCGAGGGCGCCCCGGTCGGCAGGTCCAAGGAGCGCGACGAGCCGTTCCTGAAGGCGATGCTGCCGACCGCGCACGTGCGCCTGGCCCACCCGGACAGCAACGGCGGCGCGACGATCCTGCGCCGCGGCTACTCCTTCACCGACGGCACGGACGGCCTCGGCCGGCTCGACGCCGGGCTGTTCTTCATCGCCTACCAGCGCGATGTCCGCAAGGCATTCATTCCGCTGCAACGGCGCCTGGCGGCGCACGACGCACTCAACGAGTACATCCAGCACGTGGGTTCGGCGCACTTCGCCGTCCCGCCGGGCGTCCGCGACAAGGACGACTGGTGGGGCCGGGCGCTGTTCTCGTAACGGGTCGGAACAGAAAGGAGCACCGGGAACGTGTTCAGCAACTTTTTGATCGGCCTGCGCGAGGGCCTGGAGGCCAGCCTGGTCGTCTGCATCCTCATCGCCTATCTGGTGAAGACCGGCAACCGGCACAAGCTGGTGCCGATCTGGACCGGCGTCGGGATCGCGGTCGTCGTCAGCCTGGCGTTCGGCGCCGGGCTCGAATTCGGTTCGCAGGAGATGACGTTCAAGGCCCAGGAGGCGCTCGGCGGTTCGCTGTCGATCGTCTCCGTCGGCCTGGTCACCTGGATGGTCTTCTGGATGCGGCGTACCGCGCGGCACCTGAAGACGGAGCTGCACGGCAAGCTGGACGCGGCGCTCGCGATGGGCACCGGTGCGCTGGTCGCCACGGCGCTCCTCGCGGTGGGCCGGGAGGGGCTGGAGACCTCGCTGTTCGTGTGGCGTGCGGTGCACGCGGCGGACGACGGCTGGCACCCGATGATCGGCGCGCTCCTCGGGATCGCGGCCGCCGTCGTGCTGGGCTGGCTGTTCTACCGGGGTGCGCTGCGGATCAACCTGTCGAAGTTCTTCACCTGGACCGGCGGCATGCTGGTGATCGTCGCCGCGGGCGTCCTCGCGTACGGCGTGCACGACCTCCAGGAGGCGGAGTTCATCGGCGGTCTCCACAACCAGGCGTTCGACATCAGCGCCACGATCCCGCCGGACAGCTGGTACGGCACGCTGCTGAAGGGCACGTTCAACTTCCAGCCCGACCCGACCGTTCTCCAGATCACGGTGTGGGCGCTGTATCTGATCCCCACCCTCGCGCTGTTCCTCGCCCCGGTAGGGTTCGGACGGTCAGAGGGCCGGGCAGTGGGAGCGACGGATCAGAAGGCGCGGAAAGCAACGGATGAGAAGCCTGAGGCCGATTCGGCTGGCGACGGGGCTCGCGACGGCGACGGTGCTGTCGATGACGGCGAGCGGTTGCGTGACGGTGCACGGCGAGCTGGAAGTGGTTCCGGCGGCAACCAGGTCTGAGGCCGCGCAGGCCCTGAAGGACTTCACCTCCGCGTACAACGCGGCGGACAAGGCGTACGACCCGGCCCTGGACGCGGACCGGGTCACCGGGCCGCTCGGCGCGATCAACCAGGCCGGGCTGAAGGCACGGCAGAAGAACCATCCGGACGGCAACCCGGACCACTCGCCGCTGGAGCTGACCGACGCCACCTACGTCATCCCGAAGAAGGCCGGCTGGCCGCGTTGGTTCCTCGCGGACACCGACTCCAACCGCGACCGGGACAGCGGGGAGACGGACAGCCGCTGGCTGGTCGTCTTCGTCAAGTCGGGCCCCGGCGCCGGGTGGAAGGCCGCCTACCTGGCGGTCGTCGCCCCTTCCCGGCTGCCCTCCTTCGCGAAGGACGACGACGGCCGGGCCAGGCCGGTGGCCGCCGGCAGCACCGCTCTGGCCGTGGCGCCGAAGGACCTGAGCACCCAGTACACGCAGTACCTGCAGAAGGGGGCCCCGGACGTCTTCGCCCCCGGCTCCGCCACCTCGGGCTGGCGCGAGACGCGCCGGACCACCCGGCGGGCGGGTTTCTCGTACCAGTACATCGACCAGCCGCTGGACGGCGGTTCGTTCGGCCCGCTCGGGCTGGCGACGGACGACGGCGGGGCGCTGGTCTTCTTCAGCAGCAAGCACTTCGAGCGGCAGACCGCGGCGAAGGGGCTGCGCCCGCCGCTCAACGCGGACGCGGAGGCGCTGCTGACCGGTGAGGTGGAGTCCACCCTCACCAAGGAGCGGGTCTCCAGCCAACTGGTGTACGTACCGAAGAAGGGCTCGACGAAGGACGGCGGCAAGGTCGTCCTGCTGAACAGGCTGCCGGGCCTGACGGCGGCGAAGGGCTCCTGACGGAACCGGGGCCGCCGCTCGGCCGGCCCCGGCCGTCCGCCGGAGGGTCTGCTACCGGCTCAGCGGCCAGGCCACCGAGTCGTGGTCGAGATCACTCTGGTCCGCCGCGTCCGCGTACTGCGCGCACGCGTCGGTCAGTGTCTCCAGCAGGGTCAGCGGGTCGGGCAGCGGGTTCTCCGGCCCGCGCACCCAGCGCACGTCGAGCTCGCCGGGGAGCAGGGCCGGCGGCAGGAGCACATAGCTGCCCCGGCAGTGCCACCGCAGCCCCGGGTGCTCGTCCATGGTCTCGGGGTGGCAGTCGAGCTCGCACGGCCACCACTCGTCCTCGTCCTCGGGCGTACCGCGGGTGGCGGTGAAGAAGAGCATCCGGTCGTCGCCGGAGCGGGCGACGGGGCCGACGTCGATGCCGGCGGCGAGGAGCCGCTCCAGCGCCTGGCTGCCCGCGCTCAGCGGCACGTCGAGCACGTCGTGGATCATGCCGGTCGCGGTGATGAAGTTGGCCTGCGGCTGGCTGCGGGCCCAGCGCTCGATCTGTGCCCGGTCGGTGGTGGACTGCGTCTGCCAGGCGAAGGAGATCGGGTGCCGGGCGGGGGTGGGACAGCCGATGCGTTCGCACGAACATCGGTACCCGACGGGATGGGCGGCCGGCGCGATCGGCATGCCGGCCTCGGCGACGGCCAGGAGCAGCGCCTCCCGGGCGGTGTCGTCGACCTTGCTCTGCTGCGGTTTGGGTCGGCGGCGAAGCCATTGGGAAAACTTGCTCTCTGAGCCGCGATAACGGCCGAAATCGGCGCCCATCTATCCCCTTACCTCAGCGTTGCCCCTGCCCATGGTCCCACCATCCTGCGCCTCGGGTGGCCGGACTCCGGAAGCGGGGTACGGACGGCGATGCCGTGAGCTGGGCACTATGCCACTTCTTGTCATGAAATGACGGGTGCGTCTCGGGGAACCGGGACCGCGCAGCGCAGCTCAGGGCGCCAGCCCGCGCACCACATGGTCGACGACGGCGTCCGCGTACTCGCGGGTGAGCGGGAGTGTGCGCAGCAGCCAGCGGTGGGTGAGCGGGCCCACGAGGAGCTCCACGGCGATCCGCGGGTCGGCGTCGGCACGCACCTGGCCCGCCTGCCGGGCGGCCCGCAGCCGGGCGATGTACAGCTGGAGCCCGGGGTCGAGCAGCTTCTGCACGAATTCGGCGCCGACCTGCGGGTCGACGATCCCGGCGGCGGCGAGCGCCCTGGTCGGCGCCTCGAAGGCGGGGTCGTTCAGCTCGTCGACGGTGGCCCGCAGCACGGTCTTGAGGTCGGCGGCGAGATCGCCGGTGTCCGGGATCCCCTGCGGCCGGTCCGCGCCGCTCTGCGCGGCGGTCCGCTCGCCGAGGGCCACGAACGCCTCCAGCAGGACGGCCGCCCTGGAGGGCCACCAGCGGTAGATCGTCTGCTTCCCGACACCGGCCCGCGCGGCGATGGCCTCGATGGTGGTCCGCGGATAGCCCACCTCGGCGACCAGGCCGAGCGCCGCGTCATGGATCGCGCGGCGCGATCGCTCGCTGCGACGGCTGGAGTCGGGCACCCGGTTCTCTACCATGGCGGCCAATCTAACAGCGGGCCGAGCCGGTACGTATCGTCTTCCGGCCCGGCGGAACCACCCGATCGGATCACTGCGCACCGGACCCGGAGAGCGGACCATGGGCTCACGCACACACCCGTGCGATGTCCCCTCGGCAGGCAATCCCTGCCTTTTCGTGAGGAGCCCGCGTTGCCTCGTGAAGCCACACCCCGCCGCTACCTGATGTGCGCCCCCGCGTATTTCAGGGTGACGTACTCCATCAATCCCTGGATGGACCCCAGCAAGCCCGTGGACCTCCCCCTGGCCCAGACCCAGTGGGAGGACCTGCGCGACCGGTACCGCGCCCTCGGGCACACCGTGGAGCTGCTCACCCCCCGCCCCGAGCTGCCCGACATGGTGTTCGCCGCCAACGGCGCCACGGTCATCGACGGCCGGGTGCTGGGCGCCCGCTTCGCGTACCGGGAGCGGTACGAGGAGGCCGGGGCCCACCGCGAGTGGTTCCGGGCCGGCGGTTTCACCGAGATCCACGAGCCGGACCACGTCAACGAGGGCGAGGGCGACTTCGCGGTCACCTCGTCGTACGTGCTGGCCGGGCGGGGCTTCCGGTCCAGTCCGCTCTCGCACGGCGAGGCCCAGGAGTTCTTCGGGCGCCCGGTGATCGGGCTCGATCTGGTCGACCCGCGTTACTACCACCTGGACACGGCGCTGTCCGTGCTCGACGACGCGGGCGACGAGATCATGTACTACCCGGGCGCGTTCTCGCCGGGCAGCCGGTCGGTGCTGGCCCGGCTCTTCCCGGACGCGCTGATCGCCGAGGAGGCGGACGCCGCGGCGCTCGGTCTGAACGCGGTGAGCGACGGGCGCCATGTGCTGCTGCCGCAGGCCGCGACCGGGCTCTTCGATCCGCTGCGGGCGCGGGGGTTCGAGCCGGTGCCGATGGACCTGGGCGAGCTGCTCAAGGGCGGCGGCAGCGTGAAGTGCTGCACGCAGGAGCTGCGGGGGTGACCCGGCGGGTGGCCCTCAGGCGTTCCCGCCGGGCGGCCACTCGTCGCCCCACGCGACGTCCCTGGCGGCCCGGTACAGCTCGCCGTGCCGCTTGGTGACCGTGGCGCGCCGCAGGGCCTCGTCGCGGGTGCACAGGTCCAGCAGCACCTGTCCCTTGCGGATCTGCGGCTTGCGGGTGACCCGCGCCGTCACGGGCTCCGTCGCGAAGCGGGTCGCCACCACATAGCTGAACTTCTCGTCCTCGTAGGGCAGCGAGCCGCCCTTGACCTTCCGGTGCAGCGAGGAGCGGCTGACCCGGGCCGAGAAGTGGCACCAGTCCGTGCCCGGCTCGATCGGGCAGGCCGCGCTGTGCGGGCAGGGCGCGGCGACCGTCAGTCCGGCGGCGATCAGCCGGTCGCGGGCCTCGATGATCCGGGCGTAGCCGTCGGGGGTGCCCGGTTCGACGACCACGACCGCCTGCGCGGCGGCCGCCGCGCTGTCGACGAGGGCGGTCCGGACGTCCGCGGTCAGTTCCTTGAGTACGTAGGAGACGGTGATCAGGTCCGTGGGGGCGAGTTCCAGGCCGGCGTCGATCCGGGCCCGGCGCCACTCGGCGGCGCGCAGCGCGGGAACGCCGGACAGCCCGGCCAGTTCGCTGCCGAGGGCGAGCGCGGGCTCGGCCCAGTCCAGCACGGCTGTCCGCGGCCCCTCCTCCCAGGCCCCTGCCACGGCCCAGCTCGCCGCTCCGGTGCCGCCGCCGACGTCGGTGTGGGTGGCGGGCGTCCAGTCGGGGGCGGCCGCCCGGAGCGCGGCGATCGCGGACCGTACCGCTTCGAAGGTGGCGGGCATCCGGTACGCGGCGTACGCGGCGACGTCGGAGCGGTCGCGGAGCACCGGCGCGTCGGTCGGGGTGGTCCCGCGGTAGTTGGCGATGAGCCGTTCGACGGCCTGGGCGGCCCGCTTGGGCGGCAGCCCGTCGAGCAGTCCGGCGAGCGTCGCGCGCAGGACTTCCGCGGTGGGGAGGGTGGCGTTCACCGACGAATTGTAGGCAAAGCCGACGGACCTGTCCCCGCCCCGGTATCCGCGCCGATCTGCACGGAATCCGAACTGCCGCGATGCCCACCCAAGTTGCTACGCTGACCGCCGCTGGAGTCTCTCGTTTGGACCAGGCCGGGCTCGCGGGGCCCGGTGCCGCATGATCCGAACGGAAAGACCCCGGGTCGGGATTGCCCATCGAGGGGAACCATGAGACAGAAGATCGTGCGCCTGGTTCTGGTCGGCGGAGTGCTCGTGCTGGCCATGCTTCTTCTGCTCGCCACCTGCGGCAGCGGTGAGAAGAGCACGGACAAGCCGGAGAAGCAGGCCAAGAAGAAGAGTCCGGCCGGGGTGACACAGCTCACCGTTCCGTCCGCGTACGCGCCCGAGCGCGGCTGGGAGCTCATCGGGACCTCGCCCGACTACGCGATCTCCCGGACCACGGGACGCCTCGCCTACCTGGTGCGGGAGTCGGAGACCAAGTACCAGCTGCGGACCATCGACAACAAGACGGGGCAGGCCGGCTGGCACGGCGAGAGCTGGCGGCCCCCGTCCCCGCACCAGTTCCCGAGGCTCCTCCCGGTCACCGTCGACGACCACGAGTACTTCGTGACGTGGGCGTACGGAAAGGTCGGCGAGAACGCGCTGACCCCCGCCGACACGATCGTCTCGCTGGACGTCTACGACGTGGAGGACGGCTCCCGGCGACGCGTCGAGGTGCCGTGGAACTCGGTCCCGACGGTCTCCACCACCGGACCCGGCATCCTGATCAGTGACGGCCGGACGAACAGCGCGGTGGTCGACCCGGTGACCGGCCGGGTGACCGACGTCTCGGCGCCCGCGCTCAAGTACCCGAAGGGCTGCAAGACCTGCAAGCAGCTCACCGAGGTGCGCGGGCTGACGCAGAAGGGGCTGCTGGTCAGCGGGTCCAAGGAATTCTGGGTGCAGGGCGGCTGGTTCAGCCGCAATGTCGCGCCCAAGGGGACGGACAAGTACAGCGGGATCCCCACGTCGGTGGTCCCGGGTCTGATCCTGGCGAAGTGGCAGCTGGACAAGAAGGCGAAGCGCGCCACCACCCACGACATGTGGGTGGTGCACGACGTGGAGACCGGCAAGCCGCTGGCCTCGGTGGAGTGCAGCAAGCCCGCGATAAAGCCGGGCCAGTACCCGCAGCTCATCGCCGCGCCCTCCGGTTCCTACCTGGTGGCCGGACCGCTCGCGTTCGACCTGGCCACGAAGCGGGGCTTCTGCTTCGAGGGCGCGGACGGCACGAAGCCGCTGACCCTGGCGTCGGTGAACGACGAGGGCACCGCGTACGGCGCGGCGAGCGCGCGCAACGCGGCCGATGTCCTGGCCGGCGGCGGGGCCCCCGTCGCGGTCGCCGTCCGCAGCGGCTCGACGGGCGCCCTGCCCTCGAACGTGCGTGTCCCGGGCATGGAGACCGCGGACGGTGTCGGCCTGTTCCGCTGGACCGACGAGAAGGACCGCCCGCATCTGATCGGGTACCCGAGGGCCTCGTAGCGTCGCGCAGGACCGGGCCGAGGACCGGGGCGGATACTCGTCCGCCCCGGTTCGGACCCCGCTGTCGCCCGATGGAGGAGGGACCGGTGCCGGCCCCCGCCTCCGTTCGTCCCCCGCGGCTTCGGACCGGACCCGGTCGGGGGGGGGGGGGGGGGGGGGGGGGGGGGCCCCGCCCCCCCCCCCCCCCCCCCCCCCCCCGCCCCTCCCGTCTCAGCCGCTTACGCTCGCCGCGCCCGTCTCGATGTGTCCGGTGTACCGCCGCGACCAGGAGGCGTCACTGCCGATCTTCACG
>NZ_JBIDCA010000006.1:0-14602 GCF_043204345.1 Streptomyces sp. NPDC047917
GGGGGGGGGGGCTTGGCGGGTGGGGGGGGGGGGGGGGGGGGGGGGGGGGCGGGTGGTGGGGGGGATGGGCGGGGCGGGCGAAGTGGTCTCGACCTCTTGTCCGCATCCGGCGCGCCGATCTAGTCTCCTGCCTGTTGTGCAGAACGAAACGGCCGTTGCGTATGCTGCAACGCTATCGGTGGGAGCCCCGTATGAAGCTTTCTGCCCGACTGCCCGTCCTGGCCCTGACGCTCGCGCTGGCCGCCGCCTGCGCCCCGCAGACCTCCGACACCGCCGCCGACAAGGACGACAAGAGCGGGACCCTGCGGGTCTGGCTGTTCCAGGAGGTCGACAACAAGCCGAAGGAGCGGGTCGTCGACGCCGCCGTCGCCGCCTTCGAGAAGCGCCACCGCGACACGGACGTCCAGATCGAGTACATCCCCGTCGAGACCCGCGCCCAGCGCGTCAAGGCCGCCTTCAACGACCCCGCCAGCGCCCCCGACCTCATCGAGTACGGCAACACCGACACCGCCGGCTATGTGAAGGACGGCGGACTCGCCGACATCAGCGCCGAGTTCGGCGCCTGGGACGAGGCGGAGGACACCGACCCCACCGCCCGCGCCTCCGTCACGGTCGACGGGAAGGTCTACGGGGCGCCGCTGTTCGTCGGCGTACGCGCCCTGTACTACCGCACGGACGTCTTCGAGGAAGTCGGCGTCTCCGTCCCCGCGACACAGGCCGAACTCATCGCGACGGCTAAGCGGATCCGCAAGGCCAGGCCCGAGCTGTACGGCATCGCCGTGGGCGGTCTCTACACCTACGGCGCGATGCCCTTCATATGGGCCAACGGCGGTGAACTCGCCACCCCGGACGGCGACACCTACAAGGCCGCCGTCGACAGCGACGCCGCGCGTGCCGGCATCACCGCGTACACCTCGCTGTTCGGCGACGACAACTGCCCGGCCGCCAAGTGCGCCGCCATGGGCGGCAACGCGACGGTGACCGCGTTCGCCTCCGGCAAGGCCGCGATGGCCATCGGCGGCGACTTCAGCCACGCCGCCGTCGAGGCGGGCACGGTCAAGGGCAGGTACGCGGTGGTGCCGCTGCCGGGCGTCACGGCCGGATCCATCGCCCCCGCCTTCGCCGGCGGCAACAACCTGGGCGTACTCAGGAGCAGTTCGCACCGCACACTCGCCGTGGACCTGATGAAGTCGCTGGCAGGCAAGGAGAGTCAGCGCGCCTTCTTCGACGCGATGGGCTTCCTGCCGACGTACACGGACGTCCGGGCCGACGCGGCGCGCGAGCAGCCGTTCGTGAAGCCGTTCATCGACACGCTCGCCACGGGCGCCAGGTTCGTCCCGGCGTCGCCCGCGTGGGGGCAGATCGACGCTTCCCAGGTCCTGCCCACGATGTTCCAGGAGATCGTCAGCGGGCGTAAGGACGTGACGGCGGCGGCCCGCGACGCCGCGAAGAAGATGGACGCGGCGTTCGCGGCTGCGGGCTGACACCCATGACGAACGGCACGCACCCGCCGCCGGCCCCCCCCCCCCCCCCCCCCCCCCCCCCCCCGCCCCCGCCCCCCCCCCCCCCCCCCCCCCCCCCCCCGCGGCTCTGTCGTTCCCGGACGGCTCCGTTCGTGCCCGGACGGCTATGTCATGCCCGTCCGTCCGGCGGCCGGGTCCGAGACCGGCCGCCGGACGGATATCCGGCTCAGGGAGTCAGCGGCGGCCGGGGGCCCTCGTCGGGGCGTGCGCCCGGCTGCGTGCCGTCCTCGCGGATGACCTCACCCTGGACCACCTTCCCGTCCGGCCGGTGAATGCGGGCCTGCTGGAAGGCGTCGGAGAGGCTGCCGGGGGTCGCGGCGCGCATCCGGCGCTCCAGCGACCGCTCCGCGTACCGGCCGAGCCGGGAACGGACCGGCGGCACGAGCAGCAGGAGCCCCGCCACGTCCGAGACGATCCCCGGAATGATCAGCAGCAGTCCGCCGAGCATCAGGAAGCCGTTGCCCCTGCCGCCCGATCCGGTGGCCGGAGGAGCGTCGGCGGCGCCGGGCCGGCCCGGCGTCTGCTGGAGCGTCTCGGTGAGATTGCGGAAGGCCCGGCGGCCGGCCCGCTTCATCACGGCGGCGCCCAGGACGATCCCCGCCACCAGGAGCAGCAGTACGGTGAACCCGCCCGCCGCGTCGGCCACGACGGTGAGCAGCCAGATCTCCAGCACCGCCCAGGCGGCGATGGCGAGGGGGACGAAGGTACGGGCGCGGGAGCGCCTGCGGGCGGTCGGGGGCGGTGTGCCGGTCGTCATGGTCCCCAGTGTGCCCGTACGGGCGTCCGAACGGCGCAAGGGGGTGATCACGGGCGCAGCCCCGGTGCCCGCCGCCGGTCGCGGCGGGCGCGGTGGATCAGATCGCCTTGCGGCCCAGGACCCGGTTCGTGCGGGAGGAGACGCCCCAGGAGGTGACCCGCCAGAGCGCCTCGACCAGGATGTCGCGGCTCATCTTCGAGTCGCCGATCTCCCGGTCGACGAAGGTGATCGGCACCTCGACGACGTGGTAGCCGGCCTCGACGGCGCGACGGGCCAGATCGACCTGGAAGCAGTAGCCCTGCGAGGCGACCCGGTCGAGGCCGATGCCTTCCAGGGTCTCGGCGCGGAAGGCCCGGTAGCCGCCGGTGACGTCCCTGGTCTGCAGTCCGAGGAGGAGCCGGGAGTAGGTGCTGCCGCCGCGGGAGATCATTTCGCGGGACTTGGGCCAGTTGACCACACGCCCGCCCGGCACCCAGCGCGATCCGAGCACCAGGTCGGCACCCTTGAGCGCGGTGAGCAGCCTGGGCAGTTCCTCGGGCTGGTGGGAGCCGTCGGCGTCCATCTCCACCAGCACGCCGTAACCGTGCTCGGTGCCCCAGCGGAAGCCCGCGAGATAGGCCGCGCCGAGTCCTTCCTTGCCCTTGCGGTGCAGCACCTGGACCTGGCTGTCCTCGGCGGCGATCTCGTCGGCGACCTTGCCGGTGCCGTCCGGGCTGTTGTCGTCGGCGACCAGGATGTCGGCGTCCGGCACCGCGGCACGTACGCGGCCGACGATCGGCCTGATGTTCTCCGCCTCGTTGTAGGTCGGAATGATCACCAGGATTCTGCCGAGCGGGCCGTACCGCCGCTGACCGCCGTCGTTCACTTACTGCCCCTTAAGTCCGTACGCAGATGCACACCATATCCAGCGCGCCGGGGCCGGTCTCCGACACGGTCGAAGGTGCCGGGCGCCGCCGGGGACAGAAGGCCGGAAGTACGGACAGAAACACGGGTACGAGCACGTACGGGAACTACGGATGGGGGCCCGGCGCCCTTCGGGCCGACCTGGGACCCGCTGGCTGCGGGTCGACCTAGAGCCGTTGTCTACTGAACGTCCGGGCCCCACCCGGGTCGCACCGCCGTCCGGCTGAAACCTTCCCTCGCCCCCGAGGCGCGGGCGCTGAACCTGGCTGCCAGTGGTGGTGCGCCGGTGCGGCACACCACCCCATGACCCAGCGGCGTTCGACGACTGCGTGGAGGTTTAACCGGTCGGACGTCCTGTGGTGGACTCGGCCGAACCTACCGGCCGGTGGGCGCGTTCTGTCAATAGCCGTCTGACCTGCAATATTTACGAAACTTGCCTGGTCAGTAGCGAAGATCCGCAGGTCGCGGCGGAACGGGGACCGCCGCGGGTGACGGCAGGGGACGGCCGGACGTCACTCGTTCGGCCGCTCGTAGAC
This sequence comes from Streptomyces sp. NPDC047917, assembly GCF_043204345.1. Taxonomy (NCBI): domain Bacteria; kingdom Bacillati; phylum Actinomycetota; class Actinomycetes; order Kitasatosporales; family Streptomycetaceae; genus Streptomyces; species Streptomyces sp. NPDC047917. The sequence continues at coordinate 3,720 of NZ_JBIDCA010000006.1, forward strand.
AGTTCGTCCGAACACCACGGTCCGCAGGCAGACCGGCAGATCGACACCCGGGGTGAGATCCGGCAGGCCTGGCGTGCCCGAGCGGGGGTCGGTCGACCAGCGGGCGACCCGGTCGTCCGGGGCCTGGACCACCAGGTCAGCGGTCCGCCAGACCGCGTAGTCGGCCGGGGCGCCTGGCACCAGGATGCCCGCGTCGTCCCGGCCCACGGCCCGCCAGCCGCCCCGGGTGTGGGCGGTGAAACCCGCCCGTACGGAGATCCGGTGCTCGGACGTGCGGTGGAAGGCGGCGGCCCGTACGGTGCCCCACGGGTCGAGCGGGGTCACCGGGCTGTCGGAGCCGAAGGCGAGGGGCACACCGGCCCGCAGGAGGGCCGCGTACGGGTTGAGGGTCCTGGCCCGCTCGGTGCCGAGCCGCCGGGCGTACATGCCCTCCTCGCCGCCCCAGGCGGCGTCGAAGGCGGGCTGGACGGAGGCGGTCAGCCCCAGCTCCGCGAACGCGGCCACGGTCTCGGGGGTGAGCATCTCGGCGTGCTCGACGCGGTGCCTGGCACCCCGGACCCGGGGCAGCCCGAGCGTCCGGGCGGCGGCCCTGACCCCGTCCACGACGGCGGAGAGCGCCGCGTCCCCGATGGCGTGGAAACCGGCCTGGAGCCCCGCCTCGGTGCACGCGGTGACATGGGCGGCGATCTGCGCCGCGTCCAGGTGCGCGGTGCCGGTGCCACCGGCCGGGCCGTCGGCGTACGGCTCGTGCAGGCAGGCGGTGTGCGAGCCGAGCGAGCCGTCCACGAAGAGGTCCCCGGCGGCTCCGACGGCCCCGAGTTCCCGGATCCGGCGGGCGTCCTTCTCGTCGGCGACCTGCTCGGCCCAGTAGCCGAAGACCCGCGGTCCGCGCTCGGCGGCGGCGATCTTGAGCAGTCCGGCGAAGTCCTCCTCGTCGGAGATGTCGGGGCCGCCGCACTCGTGGACGGTGCCGATGCCGAGCGACGCGGCGTGCCGCAGGGCGGCGCGCTGGGCATCGGCGCGCTGGCGCGGCGAGAGGGCGTCGTGGGCCGCGGCGCGGACAGCGTGGTGGGCGGTGCCGGTCAGCGGGGCGTCGGAGTGATAGCCGGTCAGCCCGGTGACGCCCGGGACCAGGTCGAGCAGGGCGGTGGTGACCACCGCGGAGTGCACATCGACCCGGGGCAGGTAGACGGGACGTCCGCCGGCCGCCGCGTCCAGCTCGCCGCGCGACGGGGGGCGCTGCTCCGGCCAGCGGGCGGCGTCCCAGCCGTGGCCGAGGACGACCCGGTCCGCGGGGTGCGCGGCCACGTACGCGCGCAGCAGGCCGAGCGCCTCGTCGAGGGTCCGGGCGCCGGACAGGTCGAGGCCGGTGAGGGCCAGGCCGGTCGATGTGGTGTGGACGTGGGCGTCGGTGAACGCGGGGGTCACCAGCGCGCCGTCGAGGTCGATCACTTCGTCGACGCCGCTCGCGAAGGCGTCGGCGGCCCCTTCCGAGCCCACCCAGGCGACGTGGCCGCGTTCGACCACCATGGCGGTGGCGAAGGGGTCGGCGGGGCTGTGGACGTCTCCACCGCGCAGCAGCACGGTGCGGTGTTCGCTCTGGGGGGCGGTGCTCTCGGTCATGGGACCAGTCTCGCGCCTGTCCGGAGCCGCACGGTCCGCGACCCCCTCAGATCTGCGGCGGCCGTGCCTCGTACGGCGTGGACAGGACGACCGTGGTGCGGGTGGAGACTCCGGCCAGCGACCGGATCCGGGTGAGCAGGTGCTCCAGCTCCAGGGGGGTCGCCACACGCACCTTGAGGATGTAGTTCTCGTCACCCGCGACGCTGTGGCACGCCTCCAGCTCCGGGACGTCGGCCAGCCGCTCCGCGATGTCGTCCGGCGCGCTGGGGTCGAAGGGCTTCACCGAGATGAACGCGGTGAGCGGCAGGCCGACGGCCTCGGGGTCGACGACCGCGGCGTAGCCCCGGATCACCCCGCGCTGTTCCAGCCTGCGGACCCGCTGATGAACCGCCGATGTGGACAGGCCCGTGGCCTTGCCCAGGTCGGTGTAGCTCATCCGCCCGTCCTTGACGAGCAACTCCACGATCTGTCGGTCCAGCTCCTCCATACGGACCAACCTATTGCCCCAGGTCCCTCCAGGCACAGCGGCAGGGGCCCCGGAAGGGGCACCTGCGGCGGGCATGTGACGAATGCCACAGGTTTACGGGTCGGTAGCCGTCCCCCTCGCGGTTACGGCCGATGCGCGACGGGAAGTGCTTGCTGTGGTCGAGGCCGTGTCGCCTGGTCGGCCCACCTGAGGGGGGAATTTCCCATGCAGAGCCTGAAGCTCACCGGACGCAGCGAACCGGATCCCGGCGAGGACGCCGTCAACGTCGAGGACACCGCTCCCGACGCGTACGACACCTTCGAGATGTACCGGGTGATCTGCCCGGACTGCGCGCAGCCGATCGCGCTGCTGGCGGACGAGGACGTGCTGCCGGAGCACGCGCTGTGCCCGACGCCGTGGAATCCGTTCGTGCTGACCGTCTGTGCCGGTACCGGCCGCGCGGCCGCGCAGTCGCGGCCCGCCGACGAGTCGCTCGACGTCCAGGAGCAGGAGACGGGCCTGCTGTTGACGCTCCCCCAGGGGCTCGACTGGAGGATGCAGCCGTTCTCGCACGCCGGTGGCCCGGGCTCGCGCCCGCTGCGGGTGCCGCAGATGCGGCGTCACGCCGCCTGACGGCGGCTGCGCGCGCGACCGCCCGGACCCCGTCCGGGCCCGCCCCGCACATCTGCGCCGCACCACGACGGCCCGGCCGGCGTGGTGCCCGCGGCGACGACCGTCCGCCGCGCGGAGACGGGGCGAACGGGCTCTCGAATCGGCCGGACAGTGACCGGGGCCCGCCCCGCACCGTTGGCCAGTCATGACCCTGCTGCATTCAACGGCCGGTCCCGGCCGTCGCCGTCTCGCCGCTCCCACCGCCGAAGAATCGGTTCCGCAGCCCATGGCTCCCCGGTCGGTGCCGCGACCCGTGCCGCACTCCACCGACCCGCCCATCTACCGGGCGCTGCTGAGCCATTGGGAGAGCGCGGACCGGACCCTGCCGGGCCGCCATGACCAGGAGTGGAACCGGATCATGACGACGCCCGTGTGGTCGGACCGGCCGCTGCGGCTCAGCGCGTCTCAGGACCCGCGAGGTGGCGCGCGATGACCATCCGCTGGATCTGATTGGTGCCCTCGACGATCTGCAGGACCTTCGCCTCGCGCATCAGCCGCTCGACGGGGAAGTCCTGGGTGTAGCCGTACCCGCCGAGCACCTGGACGGCGTCCACGGTGACCCGCATGGCGAGGTCCGTGCAGAACAGCTTGGCCATGGCCGCCTGGCGCGAGAAGGCCTTGCCCTCGTCGCGGAGCCGTGCCGCCTCCAGGTACAGCGCCCGACCCGCCTCGATCTGGGTGGCCATGTCGGCGAGCATGAAGCGCAGGCCCTGGAAGTCCGCGATCGGGCGGCCGAACTGCTGCCGCCCGGTGGCGTAGCCGACGGCCTCGTTCAGGGCCGCCTGGGCGACGCCGATGGCGCACGCCGCGATGCCCAGGCGCCCGGAGTCGAGTGCGGACAGGGCGATCGCGAAGCCCTGGCCCTCCTCGCCGATCCGGCGCGCGTCGGCGACCCGTACGCCGTCGAAGTTCAGCTGGGCGGTGGGCGAGCCCTTCATGCCCATCTTCTTCTCGGGGGCGGCCGCGTTGAGCCCCTCGGCGTCGCCGGGGACCAGGAACGCGGTGATGCCGCGGGGGCCCTCGACGCCGGTGCGGGCCAGGACCGTGTAGAAGTCGGCGATGCCGCCGTGCGTGATCCACGCCTTGGTGCCGGTGACGACCCAGTCGTCGCCGTCGCGTACGGCCTTCGTGCGCAGCGAGGCGGCGTCGGAGCCCGAGGCGGGCTCGGAGAGGCAGTAGGCGCCCAGCAGGCCGCCTCCCAGCATCGCCGGGAGGTGTTCGGTCCGCTGCTCCTTGGTGCCGTATCCGGCGACCGCGTGACAGGCCAGGGAGTGGACGCTGACGCCGAGGCCGACGGTCAGCCGGGCCGCCGCGAGCTCTTCGAGGACCTGGAGGTAGACCTCGTACGGCTGGTCGCCGCCGCCGTAAGCGGAGTCGTAGGGCAGTCCCAGCAGTCCGGACTCGGAGAGCAGCGAGAAGACCTCGCGCGGGAACCGGCCCGCTTCCTCCTCCTGAGCCGCCCGGGGCGCGATCTCCCGCTGGGCGATGTCGCGGACGAGCGCGACGAGCTCCTTGGACTCCTCGGTGGGCAGACGGCGTTCCACCAAATACGGGGCACGGTCGGACATGACGGCGCTCTCCTCCCTGTCGGGCGTTGCGACGGTCGCGCGCGAGGGGTGTGGGCGGCGCCGCCGGGGGCTTCCGGGCCGGGCCCGGAGAAGCACTGCTACCCAGCCGACGCCGGCCCTCTCGGATTACGAGAGCTGCTGGCCAGTGGCTGTGGCGGCTTGAGTATGCCCGATCGGACGATATCCGTCACGGGGTCACCGGGCGACTCGGCGCGGAACACGACGATCACCGGAAATGGTCCGAACCATTGACCTCACTGGTCTAGTCCATCTACGGTTCCCAGCGAACGGCCTTTGCACGTTCATGCCAAATCCACGCGATGGCCGACTGCTCGCCCCCACAAGCAAGTTCCCTCCCCCACGAGGAGACAAGATGTTCGGCAAGCACCGCCCCCGCGCCCGCTTCCGGGCGCTCGCCGCAGCCGCCTGTACCGCCGCCCTCGGCGCCACCCTGCTGGGTGTAGCGGGCTCCGCCTCGGCCGGCACTCCCCCCACCGACACACGGGCCGCGGCCCCCGCCACCGCCGACGCGGCCCCCACGGCGGCCGGCGACAAGGTGGTCGGATACTTCACCAACTGGGGTGTCTACGGCCGCAATTACCACGTCAGGAACGTCGAGACGTCCGGCTCGGCCGACAAGCTCACGCACATCAACTACGCCTTCGGCAACGTCACCGGAGGCAAGTGCGCGGTCGGCGACTCGTACGCCGACTACGAGAAGGCGTACACCGCCGACCAGTCCGTCGACGGCGTGGCCGACACCTGGGACCAGGATCTGCGCGGCAACTTCAACCAGCTGCGCAAGCTGAAGAAGCTGCACCCGGACCTGAAGATCATCTGGTCGTTCGGCGGCTGGACCTGGTCCGGTGGCTTCGGTGAGGCCGCGAAGAACCCGGCCGCGTTCGCCGAGTCCTGCTACAACCTGGTGGAGGACCCCCGTTGGGCCGATGTCTTCGACGGCATCGACATCGACTGGGAGTACCCCAACGCCTGCGGCCTGACCTGTGACACCAGCGGCCCGGCCGCGCTGAAGGGCCTCACCTCGGCGCTGCGCTCGAAGTTCGGCAGCAGCAACCTGGTCACCGCCGCCATCACCGCCGACGGCTCCGACGGCGGCAAGATCGACGCCGCCGACTACGCCGGCGCCGCCCAGTCCCTGGACTGGTACAACGTGATGACGTACGACTTCTTCGGCGCCTGGGACGCGAAGGGCCCGACCGCCCCGCACTCCCCGCTCACCGCCTACGAGGGCATCCCGAAGGAGGGCTTCAACAGTGAGGCCGCCATCGACAAGCTGAAGGCCCAGGGCGTCCCCGCGTCCAAGATGCTGCTCGGCATCGGCTTCTACGGCCGCGGCTGGACCGGCGTCACCCAGGACGCCCCCGGCGGCACCGCCACCGGAGCCGCCCCCGGCACCTACGAGGCCGGCATCGAGGACTACAAGGTCCTCAAGAACAGCTGCCCCGCCACCGGCACCGTCGCCGGCACCGCGTACGCCCACTGCGGCACCAACTGGTGGAGCTACGACACCCCCGCCACCATCGCGTCCAAGATGGACTACAAGAACCAGCAGGGGCTCGGCGGCACCTTCTTCTGGGAGCTCAGCGGTGACACCACCGACGGCGAACTGATCAAGGCGATCAAGTAGTCGCTCGACTCCGGGACGGGACGGCGGGCCGATCGGCCTTCCGCCCCGTTTCGCCTGTGATGCGGTGATCCGCGCGGGGGTCGACGCCCCGTGGTTCACGAGCCGTTCCCGCTCCGGCCGAAGCTCTCGCGGCGCACTCCGGCATGATGGAGCCGCACCCGCTCCGACAATGTGTTCCCAGGACCGCGGTGTGGCCCCAAGGAGGAGGATTCCGCTTGTCACGCCAGGTTCTGACGGTCTGTCCCGAGCGGCCCGACGGCTTTCGAACGATCGGTGAGGCACTCGCCAGGGCACGCAACGGCGCCGTGATCAGCGTCCGTTCCGGCACCTACGCCGAGAGTCTGGTCATCACCGTCCCCGTCACCGTCGTCGCCGAACAGTCCCGCGGCAGCGTCGAGATATGCCCGCCGCACGGCAGTGCCGTGGTGCTCCAGGCCGAGGCCGTGATGCTCACCGATCTGGTGCTGCGCGGCCGCGACGAAGAACTCCCGGTGGTGGACGCGCCGCGCGGCCAGATCGCGATGGACGGCTGCGACATCACCGGTGCCGCGTGGACCGCCCTGCTGGCCCGCGGGTCCGGTTCGGTGGCGCTGCGGGACTGCCGGGTGAGCAATCCGCGCGGCGCCGGGGTGGTGGTGACCTCGGCGGTGGAGAGTTCCGCCGAGTCCTGCACGGTCGAGCACCTGGGCACCTCGGGCGTGGTGATCGGTGAACGCGGCCGGATCACACTGCGCGGCTGCACCATCCGTGACGCGCGCGCCAACGGAGTGCTCGCCAACGGCGAGGGACAGGGCTCGGTGGAGGAGTGCGACATCTCCTCCACCGACAAGCCGTCCATCGCGCTGGAGGAGCAGAGCACCACCCGGGTCCTGCGGACCGTGGTCCACGACACGGGGGTGGGCGTCCACCTCTCCTCGTCGGCCCGGACGGTGCTGGAGGACCTCCGGGTGACCGGTACCAACGGGCCGGGCATCGTCCTGTCCGGCGGCACCGATCCGCTGCTGCGCCGGTGCCGTACCGCCCGTACGAAGGGCCCCGGCCTGCTGGTGTCGGACCGGGCCCGGGGCACCTTCGAGGACTGCTGGCTGGATTCGGCCGAGGACGCCGCGCTGCACGTGCGGGGCTCGTCCTCCCCGGTACTGGTCGGGCTGACCGTCCGGGACAGCGTGCAGACGGGGGTGCTGCTGGAGGAGGAGTCGGTCGCCGAGCTGGACCGGCTCGAAGTACTCGACGCGGGCGGCGCGGGCCTGCGGATACGCAGCGGCGCCAATCCGCTGGTGCGCAGGGCCAGGATCGGCGCCGCGAAGGGGCACGGCGTGGAGGTCGTCAAGGACGGCCGGGGCCGGCTGGAGGACTGCGAGATCGAACGGCCGGGCGGCGCCGGGATCCGGGTCGCGGACAACGGCAACGTCTATGTCGGCGGGGGCTCCGCGCACGGCGCCGCGCACGGCATGTCGGTGGCGGCGGGCGGCAGCGTCACCGTCCGGGACTGGGACGTCCGGGAGGCCACCGATTCGGGTGTGGTGGTCGAGGACGGCGGCGAACTGACCGCGACCCGGCTGCGGATCGCCGCCGCGGCGGGACACGGGGTGCTGCTCGCCCAGGGCAGCCGGGGCGCCTTCACCGCCTGCGAGGTGAGCGGCTCGGGCCGGGACGGCTTCCGGGTGGAGACCACCGCCGCGGTGTCGGTGGTCAACTGCACGGCGCGGGACAACGAGGGCGGCGGCCTGGTGCAGGCCCAGGCGGGCGACCGGCTGGCGGTAGAGCACCTGACCAGCACGGAGAACGGCAAGCGGGACGCCTGGGGGCTCGGCGAGGCCGAGGGCACCGATCCGGCCGGCACAGGCGCCTCGGGCACCGGTGCGGGGACGGCGCGCGAGGACGGCCCGCTGGCCGAACTGGACGCGCTGATCGGTCTGGAGAACGTCAAGCACCAGGTGCGTACGCTGGTCAATCTGATCCAGCTCGCCCAGCGGCGGGCCCGGCTCGGTCTGCCGGCCCCGCCGATGAGCCGCCACCTGGTCTTCTCCGGGCCGCCCGGCACCGGCAAGACCACGGTCGCCCGGCTCTACGGGGCGATCCTCGCCGAGCTGGGGGCGCTGCCCTCCGGCCATCTGGTGGAGGTGTCGCGCGCGGACCTGGTGGCGCAGATCGTCGGTGGTACGGCCATCAAGACCACCGAGACGTTCAAACGGGCGCTGGGCGGGGTGCTGTTCGTCGACGAGGCGTACAGCCTGCTGTCGGACGGACGGGGTTCGGGCGCCGACTTCGGCCGGGAAGCGGTCGACACGCTCCTGAAGCTGATGGAGGACCACCGCGACGACGTCGTCGTGGTCGCCGCCGGGTACGCGGACGAGATGCGGGACTTCCTCGGCTCCAACCCGGGTCTCGCCTCGCGCTTCTCCCGGACGGTCGAGTTCGAGAACTACGCGGTCCCCGAACTCGTCGCGATCATCGAGAGCATGTGCGCCCAGCACCGCTACGAGCTCGACGAGTCGACGCTCGGCGCGCTCGCCACTCACTTCGAGCGGATGCCCAGGGACGCCGGCTTCGGCAACGGCCGGGCCGCCCGGCAGGTGTTCGAGGAGATGGTGGACCGTCAGGCGTACCGGCTCGCCGCCCTTCCCGACGCCGACGAGCAGGACCTCACCCGGCTGCTGCCCGAGGACGTCGGCGAGGAGGCGGCGGCCGCGGTGTCCGGCCGGCCGGGCGACGGCGGGGCGGAGAGCGACCCGCTGGCCCGGCTCGGGGACATGGTGGGCCTGGCCGCCGTCAAGCGCGATGTGACCGACCTGGTCAATCTGCTGGCCACCGCGAAGAAGCGGGAGGCGGCCGGGCTGCCCGCGCCGCGGATCAGCCACCATCTGGTCTTCACCGGGCCGCCCGGCACCGGCAAGACCACGGTCGCCCGGCTCTACGGCGAGCTGCTGAAGTCGCTCGGGGTGCTGCCGCGCGGCCAGCTCGTCGAGGTGGCCAGGGCGGACCTGGTCGGCCGGTACGTGGGACACACCGCCCAGCTCACCCGGGAGGTGTTCGACCGGGCCAGGGGCGGGGTGCTGTTCGTCGACGAGGCGTACACGCTGACCCCGGAAGGTTCCGCGGGCAGCAGCGACTTCGGGCGCGAGGCGGTGGACACGCTGCTGAAGCTGATGGAGGACCACCGCGACGAGGTGGTGGTGATCGTCGCGGGCTACACCGGTGAGATGGAGCGCTTCCTGGCGTCCAACCCCGGTCTGTCCTCCCGGTTCTCCCGGCGGGTGGAGTTCGCCGACTACTCCTCGGACGAGCTGGTCACCATCGTCCGCCAGCACGCGGCCGCGTCCGGCTACGAGTGCGCGGCCGGCGCCGGTGCGGTCATGCGCGAGTACTTCGACGCGCTGCCCAGGGACCGTTCGTTCGGCAACGCGCGGCTGGCCCGACAGGTCCTGGAGGGCATGATGACCCGCCAGGCGGGCCGGCTCAGCACCATGGCGGCGCCCGGCCTGGACGATCTGCGGCTGCTGCTGCCGCAGGACGTCGTACGCCCGCAGGCGGTGCCCGAATGAGGGCCGGACGCCGTGCCGGACGGGTTCCGGCCGCCGCGCTGCTCGCCGCGGCGATGGTGCTGCCGGCTGCCGGTACCGCCGCGGCCGAGGGCGAGAAGGTCAGGCTGCCGGTGATGCCCGCGCGGCTCGAAGCCGGCGATCCGTGCACCGGCGGGTCGAAGGCGCGGGCCACGGCGGTGCCGTGGGAACAGCAGAACCTCCAGCTCGCCCGGACCTGGACGTTCGGCAGGGGTGCGGGGGTGAAGGTCGCGGTGGTGGACACCGGGGTCTCGGCGCACGCGCCGACGCTCGCGGGCCGGGTCTCGGCGGTGGGGTCCGCCGGGGCGGACTGCGTGGGCCACGGGACGTTCGTGGCCGGGCTGATCGCCGCCGCGCCCGCGAAGAACGTGCGGGTCGCCGGGGTCGCCCAGGAGTCCCGGATCATCGCGGTGCGGGGCACCGACGAGCGCGGGGCGGCGACCGCGGCCTCGGTCGCCGCCGGGATCCGGGCGGCCACCGACGCGGGTGCGAAGGTCGTCCAGGTCTCCCCCGCGCTGGCCGCCGACTCGGCCGGGCTCGCCTCGGCGGTGAAGTACGCGGCCTCCCACGACGCGCTGATCGTGGCCGCCGCGACCCCCGACCCGGCCCGTTCCTCGCCGGGCCGGGAGCCCGAGCCGCCGCGCGACTACTGGCCGGCCTCGGCGCCCGGGGTCCTCTCCGTCATCGACATGGACGCGCGGGGCACCCGCCCGGACGGGGCACCGGCCACCCGTGGCGCCGACCTCGCCGCCCCCGGTGACGGGGTCGTGGGCGTGGGACCGCGCGGGACGGGGCACTTCATCGGGTCGGGGGCGTCGTTCGCCGCCGCGTACGCGGCGGGCACGGCCGCGCTGGTGCGGTCGGCGCATCCGGAGCTGTCGGCCGCGCAGACGGCGCAGCGGCTGACCCGTACCGCCTACCCGGCGGACGTGCCGCGGCTGGACCCGTACGCCGCCGTCACCTCCGTGCCCGATCCGGTCGGGCGCACGGAAGCGGTGCGGGACGACTCGGTGGTGATGCCGCCGGGCAACGGCAGCGGGGGTGCCACCCGCAGGGCGGTGTGGATCGCGGTGGGCGGCGGTTCGCTCGCGCTGCTGGTCGCGTGGGCGGCGCTGGTCGCGCCCCGTGGCCGCGCCCGCGGCTGGCGTCCTGCGGGCCGCCGCCCGGTGACCGGGACGACGGGCGACTGAGCGGCCACCGCACAGCGAGGGGCCCGGGGGGGGGGGCCCCCCCCCCCCCCCGGGGGGGGGGGGGGGCCCCCCCCCCCCCCCCCCCCCCCGCCGGGCGGGGGGGGGGGGGGGGCGGCCGCAGTAAGTGGGCCGGCCCCGCCGCCGGGTGCGCGG